>CANJPQ010000001.1 GCA_947476275.1 Fidelibacterota bacterium
ACGAATCTTGGCAATCGTCTCCACGACCAACATCCCCACATGTCCTCCGAGTTCATCGGAGGGCAGTCTGAACCCCTGCGTCTAAGGGGGGCCCTTTTGAATGCCGATCACCCCTTAAACGGGGTCCTTATTCCATGCCGAAACACACAGCGGATTACCTCTGTTGGCGTTCTGCCGCTTATTGCTGAAAGCGTCACGATTGTGCATGAAAGACCTGGCTTCCACTGGACTATGTCGGTTAATCCAAATGTGGTCATTGAAACCGCCCTAAAATTTGCAGTTCGCGGACTACTGTTCGGTGGCTGAAACTGTGGCGGCGTCTGGCACCAGAAAGTCAAAGCAATCTCGATAACAGTCCATTAGGGCAGCGGCAATTCGTGTGTCTTGATCCAGTCCAAAGCGCGCTCGCGATGGACGGCCCACGTGCCGCTTCGCTTCCCGAGCGGAGAATAAAACAGATCATCCTCCGGCTTTGCGCCGTGGTTCTTCCAGACGGATGACTGTGCCGTGTGCTGATTTAGGGTCGATTGCACGGTCTTTGTGAAAGCCTTTGGTATGTTCAAGCCAGATGGCTCTCGGATATGCCAGAGCGCGCTCACAAGATTAACCATTCGCATCCCTGATGACCCCACGCGATATCCCCATAACACACGAATAATATCGAAGGTCCAGGGACGTTCCTTGCGGAGCCTTCGCTTCGCTAGGAGCGCGTCATATTCGGCAAAGAGTTTGTCGAGGTAGTCTTCGGTATCGGAGCTAATCGTTTCTGCCATCGGTGTGCCTCCGAGGATTGCCCAGTGAGTTCCGAAGGGACCAACCGCGCATATGATAATCAGCTTCCTTGCGGCGACGGATAGGGCCTCTCCGTGGCGTTACGGTGGGCAACAGCGACCTAACCAGACTTCGCCCAATACCCGGCCAGCTTCGACAATACTAGGCTCGCATGATAGCGGTTGGCAGCCGGGCCACCTAGTGGAGGCGTTGGCTGCCAATCTCTATCTTTATCTGTGGGGCATGGCCTCATCAGCTAGACGTCGCACGAAGTCGTCAACGGCGTCACGAGTAATCCGTCGCGAGCGCCCTATTTTGACTGACTTGATCTCACCAGTACGGATCAGGTGGAACGTGTTCGTGCGACATATCTGCAAGGCGTGGGCCACATCCTCGACCGTCAGAAGCAGAACTTCAGGCTTAATTCCATTTGAACGCATCATTGGCTCCTTCTTCTATGCTGCGAAATGAGCAGCGTCGAGCAGGGTCGCATACGTCACCTATTCGGCAGCATTTCCGATACTGACGATCTCAGCATTTGCATCGACCTGTCCGGATCGAGGGATCGGGATCGCGCCTAGCGACGCTGCGACAGTCTTACCGATGGCGTCGATGGCCGAAAGCGCCGGATTGATATCCACATGGGCGTAGCGTTGCGTGGTGCTGACTTGGGTGTGACCGAGCAATTTCCCGATAATCGGCAAAGTAAGGCCGCCATTCACTCCGATACTTGCTGCCGTATGCCGCAGATCATGGAGGCGAGCACCCGAAATTCCAGCGCGGTTGGAGACGCGACGCCACACCTTTCGCAGATTGTCGAAGGGCCTGTCAGCCAGCCGCCCGCGAATGACGAACGGTTGGCCCTTTGACTTGGGCAATTCCGCCAAGCCACGGATCACCGCGACAGCAGGTTCGCTCAGGAAAAGCTGCTTCGCGCCGGTTTTGCTATCAGGGAGATTTATCACCCGCCGATCCAAATCGACCCATTCCCAGCGAGTGCCGAGAATTTCAGACACCCTCGCGCCCGTCAGCAACAGAAGTTGGATCGCCGCCGCCATGTAATGGTTCTCTTCCTGAAGGGCCAGGCCGTCACGAAGCGAATTTCCAAGAGCGGTGATTTCGTCGGCACTGAGGTATCGCTGACGCTTGTTCTCGGGATTGCGCTCGACGTGTCGGCAGGGGTTTACCCCATCGACACGCAATTCCCATTTCTCCGCCATGTTGAAGAGCTTCGACAGCATCGCGACCAAGCGGTTGGCGGTGTATGGGGACCGCTTGGAAATCCGGAGGTGGACGGCAATGATTTCCTTCCGCGAAATGTCTTTGATCTTGCTGGTGCCGAACTCGGGCTGAATGTGGTTTTTCCACATCGCCCGGTAATCGTCGGCGGTGCTTGGCTTGCGCTTCGGAAGATGCTCGTTCTCGAACCGCTCCCAAAGATCCGTCATCGTGGTGGCGTCACGAAGAGTCTGCCGCTGTCGCTGTGGGTCATTGCCTTCGACGACTTCAGCCCGAAGGCACATGGCCTGCTTGCGAGCGTCCTCAAGTGTGATTGAGCCGTAGTGCCCGATCCTGAACCATCGCTGCTGCGCTCCGCGTCCTCCCTCAGTGGTTCGATACTTGAGGACGAAGGTCTTCTTTCCCGACGGAGAGACTTTGAGGCCGAAGCCAATCATGTGGGTGTCCCACACGTAGTATGGCTTTGAACGAGCGATCTGCTCGGCGATCAGGGCTTTCGTGAGTTTCGCCATCGCCACCGGGTCCAAAAGTCCGGTGGTTGCTAAGTGGGTTTTTTCCGATTTTGAACTGACGCCGTAGCAACCACCCAGCAACCACCATTCGAGGTACTCGAAGGGGCGGGCTTGTACGCCGTCGAAAACCCGAAGTCAATAAATACCGTTTATTATCAGATACTTATGGTGCTTGGTGGGGGTTGATCGGACACCCAGGTACTTCGTGGGAAAACGCCAAATTTCAGCTCTTAATCAGCGGGTCCCAGGTTCGAGTCCTGGTGCGCCCACCATTTTTCCCATAGAGAAAAGTGGGATTCAGGTGAATCGGACATTTGGCTGGCGTTCTAGGCCTGCTCGAAACGCCCATTGACTATGCGCGGCGAGGATAACGTTCGCCGGCCCCCAGCGAAGGACGCGCCTTATGCAACTCCGTCAGCCGCTCTCGCTCACACGCTTGCTCGCCGCGCTGTCCTTCGTATTTGCGTCCCACGCGGCACATTCTGAAATGCCCAAAGCTTTGAAGACCGGTCAGGTGTTCAAGGAATGCCCAAATTGCCCCGAGATGGTGGTCATTCCGCCCGCAACATTCATGATGGGCTCGCCGGCGTCCGATCCCGAGCGGAAGGATCTGGAAGAGCCGCAGCATAAAGTCACCATCGCCAAGCCATTCGCGCTTGGCCGCTATCCGGTGACGCGCGCCGAGTACCAGGTGTTCGCGACTGAGAAGGGCATTGCCGGCACAGGCTGCAAAGTCTGGGACGGCAAGGAGTGGGTCAAGGAGCCCGACCCCAAACTCGATTGGCGCAACCCGGGCTTTGCGCAGAGCGACAAGGATGCCGTCACCTGTGTCAGTTGGGAGGACGCCAAGCAGTACGTCGCTTGGCTGAACGCACGCGTCAAATCGGCACGTCCCGATAGTCCCTACCGCTTGCCGACCGAGATCGAGTGGGAGCGTGCGGCGCGCGCCGACACCACCACGCGCTATTGGTGGGGCGATGAGGTTGGCACCAATCGCGCCAACTGCGACGGCTGCGGCAGTCCGTGGGACGACAAGCGTACATCTCCGGTTGATGCCTTCCCGCCGAATCCTTTCGGGCTCTACGATGTCGCGGGCAACGTCTGGCAGTGGCTGGAAGATTGCTGGAACGTGAACTACGTCGGTGCGCCCACCGACGGGTCGGCGTGGCTGTCGGGCGATTGCAAACTCCGCTCCGGACGTAGCGGCGCGTGGACCCGGCCGCCCCGCAGCGTGCGCGTTGCCAATCGCGACGGTCAGTCCGGGCACGCGGTCAATATCGGATTTCGCGTTGCGCGCACCCTCGACTAGCCGATCGGCGTCGTGTGCGGCAGGCCCGCGCGGTGCCGTCGTGACATCTCCTGCAACACGTCTTCAAGCTGCCGCGTGAAGCGTGGGCTGTCGAACAAGATGGTTGTGCGCCGGCTTTCAACCAGGCGCGCGCGCAAAGCCGCGAGGTCCGCGGGATGCGTGGCCAGCGCAATCGCCCGGTCCCGGTAGGCTTCAAGGCTGGCGACGACAAGATCCGCCAGTCCAAGGGCCATGACCTGGCTGGCGCACATCCGCGACACATAGGTGTCGCCGGCGTAAGTTAGGATCGGCAGTCCCGCCCAGAGCGCATCGGCCGCCGTGGACCCCGCGCCGTAGGGGTGAGAATCGAGAAAAAGATCGGCATTGGCGAGACGCAGCAAATGCTCCTCGCGGCTCGACGTCGCACAGAACACCAGCCGTGCCGGATCGATGCCTTGCGCCACCGCTGCAGTCTGCATGCGCTTGGCTGAGGTCGGATAGTAGTCGCGGATCCACAGCACGCCGTGCGGAACCGCGCGCAGGATATCCATCCAAATCCGGAACAGGTGTGGCGTGAGTTTGGTGGTGTTGTTGAATGAACAGAAGACGAATGCGCCGGGCGGCAGGTGCCAGCGTCCGCGGTCAAGCTCACGCGCGGGATAAGCTGTCCCATGGTCCGCGTTGAACAATGTCTCGGGCAGCCACGCGAACGTCTCGGAATAGTGCGACTGCATTTCGCTCGGAGAAATCGCCGGATCGGTAATGATGTAGTCATGAAAACGATGGCCAGTGGTTCCGCCGTTCCCCAGATATAACGCCTGAATCGGTGCGGCCCGCCGCGACGGCAGGCCGGGCCGCGTTCCCTCCGTGTACCCGCCGAGATCGACAAGGATCTCGACGTCGTCACCGCGAATCAACGCGGCCGCTTCGTCGTCCGTCGATGACCGCAAATCGACAAACCGTTGCGGCGCTGCCCGCAAGCGCTGCGTGATCGTGTCGGTTTTATCGGGCGCCAGCGAATACGCGAAGATTTCGAATCGCGAACGGTCGTGGTTCTCCAGAATGCCGAGCATGTGCCGGCCGACCGGGTGGTCGTAGAAATCCGCCGAAAGGTATCCCACGCGAATCTTGCGCAGGGGGTCCCCCGTTGTGTTCGGCGGCGGCAAGGGGGGGCCGGCAAATCGACTGCCGTGCGCGTGCGCAATCTCCCGCTGCTCCATGGGCGTGAACCCGGGGATCGTCAGCGCGACGGCGGGATCAAGCCCGGAGTAGTTCACCGCCTTCAGCCCACGCAACCACGCAATGCTTTGGTCGAACACCGACCAGTCGGCCATCATCTGGCGAAGGTGATAGCACAACGCTTCGGTCATGCCCGAGGCAGCGCCGTTGGCACGCGCGGCATCCAGCACGGCAATCGCGTCCGGATAGGCTTTTATCGCCTGGAGAGCGGCAGCCATCATCCGATAGGCATCCGACATCCCGGGCGAGAGTTGGATGGCGCGTTGGAGGCTGGGAATCGCCTTCTTGTATTGCGCCGATGCATGCAGCGCCGCGCCGAGATAGAAATGGCTGGGCGCATGATCGGGATCTTGAGCGAGCGCCGCATTGAGATTTGGAATGGCATCGCGATAGCGCCCGAGGCGGCACTGAACCTCGCCCAACGTCGCGCGGATCGAGCCATATTGACCCATCGCGGGCAGTGCGCTCGTCAAAAGCGCGGCGGCGTCGGCATTGCGTCCCTGATTCACAAGCGCGCGTGCGCTCTTGATCGTTGCCAGCACCGCGGCCCCAGCGCCCGGTCCACCCATATTTCCTTGCGTGATCATCGGATTGTCTTGCGCGGTTCATAAATTGGCGTTCGCAGGCAACATGCCTCATCCTGCCGGCGAGTGCATGCACACACCGTGAGCTTTAACGGTCCGCCGCCGTAGTGCTAATGTTCATGGATTGTTCCTTTCAAAAGGACGTTCCATGCGTCTCCCCCCGCCCGAAACGTTCGCGCGGAATTCGCGCGTAAATGCGCGCGGGCTGTCCTCCCGTTCGCGCACCACGACGGGCCGCCCGCTACCGCCCTGTCTGCGAGCCGTTAGGTTATTTGTGGGGCGAGCGGGCGCAGGTCTGACGCAGGATGTTTCCCGTCGCATCATCGGGAGGAGAGCCACATGCAACGTCGAAATATCCTAAGCGGTTTCCTAGGCGCCAGCTTGCTGTCCTGGTCGTCCAAGAAGGTCATCGCTGCCACCGCGCCACAGGAAGCCCCGTTGCCGGAAGTGCCCTATGCGCCCAAGCCGGCATGGCAGGAAGGTGTATTGCCGCCGTTCATCTCCGCTGCGCCGGGCTCGAAAGTGAAAGCGCCCGTGCCCAACAAGACCGGCATGCGTCAACGTCGATATACCGGCCGCGTCGATTATCTCGATTCCAAGCGCAAGGAGATCGGCCGCGAGTTCTTCACCGTCACCATCCAGCCGGACGGCAGCCGCACCCTGCGCGGTATGGCCGAGATGGACGACTTCCGGTTGCTGCGCGATGTGGTCGTCTCCGTCGATGGCGAATGGCGCGGGCAGGATTCCTATGTCCGCCTGCTTACCGAGGAGAATTTCATCGGTGCGTCGTGGAACTACTACACCGATCGCGGCGCGGAGTTGGAGGGCTACTCCTTCAAGGAAGGCCGCGTGAGCCAGCGTCACGACACGACGGAACGCCCCCGCGGCAGTGGCGCGCATCTGCTGCACGGCGATTCCTGGGGCATCATTGGGTGGCGCCAGCGCAACCACGGCCTCACGACGGGGCCGGGCTTCAGCACGTCGATCCAGTCGAACGGCGGCGGTGGCGTTCTTCAGAACCGGGGCCGCGGCAGCCGGTCGACCAATACCTACCTCGGCAAGGAGGTCAAGAAAACCGCCGCGGGAACGTTCAATGCCGAACACACCCGCACGCTTTTCAACGTCGGCGATCAGATGGATATCTGGGCGATGGGCGAGGATGCGATCCCCTGCTACCAGCAGCACACTTGGCCGGATGCGCCGATGAAGATCTTCGAATTGTCGGAGCTTGAGGGCGACTACAAATAGCGATCAAGCCGGTTGTGGTGTGCAGCCACAGCCGGCGCTTCTTACAGCCCTTGTGCCTGTGACGACCGGTCGAGGCTCTTGAGAACCAGGTCGATGCGCGTCTTCAGGTCCTTTACGGAAACCGGCTTCACGAGATACCCGTTGATATGGAATTCCTTTGCGAAGCTCACCGTGTCGGGGTTCGCGTCTGCGGTCAGGAAGATGATCGGAATGTTTTTCACCCATTCCACCTTCACCGTGCGCACCATCTTCAGGAACTGGCGCCCGTCGACCGGCTGCATGTGCACATCGCACAGCACCAGCGTGGGCCGCGTCCGCGCGATCTCGTTCAGCCCGGCCTTGCCGTCCGCGGCCTCAGAGACTGTATGAATGCCGATTTGCCGCAGCTGGCTGCGAATGCTGGCCCGCGTCGTGGCTTCGTCCTCGACGATGAGGACGCTCACGCCTTTGTAGTCTTCCGCGTCGCTCATCGGGTCGCCCTCTTGAGGAGAGGTTCAACGCATTGTGCCAATTCGTCCACCGTCGTCTCGAGGCCACCGACGAACAAGCTTGCGGTGTCGGGATCGCCGCTGTCCAGGCCATCTTGGATTTCGGACGCCAGCTGACTCAGCCGCACGGCCCCCGCCGAACCGGCCGCCCCCTTCAACGCATGGGCGTGATGCCGTGCCTCTGCCCAGTCTTGCGCCTCCATGGCCGCGGTGACGGCGACGGACAAGGTGCGCGCACCGGCGACAAAGTCGGCAACAAACGTCCGCGCCTCTGGCGTCACCCCGCCGAACGTCTCCGCCAGGCGGGCGACGTCGAAGATCTGGGGGTCGATCTCGAGCGCGGCGGACTTCTTCGCCGTCTGCCCGCCGGCCCGGCGCAAGGCGGCGGCTCCCGGCAGCCACTGCGCCAACACCGCTGTTAGCAGTTTTGAGTCGATCGGTTTCGTCAGATAGCCGTCCATCCCCGCATCGAGACAGCGCCGTTCCGTCCCCGGCAAGGCATCCGCGGTCAGCGCGACGATCGGCAATCGCGTATGCCCGCCCGCTTCGCGCTCGCGGATCTTCGCGGTGAGCGTGAAGCCGTCCATCTCCGGCATGTGAAAGTCCGTGAGCAGCAGGCCGTACGATGGATTGGCCTCGATCTTCCGCAGCGCGTCCGCGCCGTTGTCCACGATCTCGGCGGCATAACCGCGCTGCGACAGCATGCGGCGGATGACGAGTTGATTGGTCGCATTATCCTCCGCGACCAGGATCAGGACGCCGGCATTGCGCGCCTCTTCCACCGATGGCGGGCTGAAGCTTGCCGCAAGGTCAGATCCGCCCGATCGATCTTCAACGCTGGCGCGGCCCAGCGCCGCGGCGATCACTTGCGCCACGCGCGCGCGCCGCAACGGCAGGGTCACGGTGGCCAAGAATCCGGACCGGTCCGCCTCGGTCAACGTCGACGCCAAGCGGCGCGGCGCGGCCAAGATGCAGCGCACGCCGGGCGTGTCCGTTAGCGCTTGTCCCACCGCCAACGCAACGCCGTCGCCGCATTCGCCGGACAGGAAAACGATGCACGGTGCATCTGCATGGCTCTTGTCCCGCAAGGCCGGCATCAGGCCGTCATCAATGGTGCGGTGATCCGCCGGAGCGATGGCGTGCGCCGCAAGGATCGCGTCCATCGCCTCGCGCGTGTTGTCGTCGAATCCAACCAGGACCACTTTCGCATCGTCGATCTTCACGCCGGGCGGCGCGCTGTCGGTGCGGGCGTCGAATGCCAGTTCAAACCAGAAGCTCGACCCTTTGCCGCTCTCCGACGTCACGCCGATGGCGCCGTGCATCAATTCGCACAGGCGCTGCGAGATTGAGAGGCCCAGCCCGGTGCCGCCGTACTTGCGCGACGTCGAGACGTCGGCCTGCGCGAAGGCCTTGAACAGGCGGCCCTGTTGTTCCGGCGTGAGTCCGATCCCGGTGTCCACCACGGCGAAATGAATCCGCGGTCTGGCAAGGGCCGATCCCGCGGCGAGGGACACGCGCACGGTCACAGAACCCTCCTCGGTGAATTTCAGCGCATTGCCGGTGAGGTTGAGCAGGATTTGGCGCACACGTGCGGGATCGCCTACCAACAGGTCGGGAACCGCGGGGTCGATCACGGTTGCCAACGTCACGCCCTTGTCGTCGGCGCGCTGGGCCAGCAATTCGCCCGCGCTCTCCACCACCTCCACCAGCGAGAATTCCGTCTTCTCGATGTCGAGCTTCCCGGCCTCGATCTTCGAGAAGTCGAGAATGTCGTTGATGATCGTGAGCAGCGCCGCGGCAGATCCGCGAATGACGGACGACATGCTGCGTTGATCCTCGCTCAAATCTGTCTGATCGAGCATCTCGGCCATCGACATCACACCGTTCATCGGCGTGCGGATTTCGTGGCTCATCATCGCCAGGAACGACGACTTCGCGCGAGTGGCCTCCTCGGCTTGTTCCTTCGCTTCAAGCAATTGACCGGCGAGACGCCGGCGCCACTCCAGGAACGCCAAGAGGAACAGCACGACCAGGAAGATGATGATCTCGATGGTCGATCGTTTAACGACCTGCCGATAGATGTCCATCTTCGGCTCAGCCGCAATCAGCGCGAGCGGCAGGGCCTGAATCATCTGCGCGGTGAGAAGCTGATCGTCTGTTTCGCCGAACAGGACGCTGCTGGATGAAATCGCATTTTCTGCAAGGTTTGCGATTTTCGGGTCCGTCGGAAGGCTCACCGCCTGCTCCGGGTTCGTCCGGCGCGAATACGCGATGACCTGCATTTTCTTGTCGACCAGATACGCCTCGCCGAATTGGTGCGGGAATTTCGCCAGCACGCCATCGAGTGTGCGCAAGGTGAAGTCCAGCCCGACGATGCCGGTGAAGCGGTCCCCGTCATAGACAGGGCGGCCCATGGTGATCATCAGGCCCTTGCCGAAGTCGTCTTCGTAAATGTCAGTTTGATAGGGCGTCCGCGTTGGATTGTTCTCGGGCATGCCGAGCTGGAAGTACTCCATCTTCAAGTCATTGTCCTTGTAGGCCGCCTGCGTCGACGGAACCCACGGATATACATGCTCGAAGCGGTTGCCGGAGACGTAGTAAACCCACGCGACGTTCGGCAGGTTCTTGACGATCTTGCTGAAAGCCGACCGCAGCGAGAGCGCCACCTCAAGTTCCTTGCGGAAATAGTCGTCGCGATTCTTAAGTCCGCCGAAGCCGGTCAGATTGCCGATGTCCGCCTTGCCGATTGCGGGAGGCAATTCATCTAAGGAGTAGACGCCCTCGGCGTTCGCTTTGAGCGCATTCAAGAGCAGCGACGGCGGTGCAACGGCGGGGCGAACTTCCAACTCGTTCTGCACGGACTTCTGCAGGAGTTCGACGTAGCCCTGCGCCGCCACCATCGAGAGCGACAGTTCTGTCCGTACCGCTTCGAGGGCTGCATTCCGCTCAGCGCGAAGTTCCATATCCGCATTGTCGAGCTTGGCGACGAGGAACCACCCCGCGACGCTCAACGCCGCGCCGTATGCCGTCAGAAGACCGAGGCGTCGGACGAAATAATTCACGAAGTACCACCCCTTGCTGCGCCGCCGCTTGCGCACCGCGCCAGCGTCCCTCTCTGGCTGCACAATACTTCCCCGTTCGCTCCGTGTCCCCGAAGTCATAACCCCTTGCCGGGACGGGGGATGAAACTATCGTCGCTGCTTCCGCGTTGTGCCCTCATCGCAACCAGGAGAGACCTTCCATGACCGACAAGCCATTGACGCCGGCGGAAGCCGAACAAGCCCTGTGGAAGACCCTTAAGGGCACCAATGTGACGGTGATGCTGGGCTTCAATGCGCCCGAGCAGCACACCCAGCCGATGACCGCCTTTGCCGAACCGGAGAACAATCAGATCTGGTTCTTCACCCGCACCGATGTCGACCTCGCGAAAGAAGCGGAAGCCTCGACTGAGGCGCGACTGATCCTCGCCTCGAAAGTTGATGACGTCTTCGCCGACATCCGCGGCACCCTGGTCGGGCGGTATGACCGCGCACGGATCGAGAAGTATTGGGGGCCCGTCGTCGCGGCCTGGTACCCGGAGGGAAAGAATGATCCGCATCTGACCCTGCTCCGCTTCACGCCCGCGGAAGGGCAGGTCTGGGTCGCCAAGTCCGGTCTCGTCCGTTTTGCGTTCGAGATCGCGAAAGCCAATCTGACCGGGTCCCAGCCGGATGCCGGCGGCGTCGCGGAAGTCGACTTCCGGCGCTAACCCGGTCGCCATCGGCGGCAAACAGGGTACCGTGAGTCGACTTTTAGCCGTATTCTGAGGCACTTGTCGAACACGGACCTCAGGACGTAGACCTGCCGCCGATGGAAGACTTCGCGCGTTCAACGGAGGCCGCTTCGCCGCTGGTCGTGGACGTGGACGGGACGCTTTTGCGGACCGATCTGCTCTACGAAGGTGTGGCGGCGCTCCTATTTCGGAAACCGTGGCTGTTGCCGCTGCTGCCGGTTTGGCTGCTCGGCGGCAGAGCGGCTCTTAAGCGCAAGTTGAATGAGGCCGTCGAAGTCGAGGTCGCCGCGTTGCCGGTCAACGCGTCTTTGCTGGAATGGCTCCAGGCCGAGAAGGCGCGCGGACGCGCGCTGTATCTCGTGTCGGCATCCGACGAGACAGTCGTGCGGCGTCTGGCGGCCCGGTTCGGGAACCTGTTCAACGGCGCCTATGGAAGTGACGGCAAGTCGAACCTCGCCGGCGCCAAGAAACTCGCATTCATACTTGCGCAGATCGGCGCAGAGTTCTCCTACGCCGGCGATGAGCGCCGGGATCTCGCAATCTGGGAAGAGTGCCGCTCCGCCGTCCTCGCCGGCGCGGGCTGTGCCTTGCGCAAGGAGCTATCCCCGCATGTGAATGTAGCTGGTGAGTTTGCCTGCCCAATGGCGGGCGTGATGACCTGGGTCCGCGCCTTGCGCATGCAGCAGTGGGCCAAGAACCTGTTGCTGTTCGTGCCGCTGGTGCTCAGTGGCCACGCCTGGGACGCGCCGCGTGTCCTGCAGGTGATGATCGGCTTCGCCGCCTTCAGTCTCATGGCCTCGGCCACATACCTGCTTAATGATCTCTCCGACCTCGCTGCCGACCGGCAACACCGTTCCAATTCTCAGCGGCCGTTGGCATCCGGCGAACTGCCGTTGCGCAGCGCGTTCCTGGCTCTGCCGCTGCTTGTGCTTGCGGTCGTCGGGCTGCTGACGCAATTGCCGACGATGTTCGGCGCGGTCGCGCTGCTCTATCTTGTCGTGACGCTCAGCTATTCTTTCGCCCTGAAGCGCCGGCCCATTCTCGATCTGTTGTGCCTCGCGATGCTGTATTCCGTGCGCATCGTGGCAGGCATGGTCGCCTCGGTCTCCGTGCTGTCGCCCTGGCTCTTGGTGTTCGCGATGTTCTTCTTCACCAGCCTTGCGGCCGTGAAGCGATATAGCGAATGCTTGGTTGCCGTGGCTGAAAACAAGGCCGATCTCGCCGGCCGCGGCTATCGCGCCGGTGACGGACCCGTCCTCATGTCTATCGGCATCGCCAGCGGTTTCTGCGCAAGCCTGGTGTTCTTCCTCTACCTGGTCGATCCGGCGTCGCCCAGCAGCCAGTACCCGCATCCCCAGACGCTGTGGTGCGTGTGCGTGATCCTTGCCTATTGGCTCGGGCGCGTGTGGCTACTGGCCGGGCGCGGCGAGATGCACGACGATCCGGTCGCCTTTGCCTTGCGCGATCGCACGTCGCTCTTCCTCGCCGCGGCCTGCGCGCTGCTCGCCGTGTCGGCCACGGCTTGAGCGGCGCGATGCAATCCTTCCATCCGCGGCAAGACTATCTCGCCTGGGGCCGGGTCCACCGGTTCACGCATCATGTTGCCCGGCCCGCATTCGCCGACGAGCTGCCGGGCGTCCTGGCGGCGCGCGGCACCATGTCGCTGCTCGGCTCTGGCGCCCGGCGCTCCTACGGCGACAGCGGGCTCAACGCCGACAACGCGCTGATCGACATGCGCGGGCTCGATCACGTCATCGCGTTCGATGCAGCCACCGGCGTCCTCGACGCTGAAGCGGGCGTCATTCTTGCCGACATCCTCCATCTGCTGGCGCGGCCTGCGAACGGGGCAGGGACATGGTTCCTGCCGGTAACCCCCGGCACCAAGTTCGTCAGCCTCGGCGGCGCCATCGCCAGCGACGTCCACGGCAAGAACCATCACGGCGCCGGCTGCATCGGCAACCATCTGCTGTCGTTCCGGCTGCTGCGCTCCGATGGCGCGACGGTCACGTGTTCGCCGGATGAGAATGCTGACCTTTTCAAAGCCACCATCGGCGGGCTCGGTCTCACCGGTCTCATTGTGTCCGTGCGTGTCGCG
Source organism: Fidelibacterota bacterium (assembly GCA_947476275.1). Lineage (GTDB taxonomy): Bacteria > Pseudomonadota > Alphaproteobacteria > Rhodospirillales > Rhodospirillaceae > SCTM01. Next base: position 13,237 of record CANJPQ010000001.1, read on the forward strand.
CTCAAGCGCGTGCCCGGGCCATGGTTGGAGCACGAGGAGTTCCGCTATGGCGACCTTAATAGCTTCTATCGCCTGGCCGAAGAGTCGCTCGCGGATTGGGAGTACACCGTCGCCTGGATCGATTGCCTTGCGAGCGGCGCCGAGCTCGGCCGTGGAATCTTCGCACGCTCCCGTCACGCTGACGCCAGCACGGCGAAGCCTGCCGTCGCCGCCGTGGCGCCGCGCATTGCATTGCCGGTCGATCTGCCGTCCTTTGCGCTCAATAGCGCCACCGTAAAGGCCTACAACAACTGGCGCTGGCGCTCGCGGTCCGACGAACCGGTGCGGCATATCGTCCCGTTCGAGCCCGCGTTCTATCCCCTTGACGCCATCGGCCAGTGGAACCGTCTCTATGGGTCGCGCGGATTCTTCCAATACCAGTTCGTTGTCCCGTCACCTCACGACAAGGACGCGATCCGCGCCGTGTTGACGGAGATTTCCCGCGCCGGCATGGGCTCGTTCCTGGCGGTGCTAAAAACCTTCGGCGACCGTCCGTCGCCGGGGATGATGTCCTTCCCGATGCCCGGCACAACGCTCGCCCTCGATTTCCCCAACACAGGCGCGCGCACTCATGCGCTGCTCGATCGATTGGATGACATCGTCATCGGCGCGGGCGGGCGCATCTACGCCGCGAAAGATGGCCGCATGAGTGCGAAAGCGTTTCAGCAGGGCTACCCGATGTGGCAATCCTTTGCGCGTCAGGTGGACCCGCATTTCTCGTCCAGCTTCTGGCGACGTGTGACGGAAGGCGCGGGATGACCGGCATTGCCATCTTCGGGGCCGCTTCGGCCATCGCCCAGGACGTCGCGCGGCTATATGCCGCGGAAGGGGCGACGTGCTTTCTCGTCGGCCGCAATGGCGCGCGCTTGGACACCATCGCCAGCGATCTCAAAGCGCGCGGCGCTGCCGCCGCCACCACGGCCGTGGCCGACCTTACCGACACCACGCAACATGCAGCCCTTGTCGCGCAGGCGAAGGCCGCCCTCGGGACCGTCGATCGGGTGCTGGTCGCCTACGGTACGCTCGGCGATCAGCGCGCGGGGGAGGCGGATACAACTGTCATGGTGCGCGAGTTAACAGTGAACTTCGTCAGCGCCGCATCGCTGCTCAATCTCTTGGCCGAAGCGATGATCCCGCAGAAGGCCGGAAAGATCGCCGTCATCGGCTCCGTCGCCGGTGACCGCGGCCGGCAAAGCAACTACATCTACGGCAGCGCCAAGGCCGGCCTTGGCGCATTTGCTCTCGGCTTGCGCCACCGGCTCGCCAAGGACGGCATTTCCGTCACTCTGGTAAAGCCCGGCTTCGTGGATACGCCGATGACGGCGGATATCCCCAAGGGCGGCCCGCTATGGGCCACACCGGCGCAAGTGGCGGGCGACATTCGTGCCGCCATGGAACGGGGCGCAGCCGTTCTCTACACACCATGGTTCTGGCGCTGGATCATGCTGATCATCCGGTCGGTGCCTGATGTCGTCTTCCGCCGCACCCGCCTGTAATGAACCAGCCTCTCCCATAACGACAAGGACGTGCTGGTCGGCCAGAATCTCGTCGTGCTCCTGAAGGAGAGCGGCTATTCGAATCTGCTGGTGATCGACAAACACGCCGCCAATGTCGAAGTGCTGCACCGTCTGCATCCGAATGTGCCGGTCCTAGTCGCCGCCCCCACTTCACCAGCTATTTCGGTCACAAGTACTTCAGCTTCGCGCCGAAATAGGAATATCGCCGCGAGGGATTGACTCTCGAAGCCGATCCTCTAATACTTCACCACATGGTGAAGTATTCAGAACGCTTGGATCTTACTTTCGCGGCGCTCGCCGACCCAACGCGGCGCGCCATCCTTGCGCGGCTCGAGCGGGCGGAGGCAGGGGCGTCCATCACGGACCTCGCAGCCCCTTTTGAAATCAAACTTCCGGCGGTGATGAAGCACCTGGACGTGCTCAACGACGCTGGTCTGATCACCCGCACCAAAGCCGGACGCACAGTCACGGTGCGGCTTTCTCCCGAACCCATGAGGGCTGCTACCGAATGGCTTCACCGCTACGAGCGCTTCTGGTCCGCGAGCCTCGATCGCCTCGCGGCGTATGCGGAGCGCCGGGAAACTGAAGCGAGGAAGAAGCGCCGATGACCGGCGTCACGTTTGTTCGCAAGATCGCAGCGCGGCCGTCGATCGTCTTCGACGCACTGACAACGCCGGAGGGCTTGCGCAATTGGATGGGGCCGGATGCCGGGCCGGTGTTGATCGCTGAATCCGACGTGCGCGTTGGCGGCGCGTTTCGCGTTCGCTTCCGTATGCTCGACAACAGCGAACACGAATGCTTCGGAACCTACCTTGAAATAGCAAAGCCGGAGCGCCTCGTGATGACGTGGCACTGGAAAGATGGCGAAGATCCTGGTGAAAGCCGTGTCGAAGTCACGCTGCGGCCGATCCCGAAGGGCACCGAACTCACGTTCACCCATGCCTTGCTCGCCAATGAAGGAACACGCGCGAGCCACGAACACGGCTGGACCGGCGCCCTCGACAAGCTGGAACGCCTCTTTGCTGGAGCATCTTCATGGGCGAACTGATCGTCACAACCTTCGACTGGGTTCCGGAACTCCCGCGGGGCTTTGTGCGTGACATACGCGTACGTTGGGCGCTGGAAGAGGCAGGATTGCCCTATCGCGTTCAAGGCGTGCCGTCTGACTCCCGAGATGCCGCGCATTTCGCTCATCAGCCGTTCGGCCAGGTGCCGTATTTGACCGACGGAGATCTATCGATCTTTGAGAGTGGCGCGATCCTGCTTCATCTCGGCCATCGCAGCGCCAAGCTGATGCCTGCCGATCCGCGCGGGCGCAGCAAAGTGCAGGAATGGGTGTTCGCCGCGCTCAATTCCGTCGAAATGGCGAGCTTGCCGTGGTCGCTATTTCAATTCATGGGTCAGGCGGGCGATACGCCGGGTTGGAAAATTTTGGACGGGTTCCTCAAGGACTCCCGACTCAAGCATTTGGACCCGGTGCTGGCGCAGCGCGAATGGTTGGCCGGCGCGTTCTCCATCGCCGACATCCTCATGGCGGACGTGCTACGCTTGGTCGATCGATTTGACGGTCTCGCGGACTTTCCTGCCTGCCGTGCCTATCTCAAACGTGCCACGGCCCGCCCGTCGTTCGTAAAGGCCTATGCCGACCAGATGGCGTATTTTGCCGCGGCAGGCCTCAAGCGCGGGTGAGCGTGATCAACGTGATCTCCGGCGCATTGGCCGTGCGCAACGGCGGGCCCCAATAGGCTGTGCCGCGGTTGACGTAGATCCACATATTTTCATGGCGGCTCAGCCCGCCCGTGTAGCGCTGGAACAGACCGATCAACAGCGTGAACGGGAAGTACTGCCCCGCATGGGTATGCCCGGAGAGTTGCAGGTCGAAACCTGCCGCGTGGGTGTCCTCGTAGCTCGCCGGCTGATGGGCGAGCATGATTTTGGTCAACCCTTCTGGCGCGCCTTCCAGCGCACGCGTTGCACTCGACGCATGGGCTCCGCGCGCGGATCGGGTGGAGTAGTCGGTCACGCCCGCCAGCAGGATGGCGTCCTCGTCACGGCGGATCACTTCGTGATCGTTGAGCAGCACCCGCGCGCCCAGCGTACGGAAGTGGTCGATCCAGCCTTGCGGATCCACGAAGTACTCGTGATTGCCGGTAATGAAGTACATGCCGTGCGGCGCCTTCAACTGGCCGATCGGCGCCATGTGCTCAGCGAGGTCTTCGACGCTGCCGTCGGAGAAGTCGCCGGTCAGCGCGATCATGTCCGCCTTCAGCGCCGCCACCTTGTCCACGACCGACTGCACAAAGCCGCGCCGGATGGTCGGGCCGACGTGAAGATCCGAAATCTGGGCAATGGTGAACCCCTCGAAGCGTGCCGGCAGATTGCGCAGCGGGATTTGGACCTGCTTCACCTGCAAGCCGATCCGCGCCTGCGCGACACCCAGCACCGTGGCGCCCAATGTCACCGCGCCCATGGTCAGCACCGTGCGGCGGTTGAAGTCCACCAGGTTCGCTGGCGGTGCGACCAGCTTCCAGACCCAGGTGGCAACGTCGGCAGCCACTGCCACCAGGATCAACGTCGAGACCGCGCCAAGGGTGATGTAGGAGATCCAGTCCAAGGCCTCGGCGAGGGCGCCCAAGCCCAGCTCCTCGCGCCAGCGCGGGAACCACAGACGGTCGCCAAAGGGCCCCATCAGTTGCAGCAGGAACACGATCAGCACCACGCCATAGGCCAGCGTCGAATGCTGCGCCGCCCAGGGCCACCGGGCGATCACCCGCCAGCCGGCGTAAAGATTGCCGAGCGCCAGGATCGCCAGGAAGAACGTGATGAAGGCGGACACCCGCGCACTCCTCTTCTTAAGCTTCGGCAATAAACGAGGTGCCGCGGGGCTTGTCCACCCTCTTTGTCGTGAGGGATTGTGAAGCCTTGACGCTCGCGCGATCCTGACGAACCCTGCGCCCCTCGCGGATTTCCGGTGCCACCATGACGCTCAATACCGACGACCAGATCATCCTGGACTCCATCGCCAAATGGCTAGCGCGCGACGTCGCGCCCCACGCCATGCGCATGGAGCACGACGACACTTATCCCACCGACATGGTGGCGCAGATGAAGGACCTGGGCCTGTTCGGCGCGGTGATCGCGCCGGAATGGGGCGGGCTCGGGTTGTCCGCCAGCCTCTATGCCCGAATCGTCACCATGATCTCGGAGGAGTGGATGTCGCTCACGGGCATTTTCAACTCGCACTTGATGATGGCGATGTGCGTCGAGAAGTACGGTACCGAAGCGCAGAAGAAGCACTTCTTGCCGCGCTTCTGCACGGGCGAGTTGCGCGGCGGCGTTGGGCTCACGGAGCCGGACGCGGGCACCGACTTGCAGGGCATCCGCACCCGTGCAGTGAAAGACGGCGACCACTACATCATCAACGGCACGAAGACCTGGATCACCAACGGCATCGAGGGCAATTGCTTCTCGCTGCTGGTGAAGACCGACCCGAGCGCAGATCCGCCGCGCCGCGGCATGAGCCTGTTCATCGTCGAGAAGGGGCCCGGCTTCACGGTCTCGCGCAAGCTCGAGAAGCTTGGCTACAAGGGCATCGATTCCGCCGAATTGGTGTTCGACAACTATCGCGTACCAGCGGCGAACCTGATCGGCGGCGTCGAGGGCAAGGGATTCCATCAGACCGTCGGCGGCTTGGAACTGGGGCGCATCAACGTCGCGGCCCGCGGCGTCGGCATCGCCAGCCGGGCGCTGAAAGAGTCCGTGCGCTACGCGCAGCAGCGCAAGACCTTCGGCAAGCCCATCGCGCAGCATCAGGCGATCCAGCTGAAACTCGGCGAGATGGCGACGCGCACCGAAGCCGCGCGCTTGTTGGTGGAGAGTGCGGCACGCGCCTACGACGAAGGCCGCCGCTGCGACATGGAAGCCGGTATGGCGAAGTACTTCGCCTCCGAAGCGGCGGTGGAGAATTCCCTTGAGGCCATGCGCATCCATGGTGGCTACGGTTACTCGAAGGAATTCATCATCGAGCGCCTGTATCGCGATGCGCCGCTGATGACCATCGGCGAGGGCACCAATGAAATGCAGCGCATCATCATCGCGCGCCAACTGATCGAGCGGAATCCGGCATGACTGCGCTGCCGCTCACCGGCATCCGGATCCTGACGTTCGAGGCTTTCGGGGCTGGCCCCTACGGCTCCATGTTCTTCGCCGATCTGGGCGCGGACGTGATCAAGATCGAGAACCCCGACGGCGGCGATTTCACGCGTCAAACCGGCCCGTATTTCCTGGGCGATGACGACAGTCAGTTCTACCAGAGCCTCAACCTCAACAAGCGCAGTCTCGCGCTTGATATTAAGCAGCCCGAAGGCCGCGCGGTCCTCCATGATCTGGTCAAGGGCGCGCACGCGGTGCTGAATAACCTCCGCGGCAGCCAACCGGCGAAGCTCGGGATCGACTACGCGTCGTTGAAGGCGATCAATCCGCGGATTGTGTGCGCGCATCTGTCTGCCTACGGCCGCAACAACAGCCGCGGCGATTGGCCGGGCTACGACTATCTGATGCAGGCCGAAGCCGGCTTCCTCTCGCTCACCGGTGAGCCCGATGGACCGCCGGCACGCTTCGGCCTTTCCATGGTCGACTACATGACCGGCATGACCATGGCGTTTGGTCTGGTCTCGACCATTCTCGGCGTGAAGACCGGAACACTGCCGGAAGGCTGCGACGTGGACGTCAGCTTGATGGATACCGCGCTTCATCAACTGACTTATCCGGGCATCTGGTATCTGAACGAAGGGCTGGTGACCGGCCGCAATCCGCGCGGCGCGCATCCCTCGGTCACGCCCAGCCAACTCCAGAAGACCAAGGACGGATGGATTTTCGTCATGGCCCAGAACCCGAAGTTCTGGGACCTGCTGGTGAAGGCGATCGCGCGGACGGACCTCGCCGCCGATCCGCGCTTTGTCGATCTCGCGGCGCGCTTGGCCAACCGCGCTGAATTGACCAAGGAACTCGACTCGGCATTCTCCGCGCGCACCACGGCGGAGTGGATCGAAAAGTTGAAGGGCATCGTGCCGGTCGGGCCGGTTTACGACATGGCCCAGGCGCTCGACAATCCGTTCCTGACGGAAACCGCCATGGTGAAGACCGTGCCGCATCCCGACCGCGCGGATATGCGCACGCTGGCCAATCCCATTAAGCTCGACGGCGAACGGCTGCCGGCAAAACATGCCCCGAAACTCGGCGCGGACACAGCGGCGCTCCTGCGCGAGATCGGCCGCACGGAAGCGCAAATCGATGCCCTGCGCGCGGCAAAGGTGATCGTCTGATGAAACTCGAAGGCCTGCGCGTCATCGATCTGTCGATGTATCTGCCGGGGCCGCATCTCACCCTAATGATGGCGGACCACGGCGCCGAGGTGATCCGCGTCGAGGCCCCGGGCGGCGAACCCTCCCGTAAATATGGCCCCTTCGAACCCGACGACGCGGGTAATCCCCAGTCCGTCTGGTTTCGCAATTATCATCGCGGCAAGAAGAGCATCGTGCTCGACCTCAAGACGCCCGCGGGCAAGGAGATCCTGCTCAAGCTCGCCGAAACCGCCGACGTGTTCGTGGAAGCGTTTCGCCCCGGCGCGATGGATCGACTTGGGCTTGGCTATGCGCAACTGAAGGCGCGCAATCCACGGCTGATCTATTGTTCCGTGTCCGCCTTCGGTCATACCGGGCCGCTTTCCAGCAAGCCGACTCACGACATGGGCACGCAGGCGCTCGCCGGCACGTTGGCGCTGAACGACAACGGCGACGGCATGCCCGTAGTGCCGGGTCTGCCGGGCGCAGATATGGGGGCGGGCATGGCGGGCCTCATTGGCGTGCTTATGGCGCTCTACCGCCGCACCATCACGGGGCAGGGGGAGCATGTGGACGCGTCGATGTACGACATCCTGCTGTCCTTCACCGGCCATCTGAACGGCACGGTGCTGACGGAAGGCAAAGCACCGGAAACCCGCACCGGCCGCTCCATCGGCGGGGCGGCGTTCTACAATGTCTATGCCACGAAGGACGGGCGCCATATCGCCCTCACGGGCCGTGAACTGAAGTTCGCAGAGTCTCTGCTGGGCTATCTCGGCCGTCCCGATCTTGTGGCGCTGTGCGCCCAGGACGACTGCGTGGCGCAGGAGCCGGTGAAGGAATTTCTCCGCGCCGCCTTCAAGCAGCGCACCCAAGCCGAGTGGGTGGAAGCGCTCTCGAAACTGGAACTGGGCTGGGCCCCGGTTCTGAACATGGTGGAGGCCTTCGCCCATCCTCATATGGCCGCCCGCGGCATGCTGCTGACCGACGACCGCGGCCGCAAGCACATCGGCAATCCGGTCCGCTTCGTCGAGGAGCCGGCGCAGATCGGTTTCCACTCCCCCGCATTGGGGGAAGATGCGACCGACCTTCTGGGTGAGCTAGGCTACACCGCCGCCCAGATCGCGGACCTGCGCCGCGACGGCGTGCTCGGTTAGGAGCGTTTATGCCCGGAAAGATTCGCGTCGGCATCGGCGGTTGGACCTATGAGCCTTGGCGCGGGGTGTTCTATCCGGACAAGCTGACCCAGAAGAAGGAGCTCAGCTATGCCGCCGAGAAGCTCACCTCGATCGAGATCAACGGCACCTACTACTCCACCTTCAAGCCGGACAGCTGGATCAGATGGCGCGAAGAAACGCCCAAGGGCTTCGTGTTCGCCGTGAAAGCGTCGCGCTATTGCACCAACCGGCGCGTACTTTCTGAAGGCGGCGAGTCGATCGATCGCTTCATCACTCAAGGCCTCTCGGAACTCGGCGACCGGTTGGGCCCGATCAACTGGCAATTCATGGCGACCAAGAAATTTGATCCGAAGGATTTCGAAGGCTTCCTGAAGCTGCTCCCGAAGGAAGTGGGCGGCGTGCGTTTGCGTCACGCGCTTGAAGTGCGCAGCCCCACGTTCCAGACCGTGCAGTTTTACGACCTCGCCGCCAAGTACAAGGCAGCCATTGTCTATGCCGAGGGCGACGACGTGCCCACCATCGCGGAAGACACGGCAGGCTTCAAATACGCACGCCTAATGGGTACCAAGGATGACATCGACACCGGTTACCCCAAGAAGGATCTCGACCGGTTCGCCAAGATGTCGAAGGACTGGGCGAAAAAGGGAGATGCCTTCGTTTACTTCATCTCCGGCGCCAAGGTGCGCGATCCGGCGGCGGCGATGGCGCTGATCGAGAAAGTGAAGTAGCTACTTCGCCTTCGTCGCTTTGGGCGCGATCAGGCCGTCGCGTTCCAGGGACGGGAAGATACCCCCTTCCAACATCAGCTTGAGCAGCGCCGGCGGTACCGGTTCGCAGGCAAGCGTCGCACCGGTCTGTACGTTGCGCACGCGCCACTCCGCCACCGAAACTTCCGCCGTCTGACCTTCGGTGAACGCCGTGCTCACACCCGGGCAGCGCAGCGCCAGGAAGCCGAAGTTCACGGCGTTGCGGAAGAACAACCCGTTGAGCGATTCCGCCAGCAGGCAGGCGACTCCCAACGTGCGCAAGGATCGCGCACCCGGTCGGCTTGAGCCCATGCCGAAGTTCTGCCCGCCGACGATGATATCGCCCGGTTTCACTTCGTCGACCCACCCGGGCCGGTTGGCGGAGAACACCGCGCGCGCCTGCTCCGCCGGTGTGGCGTAAACCACAGGTCCCGGCACCATCAGGTCCGAGTTGATGTTGTCGCCGAAGCACCACGTCCGCCCGCTGATCATGCGCGCACCATATTGCCTGGATGCACAATCGTCCCGGCGATCGCCGACGCCGCGACGGTGGCCGAAGAACCCATGTATATCCGCGCCGTCGGGTCGCCCATGCGGCCCTTGAAGTTCCGCGTGCTGGAGGTGATGCAGGTCTCGTTCGGACCCAGCACGCCCATGTGGCCGCCGAAGCAGGCTCCGCAGGTTGCGGCCGTTACCACGGCGCCTGCGTCCATCAGGATCTGCACATATCCGGCCTCCAGCGCCTGGCGATAGATCGCTTGCGACGCGGGCGTAATGATGAAACGCACGCCGTTCGCCACCTTGCGCCCCTTTACGATCCGCGCGGCCTCGGCAATGTCCTCGATCGTGCCGTTGGCGCAGGAACCGATGAACGCCTGATTGATCGCAACGCCTGCCGCCTGGCTCACGGGCACGGAGTTCTTGATTACCGAATCTGGCCTTGCCACCAATGGCTCCAGCGCGCTCAGATCGATCGTGCGGCGCGCGACATAGATTGCGTCCGCATCCGGCGCTTGCGCTTCGAACGGCGCGGACGTGCGCGCGCGGATGTAGTCGATCAGGATATCGTCCGCCTCGAAAGTCGCGAACTCCGCACTCAATTCCGCACCCATCGTGGTCATGGTGCGGCGCGCGTCGATCGACAGGCTCGCCATGCCGCCGCCGCCGAATTCCACATTCTGATTGGCGTGATCGCCATAGGTGCCGGAGATGTGCAGGAACAGGTCCTTGGCGAACACGCCGGGCTGCAGCTTGCCCGTCAGGTCGTAGCGCACGGTCTCGCCCACCTTGAACCACGCCTTGCCGGTGGTGACGGCATAGACCAGGTCCGGATAGCCGACACCGCGGGCCGCGCAGTTGAGCGCGCCGGCTGCGCAGGCATGGGAGTCCGAACACACCAGCGTCGTGCCGGGCAGGGCATACGCGCGTTCCGACGCGATCACATGGCTGATGCCCTGGTCCCGGCCGATATCGTGCAGCCGCGCGACGCCGAACTGTTTGGCGAAGGCGCGGCCGGTCGCTTGCGCATCGGCCGAGGCGCGATCCGGCGGCGGCACGAAGTGGTCGAAGACCATCACGATCTTCTCCGCATCGTGCACCTTCAGGATCTCGCGGCGGATATCCGGCATGAAATTCGTGTCGAGCATCAGCACGGTGTCGACTGCCACCACTGCCAAGTCGCCGGGCGCGATCTTCGCCTGGCCGCTGGCGCGGGCGAGGATTTTCTCGACGATAGTCATGCCCATGATGGGACCTCCTGCGACCCAAACTTTGCGCGTCCACTTGGTCTGCGCAAGAGGCGCAAACGCGAAGGGCGGACGCCGCACGGCGCCCGCCCTCATTTGCGAGCCTAGAGTATGTTTAGGATTAGGCGTTCTTGAGCTTCAGAATTTTCTGGCCCAGCAGGCGGCCCAGGGTCAGCGCCGGCGTGACGCTCATGCCGCCGCAAACCGAGTTGCCCATCATCTGGCCCATGCCGAGCAGTTCGCCCGCGGCGTACAGATTGCCGATCGGCTTCCCGTCCTGCTTGATCACTTCCAAGTTCTCGTTCACCGCGATCCCGGCGTAGGACGTCAGGCCCCAGCTGCGGATCTCCACGGCATAGAAGGGTGCCTTGGCGATCGGCAACGGCATGTGCTTGCGACCGAGCGCGTCCGGGCCCTTGCCGGCCTGCGCCTTGTTGTAGGCATCCACCGTCTCTTGAAGGCCCGCGACGTTCACCTTCATCTTCTCGGCCAGGTCTTTCACGCTATCGGCCTTGAAGAAGTGGCCGGCACCCTCATCAAACATCTGTCTGACCTTCTCTTTCGCTTTCTCCGGCCCGCCGCCGGGCCCGCCGCCGAAGCCGCTCTGCGCCCGCACGAACAGCGGCGCCTTGTCGAAAATCTCCGCATCCCACACGGCCCAGCAACGCTCGTCGGGCTGCGCCTTCAAGCCTTGCTCATAGGCATCGTGGCTCAGGATGTCTTCCTGGAGGAAGCGCTTGCCCTCGGCATTGACGATGATCTCCCAAGGCGGACGGTCGCCCGGGAAGTGGCGCGCCATGCCACTCGTCTCGCTCGGGAAATCTTCGCTCGGATAGATGGCGCCGAACAGCGGGGTGTGATTCTGGCCGCCGCGAATATAGCCGCCCACGGCGGTCGCCAACTTATAGCCTGCGCCCAAATTGTACTGCCAGGTCATCGCCGAATAGATCGGCGCGTTTTCCATCTGTTTGAACATTTCCGGGTTGTACATATAGCCGCCGCAGGTGAGCACGACGCTCTTACCCATTTGGCGCGAGGTGCCCTTGTCGTCTTTGCAGACCACGCCGGTGATGGCGCCGTTCTTGTCGGTGATCAGCTCGACCACTTCGGTGCTGGTCATCAGCGTCACCTTCTTGCTGTCCACCAGCGGCTGCAGCTGCTTGTTGAGGACTTCCAGGATCGACCTGCCGCCGTCCTTGCCCCAAGCATAGCGGGCGTGGCTGTATGGCTCGTGCGTTGTGCCGGTCACCGGGTGACCTTCGCGCACGGTGAAACCGTTGTCGGTCAACCAATCGAAGGTGGCCGCGGCATTGAACGTCGCCATCTTCAGCAATGTCGGGTCGGCGGTGTTCTTGCTGATGCGCATCACATCGTCGTAGTGGGACTGGGCGGTGTCCTCGATGCCCTTGGAAAGCTGCAGCTTGGTGCCCGCGGCGCTCATCTGGCCGGAAGACAGGAACAGTGTGCCGCCCACCACGTCGGCGGCTTCGACCACCAACACTTTCGCGCCGCGTTGTCCGGCGAAGATCGCCGCCGGCAGGCCGGAGTTGCCGCCGCCGACCACGATCACGTCATAGCCTGCTTCGGCCTGCGAGCAGCCCGAAAGGCCCAGGGCGCCGACGCCGGCACTCAATCCCGCGAGCTTCAGAACGTCGCGTTTGGAAACGGTGCGCGTCATGCGCGAATCCTTCGATTTGGCCATTTTGCCCTCCCTAAAATCTAGCCGCCGAGCCCAAATACGGACGCCCTCACGGGGTCGAAGTCAAGGGTCGGCGGTGCAGGGTGCGCCGACCCCATGGCGACGGAAGAAGCTGCGGTCCGACTCCGCCGTGCTATCCTGAATTCGGGGCTTTTGCCTCAATGAGTGGTCAAGTCGGGGGAGAGTCCATGTCCGTTTCACGTCGCACGTTCGTGTCCACAGCGGCCATCGCTGCCGCCGCGGACCTGCCGCAGGCGCACGCCGCCGTACCCGCGCCGATGCCCACACCGCCGACAGATGTGGACCGGGGTTTTGTGCGCCTGCGCGAGGGGTTGGTGCACTACCGCTCCGTCGGCCAACTCGGCAAGAAGCGCAGCACCAAGGCCCTGCCGCTGTACCTCGCCCATGCCGGTCCCGGCTCGTCGTCCGGCTACCCGCCGATGCTATTGCGCCTGGCGGGTCAACGGTCATGCATCGCACCGGATTCGCTCGGCGCCGGCGATTCTGCAAAGCCCGAAGTCGCGCAGCCGGATGTCGCTTATTACGCCGATAGCGTCCTGCGCATCCTCGACGCCCTTGGGATCGAGCAGATCGATTACTGCGGCGCACACACCGGCGCCCATATCGGCACGGAACTCGCCCTGCGCGCGCCGGGCCGCGTGCGGCGCCTGATCCTCGATGGCGTCACGCTGTTCTCGGACGACTTGAAGAAAGAGCTGCTGGTGAAATACGCGCCGCCGAAGGTGGCCGATGACGCCGGCGGCCACTTCCCGTGGGCCTGGCAGTTCATTCGCGACATGGGCCTGTTCTTTCCGCACTACGCCCGAGACGATGCGCACCGCATGCACAATGCGGTCCCACCGCCCGAATCCACCCACCGCGGTGCGGTGGAGGTCCTCAAGAATCTCACCACCTATCACATGGGCTACCATGCGGTGTTCCGTCACGATATTCGCCCGCTCTTGCCGCGCCTCAAGCTTCCGGTGCTGTGCATGGCGTCCGAGTCCGATCCAGTAAGCCAATACCTGGATGAGTCGGCCGCCCTCGTCCCCGGCGCAAAGAAGGTGCTCATTCCGAGGGCCGGTGGCCTCGAGGCCAAGGCGGCGGCGATCGAGGCGTTCCTGAACGCTTAACGCCGGTATTTACCGGCGTCGGTCGATAGGCGCAGACTGGCCTATAGATATTGGGGGAGTGCACTATGGAACGCCGCGATCTTCTCGGGGGCTTGGCGCTGGGATCTTTGGCCGCGGGGGCGACGGCCTTCGGCCCTTCGTCGGCGGAAGCCAATTGGGGCATGGTCGCGCCGGGCCCCGTCCCGGGGGCGGATTTCGACAAGCGCCTCCTTGTCAACAAGGCGCGCGCTTATGAAATCATGGACCGGGAAGGGGTCGACGCCATCGTCGCCCTGAATCCGGTGAACGTCTTCTATCTCGGCAACTACTTCTCCTATGAACTCCAGAAGCTGCGCGCGATCCCGAGCTTCGCCGTTATGCCGCGCAACGAGAAGATGCCGACGTTCTTGATCGTCGCCGGCACCGATCTCGAATTCATCGCCAACCGCGACCGCGACTATCCGGAAGTGATTCCCTACACCTCGGCCGTGGATTGGCACCCCTACGCCGACAAGGCCAATTGGGGCAAGGAACCGGCCGCGACGGAAATCCGCGCCGCTGCGTACCCGGACAGCCTGACAGTGCGCGAACAGCATTGGGACGACCTTGTGAAGAAGGTCAGCACCCGTCGCGCCGCGACGCCGGAGTGGGGCCTGGTCAAGGCGCTGCAGGAATGCGGCCTCACCAAGGGCAAGATCGCGGTCGACGATTTCCGCATCTACGACATCTTGAAAATGCTCGGCCAGAACGACGTCAAGTGCGTTCCCGGCGACAACACCTTCCGCAAGATCCGCCTGATCAAGTCGGAGGTGGAACTTCAGCACATGCGCACCATCGCCCGCATCAACCAGGATGCCTGCATGGCGATGTTGAAGCAGGTGCACACCGGCACGACCAAGGCCGACGTCGACAGCATCTTCATGAAAGAGGCCGCGGCTCGCGGCGCCAAGGCCATGTGGATCGCGTCGGGCTCGACCGGCGGCTTCCCTGAGGACGTCGCCAAACCGGGCCGGGCGATGATGGTGGACGCGGTCTGCCAGCGGAATTTCTATCACGGCGACTTCGGTCGCACCTTCGTGTTGGGCGAGCCGTCGAAGGAGATCGTGGAGCGCATGCGCATCCTCAAGCTCGGCCGCGACACCGCCTTCAGCACCATCAAGCCGGGCATGAAGTATTCCGAGCTGACCAAGACCGTGTCCGATGCGATGCAGAAGTCCTACCGCGGCGGCACCAAGGTGCGCTTCGGCGTCGGCCCGCACTCCGTCGGCTTGCAGCACACCGACCAGCCCTACCGCGACGGCCTGCCGTTCGTGGTGCCGGACGATCTCACCTTCGAGGTCGGCATGACGCTCACGGTCGATCTGCCGACGCCCGAAATCGGCTGGGGTGCGATCCACTTCGAGGATCTGATCACGGTGACCAAGACCGGCGTCGAGCCGCTCGCCAGCTTGAGCGATCCATTGATCGTCATCTAGCGTTACGGCTTCATGAGCAAAGCTTTCACCCGCGAACCGGACGGCGACGCGGACACCGATGGTATGGCTGATGACGAGGCCGATACGTCGGCCCCCTTGCCGAAGAACTATGTCACGCCGCGCGGCCACAAATTGCTGATGGACGAACTCCTCAACCTGCGCCGGGTGGAGCGTCCGAAGGTTGTGGAGATCGTCTCCTGGGCCGCCGGCAACGGCGACCGCTCGGAGAACGGCGATTACATCTACGGCAAGAAGCGGCTACGGGAGATCGACCGGCGCACCCGCTACCTTGGCAAACGCCTCGATGCCGCCGAGATCGTCGACCCGGCACAGCAGAAAATCCGCGACAAGGTGTTCTTCGGCGCCACCGTCACCTATGCGGATAGCAAGGACAAGGAACACACCATCACCATCGTCGGCGTTGACGAGGCGGACCTTGAGAACGGCCTGGTGAGTTGGATCGCGCCCATCGCCAAAGCCCTGATGAAAGCCGAAGTGGGCGACACGGTGTCCATTCGTACTCCCGGCGGCGCGGATGAGATCGAAGTGGTGGCGATCGCCTACGACGAGCGTTTGGACGGCACCAGCAAGAAGAGCGACTCATCGATCTGATGAACCGTCGCGCCCGTCGGCTTGATATGCGGACTCTCCGCCACCTCTGCCTTCGCGACCGTGATTTTCTGCTTCAATACATCCGGCCGATCGACCGGCTGCCACCGAAAATCGCCGCCAAGTGGCTTGGCCTCCCGCGCTCGCAGCAAACCCAGAATCGCGTCCGCCGTGCGCTGCGCGCCGCCTACGGGGTACATGTCGGCGACGGTCTGCGCTGGTGGCGGCAGCGTGCCGGTGGTGCTGAAGGCGGACAGCGCCGCGATTGCCGCATCGGCGGATATCACGGTCGTGTTGATCAAGCGCATCACGAACTTCGCGCCCCAGTCCGGTTCGGTGCTGACGTTCAATACTGGCCGCCCCATCACCGCGGCTTCGAGGCCGGTGGTGCTGTCGGTGTGGACGACCAGACGCGCGCCCGCCAACCAGGGGCCGGGGCTTTCGCCGATCACCACCCGCACGTTTGCAGTCCGCGCGGCGAAGCTTTGCCAGAGGCCTGCGTTCTCCGCCGGATGCGGACGTATGACGATCTCGTCGGCTAGGTTCGCGCACATCCACGCCAGCACCGGCATGAACTTTTCGCGGCGGGCGCTCTCCCATGCCACCCGCTGCGCCGCATCCGTCAGGCCGCCGGTGTTGAGCTGGGCCTGCGCATCGGCGGCGCTGCCCCACACACTGTTGGTGAGGGGGAAGTTGGTGTTCACCAGCACATAGGGCGTTGCCGTCGTGCGCGCTGCGGCACCTTGCGCCGCGCACAGGTCGATGCGTGCGCTTCCGGTCACCGTGATGGTCGAGCCGGGGAACGCGGCGGAAACCGTGCGGGCATGGAGATCGCTGTGGGCGAAGAACACCGCGCGCTGCAGGCTCTCCGGCGCCAGGATTTCCAGCATCGCCGGACCGGCCAGTGCCAAGGCTTCCTCATCCGCCGCGGCGATGATGTGCCCGCCTTGAGCCACAGTGGCCATGGTCGCCGCTTGGATCGCATTGGCGGTTGGGAACAGATAGCAGCCTTGCGGCGCGGTCGGGCCGTTGTAGGCCATGCTCCAACGCTGGCCGACCACCACCGCGCAGCCCGCTTTCAGCAAGGCTGCCGCAATCAAAAGGCGCGGCTCGAAGTCCCGCGCCTTGAGTTCACACAGAAGATAGGCAATGCGCTGCATGGCCGGAACGATACGCGAGGGCTTCCGACGCGGCAAATCGGCTCTCGCCGTATGACATAGCTCAAACTTTTCGTTTGAGCCCGCGGGTGCGCCCGGCATAGCGTCTCTGCGGATTTCGGGAGGGTACTCACATGCGTGCAGCGCTGGCGGTCGTGGGCTGTCTGGTCTTGGCTGGTTGCGGCCAGGCCGTTCAACTGCCCACATGCGTGGCGGGCGCGGATGTGATCTGCGACATCGTCAAGCCCGAGGACATCGAGGCCATCCCCAATAGCCGCTGGCTGCTGGTGAGCGAACTCGGCAATGGCGCCGACAAGCCTGGGCGCATTGTCCTGGTCGATCCGGACACAAAAGAGAAGCGCACGCTGATCGAAGGCCCGCAACAGGTCGCCGAAGGTGCGGCGGAACAAACCTGCGGCGCGCCGCCGGAGAAGTTGACCCCGCGCGGCTTCCACCTCAGCACCCGCGACGACGGCAGCTTGCGGCTTCTGGTGATCAGCGGTACGCGCGTTGAACGGTTCCACATTAAGGTCGACGGCGACGAGTTCACCAGCGCCTGGATCAACTGCGTCAGCATCGCACCGGAGATTTCCGCCAACGACGTTGCCGCGCTCGACGATGACGGCATTGTCGTCAGCCATATGTTCGCCCCGCCGCGCACGGCGATGATGGACTGGAAATTCATGCTCGGCATGAATACCGGTGCAGTCTACGCCTGGCGCAAGGACGGTGGCTGGACGCGCATTCCCAACAGCGACGTGTCCTTCGGCAACGGCATTCAGGTCGATCCGAAAACCGGGCGCATCTACGTGGCGTCGATGTATGCCCAGCGCATTGTCGCCCTCGACAAAGATGGCGCGAACCGCCAGGAAACCCCACGGCTCCCGATCCAGAACGACAACATCTCCTGGTCGTCGGACGGCAAGCTGATCGGCGTGGGTCACAGCGGCTTCCCGGTGCGCGGCACCGCCAGATGTCGCGAGCTGGGCGGCGCGCCGTGCGGCTTCCCGTTCACCGTCGTGCAGATCGATCCGAAGACATTGGCGTTCGAGACGCTGTTCGAGAACAAGGTCCCGACGATCCCCGGCGCCTCCGTGGCGCTCCGCCGCGGCAATGCGCTTTACCTCGGCACGGCCTTCGGCGACCGCATCACCAAAGTAACCGTGCAAGCGAAGTGAACACCGCAGGTCTCGTTCTCGCGCCGGGCCCCGCCGGCCGCTGCGACGATTTCCGCGTCGGCGGCGCGGTGGTGCATGCCGGCGCCGATAGCCAATGGCGCATGTGGTACTACTGCCGCGACCGCGCCTTCGACCGCGATGCCCCGCCCACCTTGGGGAGCGGGCGCGTGGCCCTTGCGACGTCGCACGACGGAGTTCATTGGCAGCGCGTGGACGGACCCGCGACGGCCGGTGCGGTGCTCGATCCCAATCCCGATCCGGCAGCGTTCGATTCGCTGCACGTTGGCCTGACGGATGTCACGCGCCACGACGGCGCCTGGTGGATGTGGTGCTTCGGCGGCGACCGCACCGTCAGCACCACCGAAGCGCCGGCCTTCGCGGGCGTGAAGGGGCTCGCCATGCGCAGCGGCCTCGCGCGCAGTACCGACGGCGTGCAATGGACCCGTGTCGGCGGCGCGCTTTTCGACATCGATGCCGACGCGGTCTATGCCGCCTGGCCCAATGCCGTGCATGACGGCGCGCAGTGGGTGCTGCAGTACACGGCCCCGTCGCGCGATATGAAGCACGCCCGCACGCGTATCGCTGTCTCGGCCGACGGGCGCACCTGGACGAAACGCGGCGACATGATCTGGGCGGATGGTGCGCCGGATCATGCGATCACCGGAATTATCACCCGCCACGTGCTGGCAAATCCGCTTCAAGGCGGGCGGCGGTGGCTGATGGTCTATACCGGCACGGACGCGGCCCACCGCCGGGCGATTGGTGCCGCTGAGTCCGACGATCTCATCACATGGCATCCGGCCGCGCCCGGTCCGATCTTTCGCATCGGCGCACCGGGCGCGTGGGACGATTTCGGCGTGGCGGCGACACGTCTCGTGCCGCACCAGGGCAAGCTCTATCTCTACTACTATGGGTTTCAGTCGCTCGGAGACGAGAACAAGGCCCGCGGCATCGGCCTGGCGGTCAGTGCAGACGGCACGCTCGCGAATTTCGAACGTGCATTGGCCGATTCAATAGAATAGCGCGCGATGACCGGGAAAAACCGGTGCCCACTTTTCCCTATCGCGCGCTAGATCAGCTTGCGCGCGTATAGCTCTTCCTTGAGGTAGGCGTAATAGATCGGCGCGGCCACCAGGCCCGGCACGCCAAACGCCGCTTCCATCGCCATCATCGCGATCAGCAATTCCCACGCCCGTGCATTGATGCGTCCACCGATGATGCGGGCGTTCAGGAAGTACTCGAGCTTGTGGATGATGATCAGATAAGCGAGCGCCGCGATCGCGACCGCAGGCGACAGGCTCAGGCTGACGATGAAGATCACCGTGTTCGAAATCAGATTGCCCAGCACCGGCAGCAGGCCGGCGAAGAACGTCACCGCGATCATGGTTTTCACCAGCGGCAAGTGCACGTCGAACAGCGGCAACACCACGGCCAGGTAAAGCGCCGTGAACATCGTGTTCAGGGCCGAGATGCGGATCTGCGAGAACACGATGTTGTGGAAACCGATGCTCAGGAACGCGGCGCGGCGCATCAACGCCTGGGCAAGGGGGCCGGGTATCGGGCGATTGGCCGATTCCTGGATGGCAATCAGCCCGCCGATCACGATACCGATGACTAGGTAGAACACGAACCGGCCCGCGCCGACGCCCATGGTGCCCAACTCGCTGGCATGGCCGCGCAGCCACCCGGACACGGCTGTCTGCATATCGGCGGTGTTCTCCGGCAAATAGCCCAGAACCCAGGCGGGTAAACGTCCCTTGGCGGTTTCGATCACCTCGGCCATGCGCTTCAACAACTCGACGATGCCGTCGAGTCCTGCGTTGAAGGTGGTCGTCAGTTTGACGATTCCCAGGGCGAGCAGCAGGGTGATCAAGGCCACCAGAATGCTCAGGGCCACCATTTTACGCATGGGTTTTGTGACGCCCATGTTGCCCAGGGCCGGGCTCACCAGATGGACCAGGTGATAGATCAGCAACCCCGCCAGAAGTGCGGTCAGAAGCCCGAGTTTCAGCAGCGTCAGCAGGGCAACAAGGGTCAGAACGAGGGAAACAAGTTCCAGGCGCGTGTCGGCGATCTCGTCGGTGGTCCGGTACATCTGTGCCCCTCGCAAGCCGGCAGCCTTATAGCAAGTCCCACCATTGGATTGTGAACAACCGCGCCGGTGTGAAAAAAACTTAATGCTCGCTCCGCTCGGACCGATTGTGGGCAATCCCCACCGCGCCGCTTGCGTTTCACGGGCAGGGGGGGCGAATATTCAGAAACGGGGGGACGACGGCCAAAGGTCATGACGCGGGCAGCCCTCTACAGCAGATCCAGACGGCCCCCAGGTCGGCAGGCCCATGCGCCGCCGCCGCCGGAGCCCGGATTCTGGGCGCAGCGCAGCGCCGCCCTCAAGCGTTTCGGCCAGCGTTTTGAAAAGCCGCTTCTGCTCGCCGGCGGCGTGCTCGGCGCGCTGGTCGCCTTCGCCATCTTCGCCGCCTTCACGCCGACGCCGCGGGAATACACCCAGACCGACATCGATGCGGCGGTCCTGCATACCCTGAAGACCCGCCCGCCCGAACCCTCCAAGGCCTCGGTGGCCACCGACGTGATCGGTCCGTCGGTCGTGTTGGTCCGCCGGCTCGGCAAGGAAGGCGAGGAAGAAGCCAAGGAGAAAGATAAACCGGATCCCAAGGGCCTGCCGCCGACCCCGGGCAAGGGCGACAAGCCGCAGAAACTTCTCCCGCGTCCCAAGGATCAGGCCAACAAAGATGCGCCGCCTTCGAAGGAGAAGGAGCGCGGCGGCATGAAGGGACTCGGCACCGGCGTGGCGATCTCCGAGGAAGGTCTGGTGATTACCTGCCTACACGTCATCGCCGGCGCCGATCGCATCGGCCTCGTGTTCGCCGATGGCACCGAAACCGACGCCGACGTGGTGTCCGTGCAGCCGGAGAACGATCTCGCGGTGCTCAAAGCCAAGACCGTGCCAGATGATTTCGTGCCGGCCACCTTGCGTTCGACCAAGGGTTTGCGGGTCGGCGACGAAGTTGTCGCGGTCGGTTTCCCCTTCGGCCTCGGCCCGTCGACCACCTTCGGTGTGGTGTCCGGCTTGCGGCGCGAACACGAATCCCAGGAAGGCCGGCGCAAGCTGATCGACCTGATCCAGTTCGACGCGGCCGCGAACCCCGGCAATTCCGGCGGCCCGCTCGTCACCACCGATGGCGATGTGGTCGGGATTGTCACCTCCATCCTCAATCCCACCGACAAGGGCTTCTTCGTTGGTATTGCTTTCGCCGTGCCGATCGAGAATGCCGCCACAGCTGCAGGACTTTCACCCTTCTGACCTGAGGAAGCCGTATGGCCAATGACGCCGCCGAAGTCACCACGCTGATGCAGCGGGTGCTGTATGAAGTGAAGAAGGTGGTGGTCGGTCAGGACCACTTCCTCGAGCGAGTCATGGTCGCGATCCTGGCGCAAGGGCACTTGCTGGTGGAAGGCGTGCCGGGGCTGGCCAAGACGCTTACCGTGAAAACGCTCGCCCGTTCGATCACCGGCAGCTTCAAGCGCATCCAGTTCACGCCCGATCTGGTGCCCGCCGATCTGGTCGGCACGCGCATCTACAATCAAAAGACCGGCGACTTCACGGTGTCCTTGGGTCCGGTGTTCGCGAACCTGCTGCTCGCCGACGAAATCAACCGCGCGCCGGCAAAGGTGCAGAGCGCGCTGCTCGAAGTGATGCAGGAGTACCAGGTCACCATCGCCGGTGAGACCTACAAGGTGCCGCAGCCCTTCCTGGTGATGGCGACGCAGAACCCGATCGAAAGCGAAGGCACCTATCCGCTGCCGGAAGCACAGGTCGACCGCTTCATGATGAAGGTGCTGGTGGGGTATCCCACGCCGGAAGAGGAATTCGTCATTGTCGAGCGCGTCACCGGCGTCGCGGCGGCCATGTCCGCGGTCGCCACTACGGAGCAGTTGGCCGCGCTGCAGGCGCAGTGTCGCAATGTGTACGTCGATCCGGCGCTGATCCAATACGTCGTCAAACTGGTCAGCGCGACCCGCGATCCCGAGAAGCAGGGCATCAAAGATATGGCGCGCTACATCACCTATGGCGCCAGCCCGCGTGCATCCATCAACTTGATCGAAGGCGGCCGCGCGCTCGCCTTCCTGCGGGGCCGCGATTACGTGCTGCCGGAAGACGTGGCCGATCTGGCGCCGGACGTCCTGCGCCACCGCATCGTGCTGTCCTACGAAGCGCTCTCCGACGGCCAGTCGCCCGATCAGATTGTCAGCCGCTTGATGAAGCACATCCCGCCGCCGGCAAAGCCCTTGGAGAGCCATGTCCGTCTCGCCGCAAACGCCTGATACGGTCCTGCGCCGGCTGGAGTGGACGGTCCTTCGCCGCCTCGACGGCCTATTGCACGGCAGCTATCGCACCCTGTTCCGCGGGCAGGGGCTCGATCTCGCGGACTTACGCGAGTATCAGCTTCATGACGACGTGCGCCACATCGACTGGAACGTGACCGCGCGTCTGCAGGAACCCTACGTCCGCCAGTTCAACGAGGATCGCGACGTCACCGCCTGGTTCCTTCTCGACACCAGCCCGTCGGTGGCGTTCGGTTCCGGCGCGACCAAGCTCTCGGTATTGGCGGGTTTCGTCACGGTGCTCACCCGTGTGCTCACGCGCCACGGCAACCCGGTCGGCGCGATCTTCTACAGCGATGGTGTGGAACTCGTGATTCCGCCGCGCACCGGCCGGCCGCATGTGTTGCACATGCTCGACACCCTGATGAACTTCAAGTCGCGGTCGAAAACTTCAGCCACGGATTTGAGCGAATTCCTGCAGTCTGCGACGGCAATTCTTTCGCGCCGCTCGCTGGTGTTCCTGGTGTCGGATTTCATCAGCACGCCCGGCTGGGGCAAGCCCTTGTCGCAGCTCGCACGACGTCATGAGACCATCGCCGTACGTCTGTCCGATCCGGCCGAGCAGGAGCTGCCGGAGATCGGCCTTGCCGTGGTGCAGGATGCGGAAACCGGCGAGCAGATGTTCATCGACACCGGCGACCGTGGTGTGCGCAAGCGCTTTGCGCTGGCCGCCGAGCGCCGCGAGCAGGAGCTGCACACGGCGCTGACGAAGGCCCAGGTCGACTGCCTCGAGCTCTGGACCGATGACGATCTGATGGATTCGCTGCTGCGCTTTGCGGAGCTGCGCAAGCGCCGCGCCTTCACCTCCACCAACCTGCCGCCGCATCTGGAGGTCGTGTCGTGATCTTCGTCTGGCCGATGGTGCTGTGGGCCTTGGCGGTCGTTCCACTGCTGATCGCGGGATACCTCTTTCTCGTCAACCGTAAACGCCGCACGGCGGCGCGCTACGCTGCGTGGATGCCAAATCGGGACGATGCGCCGCGCGCCAATCGCATCGCCGAGCATGTGCCGGCGGTCCTCCTGCTGCTCTCGATCGTCGCGCTGATCGGCGCCATGGCGCGCCCCAATGCGGTGCTGACGCTGCCGTCGCGGCGTGACGTGGTGATCCTCGCGATCGACGTGTCCGGCAGCATGAAGGCGACCGACATGGCGCCCACGCGCCTCGCCGCCGCGCAGGCCGCCGCCAAGGACTTCATCAACCGCCAGCCCAAAGACACCCAGATCGGCATCGTCGCCTTCGCCAACACTGCCCTGGTCGTGCAGCGGCCGACGCTCAGCCGCGAGGATTTGCTGGAGGCCGTCGGCCGCCTGCAGCCGCAGGACGGCACGACCGTCGGCGGCGCCATTATCGTCAGCCTGCAGACCCTGTTCCCGAAGGAAGAGATCGAACTGCTCGATCCCCGCGACAAGAAAGAGCGCGATCAGGTGATGGGCCCGCCGAAGGACCCGCCGAAGGCGCCCGTGGCCCCCGGGTCCGAGCAATCCGCCGCCATCGTGCTGCTCACCGACGGCCAAGCCACCGCCGCGCCGGATCCGCTCGAGGCGGCGAAGCTTGCGGCGGAACACGGCGTGCGGGTGTTCACCGTCGGGCTCGGCACCACCAAAGGCGAGGTTGTGAAGGAACACGGCATTTCGATGCGCGTGCAGCTCGACGAGGACACGCTCAAGAAGATCGCCGACATCACCCGCGCACGATATTTCCTCGCCAGCACAGAGACCGACCTGCGCCAGATCTATCGCGATCTGAACGCACGCCTGGTGACGGAGACCAAGGAGATCGAGGTCAGCGCGTTCTTCGTCGCCTTCGCCGCCGTGAGCGCCCTGTTGGGTGCGGCGCTATCGCTGCTGTGGTTCCACCGGATCGCATAGGGAAGGGGGGGGGCGTGGGACTCATGTCGTTCTTCTGGCCCGAAGCCCTGGTCTTGTTTGCGCTACTCGCGCTGCTGCCGCCGCTGTATTTCTGGCTGCTGCGCCGGCCCAAAGTCGGCCTCAAGTACGCCGATATCGCGCTGATCAAGGCGGCGGTCGCCGGCAAACCCAGCCTTCGCCGCCATGTGCCGCCGGTGCTGTTCTTCCTGGCGCTCGCATTGATGGTCCTTGCTGTGGCCCGTCCGGCGGCGGTGATCACGTTGCCGTCCGAACGCGCCACCATCATGATGGCGATCGACGTGTCCGCCAGTATGCGGGCGCAAGATGTGCAGCCGAGCCGCATGGCCGCGGCCCAGGCCGCTGCACGCTCGTTCGTCGCCGATCAGCCGCGCAGCGTGCGCATCGGTCTGGTGGCGTTCTCCTCCAACGCGATGATCGCCCAAGCGCCGACTCTCAGCCGCGACGATCTCTACGCCGCCATCGACCGCCTGCGCCCGCAGCGCTACACGGCAGTTGGCAGCGGCATCGTGGCGTCTCTGCAGGGCATCTTCCCCGAGTCCGAAGCGGACTTCGCCCTGGCCACTGCGACGCCCACCATCAAGTTCCGTGGCGGCGGCCGCGTGCTTGAAAAGCCCCCGGAGCCCAAGACACCGCCGCCGGCGCCGGTGCCGCCGGGCAGTTATGCGTCCGCGGTTATCATTCTGCTCACGGACGGTCAGACCAATGCCGGCGTGAACCCCATGGACGCGGCGCGCATCGCCGCGGACCGGGGCGTGCGTGTCTTCACGGTCGGCTTTGGGTCGCCTCAAGGCGGTCTGGTGGACTTCGGCGGCGGCACCATGCGAGTGCAACTCGACGAAGAGACGCTGAAGGGCATCGCGGAGATGACCCAGGCGCGCTACTACCACGCCGTCAGCGAGAACGAGCTGAAGGAAATCTACAAGGCGCTCACCGCCCAGTTCGTCGCCGAGACCAAGCGCACGGAACTCACTGCCATGATCGCGGCCCCGGCCATGGTCCTGCTGCTGCTAGCGGTGGTGCTGTCGCTGATCTGGTCGAACCGGATGCGCTAGGTGTTGAGGCGCCGCGGCCCGCTCACGAACGGGCTGCCTTTCAGATAGAAGCGGAAATGCGGCGCGGCGTTCTTGGTGATGCCGATGCGCGGGCTCATGCCGATGTCGCCGATAGGCGCGCGATCGTTGGCGAGGAACAGCGCGCCCGGCGCACACAGATCGACGCCGTCGAGGGTGAGGTCGATGTCAAATGCCTGCGCCAACCGCCCCGGTCCGCGCGTCAGGTCACGCAGTTTCTCGGTGCCGCGGCGTTGCGCCATCAGCGCGATCCCGCCCAACGGTTCAAGCGCGCGAATCAACACGCCCGCGCCATGGCCCGCGGTTTCGCTCGACACATTGAGCATGTAGGACGTTCCGTAGGCGATGTAGACGTAGGCGTGCCCGCGCCGCAGAAAGAGCGAGCGGTTGCGCTTGGTCTCACCGATGAAGCTGTGCGCCGCCGCGTCGTCGCGCAAGTAGGCCTCGGTCTCGACGATGCGGCCGACGGTCTTCCCGCGCACGACGATCTTGCCGATCAGCCAGCGCGCAAGCGTCAGCGTGTCGGCGGGCAGCGACTTGCGAGAGACGGGCTTCACGCCGCCAGCGCTCAGTCCTTGTAGGACGTGTCGAGTTTGTCGAGACGCCGCAGGTACGCCGCCCAAGCCTTGTTCGCGGTTGCCATGCGGCCGGCCGGCCGACCCTGGCCGGTCACGCGCTGCTGCATGCCGACGCTCAGCGGCGCCAAGTCGGCATTGCCGCCGGCTTGCGCCGCGACCTGGATTTCACACACCCGGTTCAGCGCATATATCCGCGCGAACGCCTGACCGACCGTTTCGCCCACAGTCAACAGGCCGTGGTTTTTCAAGATCATGTTGTTCTTGTAGCCCAGGTTCTTGATCAAGCGCTCCCGTTCGTCCAGGTCCAGGGCGATGCCTTCGTAGTCGTGGTAGGTAAGATCGGCGCTGATCATCAGGGAGCCCTGCTGCAGCGGCAGTAAGCCGTCCTTCTGGCAGGACACGGCGACACCGGCGACGGTGTGCAGGTGGATCACGCAATGCGCATCGGCGCGGCCTTCGTGCACGGCGCCGTGGATGGTGAAGCCGCCGGGATTGTAGCCCATGCTCAGTTCGTCTTCGAGGATCGTGCCGTCGGCGGCGATCTTCACCAGGTTCGATGCGGTCACCTCGTCGAACAGCAAGCCATAGGGATTGATAAGATAGTGCCCGTCGCTGCCCGGAACGCGCGCGGACATGTGGGTGAAGATAAGGTCTTCCCAGCCCTGGAGATTGCACAGCCGGTAACAGGCGGCCAGGTCCACCCGCATCTGCCATTCTTCGGCGGTGACCCGCTCACGGACGCGCGAGGGTTTCGGCGCAAGGGAAAGAGCCATGATTTGTCTCCTGAATAGCTGACAATATACCGCAGACCCCCCTGTTCGGTCCAACGGCCCCCCGAAAAAGCCATACAAAGCTTGATAATTGGACCTCCGGCAGACACTCTCGCGCTCTCACTCGCAATGACAGGTTGACCATGATCGCCGCGTTCGCCCGTACCGCCGTCCTGATGGCCCTGTGCTGGGGCGGCGCCGCCGTCGCGGCCGACGCACCCGCCGCGAAGGCGGCGGATGAAAAAGGCTATCGCGAATTCGTCATCGGCAGTGCCAAGGCGAAGGTCACGATCATCGAATATGCCTCCCTAAGCTGTCCGCATTGCGCGCACTTCCAGGCCGAGACTTATCCCAAGCTCAAGAAGGATTACATCGACACCGGCAAAGTGCGGCTGCTCTACCGCGACTTCCCGCTCGATACCCGCGCGCTCGCCGGCGCCGTGATCACGCGCTGTGTTGCGCCGGACAAGGGTCATAAATTGGTCGAGATCCTGTTCGCCAAGCAGCAGGATTGGGCCGCGGCGCAGAACCCGCTTGAGCCGTTGCGCGCGCTCGCGAAGAGTGTCGGCATCCCCGAAGAAGAAGTCGACAAGTGCCTCGACAAAAAGGAACTCGTCAGCAGCATCATGGACGAGCGCGAGCGGTCGGTGAAAACCTATCAGATCGACGCCACGCCCGCGTTTTTCATCGGTGATCAGAACCTCCAGGGCGATGCTCCCTACGAAGAGTTTCAGAAGATCATCGACGCCCAGTTGAAGGCGCCGGCGAAGAAGTAGACGTCCGGGAACACAACGGGCGAACCGTCCGTTAGGCCGTCCATGACCCTTCCGGATGCGCCACGGATCACACCGGTGATCTCTGACATCGACGCCCGCCGCGCCCGGCTGCGGCGCGCCAAGGCGGGGGCCGCGGCGCTGCTGGTCGCGGCGCTGCTGGTCCTCATTGCCGCGCGCCTTTATCCGGAGCCGTCGTTTGCCGCCGCCTTGGCCCGCGCCGCCGCGGAAGCCGCCATCGTCGGCGGGCTGGCGGACTGGTTCGCCGTCACCGCGCTGTTCCGCCGTCCGCTCGGCCTGCCTATTCCGCACACGGCCTTGATCCCCGCGCGGAAAGACGAGATCGGACGCTCCCTCGGTCACTTCGTCAGCGAGCAGTTCCTAGCGCCCGAACTTCTGTTGGCCCGGCTGCGCCAGAAGAACCGTGCGCTCCAAGTCGCCCAGTGGCTGGAACGGCCGGCGATCGCCGCGTTCATCGGCGCGCGCCTCGCCGGCCTCGTGCCCGCAGCCGTCGGCGGCGCAAACGATGCCGATCTGCGCCGCTTCTTTGCAAAGGTGGCGCAAGAGGGGCTGCAACGCATCGACCTGCGTCCGACTCTCGATACCATCGTCGATGCGCTCTTGCGCCAAGGCCGCCATATGACGGTGGCCGACGCGGTGATCGAACTCCTCGACCCCATCATCGCCGGTTTGCGCGAGCCATTGATCGCGCGCATCGGCGCGCGCACCGGACGCCTCTTCCCGCGCTACTTCGACCGCAAGATCGGCGCGGAGCTCGTCCAGGGCTTCTCCATCTGGCTGCAGGACGCCAAGCAGCCGGGCAGCGACGAGCGCAAGCACCTGGAAGCCTGGCTGTTGACCTGGATCGCCGAGATGCGCGCCGCCCCCGACTATGCGGCGCTGATTGGGCGTGCGCAGGCCGCTTTGGTCAATCATCCCGCGCTCGCAAAATCCCTCGGTGCGATCTGGGATGAACTGAAAGCCGAGCTATTGACCGATGCGGCGCGGCCCACGCCAAAGCTGGCCTCGCTCGCCGAACAACTGGTGTGCACGGTCGGCCGCTTGTTGGCAGACTCCCCGGCGGTGCAACAGCACTTCAACGCGGCGCTCGAAACCGCGTTGATCGGCGCCATCACGCCGTGGCGGGCAAGTATCGGCGGCTATATCGCCGACATCGTCGCGAGCTGGGACGGCCACAAGGTTGCCGAGGTGATCGAGCTTCAGGTGGGCCGCGATCTGCAATACATCCGCGTCAACGGCACCATCGTCGGCGCGTTGATCGGCAGCGCCCTGTTCCTGATCGGCAGCGCGCTACCCCTTTTGCGCCATGCTTTGCTGAAATAGCTCGGCAGGGGTTGCGCGGCCGTTGCCCAGCAGTCGGCCGATCGGCGTCAACGGCTCCACGTGGTCGCAGATCACGCGCACCATGGCGAGAATTGGCACCGCTAGCAGCATGCCCGGAATGCCCCAGATGAAGGCGAACACCATCAAGCCCACGAACACGCACACCGCATTGATCTGCAAGCGGTGCGACAGCAGCAGCGGCGTCAGCAGATTGCCCTCGATCAGCGTACACGCGGCATAGATCGTCGGCGCGATCGCCGCGTCGCTGAGATTGGGGAACGTCATCAGGCTAACGAAGGACAGGATCGCCACAGTGGTGAGCGCGCCGAGATAGGGGATGTAGTTTAGCAATCCCGCCAGCACGCCCCACAGCAGCGGATCAGGCAGGCCGGCTTTCCAGGCGACGAGGGTACACAGCGCCCCCATCACGATATTGATGGCGGTAATGGCGACGAGATAGAGCGAGATGTCGTGCTCCACAGTGCGCGCCACCTCCACTGCGTGCTTCTTGTCGCTGAAGCGCGGCAAGCCTTCGACCACGCGCCTGAGGAAGTGATCGCCGCTCGCCAGAAGTGCGAACAGCAACAACAGAATCGTCGCCGTCACCGTCAGGAAGTTGCGCGTGCCGGAAAACAGGTATTCGCTTAAGCCGGGCTCTTTCACCACCACGGTGGTGGTGCTCGGCGGCTGGGTGGATTGCGTAACCTCTTCCACCTTGCGCGTCGCTTGCTGCATCTGCTGGATGGGGTTGAGCACATCCTTCAGTCGGTTGCGCATCTTCGGCAGTTCCTTTGGGATGCGCGAGACCCATTTTTCCGCCGGCGCTTCCACCGTGTAGACCACGCCGCCGACACCGCCCACGAGCAGCACGATGGTCATAAGGGCAGCAATGGTTTGGGGGATGCGCATGCGCTGAAGCAGCCGCATGACCGGCGCCAGCAGCAGCTTCAACAACACCGCCAGGAAGAGCGGAATGAAGATATCGCGGGCGAAATAGAACGTGTACCCGGTGGCGAGAATTGCCAAATAAGCCAGCAAGCCGGCCTGTGCTTTGCCGGCGGGCTCCTGCAATTGCTTACCGACCGTCTGCGGCGGCGACTCGTCTCGATTTTCGATCAGGGAATCCATCGCCCGCCATTACACAAGTAGCCAACACAGAACAATGCCGTTCTACACGCGAAAGTTCACGTCGGCATGATCCTGCTTTAGAGGACGGTGAGGCCGATCACGGCCGCGCCCATAACCGCTGTCGCGATCCAGCCGACCACCCGCAGGTACCCTTTGAGCTTGAACTGCCCCATCACTTTGGTCCGGCTCGCGATTATCATGGTCATCGCCATGACCGGCACGGCCACAATGCCGTTGACGACGGCAGCCCAGACCAGGGCTTTCATCGGGTCGATGGTGGTGAGGTTGAGAACCGCGCCCGCCAGGGTGGCCACGGCAATCGTCGCGTAGAACGCCTTGGCGCGGCCTGGCTTGTTGGCGAGGCCCACGCGCCATTTGAATGCCTCGCCTACCGCAACCGCGGCCGAGCCCGCCAGCACCGGCAGCGCGAGCATGCCCGTCCCGACGATGCCCAAAGCAAATAAGGCAAAGGCGAATTCGCCCGCCAGGGGCCGCAGCGCTTCCGCGGCCTGTCCGGCGCTGCCAATGTCTGTAATGCCTTTCGGGTGCAGGGTCGCCGCGGCCGTCAGCAGGATGAACAGCGCGATGATGTTGGAGAACGCCATGCCGACGTCCGTGTCGAGCCTGATGCGGGCCATTTCCGCCGGCGCCTGGTCGGGCGCCTGTTTGAGCGGCTTCGCGTCGGGGTTCTCGCGTTCCTCTTCCACTTCCTGGCTTGCCTGCCAGAAGAACAGGTAGGGGCTTATGGTGGTGCCGAGCAGGCCAACGATGGCCAGCATGTACGCGCGCGTCCACTGGATCTGCGGCACGACCAAGTGATGCGCCACCTCGCCCCACGGTACGCGCACCACCAACACCGTCGCCACATAGGCGAACAGCGAGAGCGTCAGCCACTTCAGCACGCTGACGTAGCGGCTGTAACGCATGAACACTTCCAGCAGCACCGAGATCAGGGCGAACAGCATCACATAGGCGATCTGCGGCCCGCCGATCAGCAGCCGCAAGGCTTCCGCCATCGCGCCGAGGTCGGCGCCGAGATTGATGATGTTGGCGAACAGCAACAATGCCACCAGTGTCAAGAGCACGGGCTTGGGGAAATGTTGGCGCAAATTCCCGGCCAGGCCGCGGCCGGTGACGCGGCCGATGCGAGCGCTGATCTGCTGGATGGCCGACATCAGCGGGTAACTGAAGATTAGCGTCCAGCCCAAGTCGTAGCCGAACTGCGCACCTGCCTGGGAGTAGGTGGCGATGCCCGAGGGATCGTCGTCGGAAGCGCCGGTGATAGGCCCGGGCCCCATGATCTGGATCAGCTTGGGCCGTTCCGGCTGTTTAACGTCCGCGGGCGTGTTTGATGGCTTTTCGTCCGACACCCGTCACCGTCGCGTTGCAAAGACCTCGCGACTACAACGCGGTTTCGGCCGACCAGTTACTCCGCAGGCTGGGCAACCTCGCGCATCCGCGCCTTGCGCTCCCGTTCGCGGTGATCGGTCGCCAGGAACACGTAAACCCCCGGCAGCACGAACAGCGTGAAAATCGTGCCGATCGACATGCCCGACACCACCACCAGTCCAAGGGCGAAGCGGCTGGCCGCACCGGCGCCGGAGGCGAACAGAAGCGGCAGCAGGCCCGCCACCATCGCCGCGGTCGTCATCAGGATCGGGCGCAGGCGCACGCGGGCGGCGTGTTCGATCGCGGTCCGGCGGTCGGACCCTTCGGTGATCTGCATATCGCGTGCGAACGACACCATCAGGATGCCGTGCTTGGTGATCAGGCCGATCAGCGTGATCAATCCGATCTGGGTGTAGATGTTCAGGGTCGCCAGCCCGAAGAACAGCGGCAACAGCGCGCCGCACACCGACATCGGCACGCTCACCAGGATCACCAGCGGATCGCGCAAACTCTCGAACTGTGCAGCCAGCACCAGGAAGATGATCACCAGCGCGAACACGAATGTGTACATCAGCTGGTTGCCTTCCTCGACGTATTGGCGGCTGTCGGATTGGAAGGCGGTGCTGAAGCTGCGCGGCAGCTGTTTGGCTTGCTCGCGCAGGAAGTCGACCGCCTCGCCCATGGAGACGCCCGGCATCGCCATGGCGTTCAGGGTCGCGGCGTTCAGCTGGTTGTAGCGGGTCAGCGCATTGGGCTCGACCGACGTCGAAATCGACACGATCGTCGATAGCGGGATCTGCTGTCCGCTCGCCGTGCGCACATAGTACTTGGTAAGTTCCTCCGCGGAGACGCGCAGCGACCGCGGCACCTGCGTGATCACCTCATATGCACGGCCTTCCAGGCTGAAGCGATTGATATAGTTCTCGCCCACCAGTGTCGCCAACGTATCGCCGACGACCTGCATGGAGATGCCGAGATCGCGCGCCTTGTCGCGATCCACGTTCACTTTGATGACGGGATTGTTGAACGTCAGGTCGCTGTCGATCACCAAGAACCGCCCGCTATTGCGTGCGGACGCCTTCAGCTTCTCCATGTTCTCATACACGGACTGATAGTCGCCGGGACTCGTGATCGCCATCGAAATCGGCAGGGTGCCGAAGGAGCCTGGCAGCGACGGTAGGGTGAACGCGAAGCCGCTCACGCCGTCGAGCTTACCCAGTTCTTTCTGCATTTCCGGAATGAGCTGCGCGACGGACCGTTTGCGCTCCGACCAGGGCTTCAATTGGATCGCCGCCATGCCCATATTGATGCCGCCGCGCCCGCTCATCGTGAAGCTCATGTCTTTTTCCGGATACTTGCTGACGATCTCGGCAAGTTTCGTGACATAGGCGTTGGTGTAGTCGAGGTTGGCTGTTTGCGGCGCCTTGACCATCGAAAGCACGACGCCCTGGTCCTCCGCCGGCGCGAGCTCGGACCGGACGTGCAGGAACAGGAAGGCCACGACCGCGAGCACGCCGACGATGAATACCCCCATCGCAGCAGGGAAATCGAGGGTGCGAGACAGGCGTCGGCCGTACCAATCGGTTGCGCGTGCGAACACCCGGTCCACCGCCTGCGCGAACTTGCTCTCGTTCATGTGCGAGTTCAGCAGAACGGACGCCATCATCGGCGACAGCGTCAACGCGATAACGCCGGAGATGACCACCGCGCCCGCGAGCGTGAAGGCGAATTCCTTGAACAGGGCGCCCGTCAGGCCGCCGAGGAAGCCGATCGGCGCATACACTGCGGCGAGCGTGATGGTCATGGCGATGACGGGGCCGACGATTTCGCGCGCGCCGGTAATGGCCGCCTGGAAGGCGCTCATGCCTTCCTCGATGTGGCGATAGACGTTCTCCACCACCACGATTGCGTCGTCGACCACCAGGCCAATCGCCAGCACCAGGGCCAAAAGAGTCAAAAGGTTCAGGCTGAATCCCATGGCCAACATCACCATCGCCACGCCCACCATCGACAGGGGAATGGTGACGACCGGGATGATCACGGACCGGATCGTGCCGAGGAAAAGGAAGATGACGATGATGACGATGATCACCGCTTCGCTAAGCGTCGTGATCACTTCACGAATGGCGGAGACGATGAATTCGGAGGCGTCGTAAGCGATATCCATCTTGATACCGGCCGGCATGCCGCGCTCGAGCTCCGGCTGTAGGGCGCGGACGCCTTTGGCGATATTGATCGGATTGCCGCCGGGAGTGGGTTGAATGCCGATGATGGCGGCGATCTTGCCGTTCATCGCCGCGGTGCTGTTGTAGTTCTCGCCGCCGAGTTGCACTTCCGCCACGTCGCGCATGCGCACAAGCGCCCCGTCGGCGGCTTTGACCACCAGGTCCTTGAATTGCTCCACGTCCGTCAGGCTGGTGTTGGCGGTCACGTTGGTGACGACGAACTGGCTTTTGGCCTGGCCCGGCGCGGACTGGAAGTTGTTCGCGCGGATCGCCGTGGCAATGTCGTCGGCGGTGACGCCGCGCGCCGCCATGCGGTTGGGGTCGAGCCAAAGGCGCATGGCGAACGATTGCCCGCCGATGATCTCCGCTTCGCCGACGCCCTCCACAGTCATCAGCATGGGCTTGGCGACCCGGTTGATGTAGTCGGTCGTTGCCGCGGCCGAAAGCGTGTCGCTGGTGAACGCGATGTACATGATGCCGATCTGTTGACCGGTTGTTTTGGTCACGATCGGGTCGTTGGCTTCCTTGGGCAGCTGGTATTTGACCTGCTGCACCTTGGCCATGACTTCGGTCATGGCGTCGCCAGGATTGGTGTTCAGTTTGAGATTGATCGTCACCGTGCTCGAGCTTTGCACGGAGCTGGAGGTGACGAAGTCGATGCCGTCGACGCTCGCGATAGCCTGCTCGATCGGTGTTGTGATGAAGCCCTGCATCAATTCCGCCGGCGCGCCGGGGTACACCGTCGACACGGTGATCACCGTGTTCGTGACGAGCGGATATTGGCGCAACGGCAGGTCGAACACCGCCCGCAGGCCAATCAACAAGATCAATAGGCTCACGACCACCGCCAGGATCGGGCGGCGGATGAAAAGGTCCGTGAATTTCATCGTCCTGCCTTCTTACTCGCGAGGTAGCGTGGTCGGCGCAACCAGCACGGGCTCGGTGCTCAGCGTGACGGTAGCGCCTTCGGTCAGCTTCACCTGTCCGGCAGTGACGACGCGGTCGCCCGCCTTCAGGCCGGTCACCGCCACGCGTGCGTTCTCACGTTGGCCGGCGGTGATGGGTGCGCGCACGGCCTTGAGAGTCGGTTTGCCGTCCGCGCCCGCGTCGCCCGGCTTCACGACATACACGGAGTCACCATAGATGGTGTGATCGATCGCGATCTCCGCTACCGTCAGCACATCCGGCTTCGCCGGCAATTCGACCTTCACGTTGGCGAACATCCCCGGCATGAGTTTGTTGTCGCGGTTCTGCACGATCGCCTGCAGCTTCACCGCCCGGGTATCCGGCGAGATCTGCGGATCGATCACGTAAATGCGGCCGGCGAAGGTCTCACCAGGATATGCATCCACGGTGATGTTCAAATCCTGCTCCATGCGCAGGTGCGGTCGCGCCGTCTCAGGTACGGTGAAGTCCACGTACAGGAACGACGTATCGGTCAGGTGCACCATGGCAGCGCCTGCCTGGAGATACTGACCCACCTCGATCAAGCGCACGCCCAGCGTGCCGTCGAACGGTGCGCGCACGCGCTTCTGGGCGATCAAAGCTTCATTGCGCGCAATGGTCGCGCTCACGGAATCGAACTGGCTCTTCGCCTGATCCAGCTGCGACTGCGAGACGAAGCCCCTGGCGATCAGGGATTGGGCGCGGTCCAAACTGACCTTCGTCAAGCGCTGCTGCGCACGCGCCGCGAGCAAGTCCGCCTGCTCGGTGGAATCGTTCAGTTGAACGAGGACGTCCCCCTTTTTCACCGGCTGACCGGCGACGAATAGAAGCTTGGAGACCTGACCGCCGATTTCGGCGGAGATTGTGACTTGGTGCACGGCCGCGACCGAGCCGATGGCGGTCATGGACTGCGCCATCGTCATCGGCTGTACGACTTCGGTGCTCACAGCCAGCGGCGGCGGCTTATTGTTGGCGAAGAACTTCTTCATCATGATTCCGGTGAAGACGTTCCAGCCCACCAAAATGGCGAGCACGGCGCCCACAGAAGCGGCGGTAATGATGAAGACCTTGCGTCGCTGTCCCGTCGTCAGCTGGCGTGAGGCCGGCGTGATGGAGCCCTGGGTCGGTCGATCCTGAAAATTCATGTGCAAGTCCTTCGAATCATTCGGCGGCCACCGCCGGCGCCGTCGCCGTCGGTAGCTCAGGCATGCGCGCGATCAATTCGTCGCGCAGGCCGATCGCACGCAACATGGCGTGCACGTTGGAGTTCGGCGTTGCCGCCATTTCAGAGCCGACGCCGGCCAGCGTGAGCGAGCCGATCATCAATTGCATTTGCGCCACCACCCAGAACGCCTTCTCGGCGGTGGAGGTCGAAACCACATCGCCGCTCACCCGGGCGGCGTCGTAAGACGCGCCGAACACCGGCAGCACACATCCTGCGAACGCCTGCAAGGCAATGCGGGCGAATTCGCCGTCCTCAAGCAAGCTGCGCAGGAACAGGCGGTGCCGCGCGCGGCTGCCTTCGTCCGGCATGGCGGCGAAATAGGAGGTCACGCTCCACACGATCTCGATCAGCGTGTCCGTCGACGGTCGCAGGTGCTCCAGGCGCTCGAGTTCCGGGTCCGGGGCCTCGCACGATTCCAGGATCGCGTCATATAGCGCCGTCTTGGTGGCGAAGTGCTTGAACACCAGCGCCTCGGACACGCCGGCGGCTTCGGCGATCTCGCGCGTGGTCGTGCCCGCGAAACCTTTGCGGGCGAACAGGGGGACGGCGGCGGCGACAATCGAGTCCCGACGCGCAGCGGGGGGGAGGCGCGGTGACATGGCCGGCGGAAGTAAGTGTTCACTCACCAGCTGTCAAGCGACTTTCCGGTGAATGTACAACCGCAGCGATGGGTATTTCGGCTTGCGGCAGCGCAGATTGCGGATTCATCATGCTGCGTCCGCGGCAGCCCGGCGGAGCAACTAACACACTGAATCAACTGTGTATTGTGACGAAGCCGATGTCTCGAACGAGTCCGATCTCGCGGCCATCCCCGGCGATGCGCGCGCGGTGCTCGACCCCCAGGGACAGGTTCTGGCCTGGGACGGCAATCGGGGTATCACGGGCTACGGGCCTGCGGAAATCCTCGGCCAGCCCGTCGCGCGGCTCTACACGCCGGAGGATTCGGCCATCGGGAAGCCCGAGTCCGATCTCGCCGCCGCTCTCCGCATGGGCCGATTCGAGGAAACCGGATTTCGCGTCCGCAAAGACGGCACGCGGTTCCGGGCGTTGGTCAATCTCGCGCCGTTGCAAGACGGGCACGGGCGTCTGATGGGCTTCGTACAGGTTCTGCGCGACCTCTCCCGCTCCATCGAAGCGGAAGAACACCTACAGGCGCACGAGGCGCAGCACCGCTCACTTGTGGATTCATTGGTCACCACAGTGAGCGATGCGGTCGTCACGTTAACGGACGGCAGTTCGATCCGGTCGGTCAACACCGCGTTCGAGACCCTTTTCGGGCGCGACGCTCAGGCCGTGCTCGGCACGAACATCAAGACCCTGATCGCGTCCGACTTCCACGGCCACATCGAGCGCGATTTGCGCGACGCGTGGGCGGCAGGCACGGCGCGTCCTGTCGCAGGCTTGCACACCGACGGATCGCATTTTCCCATTGAAATCGCGTTTGGCCAGGCGACCGTTGGCGGCGCGACGACATTTGTCGGCGTGATTCGCGCCGTCGGCGACCCAGCGCGCTCGCGCGGCTAGCCGCAGGTAACTTATTCGCGTATTGGTGGACCCTTCCGCGTCCGGCGACGTTTGTCTGGTGCTGTGACAGACAAAACCTCGCCCAAGCCACTGCTGGTCGTGAATAGCATCGCTGCGCCTTTGCTGATCGTCGGTGCCATTCTGCTGGCTGGGATCATCTGGCTGGCCGGCGATGTCTTCTCGCTGTTTTTGACTACCTTCTTCCTGGCCTACGTGCTCGATTCCCCGGCATCACGGCTTGTGCGCCGCGGCCTGCCGCGGTGGCTTGCTGCGGCGCTGATC
This sequence comes from Fidelibacterota bacterium, assembly GCA_947476275.1. Taxonomy (GTDB): domain Bacteria; phylum Pseudomonadota; class Alphaproteobacteria; order Rhodospirillales; family Rhodospirillaceae; genus SCTM01. The sequence continues at coordinate 50,581 of CANJPQ010000001.1, forward strand.
ACCACAGTGCTGGTTGTCATCGTCGCTGGCACCGTTTCATTGGTCGGCCCGCTTCTCTATGACCAGGGGAAGGGGATGCTCCAGAGCTTGCAGGGTGTTGCGGGTTCCTTCGCCACCCGAGTCGATACAGCCCTCGCGCCCTATTTCCCCGCGTTGAAGGACAACGGCCTTGCCGCCCTGGTCCAGCGGCCCGGCCAGCAGGTCGGCAACGTCGCCGGCCCGATCGCGGCTCGCGTTTTCTCCGGCGGCGTGGCGTTCGCGAGCTTCCTTGGCCTTGCGCTGCTCGGGCCGATGATCTTGTTCTATCTGCTGAAGGACTGGCCGGCGATGACCGCGCGGGCCTTCGATCTCGTGCCGCCGCGCCGCCGCGCAGATATGCGCGCGCTCACGGACGAAATGCACAAGGTGCTGTCGGCCTTTCTCCATGGGCAGGCGTGGGTTTGCGCGATCGACGCAGTCCTGTATTCGACCGGCTTGATGATCGCCGGCGTGCAGTACGCCATCCTCATCGGCATCGTCGCCGGCGCGCTGAAGTTTCTGCCCTATGTCGGCGCCGTGATCGGACTGGCGCTGACCATGGGCTTGGCGCTGGGCCAGTCCGGCTGGGACGGCTGGCAGATGGCCGGTGTGGCGCTGACATTCGTGGTGGTGGAAATCGTCGAGAACGTCACCTATCCCCGCATCGTCGGCGACCAGGTCAAGCTGCCGCCGGTGCTTGTCATCTTCGCCGTTCTGATCGGCGGGAAGCTCATGGGCGTGCTCGGTGTGTTCATTGCCGTGCCGCTCTTCGCCGTCGCCCGCGTGGCGGTGCGTTTCTGGCTCCATGGCGCAGTATCCCCCGACTCGGACGGCGAACCCGCCGCCTTGCCCCGCCGCCGGCGCACCCTCTGACCCCGGTTTTCCTGCCCCAGGCGTGACCCGGCCGCAAAGAGCGTGTAATTCGTGGAACAATTACCCGTCCCGGTCGGTTCTATCCCCGACGGTCGCGACCCGAGAGCGCACACCTACGCGCGCGCCGGTTCAGTCACTGCGTTCCGCAACACCAGGAGGCCCGAGATGGCTGACACACTGACCCAAAAGGACATCGACGCGATCAAGGAAGATATGGCGGCGCTCAAGCGCGATCTCGCCGCGGCTATCTCAGACCTGCGCGATGCGCGCGGTGCTGTCTCCGGTATCGCCCAGCAGCTCGGCGACGAGGCCAGCGCGCTCTATCGCGAAGTCGCTGACCGCGGCGCCAAGGCGACGGATGCGATCGGCGCAAAGGTCGAGGAGCAGCCGCTGACCTCGGTGCTGCTCGCGTTCTGCGTCGGCTACATCGTCAGCCGCATCACCCGCTGATCGCAATTCCATGGAAAGCATGGTCCGCCTGCTGCTCCTGGGCTTGAGTGTACTGCGGCCCGCCGAGCGCTTGAGCGCAGCGGCGAGCCGCTTCACGACGACGGCCCTGTTCACGGTGGCGGCGGTCGTGGCGCTTGTCATCGGCTTCGCTTGCCTGATCACGGCGGCGTGGATCGCTTTGATTCCGCTGGTCGGCGCGGTCAGCGCCGCACTGATCGCAGGGGCGTGCTTTTTCATCCTGGCGGCAATTCTCTGGCTGATGGCGCGCGCGCACATCACCGAGACCCACGATCACGAAAAACACGCCCACGATCCGCTCGAAGCCATTTCCGAGCTTCTCGGCAGCGGTCAAGGTGCAGATCTCAAGCGGCTGCTCGCCGAGAACAAATTGCCGATTATCTTGGCCGCGATCGTCGCCGGGCTGATGCTCGGTGGCAACGGCCGCCGCCGCTAGGTCAGCGGGTCCACCCGCCGCAGGAACGTGCGCACGGTGCCGGTGACCAATGCCGGGTCCTCGATCTGCGCGTGATGCGACAATCCAGCGAAGATCTTCAGCTGTGGCCGCGGAATGCCGTGCGCCATTGCGCGCGCTACCGCCGGCCCGTTGATGTCGTGTGCGCCGCACGTGACCAGCGTCGGCGCCGCGATCTCCCGCAAGCGCCGCTGCACGTCGAAGGATGCCCACGCGCCCTCGATGCGGAATCGATCCGGACCCACCATGATGCGATGGGCGCGATTGATCTGTGCGGCTTGCTCCAGCGGCGCCAGCCACTCCGGCGCTTCCGGCAAGCGGCACAAGTGCGTCTTGAAATATGCATCCGGTCCCGCCCCGGCGAGCGCCTTTAGGTTTGCACGCTCGGATGCGACCTGCACCTCCGCCGACGGGCTGCTACCGCACAGCACCAGCCCGGCGACGCGGGTTGGATTGCGCAGGGTGTGATTGAGTGCGGTCCAGCCGCCGGTGCCGTGTCCGATCAGAACCACCCGCGGTAAACCCAGCTTGGTCTGCAGCGCTTCGAGATCGTCGCGGGCGCGGTCGAGGGAATAGTGCTCCGGCGCATCCGGCGCCTCGGACTTGCCGCAGCCTAGTGCGTCGTAAAACACCACCACCCGCTCGTCGCTCAGCGCGCCGAAAGGGAACAGCGCCCGGCTGGTGGCAGCGGGTCCGCCGTGTACCACGATCACCGGAAGGCCGTTGCCCGATCCTGTGGCGCGATACCAAATTTTGCCGCCCACGGTGGTCGCGATGTCCTCGCGATCCGGCGCGATGCGGGGGACCCACAAGTTGGGCTGTGCCACGAGCGAACGGGTTTGCGGTGCGCAGGCGGCGAGACCCGCGGCGCTAAGGCCGAGGAGCGCGGAGCGGCGGGGAAGGGAGGCCATGGTGTCTCCAGACGCGTTATAGGCGCGGGTCGTGGGGACACCGGCAGGAGCATAACGTCCGAACGGGACGGATGATCCCTCCGTGTCACTCCGGCCGCACCGCATACCAGATCTGGCCCAGCCCCTCGTACAACGCGACGTAGCTCGTCGCCAGCGCCGACATGCGCGGGATCAAATCGCGGGGCGTGTAGCTGCCGACGCTGTTGTAGTCGGTCCCCGCCGTGATTACCTCAAGCCCGGTGGCGCGGAATAAGGCGGCCGACCGCGGCACATGGGAGGCGTGGGTGATCAGCACGATCTTCTGCACGCCCGCGGCTTTCAGGATTGCCGCGCTTTCGCTGGCGTTCTCGCGCGTGTCGCGGGATTTTTCCTCGATCCACTGCACCGGCACGCCGAAGTCCTGCTCCAGGGCGGCTTTCATCGCGGCGGAATAGGTGGTGTTGGTGTCGCGCACCGGCCCGCCGCTCGCCAGGATCGGCAAGTTGAGCAGGCGATACAGATGCGCCGCATAGCGTATGCGCACTAACGAGTATTCATCGAGCCGCACGCCACCGTATTCCACCGCCCCCGGCGATGCGCCGGCCGACAAGACGACGATGGCTTGCGCCAGTTTGGCCTTCTCGAGGTCCACGAGCGGCGGCTCGGTCTCCACCCAACTTGCCAAGCGGTTGGCGAAGTACGGCGCGCTGGCGCAATAGAACGCAATCGTCACAAGCCAGAGCACGAAGTATCCGGTCCAGCGTCGCCACAGACTCAGGATGAGCCCGAGCGTAAGGCCCACCACCAGAATTGCCGGAAGTAGGGCGAGGCCTTTGATCGTCTCGTATGCCGTCATGCGGATAAGGTCATTGGGTCGTTCTCATTCTTCTGGACGCCAGCGTATAGTGATCCGTATGGCGTTCGAGTCTTATCGTCGGTTCACCAGCCCGCAAGTCTACCGCACCTTGCCCGATGCGCAGGCCCTTAAGCTGGGCACCGCAAGCGTGGCGGTCCTGGGCGACCGGCTGCGCGTGATCTGCTGGAATGTGTTCAAGGTCACGCGCGCCGGCGCGCTTGCAGATCTTGCCGCGCTTACCGCCGATGCGGACCTCGTGCTGCTGCAAGAAGCCGTGCTGCACGGCGCGCAGCCTCATGCCATGCACCTGACCAGCGGGCTCGAGTGGGTCATGGCGCAAACGGCGGGCCACGCCTATCGCGCGATCACCACCGGCCCAAAGACCGGCTGCCGCGCACCGGCGCTTGAGATGATTTCGCTGCGCACCCTGGATCACGAGCCGATTGTCCGTACGCCAAAGGCGTCGTTGCTCACGCGTTACCCGACCGCCACCGGCACACTTGCGGTCGTGAACGTGCACGCGATGAATTTCGTGCCGCTCGCCAAGTTCGCGCGCCAGATCGCGCAGATCAGTCAGATGATGGAGGCGGAAAAGGGACCGATGCTGGTCGGCGGCGATTTCAATACCTGGAATCCGTCGCGCGTGCGTCTCGTCATGAGTGCGATGGACAAAGCCGGGATGACCCGCGTGCCCGTCACCGTCCCGCGCCGCTGGCGCCACCTCGGCCAGCAGCTCGATCACGTCTTTACCCGGGGCCTGAAACTGATCGAAGCCCGCCCGCTCCCCCACGTGGTGAGTTCGGACCACATCCCCCTGCGCATGGAATTCGAGTGGGAGTGAGCTACTTCGCTTTCTTGCCATCCAAGAAGGTCATGACGGCGCGCATCTCGGTGTCGGAAAGATAGTCGAAGGCTGGCATCAGCTGGCCGGTCTTGGTCTTACGGTCCGCGGCGGCGCGTCCGACCTTCAAGAACTCCATGAACTCCGCGTCCGGTCCCTTGAGGAACGTCGACTTCGTGAGATCGACGCCTGCGCCTTTGACGCCCTTGGCATCCGGGCCGTGGCATTCGACGCAATTGTCCATGTAGGTCTGCGTCGGATCGGCCGTCTCCGCGGCATCGGCGGCAGCGCCTGCGAAACTTATCGCGGCGAGAGAAAGGGCAACAAGACGTGTTTTCATGATCGCTCAGCTATTCAGGAATTGGCGCACAAGGGCTGCGGTCTCCGCGGTCTTGGCATCGAGGAAGCCGTGGTTCCAGCCGGGCAAGTCATGCCCGCGGCCGTTCTTGAGATACGGCGCGATGCGCGGCGTGTAAGTCCACAGATCGTCTTCCGGGTTGAGCACCAGGATCGGCTGCGTGATCTGCGGCAACACCGGTTCCAGGGCGTAGTTGAACGCGGCGCGATGGCCCCACGGCGCGACATCCGGATTGCGCCGGCTCTCAAGGAAGATATTGGCGCGCCGCGCCGCATTGGGCTCCATGGGCCAGAACGCATCGCGGAAGATTGGCCAGGCCTCGCTCATGCCGCCGATGCGGTTGTCGATCGTGTGTCCGGAATACTGTTTGCGGAATGCGTCACGCTCTTCGGGCGTGAAGATGGTGGCGGAGATCATGACGATCTTGCGCACCGCATGGGGCTGTTGACGCGCCATCTCAATCGCGGTCAATGAGCCGGTGTGATAGCCCATCACATCCACCAGGCCGAAGCCCAGGGTGGCGATCAGATTGTGCATCTCCGCGGCATAGTCGGCGATCTCCGGCGGCGTTTGCGGCGGATCGGACAGGCCGAAGCCCGGCGTATCCGGCGCCACAACCGCGCGATCGCGGCCCATCTCCGCCGCGAAGTTCTCGAACACGTAGCTGGAAAGCGGGCTGGGGTGCAGCAGCAGAAGCGGGCTGGTGCCGCCGGCGGGCCCGGCGCGACGGAAATGAATCTGGCCGAACCGGCCCATGGCATAGGCGCGCCGCACTGTCGCGCGGTCTGGCGCGTGGTCACCGCTTGGATTGATGTTCATGGCGTCCCATCGGAATATCACCGCACTTTAGCGCGGCCACACGGACAAGGTAAGCTTGCACCATGGATGTGACGCAAATCGATCGCGGCTTCGTACGCGTGGCGGAAGGGTTGGTGCACTATCGCCACGCCGGTGTCGGCGGCGCGGGCAAGCTGCCGCTCTATATGGTGCATGCTGGTCCAGGCTCGTCCGCCGGCCTCGCGCCGTTGATCGCCGCCCTGGCGGACACGCGCCGCGTGATCGCCCCCGACACGTTGGGCAACGGCGATTCGGCGGCACCTGCGCCACCGGAGCCGGACCTGATCTATTATGCCGACAGCGTCATCCGAGTCATGGACGCGCTCGGCCTGGAGCAGGTCGATTATTTCGGCACCCACACCGGCGCTCATATCGGCATCGAGCTGCTGATCAAATACCCAAGCCGCATCCGCCGCGCAATCTTCGACGGCATCGGTATATTTCCGGACGATCTCAAACGCGAGATGTTCGAACGCTATGCCCCGGCGGTGCAGCCGGATGAATTCGGCCGCCACCTGATCTGGGCTTTCCAATTCGTGCGCGACCAGATGGTGCACTTCCCCTATTTCAAGCGCGAACCGAAGTACCGCATGCCGACCAACAGCATGCCGTCGCCGGCGTATCTGCACGGCTGGGCGCTCGAAGTGCTGAAGGGGCTGACGACCTATCACAACGGCTATCGCGCCGTGTTCAAGCACGACACCAAGGGCCGTTTGCCCTTGGTGAAGCTGCGGCCGTTGATGTTCATGGCGGCGGAGCCGGATCCCCTCACGCAGTATCTCGACGAAGCTGCGGCCCTCGCGCCGGGCGCTGAAAAGGTGCTCATCAAGCAGGGCGATCCGCCGGGCACTCGCGTCCGCGCGATCGACGCGTTTCTCAGTCGGGCACTCTGAACACCCAGCGTTTGTCGGGCGTGCGGGCCAGATAAGCACTCAGCGTTTTCTCCGCCCCGGGAGTCGCTGCGCCAATCACGACAAAGGCCGCGGCTTCCAAGCCGCCGGTCGGCGTGCAAACTGTGCCGATACACTCCGCCACCGCGTTGCCTTGCGCCGACAGTACCGCGCCGCGGGCAGCCAGGCGCGCAGCACGGGTCACCGCCGTGCCCGTGTCGGCGAAGAACGTCACCCGCGCGCTCACAGCAGCTTCGGCGGGCGCGCGTTTAGCCAGCGCATCGTCCACGGCAATCGATGCGGCACGGTAGGCTGCGGCGACCGGTTTCACCGCCGCCGTGGCCTTTTCGTAGCCATCGACGGCCATCGCCAGCGTCTCCTCCGCATGGCTGGTGATCTGCGGCCTGAAATAGGCGTCGAACAGCTCCGTCAATGCGGTTTCCCACGGCCCCAGCACCGGGCCGAAGGCGGGGCGCCGTGCGCTCAGGGCGTCCTGCGCAATCTTGGCGGACTCCGTTGCTGTTTGGAGGTCGGCGCGCAAGCGCCTCATGATCGCCCGTGTCGGCAGATCGGGCGGCAACAGCGTCATTTCCGCTGCCGCGTCGGTCGGCCAATCCGCCGCCGTCGTGCCGGGGGCAATGGCGCCGATGGCGATCATCGCCGCCTGCTCACGAGCGCCGATGGGCGCGCACTCGTCGGCGAGGCAGGCGCTGCGTTCGGGTTTCCGCCGCACGGATTCGCCCGCGTCGGCGCGGCGCGCGGCCTGCACCAGCGCCTCGCCTTCCGCGGTCCAGCCGTTCGCCGCGTCGGTCAGGGCCTGACGCGCAGCCCGGGCGGCCGCATCGGCTTGAACGCTCGTGATCGTCGCCGCGCGCTCGCGCGCGAGCGCCCCGTCATAGGCGGCCTTCGCCTTGGCCAAGGCGTCCATCGCGGCGGAGAGTTTCTTGGTGTCGAGACCTTGCGGGCCGTGCGCCCGAGCCAACAAAGCCTCGCCGGCCTCGATGTCGCGATAGCGGTCCACCACGGCCTGACGCGCTGCTTCCCGTGCGGTGGCAAGTGCTGTGCCAGCGCCGGAGGCGCGCGCCGCCTCCGCTTGCAGGCTGCGCAGGGGCGTGCCGGCCTCGGCGACGCCGGTCAGAAGCAACGCCGCCGCGAGTGTGGCAATCATCCCGGGGTTTGCGCTGGCGCGTGCGCCTTCGTCCAGGCTTCCGTGCGCAGCACCGCGTTGGCGCGGATGTTCTGGAAGAACAGGTCCATGTCGTGCATGTGCAGCACTTCGCCCGGCAGCACGTTCAGCACGAAGTCCGGATCGGTCGGAATATCCGCATACAGTGCGCCGTCGCGGCAGGTCGCGCCGACGATCCCCGGCTTCACCGCGGGCAGCGGCTCATCGCTGGCGATGCCGGGCAGGGAGCCGAGGTTGCTGGTCTTCGGCGCATCGGGCTGTGCGATGTCGAAGGTCAGTGGATTGATGCACATCACTTGCTTGCCGTCCTCGGTGTTGTACTTGGCGACATAGCGGTCTTCGTTGCGCTTATTGCCGGCGGTCGCATTGCCGTTGCGGCCAAAGGTGTTCCACGACACGACGCAACCGGTCTGGTCGGGCTTCTCGCAGGCGACCACGTTCTTGAACTGATGCCCGAAGCTGCCGAACGGCACGCCGATCCCGATCGCATAGCCCGCGACGAAGCGGTCCTTCAGTTCGGTCTGATCGATCATCTGTTCCAGCAGCGGCAGCAGGTGGAACGTGCCCTGGCTGTGGCCCACGAGAATGAAAGGCCGGCCCTTGTTCTCATGCTCGATGTAATAGGCGAACGCGCGCTTCACGTCTTCGAGGGCGAAGGCATAAGCCTTCGGGCCGTTCGGCGACGGGCCGGTGGAGCCGAAACTCGCCTGGCGATAGCGCGGCGCGAACACGCGGCAGCAAGCGTTGAAGATCGCGGCCTGGCGGGCGATCACGCTCGCGTCGGTCCAATCGTTGACGTTCTTGTCGGCGACGTCCTGCACCCAGTCGGTGTTATTCCTGAACGTGGTCGGATGAATGTAGAAGACGTCGAACGCCGCCTTGTCCTGCGCATCCGGGAACGGATTGTTGGCGGGCACGAGATCGGCAAGGTCCTTGCGTCCCGGCCATGCGGCCCATGACTCTGCCTTGGCGTAGTCCGGTGCTGGCGGTTTCGGTTGGCTATCGAAATCCGCTGTTGGGCCGGGCCCCGACATCTCCGGGCCGCGCAGTGCGGTCTTCTTTGCGCCCGGCAACTGCGGCGGCGCCTTCAACAGGATTGCCCCAGCGACAACGGCCAACGCGACGGCAAGTGCGACCAATATGGTATTGCGGCCCATCGATAGGTCCTCCCAAAAACTGCCGGCGCAGTATGGCCGAGGGCCGGGCGGCTTCCTAGGCCTGCAAGGCCATTCCGGCAGCGCGTGTTAGCTTATGCCCATGACGCGCACACGGCTCCTTCAAACCGGATTGCTCGGCCTCCTCGTGGCAACCGCCGCCTACCTGGCGTGGGATTGGCAATTCTGGGTGCGGCATTTCCGCAGTCCCGGCGACGACACGCTGCTTTACGATATCGACTGGTACACACCCCGCGCCCGCATCGCCGAGGGCATGGGGCGCGACATCCCGCGCGCCACCGCCGAACAGTCGCGCTTCGATCCCCAGACGCTTGCCGCCGTGGTGGACTACGCGAAGTCCAAGGACTCTTACGCGTTCATCGTGCTCGCCAACGGCCGCATCGAAGCGGAGATCTACAAGGACGGCTTCGGTCCGGAGACATTGTTCGACAGTCAGTCGATGCACAAAGGCCTGTTCGGCCTTGCCTTCGGCACCTTGGTGGACGACGGCACGATCCCGTCCATCGATGTGCCCGCCGCAACCTATCTGCCCGAGTGGCGCAACGATCCCCGCGCCGCCATTACCATCCGCGATCTCCTCGCCAACGCCAGCGGCCTGGCCGAGCCGCCGTTCTCCGAAAAGCCGTGGTCGGATGCCTACCGCATGTTCATGGGCTCGCACATTGATCGTCTGGTGCTGGGCGTGCCCGCCGTCGAACCGCCGCGCACGCGCTACGCCTTCAATCACGTCAACAGCCAGATCCTGCACGTGATCCTGACGCGCGCGACCGGCAAGACCTATGTCGAGTTCATTCGCAACCGGATCTGGACGCCGCTCGGCAACGGCGCCGCGCAAGTGCGGCTCGACCGCGAGGGCGGCTCCGCGCGCGTCATTTGCTGCATGCAGACGCAACCCCGCTCCTGGGCGCGCATCGCGCAGATGCTGCTCGATGGCGGCAAGGTCGGCGAGGCGCAGGTGCTCTCGCCGGCATGGATCGCCCAAGCCACCGCGCCCGGCGCGCTCAATCCCAATGCCGGCTTCCATGTGCAGATCGGCCAGCCGGCCCCGCGGCGCAGCACAACATCCCGCGCGCAGCAGACACGCGCGACCGAACCGTTCGCCGTGCCGGATGTGTTTTACCTGGAAGGCCGCGGCGGACAGCGCACCCTGTGGATCCCCTCGCAGCAGATCGCCGTGATCCGCTTCGGCAAGATCGACTTCACCTGGGACGACGCGAAGGTCGTCAACCCGCTGGTTACGGGGCTGAAGCCGACACCGCCGTAGCAGGCGCCGGCGCTTTCGCGCGCACCACCAGCACCAACATCGCCGCCACCAACATCGCCCCGATGCCGTACAGGAACGGGCCCGGCAGCAAGAAGGTGATGAGGAATCCCGAAAACAGCGGTCCGATGGCGCGGCCCAGACTGCCGACGGATTGGTACAGGCCCATCACCATGCCGCGTTCGGTGTCCGCGGCTTCCTTGGACACCAGGCTCGACACACTCGGGTTGAACGTCGCCAGTCCCATCGGCAGGAAAATCTGCGCGATGAACAGCCCGATCGGCGCGGTGATCACGCCGGGGATGGTAACCGTGGGCGTGGCAAGGCTGGTCACCACCAGCGCAAGGCCCAGGGCATAAAGGGCGCAGCCGGCGATGGTCATCTTCAATTCGCCGAAGCGCTTGGCCAGACGTCCGACCACGAACATCTGCATGAGCACCATCACCACGGCGGCGAAACCCAGCATGGTGCCGACCTGCCGGGGGCCGAAGTCGAGGGTGTGCATGGTCCACAGGGCGAAGGTGGATTCGAACACCACGCCGCCGGTGGTGAACACCATGGCGGCGACGAACAAGAGCAACAAACCGCGGCGTGCCCGCACGGAGCCGAACTGCTCCCAGCGCGATCTGCTCGGGCGGTTCTTGATCTTCTCGCGCGCTTCCGGGGTGAGGGATTCCGGCAGGAAGAACACGGTGCCCATCAGCGCTAGGAAATTCATGCCGGCGCAAAACAGCGCGATCAACTCGAAGTTCGCGTGGGTCTTGTCGCTGCCCGCGAGCCAGCCACCCACCAGGGGCCCGATGATGAAGCCGAGCGAAAGTGCAGCACCCACCATGCCCATGCCCTTGGTGCGGTTCTGCGGCGTGGTCACGTCGGTGATGTAGGCGAAGGCCGCGCCCAAGTTCCCGGCGAACAGGCCGCCGATGAATCGCACCACCGCCAGCAGCACGAGGTCGGTGGTGAAGGCGATGACGATCCACGCGGTCACGGCGCCGACCTGGCTGACGATCAGAACCGGACGGCGCCCCCACTTGTCGCTCAGGCGGCCCCACACCGGCGCCATGATGAAGGACCCCAGCGCATAAAGTGCTGCGATGATCGTCACCATCGAATCCGGCGCGCCGAGGGATTTGGTGAAGTAGGGGAAAACCGGGTTGAAAATCCCCACGCCCATCAAGTCGAGCAGGATGACGATGAACAAGATCCGCATGCGTACCCCTCGCCGGAACCGTCGGGTCGCGGCCCCGTGGATGGAGCCGCACGATAGGCGATGCACGCCTGGTGTGCTGGCTTCCAGTCAAAGATTGACCACCGCGCGGATGGGCGCTGACAATGCGCGGCAGTCAAAGCGCAAGTGAGGGACCACATGTCACGCGAGTATGGAAGCAAGGGGCGCATCGGCGTGTGCACGCCGCAGGCCAATCCCACAGTAGAGCCGGAAATGTCCATCTGCCTTCCCGAAGGCGTCACCATGCTCACGGCGCGGCTCACGAGTTCGTCCCCGGATCCCCGCCAGCGCATGCAGGACTACTACGACCGCCTGGATGAAACCTTGAACGCCTACGACACCCTGCCTCTGGATGCCGTCGCGTTCGCCTGCACCGCGTCGTCCTATCTCGTGGGGATTGATCGCGAGAACACCGAAATCGCCGCCCTGTCAAAAAAGCGCGGCTATCCCATTGTCACCGGCGGCCAGGCGATCATCGCCGCCCTGCGTGCGCTGAAGGTGAAACGTCTCGCCGTCGGCGCGCCGTACCCGGCCTCGGTGCTGGATGCCGCCCGCGCCTATTACACCTCTGCCGGATTCGAGATCGTGGCGATGAAGCAGATCGTCACCCGCACCACCGACACTCGCACGATCTACGAACTCAGCAGCGACGACGCCATCGCGGCCGCCGCCGAACTCGATCTCACGAACGCGGACTGTGTGTTGTTCACCGGCAGCGGCATGCCCGGCCTGCGCGCGATCAAGGCCGTGGGCGCCCGCACTGGCCTGCCGACACTCGGGACCAACCTTTGCCTTGCCTGGCAGATCAGCGAAATCCTGAAGCTGCCCGGGAGCCCAGGCCCCCACCCCTTGTTCAACGGCTGGCAAGACCGCATTGCGCGCCTGTGACAGCGGATGGCCGGGCACGCCACGCCCGGCGATTCGGCCCAATCCGCGGCGGCGCCGGAACCTTTCAACCGTCCGCTACGTTTCTAGGCGTCAGCTGTTGACCTTGTGGGAGAGTGGGGCCTCGTGTCGGGCGTCGAAGTCGGGAAGCCGCGCATTCTGGTGATCGAGGACGAGGCCATGATCCGGCTCGACCTTGTCGACAGCCTTCAGCACTTGGGTTTCGAGGTGATCGCGGCCTTTTCTCTCGGCGATGCCCACCGCCACCTCGCCGACGGGGCGGCGGATTTCTCGGCCATTGTCACGGATATCGGCCTGCCGGACGGACGCGGCGATGCTTTTGCGGTCCAGATCCGCGCCCAACGGCCGGATGTGCCGGTGATTCTCGCCACCGGCTACGCCGTTGCGGAGCTGCGCGAGCAGTTCCGCAGCGACCCGAAGGTGGCGGTGGTCACGAAACCCTACTCCGCCGAACAGATCGTTGCGAACCTGCGCAAGCTCGGGATGCGGGACCTTAGTTCGCGGGCGTAGCGGCCGGTTCCGCCGCCGGCATCGGATGCGCCTCTCGCCACTGCTTCACCGCCGCCAATGTGTTGTCGACATGGCCGTTCGGGTCCATGGCCGAGTAGGCGTAGAGGATCTTGTTGTCCGGCGTGATCACATACGAGGTGCGGTCCGCCATCGGCAGGAATCCGAACAGCACCGCGTCATAGGCCTTCATCACCTTCTTCTCGCCGTCGGCCGCGACTGCGAACTTGTTGCGGCATTCGCTGACGGAGAACTTGTGCAGCGTATCGATCTTATCGTTCGATACGCCGATCACCGTGGCGCCCATGGCGCTGAAGGTATCCGTGGCCTCGGCGAAGTTGTGGGCCTCGGCCGTGCAGCCTTTGGTGAAGGCGGCGGGGTAGAAGTACAGCACCACCGGGCCCTTCTTCAGCGCCTCTTTCAGCGAGAAGGTGAACTCCTTGCCGCCGAGCGAGGCCTGCGTGTTGAAGTCCGGCGCCGATGCGCCCGGCTTCAACATCGCCCAGGCGGGCGAAGCCATCAGAGCTGCGGCGGCAATCAGCGTGAACAGGCGTGTCATGGCGGTGTCCCTTCTCAAGTGTGCCGACACATTATCGCAGCGGCCCGCGCGATGCGACCGTTCCCTGCCTTCCAGGGCCTGACCGAGGCACGGTCGCGCCGCTCACGACGTATTTGGATGTAAGCTCCCGCAGCGGAAGATCGCCGCTCGCAATTCAGGAGAGACCCCATGAGCGCCCCGGCTACTGCCCCCGCGACGGCAAAAACCTCCACCATGCAGCCCTTTGCGCCCGGGGACATTCTGTTGGGGGCGACGGATCTCAACAATCCCGCCGACGACCACGCCGGCGATGGCCGCATCTTCCAGTACGACAAGAACTTCCACCTGAAGGGCGTGCTCTACACCACCGGCACGACGCACCTGGTGAAAGGCCTCACGTTCGGTGCTGACGGCTTGCTATGGGCGTTCGACAGCGCCGAACACGCGGTGATCTTCGTCGATCCGAAAACCGGCAAGCAGGTGGCGAACAAGCACACGTTTCCGCCGAAGCCCTGGTCCAGCGCGTTCTTCGACAAGGCCGGCAACACGTATCTGCACGAGCACCTCAACTCGTCATGGGAGGCGGTCCCGGAAAAGTACCGGATCCTGATGCGGAAAGTGCCCGGAACGGAACGCGCCGGCGACGGCAAGGTCTACAAGTTCAGCCCGGACGACAAACTGCTCGACACCTACAACACGGAAACCTCCACCAGCTTCGCCGGCTTTCTCGGCGTGACCAGCTGCGTCCTTCACCCGAGCGAGAAATACCTGATCTACACGACGGAGACGTCGAAGCGACTGATGCGCTACGACATCGTCAACAACACGCAGATGCCCGATCTCATGGTGCTGCCGCAGGAAGCCCGCGAGTACATGTTCTGCATCGGCATGTGCCAGGACGGCACCATCGCCGTCACCCGCGGCGCGAAGTGGGAGCATATCGACATGGAGGGCAAGGTGCTGCGCACCTACCCGCTCGAAGGACCGGGCTGGGCGAGCATCAGGGAATCCAACGACGCCAAACATGTGTTCGTCACCAGCTTCTTCAATGGCACCTGCATTAAGGTGAGCAAAGACACCGGCGAGGTCGTCGGCCAATGCCAGGTCCCCGCCCAGCGCTCCCTTGCGGGCGTGGCGGAATACAAGGGCTGATCGCCCCATGCCGGGTGCTGTGCGCGCCCGGCATGCGAAACGTCTCTGGAGACCCTTCTAGCCAAGAGCGTCTGGGTGCTACCAATCGAGCGGATTTTTGTTCGCCCGGGGAGGGGCATCCATGACTCTTCGTCTTGCCGCATTTGCTGCCGCCGCATTCCTGATCGCCCAGCCCACGCTCGCGAAAGACCTCGAACGCGCGACGCCCGAAAGTACCGGCCTCTCGAAAGTCGCGATGGACAAGCTCAAGGCGGCGATGACGCAGATCGTCGCCAGCGGCCAGCGGGCCGGGATCGTTTACGCGGTCGCCCACAAGGGCAAGCTCGTCGCCCTTGAGGCGATCGGTAAGCGCGACCTCGAGAAGAACTTGCCGATGGAAGTGGACACCCAGTTCCATCTCGCCTCCCTCAGCCGCGTGCTGTCGGGCGGCACGATCCTGTCGCTGGTGGACGAGGGCAAGCTCAAGATGAGCGACCCGGTCTCCAAGTACATTCCCGAATTCGCGCAGACTCCGGTCCTCAAGTCGGTCGACGGCGACACGGTCGTCACCGAACCCCAGGCCACGCCGCTGACCGTGCGCCATCTGTTCACCTACACCGGCGGCTTCAGCTACGGCGACGGCCTGCCCAAGAGCCTCGGCCTGAAACAGTCCGATGTGATCAAGAAAGACGGCACCCTGGAGGAAGGCATCAAGACCCTCGCCAAGTTCCCGCTGGTCAACCAACCCGGCGCGAAATGGCACTACGGTTTCTCCGGCGATGTGCTCGGGCGCGTGGCGGAAGTCGCCTCCGGCCAGCAGCTCGATGAGTTCATGCGCACGCACCTCACCGACAAGCTCGGCATGAAGGACACCGGCTTCTACGCCAAAGACCCCTCGCGCCTCGCCGCGGTCTATACGCGCGACGCCGCGACCGGAAAGCTGAAGGTGACCAACGTCGATCAGCTGCAGAATTTCACCGCACCGTCCAAGTTCAATTCCGGCGGCGGCGGCATGGTCTCGACCGTGCCGGATTATATTCGTTTTGGTCAGATGCTCGCGAACGGCGGCATCCTCGACGGCGTGCGCGTGCTCAAGGCGGAGACGGTGAAGGCGATGCTCTCGCGCCAGACCACGCCGGAGCAGGGCATGACCTACTGGTACGATCCGGAGCGCTATCAGTCCGTGAAGGGCTACGCCTGGGGCTATGCCATCGGCGTGCGCGTGCCTGACATGGTCCATCAGGTGCCCGGGGTGGCCGGCGATGCCGGCTGGGCGGGCTTCACCAACACCTGGTTCTTCGTCGACCCAAAGAACGAGATCGCCGCCGTCGCGATGAGCCAACTTGTCGGCACCGACGCGGGCGCGCCCGTGTTGGTGACGTTGCGCACGGGCGTCTACGAAGCGCTGGGCATCAAAGAGGCATTTGACCTTACTAAGTAAGCGACTGCGCCGCCTGCGGTGCGGTGGCTTGCGCCTCTGACTCCGCCTGCGCTTCGGCCGCTGCCCCTTGCGCGCCCGGTGCGCCGGCGGTGAGGCGCACGTAGATCGACGCCAGCATGATGCAGGCATTCATGATGCCCATCATCAGGAACGGCGCGTTGTGATACCAGTGGTCGAACAGGTAGCCCGCCGCCCCCACGCACATCGCGATGCCGAAGGCGCCGAACAGGTTGAACATCCCCATCACTGAGCCGCGGATGCGCCCCGGCGCTTCCTGGCCGATCAGCACGCCGCCGGCCACCACGTTCCAGGTTTCGCCCGCGCCGAGGATGATGCCGATCGGGATGATCAGTTGGCTGTGGAACGGATCGCCGATCAGCCCCATGCCGATGTATCCCACGGCCGATGTCGCGAACGCGATGATCATGCCGGTCACCCGGTTCACCCGGTCGCAGATCCAGCCCATGATCGGCGCGGCGAGGAAAGCGGATAGCTGAATCACCGCGCCAAACAGGAATCCCGCTTTGGCCATCGCTTCGCCCGTGGACATGCCCGCCGCGCGCCCGTCCTGCACGAACCACAGCGAGAAATACGTGCCGATGATCACCACGTCGCCGCGCGTGGCGACGGCGGAGAGATACGACAGGGTCACGCGCGGATTGCCGCGCATCGCGCCAAAGCCGTCGCGCACCAGCTTCAGCAGCGGCTCGCGCGCTTTTGGCGCACCGGTGATCTTCGCCAGGCCGATGAACGTCAGCACCGCGGACAGGATCGACAACGCGCCGACAAACCAGAAGGTGTAAATCCCGGCGTCCGCCTTGGTCATGCCGAAGGCCGCTTCCAGCCAGCGCGGCATCTTCGCCAGCTGCGTGGACATGATGATGACGCCCAGGCCGTTCATCACCGACGTCAGGCCCACCCATTTGCCGCGGCTGCATTCCTGGGAATAGTCCTGGATGCACGCACTCATCATCACCGGGATCATCGCCGTGCCGATGGCGAACAGCACGCGGAACAGCGCGAGCTGCGTGACCGAATCCGCCAGGGGATAGATGATGTACCCCACGCCCAGGATGAAGAAGCCGCCGGCGAAAATCACACGGCGGCCGACCTTGTCGGACCACGCGCCGACAAAGCTCATCATCGAAATGACGACGATCTCCTGCAACGCCGCCAGATTGCCCGTGACCTTGCCCTGGTCCTCCCGCGGGATATGCAGGATCTCGCCCAGCACATAAGGCTGCACGAAGTTCATGAAGGTCATCAGGCCGATGGACGCCATCAGCGCATACAGCAGCGTGTTGACGTTTCCGTTCGAGACGCCCGGCGTGAACCAGTAGAGACGCCAGTTCCCGAGCCCCCACGAGAGGCCGTTGGTGTCGGGCTTCGAATCGCGCCCAACCGCGATCGGTCCTGATAGCGCCATCGAGTCCCCTTAAGTCCCCCGCCGCGCCATGCGCGACGTCACTTATTCCGCCGCCGCTTGTCCTGCGCCCGCAAGCGCCACGGTCGGCACCGGATCGAGTGCCCAGCCCTTCGTCTCGCGCCGCGCGGGCGAGGGTATCGCGAAGGCTTTCTTGTCGCGCAGCGCGTGCACCTTGTCGGTGTCGATCTTCCAGCCCATGCCTTCCCACATCTTCAGCTTTTCGCGGAAGCGGCCGATCACAGCGTCGGCTTTCACCATCACCTCTTCGGTGTTGGACTCCGGCGTGAAAAACGGCGCGAGGCGCGTCACGACTTGCTTGTCCTGATCGACGACGACGAGATTGCGCTCATCCACCGGCGCGTCCATCTCCGGCGCCGTGCGGAAATTGCGGCCCTGCAGGAAGAATCGCCGGATGTGATATTCGTCGATCGGCGTGGTGTAGGTGTACTGGTGCGCCCAGGCCGCTGGACTGAAGTGCAGGAACGTCGCCGATTGGCCGACGCCGTGGGTGGTCGAACCCGCTTCCATCTGTCCCGCGCCCTTCAGGCCCTTCATCTTCTCGTGCGGCAGATCGGGCGAGACGAAAACGCTCATGGAGCCGACGCCCCAGGCATGCTCGTTCACCTGCAGGTCCGGCACGACGTAGTCGTCGCGATCGCCCTGGTAGCCCATGGACGGATGCACGAACTCCGTGTGCGCCGGGTCGAGGGAGTTCTCCATCGCCCGCTGCCAGTCGGCGCGCCACTCGTATTTCATTGTCGTGAAGCGCCACGCGGGATCGTCCCACTCTTTCAGTTCCATCAGCGGCGGGCGCTCGGCCTCGGGCAGATCGCCCAGGAAGCAGAACACCAGGCCATAGCGTTCTTCCGTCGGGTAGCGGTCGACCTTCGCCCGCGCCGGGATCTTGCCGTCGTTGCCGAGGGAGGGGATTTTCGTACACACGCCGTCGCTGCCGCGAAACCGCCAGCCGTGATAGGGGCACTCGACCGTATCGCCGCGCACCTTGCCGTGGCTGAGCGACGCGCCGCGATGCACGCAGGTATTGCTCAGGCACTGCACCTTGCCGGCCGTGTCGCGGAACAGGACGAAATCCTGCCCCAGCATGCGCACCGGCACCGGCTTATCTGCCACGTCCTTGGCCTCGATGGCCGCGTACCAGAAATTCATGAACATTGGCGGTCTCCCCTTTGGCGCATTGACTGTGCCAATCCAAAGGGAACGAGTCACGGCATCCGGGCGCCAACGACGGTCAGGCGCGCGGGTTCGACCAAACCGCGGACAATCAAGCCTGATGCAGGCTTAAACCCCCGGCGGATGAGGGACGTAGACCGACTTCTTGGGGTTGTAGAGCACGCGGCGAACCATCGGCTCGAACGCCTCCAGCGGCATGAACGTCATGTCCGGGTCGAACGCCGGCATGTCGTACTGCTCGCAGAATTTGAGCGTGTAGTCGAAGTATTTATGGCCGCGCCATTGTTCGCGCATGTTGGGATCGAGCCCCAGCATCTCGAAGTAATAGTGGCCCTGGAACGCGTGGTGATGCGCCAGCATCCAGTGGTTCGCTTCGGTGATGAACGGCTCGAGCAAGGCCGCGGCGAAAATGCCGTGGTGATACGGCGCCAGCAGGTCGCCGATGTCGTGCAGCAGCGCCACCACCACATATTCCTCATCCTCGCCGGCGCGATGGGCGAGGGTGGCGGACAGCAGGCTGTGCTCCAGCCGGGTCACGCGCCCAAACTTGCCCTTCAAGGGTTCCGGTTCGTCGAGCTGGCGCAGATGAGTGAGCATCCGGTCCGGCAGGTCCCGGAAAAGGTCGGAGCCGCGCACGGACGGCAGCACCAGGTCGGAGACCTGGGTGCCGCCTTTGGTAGGGTCATGGGATTCGCGGTCTTCCATAGCGGAAAGATAGCAGCGGCTGGCGGGTGGATACCAGCGGGCGGCCCCTGTAAAACCACGGCATGACTCCGCCCGCCCAATCCCCCGTCCGCGATGCCATCCTTGATCACATCGTGCGCACCGATTTCGCCGTGCTGCCGCCGGCGGTTGTGACCGCCACCAAGGCGGTGGTTCTCGACACCCTTGCCTGCGGCATCGTCGGCTCCAGCGATCCGGTCGCGGCGAAGCTGCTGCCCACTGCCGAAGCGCGCCACGGCGGGCCGTCCATACCGATCTGGGGTCGCGCCGGGACCGCGCCTGCGTTCGCTGCCGCGATGACGAATGCCTATCAGGTGCACGGGCTTGAGTATGCCGCCGTGCACGAACGCGCGACCGTGCATTCCATGTCGGCGATCTTCCCGACCGTGATGGCCTATGCGGATATGAACGGTGCCGTCTCCGGCGCGGACCTGATCGCCGCCATCAACATCGGCAATGACGTGGCGTGTCTGCTCGGGCTTGCCGCCACGCAAGGCGCGCGCTTCTTCAGGCCGGGCGTCTGCGGCGCCCTGGGCGCGACGGCGGCGATCGCCAAACTCGCGCGGCTCGACCGCACCCAAACCATGAACCTATTCGGCCTTGCCTACAGCCAGCTCTCCGGCACCATGCAGGCCCACACCGAAGCCAGCATGG
Organism: Fidelibacterota bacterium; assembly: GCA_947476275.1. GTDB lineage: Bacteria > Pseudomonadota > Alphaproteobacteria > Rhodospirillales > Rhodospirillaceae > SCTM01. The sequence continues at coordinate 70,433 of CANJPQ010000001.1, forward strand.
CGCTCGGCCTGCAGATCGCCTTCAGCACGCGCAATGTGCTCACGGCGCTCGATCTTGTGCAGGCGGGCCTTACTGGGCCGCACGACGTCTTCGACGGCAAGTTCGGCTATTTCGCCTTGTTCGAACGCGATGGCGATGCGCGACCCTTCCTGCATGAACTCGGCACGGCATGGCGCACGGCGGAGCTGTCGTTCAAGCCGTTCCCCTCGGGGCGCGCCTCCCACGGCGTGCTCGATGCGTTGACGCGCCTGCGCGCCCAATACGCCTTCACCGCCGAGGACGTGGCGGAGGTGATTCTTGACGTGCCGCCGTTCGTGCATCGTCTCGGCGGACGCCCCGCCGTGCAGCCGATGGATCCGGCTTACGCGCGGCTGTGTGTCCCGTTCCTTGCCGCCGCGTATCTACGTGACGGCTTTGTGGATGTCCGCACGTATCGGCCGGAAAATCTGAACGACCCCGCCGTCCACGATCTCGCAAGCCGCGTGCGCGTGACCATCGACAAGAATCCGGACGTCAACGCCCTATCGCCGGTGCATGTGCGCGTCGTGCTGAAGTCCGGTGGCAACCTGGACATGCCCGTGCCGGTGTTGCTCGGCCATCCGGACTATCCCATGACCGACGCCCAAAACCGCGCCAAGCTCGAGAATGCTTGTGCCACGGCCCTTGTGCCGGTAGACGCTGCAGCGCTTGCACGGGACGTGGCCGTGCTGGAAACATTGCCGGATGCGGCGGCGCTCAGCCGTCGCGCCGCCGGGCTATAGGGAAGAACGCATGGGACGCTTGCAGGGTAAGGTCGCGATCATCACCGGCGCCGGGCGTCACAAGGGCCTGGGCGAGGCGATTGCCAAGAAGTTCGCCGGCGAGGGCTGCGATGTGGTGATTACCGACATCGGCGCGCCGTCGGGCCCGCACCTCAGCGCCGACAACATCGGCACCTCCGCTGAGATGGAATCCGTCGCCGCCGGCATCCGCGAACACGCAAAAGGCAAAGTCCTCACCATGATCTGCGACGTGCGCAGCGAGGACGACATCAAGCGCTGCATCGCCGACACCGTGGCGAAGCTTGGCCGCCTCGATATCGTCGTCAACAACGCCGGCATCGGCTTCATCATGAAGCCGATGATGGAGTTCTCCATCGAAGAATGGGACATCGTGCTCGACGTGAACCTGCGCGGGCCGTTCCTGTTCACCAAACACGCCGCCGCCCAGATGGTGAAGCAGGCAGAGGCGGGTCAAGGCCAAGGCGGGCGCATCATCAATATCGCCAGCCAGGCGGCGAAGTCCGCGTCCCCGCAGTTGGTCGCCTACACCTCATCCAAACACGGCCTCATCGGCCTCACCCGCGTCTGCGCGGTGGAACTCGGCAAGCACAACATCACCGTGAACGCCGTGTGCCCCAACCACGTCACCACGGGCCTCGGAGCGAAGCAGAACGCCTTCCGCGGCCAAGTGCTCGGCAAGGATCTGGAAGGCGTGTTCGAGTTCCGCAAGGCCAAGATCCCGCTCGGCCGCGTCGGCCTCGCCGACGACACCGCCAACGCATGCCTGTTCCTGGCCTCCGACGAAGCCGCCTACATCACCGCTGAAGCCATGAACGTCTCCGGCGGCGAAGAGATGCACTAAGCGTCTTTCGCGGCCCGCGCCTCGCCAAGCAACCTCTTGGTGGCGAGCACGAGGCCGCGCGGATTGATCGGCTTTGGGATGAAGTCGTCGGCACCGACCGAACGGGCGGCCTCCAGCAGCAGCATGTCGCCGAACTTGGTATGCGCCGAAATGGCGATGATCCGGCCCGGCGTGCGTTGCTTGCGCAGGTCGATGATGGTTTCGATGCCATCCTTCTCCGGCATCACGATATCCACGAAGATCACGTCGAATCTGGCCGCCGCCACCGCGGCCATGGCCTGCAGGCCGTTGCCCGCTTCTACGACCTCGATGTCTTGCAATTGCAGGCATTCGGTGAGGATGCGCCGCACCGCCGGATCGTCATCGACGACCAGTGCGCGCAACCGTGCGGAAGGGGTACCCAACGCTTCGCTCATGGCCGGCTGCGTTCGCTACCTCTTTAATTAAGTCACGGAGAACATGACGCAAGTCAGCAATCTGCCAAAGCAGCGGCGCCTAGGTCCTTGCAAGAAAAGGATTCATAGGACTCTCCTATAACGAGAATATTTCTACTATATTTCTACTAATAGGACGCCCGACAAATTCGGGAAATAGTCGGCTGGTACGCCGGGGGTCAGAACGCCCCCACGTCATTGGCTTTGGCGGTCGAGGACCTCATGGGTAAGTCCGTTCTCGTCATCGAAGATGATCAGGACGTCGCATATTCGGTGAAAGAGGTCCTCGCAACGGACGGCTTCGACGTGACTATTTCTACTAACGGCCGAGACGCGATTCCGATCCTTCAAAAGGGCGAGATCGATCTCGCGGTGGTCGATATCAATCTGCCGGACCTGAACGGCTTGGATATCTTGAAGGCCCTCGATGCCGCCCGGCCCTACGGCGTGATCGTGCTCACCGGGCGGACGGACGTGATCGACACGGTGCTCGGGCTCGAGCTCGGCGCGGACGACTACATCACCAAGCCCTTCGAGCCGCGCGTCTTCATGGCCCGCGTCCGCAGCGTGCTGCGCCGGTGCGGCCGCCGCCGCGTTCCGGCGATGCCCGAGCGGGCCACCGTCCATTTCCGCGGCTGGACCTACGACGACGCCACGCGCAGCGTCGCGCGGGCGGGCGAGAAGAAGCAAAAACTCACCGCCTCCGAGAGCCGCCTCCTGAAGGTCCTCATCGGCAGTCCGAATGTGATACTAAGCCGCGATCGAATCTTGGATCTGTTGCATCCCACCCACAGCGATCTCCCGTACGATCGCAGTATCGACGTGACGGTGACGCGGCTTCGGCGCAAGATCGAGATCGACGCGCGGCGGCCCCGATTCATCAAGACCGCCCACGGCGACGGATATTTCTTCGACCCCAAGGGGGAGTAAGCGCGCCCATGGCCGCGCACGTTCATCGCATCAGTCTCGAAGAAATCCTGCTTCACCGTACGTCCGAAAACGCGACCCTGTTGCGCAAGGCCGACCGCGCGGCGCGCGTTGTGCTTGGCCGCGAAATCCAGGCGGGCGAGATTTTCCGAGTGGTCGAGCCCGGCATGTATCACGTGCTGTTCCCCAACCTGGCACCCAAAGCCGGGATGGACCGGGCAACCGAGCTCAAGGCGAAGCTGCGCAAGGAATTGCGGCAATTCGATCTCAACGCTCAGAAAGGCAGCGTGCAGGTCGCCGGGCCTGTGCAAAGCGACAAGCCGCAGGTCACGGCGTTGGCCCGTCCGGCGACGCTGTCGGCGCCCAATCCGCAACTGCAGCAATGGACGACGCCGCTGCTCGAGTTCCACCCGGTGTGGAACATCCAGACCAACATGATCACCGGCTATCGCTGCATCCTCAGCCCCGCGTCATCTGCGCATATGGACGTGACGCATCGCGATCTGGAGGCCTACTCGCAGGCTATGCGGGCGGTGCATGCGCTTCTACAGCGCGGCGTGAAGGCGCTGCTGATCGTGCCGCTGCATTTCATCACCATCAGCCACCCGCGGTTCATCAATGCGTTTGTTGCCATCGGCGGCACCGTGACCGAGGACGCCCGCCAACTTGTGGTGTTCGAGATCGTCGGTTTGCCGACGGGGTTCTCGCGCATCCCGCTGCGCGATCCGATCGCGCACTTGCGTGGCCGCTCGCGCGCCCTCGTGGCGCTCACCGGCCTCGAGACCGGCAACTTCGAGGTCTATCGGCAGCTCAATTTCCATAGTGGGGGCTTCGATCTCAGCGAGACGCCGTTGCCCGAGGAGTCGCTCCTACCGGTGTTCGAGAAATTCGTGAGCACGGCGCAGACTCACCGTTTGCACGCATTCGTCCACGGCATCGGCGCGCCGCGCTGGGCGGTGGCGGCGATCAGCGCCGGCTTCACCTACATCGACGGCCCCGCCATCTCAGGCCCGACCGAGATGCCGTCGCGCATCCAGGAATTTGCCGTCGAGTACCTCTACGGCGCCCCCAAAGGCGCCTTAGCCGGGCGCAGCGGCAGCGTCGGCCCCAGCGGCGGCCAGACCCATTAGAAACCCCGGCAACTGCACACACCGTGACATTTGACGAACCCCCGAATCGCTCCCATGCTTGAGCGGGGATTTGTGCATGTTCATGGACCTAACCATGTACTGGCCGACCCGTGCCCCGACTTCTCTCCCGCGTATTTCCCGCGTATTTACGCGAGCGAGGGCGAAGATATTTACGCCGACTCGGACGGGTCTAGCCCGCCTGCAACAGTTCCGGGAACCGGTTGCCCGGCGGATTGAAGCGCGCGCCGAGGAAGCGGCGCAAGGATTTGGCCCGCGTCAGCCACGCGATCCGGCTGCCGTGGCCCCGATCCGCCAGCACTTGCTCCACCAGCCATGGGGTCACCGTCTCAACCCGATCGGCGAGGATGTTGTAGATCTTCACCACGAACGCCCAGCGCTGCGCCGGCATCTTGGCCTTATCGCGGGTCGACAGGTCTGTGATGACGATGCCCGGGCTCATGTAGCCCACACGGACCGGGCCGCCCGCGGTCTCTTTAATCAGGGCCTTGGTGAAATAGGTGATCGCGAACTTGGTTGCCCCGTACAGGCTCATGCCCGGGTTCTTGAACCCGTTGGAGCCGAATCCCTCAAAATTGTAGATCGCGCCATGGCCTTGCGCGCGCATGCCGGCCAGGGCGGTCTTCGCGCCATACATGGTGCCGAGCATGTTGGTGCGGATCACGGCGTCCACCTCGTCTTGCGGCAGCCGTCCGACCGGGAAGCGAGTGTTCGACATGCCGGCGTTGTTGATCCAGATGTCGACGGTGCCGAAACAGCCGGACGCCTGGTCCCACAAGCCCTGGACCTGCTTGGCGTCCGTTACGTCGCAGCCCACGGCCAGTACCTTTGCGCCGCCGGTGGCGTCCTTCTCCAGTTCCGCGGCGGCCAGCAGCGTGACGGCCTGGCTTCGGCCACTCACCACGACATTGTGGCCGCGCTTAAGGAACTCTCGCGCCATGCCCTTGCCGATGCCGCGGGTCGAGCCGGTGATGACGACGGTCTTCATGGAAGTGCCCCCTCGGTGTCCTGTGCATTATAAACAGACCGAACGGCGAAGCGGTGCATCAACCGTTCATGGCCGCGTGTCGGACCGGATTTTTGCTATGGTCGTGCCGTTGGAGAAGGTCGAGTTCGTGAAGGATAAGGCGCGATGAAGAACATCGTCATCACCGGCAGCACCAAGGGGATCGGCTTCGCCCTGGCGCGGGAATTCGTGAAGCGGGGGCACAGCGTTGCCATCTCCGGCCGAAATGCGGCCGAGGTCGAGGCGGCGGTGCGCACCCTCGGGGGCGTCGCGACCTCGGGCGCGCGGGTGGCCGGCATGGTGTGCGATGTCGCCAAGGTCGCGGACGTGCAGGCCCTGTGGGATCAGGCAAAAGCCACGTTGGGCCAGGTCGACATCTGGATCAACAATGCCGGCTTCGCCCGCACCGGCGTCAAGCTCGCCGATCTAACCGATGGCGAGATCGAAACCATGGTCCAGTCCAACATCATCGGCACCATCAACGGCAGCCAGGTCGCCATCGCGGGAATGCAGGCCCAGAAGCATGGCCACATCTACAATACGCTCGGCGGCGGCCAGGATGGTCGCGTGCTGCCGGGCATGATCGGCTACGGCACCACCAAGCGCGCCTTGCGCTATTTCACCGACAGCATGGTGAAGGAACTGAAGAACGGTCCGGTCAAAGTCGGCATGATCAGCCCGGGCATGAACGTCACCGAAGGCATGATCCGCGAGATGCGTTCGCTGCCGGAGGAGCGGCGCAAGGGCAACATGAAATTCATCAGTATCATGGGCGACAAGGTGGAGACCACGACGCCCTGGATCGCCGATCGCGTGCTCGCCGACGACCAGCATGGCGCGCATATCCAATGGATGACCGGGCCGAAGCTGCTCGGCCGCTTCATCGGCGCCATGTTCAAGAAGCGCGACCTGTTCAGCGACGTCGACCTTGCGGCCTGAAACCGACTACGCCACGCCCTGGGAGGTTCACGGCCGCATCCAGCTCGCCACCGTCTGCGCGCCCGACATGGACGCGATGGTGGAAAGCTACGCGAAAGGCCTGCGCTTCCGCGTCATCGCCCGCGGCAAGGTAACGCCGGACCTCGCAGCCCTTTGGGGCGCGAAAGCGATGGAGGGCAAACGCTGGGTCCTGATGGGCCCGGAGAATCCGCACTCCACCGCCATCCGCATCGTCGAAGGTGATCCGCTGCCCGAAGGCTACGCCCCGTTGTGCACGTACGGGTGGGGCGCGCTGGAGATGGCGGTGCTCAACGTGATGGAGGTCAACGACGCCGTCGCGGCGGCAGGCTTCCGCATTGTCGGCGCACCGGCGGATCGGCAGTTCTCCGGACCGGTGAAGCCGATGCAGGCAGCGGGCCTGGGTGGGGAGATGTTCTTCCTCACCGAAATCCGCGGCGATCCGAAGCACTACTTCTATCCGCGCCCCGTCAGCTTCGTCGACCAGCTGTTCATCGCCATCCTGTCGACGCCGGATCGTCGCGCGGCCCAGGCGTTCTACGAACATGCCTTGGGCTTCCCGTTCGTTGCGGACTACGAGATGGCCTACACCAGCCTCAACAAGTGCATGGGGCTGCCGGTGGAAACCCTCCAGCAGTTCACCATGGTGAAGTCCGGCAAGCGCCCGGCGGTGCAGATCGATCAGATGCCCGCCGGGGCGACCAAGCGGCCGGTTGCGCCTGCCAAGTTGCCGCCGGGTATCGCCATGATCACCTTCCTGGTGGATCGCCTGGAGGATGTGAGCGCGCCGCTGCTGGCACCGCCCCAGGATATCTCGTTCGCGCCCTACGCCGGCAGCCGCAGCGCTTGCGTTCGCGGCGCAGCCGGGGAATTGATAGAACTCATCGAGATCGGAGAGATGAGCGATGGCGACGAAGAAGACGACGTCGAAATCTAAAGCTGACGCGAGCACCCGCAAGGGCATGCGCCTGCGCGGCCGTATTCTTGGCAAGGCGCACGTCGCCCGCTCGATGGCGAACCTCGATGACTTCAATCGCGACTTCCAGGGGATGCTCAACAAATGGGTCTGGGCGGAGACCTGGGCGCGCCCCGGCCTCCCGTTGAAGACCCGCAGCATGCTCAGTATCGCCCTCCTTGCCGCATCGGGCCAGTTGCACGAACTCAAGTTCCATATCCGCGGCGCGCTGGAGAACAACGGCTGCACGCCGGACGACATCCGCGAAGTGCTGTTGCACACCGCGCTCTATGCCGGAATTCCGCCGATCGTGTCCGCCTTTCCCGTGGCACGAGAGGTCATCGACGACCTTGGCCTGATGAAAAAGCGTCCCCGCAAACGGGCGATGAAGTAAGATCGCGGCCATGATCCGCATCCTCCTTTTCGCACTCGCGCTCGTGTTGCCGGCAAATGCGGCGGACCAGACGCTGAACCTCTACATCTGGTCCGACTACCTCGCGCCGGACACCCTGAAGAATTTCACCAAGGCCACCGGCATCAAAGTGAACGTCGACGTGTTCGATTCCAGCGAGATGCTGGAAGCGAAGATGCTCGCAGGCGGGTCCGGCTACGACGTCATCGTTCCCAACGGCCCGGTGCTCTCGCGGCTGTCAAAGGCCGGCGTCATCGGACCGCTCGACAAGTCGAAGCTCACCAATATCGGCACGCAGGACCCCGCCATCCTCGCCCGCGCCGCCGGCATGGATCCCGGCAATGCCAACGGCATCGTCTACATGTGGGGCACGTCCGGGCTCGGCATGAACCTCGCCAAGGTGCGCGCGGCTCTCGGCAAGGATGTGCCGCTCGACAGTTGGTCCCTGATCCTCGATCCGGCGAATGCCGCGAAGCTCGCCAAGTGCGGCATCTACGTCTTCGACTCCCAGGCCGACGTGTTCGAGGCCACCTTGAAGTACATCGGAAAGGACCCTCACTCGACCGACCCGCAAGACTACGAAGCCGCGGCGGCCGCCTGGCAAAAGGTGCGGCCCTACATCGCGAAGTTCCACAACTCCGAATACATCGCAGCGCTGGCGAACGGCGACATCTGCATCGCCATGGGATTCTCCGGCGACGTGTTCCAGGCCCGCGACCGCGCGCGCGAGGCCAAGAACGGCAACGAGATTGCTTATGTGATTCCGAAAGAAGGCGCGGTCACCTGGTTCGACTTCATGACCGTGCCGAAGGATGCGCCCCATGCGGCGGCGGCCTACGCCTTCCTCGACTACATCTTGAGGCCGGACGTGATCGGGCCGATCTCCAGCACGGTCCACTACGCCAATGCCAACGCGAAGTCGCAACCGTTCGTGAGCAAAGACGTGCGTGACGACAAGACCGTCTATCCGGACGCCGCCACGATGGCGCGGCTGTTCCCCGAGATCGTGCCGCCCCAGACGATTGAGCGATTGCGCACGCGTCTGTGGAACCGGATCAAATCCGGCACATGAGCGTCATCGCCGTCGACGGCGTCTCCAAACGCTTTGGCGCGGCGGTTGCTGTCGAGAACGTGTCGCTCGACATCGGCGATGGCGAGTTCGTCGCGCTCCTCGGGCCGTCCGGCTGTGGCAAGACCACGCTGCTGCGCATGATCGCAGGGCTCGAGCAGCCCGATCAGGGCCGCGTTCGCATTGGCGGCGTGGACATGACGACCGCACCGCCGTACCTGCGGCCGGTCAACATGATGTTCCAGTCCTACGCTCTGTTCCCCCACATGACCGTGGCCGAGAACGTGGCGTTCGGATTGAAGCACGACCGCATCGACGCCGACGCGCAGCGCGCGCGTGTGAGTGAAGCGCTCGCGCTTCTGGAAATGACCGCTTACGCCGACCGCAAGCCGCATCAATTGTCCGGTGGCCAACAGCAGCGCGTGGCGCTCGCGCGGTGTCTCGCGAAACGCCCGAAGGCGCTGCTGCTCGACGAACCGCTGGCCGCACTCGACAAGGGTTTGCGCGAACGCACCCAGCTGGAGTTGATGGCCCTGCGGCGCCGCCTCGGCATCGCCTTCATCGTCGTTACCCACGATCAGGATGAAGCCATGACCATGGCAACGCGCGTCGCGATCATGGACAAGGGCCGCATCCTCCAATCTGCGTCACCGCAAGACCTCTACGCCGCACCGGCCTCCCGCGCCGTGGCGGCCTTTTTCGGCGACGTGAACCTGTGGGATGGCGTCGTCACCGCGCAAGGTGTGGATTGCGCTGCGCTCGGCCTCACGCTGCCGGTGCCCTGCGGCCTGCCGGCCGGCACGAACGTCGCCGTTGTCTTGCGGCCGGAACAACTCGACTTCAATCCCGACGACGAGATCGCCGTCGGCGGTCATGTGGAAGAGGTCATCTATCGCGGTGCGGTCTCTACGGTGCTGGTGCGCACCCCGACAGGCGGGCTCATTCGCATCGTTCGACCCAATCTCGGCACGGTCCCGCCGGTCGGCGAGCGCGTGACGGTAGGCTGGCGCCGCGCGGCCGTGCTGGTGCTGCCATGAGTTGGCGCCGGCGTCTCACACTCGCGCTGCCATATCTCTGGCTTGCGATCTTCTTCGTTCTGCCTTTTGCGCTGGTGGCGAAGATCAGCGTCGCCCAGGTGCAGGTGAGCGTGCCGCCTTATACGCCGCTGTTCGATACGCAGGGCCATCTCCAGATCGACTGGGCGAACTACAAGCTGCTGTTCAGCGACACAATCTATGTGAAGGCCTATCTCGGCTCCCTGCGCATCGCGGCCCTCTCAACCGTGATCGCGCTGCTGATCGGCTATCCGCTTGCCTATGCAGTGGCGCGGTCACCCGCGCGGTGGCGGTCGATTCTGCTGTTGCTGCTGGTCGCGCCGTTCTTTACGTCGTTCCTGGTGCGCATCTACGCCTGGATCGGACTGTTGCGCCCCACGGGCATCATTAATGCCGCTTTCTTATCGCTCGGTCTGATCGATGAACCGCTGAAGCTCATCAATACGGAAGCAGCGGCGATCTTCGGCATCGTCTATGCCTATTTGCCGTTCATGGTGCTGCCGCTCTACGCGCGCCTCGACAAGCTCGACGTGACGCTGCTGGAGGCCGCGGCCGATCTTGGCGCGACACCGTGGCGCGCGTTCTGGTCGATCACCGTGCCCTGGTCTCTGCCGGGCATCGCCGCCGGGTGCTTGCTCGTGTTCATTCCGGCGCTGGGGGAGTTTGTGATTCCCGAACTGCTCGGCGGGCCTGACACGCTGATGATCGGCAAGATCATGTGGGCGGAGTTCTTCTCCAATCGCGACTGGCCCTTGAGCGCTGCGGCGACTGTGCTGCTGCTCGGCCTCCTCGTCGTTCCGATCATGGCGCTGCAAACCATCGCTGCCCGCGCCGAGGGCCGCGCCGAGGCCCGCGCATGAGACGCATCGTGCTGATCGCGGGTCTCGCGTTCCTCTACCTGCCGCCCGCTGTCGTGGCGCTGTATTCCTTCAACGCCTCGCGGCTCGTGACCGTGTGGACCGGCGTTTCCACGCAATGGTACGGCGAGCTGTTGAACGACCCGCAGATCATGCGCGCCGCCGGGTTGAGCCTCGCCATCGCGACAGCCGCGGCCACGTTGGCGACCATCCTCGGCACCGCTGCAGGTCTCGCGTTGGCGCGCTTCGGACGATTCCGCGGACGCGCCGCCCTGACGGGATTGATCGCGGCCCCGCTGGTCATGCCGGAGATCATCACCGGCCTTTCTCTGCTGCTCTTGTTCGTCGCGATGCAACAGTTGCTCGGGTTTCCCGGCCGCGGCATCGGCACCATTGTCATCGCCCACGCCACGCTGGGGTTGGCTTACGTCACGGTTGTGGTCCAGGCCCGCGCCGCGGCGCAAGACCGCGCGATCGAGGAGGCGGCCGCCGATCTCGGCGCACCGCCGGCGCGGGTGTTCTGGGCGGTCACATTGCCGATGCTGCGTCCCGCCGTCGTCGCGGGCTGGTTGCTTGCCTTCGTGCTGTCTTTCGATGACTTGGTGGTGGCGAGCTTTGTTGCCGGCCCACAATCCACAACCCTGCCGATGGTTGTCTTCTCGGCCATTCGTTTGGGGGTCAGCCCCAAGATCAATGCGCTCGCGACGCTGCTCATGCTGGCCACGGCTGTCGTCATCGGCATCGCCGTGTTGCTCGCGCGCCGAACAGCCCCCGGAAATTCCGCGGGACCTACAGCGGCGATACGCTAAGATCGAGGCGCGAAACGTGGGGGGAGAGATCATGCGGACCATATTGAAGCTGGCGATTGTCGTGTGGGCGGGAAGCGCCGCCGCGCAGGATTGGCCCGTATTCGGCAACGATCCCGGCGGCAGCCAGTTCTCCGCCCTCGACCAGATCACCGCCGCGAATGTCGGCAAGCTCAAGCAGGTTTGGGTCCATCGCCACGGCGACATCGGTCAGACGGGGTCCGCCACCGGTCCGACCAACTTCGAGGCCGTGCCGATCGTCACCAACGGCATGCTCTATACCTGCACCTCCTTCGGCCGCGTCCTGGCGCTAGATCCCGCTACCGGCGCGCAGAAATGGGCGTTCGATCCCTACACCGGCGACAACGCGATCTTCCCACGTCCGCGGCGCGCCTCGACCTGCCGCGGTGTGACTTATTGGCAAGCGTCGGATGCGGCGGCGGGCCAAGTCTGCAGCAAACGCATCTTCAAGCCGGACTCCGGCGGCAACGTCTACGCCATCGACGCGGATACCGGCAAATCCTGCGCGGACTTCGGCGCGGGCAAGGGCCACGCGGGCTACGTCACTCATCGCGACTACGAGAATCACGGCGACGGCACCTACGGCTGGAGCTCGCCGCCGGTGGTAATCGGCGACATTGTCGTCGTCGGCATCTCCGCCAACGACACGACGCAAAAAGCCAATGACGGCATGGTGCGCGCCTTCGATACGCGCACCGGCGAGATGAAGTGGGAGTTCGATCCCATTCCGCCGGAACATGTCGACGATACCGGTGCGGCCAATGTCTGGTCGACCATGAGCGCCGATCTGGCGCGCGGTCTCGTGTTCGCCCCCACCACCAGCCCGTCCACCGACTACTACGGCGGCGCGCGCAAGTTCGAAACCCCCAACACAGGCGCCACCGTCGCGCTGGATGCGGCGACCGGCGCGGTGCGCTGGTCGGCCCAGGCGGTTCATCACGACATCTTCGACTACGACCTCGTCGGCCATCCGCTACTGGTCACGATTCAAAAGGACGGGAAGGAAATCCCGGTCGCGATCCAACAGACCAAGATGGGCTGGCTGTTTGTCTACGATCGCGAAACCGGTGCGCCGGTCTATCCGATCAAGGAAATTCCGGTGCCGAAGTCGGACCTGGAGGGCGAGGAGTCTTCGCCCACCCAGCCGATTCCGGAGGGCATCGCGCCGTTCTCGCGCCAGACGCTGACCCGCGACGACATGTTCGGCCTGACGCCGCTCGATCGCGCGTGGTGCAAGCGTGAGTTCGACAAGATGCGCTACGACGGCATGTATACGCCGCCCAGCGACAAGGGCTCGCTCCTATTCCCCTCCGCGCTCGGCGGCGGCAACTGGGGCGGGGCGGCGTTCGACGCCACCAGCAACACCCTCATCATCAAGGCGGAGAATCTCGCCACCCGGCTTGCGCTCAGAAAGAAGGGCGAAAACGAGAAGGACGAAGGCATTCCCGCCATCGATTACCTCACGCATCCACTGCGCGGCGTTCCGTTCAAGGCGGTGGGTGAAGTTTTCCTCTCGCCGCTCGGCGTGCCGTGTTCGCCGACGCCGTGGGGTACTTTGACGGCGATCGATCTCGGCACCGGCAAGGTGAAGTGGCAAGTGCCCCTGGGTCAGAGCTACAAGTGGGGCATCACGATCCCTGCGTCCTTCGGGTGGGGCTCGCCCAACATCGGCGGCCCGATCGTGACCGCCGGCGGCGTTGTCTTCATCGCCGCCGCCTTGGACAGCAAGCTGCGCGCGATCGAGGCGGCGACCGGCAAGGAACTGTGGCAGGCGCCGCTGCCCTATCCGGGCATGAGCGTGCCGATCACCTACATGGTCAACGGCAAGCAGTACGTGGTGATTTCCGCGGGCGGCAACAGCCGCGCGGATACCGACCTGGGCGACGCCACGGTGGCATTCACCTTGGACGGGAAGTAGCGGGGGAAGGGAAAGAGCAGGTCGCCCTACTTCTTTTTGGGGATCGAGACTTTCCCGCCTTCGATGACGACAACCACGTTGCCGTCCGCTTCGACGGATGTGTTGCCCAGCAGGATAACGCACGACTTGCAGACGTTCACGAACTGCTGCTTTGGCGGCAGCGTGACGGCGTTGGAATCCCCGTTGCTGTCATTGACCGCTACCACGCGCAGGACTTTGTCCTTGTTGATGATGTCCACCGCGCGCGCTGGCGTTGCCGCCGTCCCGATTGCGAAGGCGAACAGTGCTGAGCGGCCGAACAAGTGACCGATGTGCTTACGCATGACGTTGCCGTGCTGCCTGAAAGTTCTGAAAACGGGCCCCCGAAGCCCACGCTCCATTTTCCACGCGATGAAACTACGGGCAAATGAATTCGCGCTGATCGTGCTTTGCCCGTGTCCGACCGGTTGATGGCAAGGCGGCAGCGTGAAATAGTCACCAAATCAAGCCGTTATGCCAAGGGGGCCGGGTGGTGGCTGAAACCGCTGCGATCGACTGCGATGTGCTGATCGTCGGCGCCGGCATTGCCGGCACGGCCTTCGCCGCGGCGATCCGCGACCGCGGCCTGTCTGTGGTCCAGGTGGAAATGTCCAAGCAGCCGCTGGACACCGCCCGCGGCGATCACCTCCAGTGTGTGGTGGTGGAGCAACTCGACCAATGGGGCATGCTGCCGGCGTTCTGGGCGGCAGGGGCCGAGAAGCGCCACAGCGCGCGCTACGTGACGCCAACCGGCGAGGTGATCATGCCGGTGAACTATCAGGGCCTGCCGATCCCACATCCGTACTACCTCTATCTGAACCACGAAGTCATCGCCGAAACCTTCATCGGCCTGGCGCGGGAAAATCCGCGCCACACCCTGTTCAAGCCCGCCCGCGCCCGCGATTTCGATTTCCTGCCCAACGGCGGCGGAATCGCCGCGCTCACCATTCGACTCGATGAATCCGCCGCCGCGCCGGATGGCTTCGCGCCTGGCCAGGATGTTGTGATCACGCCGCGCCTGGTGGTGGGTGCTGACGGCCGGGGTAGTCGCGTGCGTGAGGAGATGAAGTACACATCCCACGCCCATGAATACAGCTCGCCGTTGGTGGTGCTGTTCGGGCCGCAGCTCTTCGACGATCCGGAGCATGAGGTGAGAAGCTTCATGGGGCCGCACGGCACGCTGTCGCGCATCCCGCGCACCGGCGGCCACTGGAAAGTCGGCATGAGCATCGCCAAGGAAGACATCGCCTTCTGGAAGACCGCCACCCTGAAGATGCGCCAGCAGGCGATTGCCGTCCGTGCGCCGGAGCTTGAAGGCTTTGCGGCAGAGGTCGGCGGATTCTATCCGGTGAAGCTGCTCAATACCGATCAATGGACCCGCGGCAACACGGTGCTGCTGGGCGATGCCTGCCATGCCATGCATCCGGCGCGCGGGCAGGGGATGAACGTGGCGATCCGCTGCCTGGCGCGTCTGGTCGATCTGTTGCCCGACGCGGCCGACTTCGCCAATGCCGAGATTCTCGGAAAACGCCTGCGGGCTTACGAAAGCGGCACCAAGCCCGCGGTCGATAAGGTGCTGGCGGACAATCACGCCCGCGGCGAGCAGATGGACTCTCGCGATCCGGCGGTCATCGCCACCTCGGCGGCGGCATTGCGCAAGATCGCGGACGATCCGGAATTCCTGCGCCGCTACTGCATGCAAAGCGCAGGCTACGCGGACAGTCTAAGTGCGCTGAACGGGTAGACTCGCCGCGCAGACCCGGGGCACACTCGCGGACCTTGTTCCGGAGATCGCTATGCCCGGCTTTCGCTTCGGCACGTTCATTCCGCCGATCCATCCGCTCCACGAAAATCCCACGCTCTGCATGGAGCGCGACATGGAGCTCGTGCAGCACCTCGACAAGCTCGGCTATCACGAGGCGTGGCTGGGGGAGCATCACTCCGCCGGCGCGGAGTTGTCCGCATCGCCGGAGCTGTTGATCGCCATTCTGTCGGAGCGCACGAAGCATATCCGCCTGGGCACCGGCGTCAGTTCCCTACCGTATCATCATCCGCTGATCCTGGCGGACCGGATGATGCAACTCCATCACCTTACCCGCGGGCGGTTCATGTTCGGCGCCGGTCCGGGCGCGCTTATCTCCGATGCGATGATGATGGGGATAACCCCCGCGCGGCAGCGCGACATGATGGAAGAAGCACTCGCCTGCGTGCTGGCGCTGTTCCGTGGCGAGACCGTCACCCACAAGACCGACTGGTTTGAGTTGAAGGACGCGCGGCTGCAGCTGCGCCCTTATGACGACAAGCCGATCGAAGTTTGCACCGCGTGCATGGTGTCGCCGTCCGGTCCGCGCGCGGCGGGCAAGCTCGGCACCGGCTTGCTGTCGCTCTCCGCCACCGCGCCGGAGGCGCTGGCATCGGCGGCGAAGAACTGGGACATCTGCGCCGACATGGCGGCGCAGCACGGGCGACAGGTCAGCCGCAGCGATTGGCGCATGGTGGGTTTGGTGCATGTCGCCGAAACCCGCGAGCAGGCGCGCGCCGACGTGCAGTTTGGCATCCGCGAATGGGTCGACTACTTCGAGAACGTGGCCGTGCTGCCGATGGTGCCGCCTGACCGCAAAGGCGATCCGGTCGCGCATATGATCGACAGCGGCAGGGCCGTCATCGGCACGCCGGACGACTGTCTCGCCCAGATCGAGCGGCTGCAGACCGCGAGCGGCGGCTTCGGCTGCTATCTCATCACGGATCAGAATTGGGCGCCGTTCGATAAGAAACTAAAGTCCTATGAGCTGATCGCGCGCTATGTGTTCCCGAAGGTGAACGCGCAGAACGAAGCGCGCGACGCATCCTATGAATGGACCAAGGCGCGCCAGGTGGAGTTCAAGGCCACGAACCAGGCGGCAACGAAGATTCAGATCGACCGCCACGCCGCCGAAGTGGCCGCGCGCGATGCCAAATCCAAGGGCAAGGCCGCGGAATAGTCGATCCGATGGACACCGCCACCATCGTCATGATTGTGGGCGCATGTGTCGCCGGCTTTGTGCAGGGCCTGTCGGGCTTTGCGTTCTCACTTATTGCGCTGACGTTTTGGGCCTGGGCGATTCCGCCGCAGGTGGCCGGTCCGCTCGCGGTGTTCGGCTCATTGCTCGGCCAGTTGATCGCGATCCATAAGGTGCGCAAGGGCTTTGAGCTGAAGAAGGCCGCACCCTTGATCCTTGGCGGCGCCATCGGCGTGCCCATCGGCACTGCGTTGTTGCCGCACGTGGATCAAGCGACGTTCAAGGCTGCTGTCGGCATTCTGCTGCTGGTGTGGTCGCCGGCGATGCTATTCGTGGCGAAGTTCCCCCGCATCGATCATGTCGGCCCGGTGGCCGATGCTGGCGTCGGCCTCTCGGGTGGCGTCCTCGGCGGGCTCGCCGGGATGACCGGCGCGATCCCGGCACTGTGGTGCATCCTGCGCGCCTGGGAACGCGACACCCAGCGCGCGGTGCTTCAGGCTTTCAACATCGCCATGCACGTCATGACGCTCACAGCCTATCTCGTCTCGGGCCTGCTGAATGCCGAGGCGGTGCGGCTGTTTCCGGTCCTGGCGGTCGCCGTCGTCATCCCGGTGCTGTTGGGCGCGCGCCTCTATCACGCCATCAACGACCTCACGTTTCGGCGCATCGTGCTTGTGTTGCTGGTCGTCTCCGGCGTGGTCCTGCTGGCGAGCGCCATTCGCACGTGGGTGACCTGACTGGACGACCTAAACATCCTTGCCCAGTCTATGGGCATCGACGCGATTTCGGGCCTGTGCGGTCGCGCGGCTTTCGTTAGGCTTCGCACCGGGTGAGGGAATGGCGATGCGGCTCTTTACAGCAGTTGTTGCCTTGGCGTGCATGGCCGGAGCCGTGCGCGCGGCGGAGGCTATCAACTTCACCGAGGTGCGGCGCGTCACTATCGCCACGGCCGACGTCGACGCGTCGCTGCATTTCTATCGCGACCTGCTCGGCTTCTCGGTGGCTTACGATCAGCCCGTCGAGGGCCGTCAACTCGATCTCTATTCCCCGGGCGCGAAAGTCGGCCGCGTCCTCGCGCTGGTGCAGAACAAAAAGTTTGGCGGTTCGGTCGGCCTGTTCTGGTCGCCGGATCTGAAGGCCAAAACTTGCGAGCCCCGCGCGCAGGGCGGTGAGACATCGATGTTGATTCTCACCGACAACCTCGCCGGCCTCATTGTGCGCTTGGAAGCGGCGAAGGTGCGCTTCCTCGCCAAACCAGTCTCCTACGACAAGTCGCGCGGGCCCACCGATGCGGTGACCGTGTTCGACCCCAATTGCGTTCGCGTTGCCTTCGCCGAGATCAAGCAAGAAACCCTGCAGCAAAGCCTGAACAAGTAAGGAGCGCCCATGCGCCTCGTCGTTCTCTCATTCCTGGCGGCATTTGCGGCGAGTGCTGCGGACGCGCCGGAGAAGCTGACAGACACGCCATCGCCGATGAAGCCGGTGACGCCGGCGGAGATCGAGGCCAAGCGCGCCTGGGTGAAGGACGTAGAGGCGAACGAGTACTACTTCTGGCGCCGCTGGTTCCTGTACGACGAACATCCCTTCGGCGATCCGTTCGACCGGCCGGACGATTGGTACCATCCGTCCGCAGTGGTGGTCGGCGGATTGCGTCCGTACTTCCCGACGGCGACCGCGAAGGAACGCACCCTCAATCCCGCTGTCATGGAGCCGGTGTGGGCCTGGGGCCAGGAGCGCCGGACCAAAGGCATCGTGGTGCTGCATAAAGGGAAGGTGCAATACGCCCGCTACGCGCCGGGTATGGATGACGCCAGCGTGGTGGGCGGTCACTCGATGACCAAGACCCTCTCGGGTATCCTCATGGGATTTGCGCTCCAGGACGGCGCGATCAAATCCCTCGACGAGCCGGTGGAGAACTACCTTTTCGAATGGAAGGGCGACAAGCGCGGCCGAATCACGATCAATCAGCTCTTGCACAATGTCGCGGGCCTCGAGACGCCGCCGCAGCTCACCAATCCCGACAACAAAGTGATGCAGTTGATCGAGGGACAAGACGTCAACAAGGCGGCGCTCTCCTACGACCTGGTACGGGAACCGGGCACGTTGTTCGTTCACAACAATCCGGTCACACAGCTGCTCACGCTCATCATCGAGCGCGCCACTAAGACGAAGTACAACGTCTACCTCTCCGAGAAGCTATGGCGTCCTGTGGGCAACATCCGCGCGGGCCTCCGGCTCGATCGCCTTGGCGGGAACATCGTCGGCTACTGTTGCTCGGAGACATCGCCGTCGGATTGGATCCGCATCGGTCACCTGCTGACGCACGACGGCGTGCTACCGGACGGCACGCGCGTGCTGCCGAAGGGCTGGGTTGGGGAGATGCGCAAAGGGTCCAGTGTGTACCCGGGCTACGGCATGCAAATCTGGAACGGCTCGCCCTACACGCCAAAACGTTTCTACCAGCCCGACGCCGCGCCGAACGTCCATTCCGAACCCTTCGCCGCGGACGATCTGTTCTTCATGGACGGCGGCGGCAAGGTGCGGGTGTGGATGGTGCCGTCAATGGATCTTGTGGTGGCGCGCTTCGGAAGCCAGCCGGCCGTTGAGTTTGATGAATCCTACATCCCCAACGCCGTCATCCGCGCGCTCAAGAAGAAGTAGCCCGTTTCACATGCTGGACAGCGCGGCAATGGCACGTTGCGCTCCGGCCTGGGTCCGCGCAGACTCCGCGCTTTCCAATTGTCGGGGAAGGAACCTGCCATGCGTTCGCTCGCTTTGATTGCCGCTCTGATGCTGTCCACCGCGCCCGTGATGGCCGCGGAGAAAGCACCTGCCATCCCCGCCAAATTCATCGTCAAGGGTAAGTCGATCCAGCCCGTGCCGATGGCCGCGTGGGAAGACGCGAACGGCAAGGCGCAGATCGCCACCGGCAAAGGCCAGGTCGCCAAGGCGCCCGCGAAGGCCGTGAAGTATTCGGTGAAGTCGGTCGCGTGGCCGTCGGGCACCGTGAAGGAAATCACTTTCAAAGGCGGCGTGTTCTATCCGGTCACCGACGAAACCCAGATCTACGTGAAGGCCGGTTCGATCAAAGCCAACATCGGCGGCGTGCCGACGGTGCTGAAGGCCGGCGACGTGGCCGTGCGCCCCACCGGCAACCTGACGACCGGCGACAAGGGCGAGACCGTGCTCGTCACCTGGAACGTCGACAGCCTCGACGGCAAGAAGGCGTCGACCGTCGTGCGTGGGTCCGACGTGAAGGACCCGGCGAAGGACGCCGTGGTCGGCGTGAAGCGCTATGAGTTCCCGGGCAACTCGATCCGCGTTGCGTCGATGTTGAAGGGCAGCAAGAACGGCCCCGCCAGTGCGAAGACCGATTCGCTAATCTATCTCCTGAAGGGTCACGTCAGTTTCCGCGAGGGCGACGAAACCCATGAAGTCGTCGCCGGCGATTTCCTGTGGGAAGAAGCCGGTCAGACCCACAGTTGGGAGCATCTGGACGGCGGCACTTTCGTCACCACCAGTGCGCTGCCGAAGGGTGCAGGCCCTATCGACCCCAGCAAAGCGACCGATATTCCCCCGCGCTAGTATCGGCATCGACACCCGCCCCCCAGCTGTAGTGCTTCGGCACTAGCAGCGGGGGGCGATCTTCACGCGTTAACGAATCCGGAACAGTTCCCAAGCCACTGTGGCGTCACGGGACTTCATAGGATTCGTCATGCAACTCAAGTCGCAGCGTCAGGCCTTCATCTCGGGACTCAGCGTGCTCGTCGTCGACGATGACCCGTCGACACTGATGATCGCCGAGGCGTTGCTCGTGAGCATGGGCGTCGGTAATACCGAGTGCGTGCACAGCGGCTCCGAAGCATTCCGCCGGCTCGTCACGGGCCCCACCGTCGACTGCGTCCTGTGCGACATCCACATGGTCGACGGCAACGGCTTCCAGCTGCTGCGTTCGATCCGCTTGGGCGAAGTGCGGGGCGTGCGCCCGGATACCTGCGTGATCCTGATGAGCGGCATGACCGTGCCCGACTACGTGCGCGCAGCGCAGAAGTTCGATGCCAACGGCTATCTCGCCAAGCCCTTCAACGCCGAGACGTTGAGCACGGCAGTGACCAAGGGGCGCTTCAAGGCGGTACAAGTGAACTTTGCCAAGTACGCGGCCGTCATGCCGAACATGGTCGGCTCTCTCGCCCTCAACAGCTTCACGCTCTAAGTCACAGTCAGCTGCCGGCAGGCCGGCGGCTCGCCCCATCTGGGCGCGCACGATCTCGACGCGTCGCTGTCGATGCCATGGAATTCCGCCCAGGAATCATTCGCATCTTCGTCGATCGCAGACCGCGTCTTATTCGATAGCACCTATCGACCCTTTGAAATTGTGAGGGAATTTCGCCAACGCCCGATTGATGCGTGTCAACGCACGGTCGCGTGGCCTCAGGAATCAGCATGGCTGAGATGCCGATTGACCCGGATCTAGAAGGTCCGCGCGCTCGTAGACTCATCGAACCACTTCTAGAAAAGAGGAGGATGCGATGAGTGCAGAATCGAAGTTGTTGCCGATGAAGCGTCCGGCGAAGCCCGAAGCCGAAGCTGAGACGAAGGCCGAGATGCCGCCGCCGAAAGCGGGGTTCCTTCCTACCGGACTGTCGCGTGCCATCGTGCTCGGATCGGTGATCTTGAGCCTGATCGTCCTCACGCCGCTGTTGTTGGCGCATCGCTACGAATTGGTCGCTGCCAACCGCAGTGAGAACGCCCTGGTGTACCGCATCGACACGCTCACAGGACGCGTGAGCCTCTGCTCTGCCACGCAGTGTTTGCCGGTGACGGAAAAGGACAGTGGCGGCTGACCATGACTGCCGATGTGATGGAGCGGCCATGACCAGCCGCCGTGCGCACCACCTTTCTTGAGGCGACTTAGGCACGTCTGCGCCGGGTGTGCATGAGCGTCAGGATCGCGAAGTCCAAGCCGAACAGAGACACCGCTCCCGGCGCATTCACCGGTGCGCCGACAACGCCAGCGATGGCGTCATTGCTGCAATCGCCGGAGTCCCAAGAGATCGCGAAGTTTTCGATCGGCGCGATGGTGTCGGTGGATGCAATATGCGCCGCGACAACGAAGAAGCTCGAATCGACAACGGTGCGCATGACGATGTCCACTGCGTTGGCGGTATAGTTCCGATCGACCGTGATGCGGGTGGTATTGAAGCGCGGATTGTCTGCGATCTCATTGTCTGCGATCTCATCGCCCCAATGCCGACCGATGCGGACCTGGTTGGCGAAGTGTCCGCTCGCAAACGCGCCATAGTCCGCTCCGGCGCGCTGCCGCGACATCCACCGTGTCTTGGATCACAATCGGCGCGGCGAGCGCCGCGCGCATTGTCAGTGCCAGAAGCAGAGCGGCCCTGGCAGTCAGAACGACCTTCATGGGATCACCGGCGATGGGGGATGGAGGTGTCATCCCAACGCGCAGAATCGGCGAGAAGTCGCGGGGACCGCAGCCCCCGCGCGACAATCGCAATGGTTTAGGATCTACCAGCGCCGCTTGGACATATAGTAGCGGTTCGCGTCCGCGTTGTCGGTCGGGATGTAGTCGAGATTCATGCCGGCCGGGTACCGTGTCACATACTTGTTGTAGACCGGCAGGACCATCTCAAGCGGAAACTCCGGCGGCCGCGCCACACCTTTGCGGTGATTGCCCAACGGCACATTGGCGCTGATGAGTTCCTCGACCATGGACTTCGCCGTGGCAAGCGGTTGTCCGCCGGGTCCGAAGATCGCCGTGTTGCCGCCGCCGGCATAGGCGACGAAGCCCGGATTTCCTTCCGACACCGAGTTGTTGACGATCACCGTGTAGCAGCGATTGAACAACGAGATCGACGGATTGTCCGACTCCGGAAATCCACCCGTGGAGGTGCGAATGAACATCTCAACACCCTTCAGGGCCAGCGCACGATTGTAGTCGACGGCGGCGGGGCAGGACGAAAGACTGAGGTTGCCGATATCGGTGCGGGCGACCGGCAGCACTTCGTCGGCGCCATACATCTCGGTATAGCGCGGCAGCACTTCGTAGATGCCGGTGGTGTAGAGGTCGTAGCCCGGGCGCAGATCGCGCATGCAATAGGGCTTCCAGTGTTTCGCCGCGACTTTGCCGTCCGGCCCGATCAGCACCGTGAGACTGAGCACATGGCCCGGCCAATCCTTGTCCTTCGCGAAAGTGCCGAAGGCGATGTAGCAATTGTACTGCTTCGCCTTGTTGCCCAGCGCCTCGCATTCCTCGCCCGGCACTTCGATGGCGACCTTCAGGTTATCGGCGCGGTTCCACGGCGACCACCCCATCAGCGGGAATTCGTGGAAGCAGACAAGATCGCGGGTGCCGAAGTAGCCGCAGGCCGCGTCGATCTCATTGATCATGCGCGCGAGGTTGGCCTTGATGCCCGGCTTCGGGTTAGCCGCATCCACGGCCTTCTGCGGCGACTGCACCGCCGTGACGCGCACGGTGTCGGCGCGCAGCGGCGCCATCGGATATTTGCCGTTCACGGCGACGGTGATGTCATTGTTTTTTGCCGGCGTTTGCGCGGCGGCGCTTTTGATCGTGGCGGCGGCAGCGGCGGCGCTGCCGGCGAGTATCGCGCGGCGGGTGGTGTCGGTCATGAAAGCCCCCTCGAACGGATTGAGGAGGCGAAGATGGCACGGCCTCAAAGCCGTCAAAAGCCGCGCGCTCCGGCTAGCCGCAGCGCGGCCTTACGCGTCCGGGAAGTGGCAGGCCACCCCGCGGCCCGGCGACGGCTCGCGCCACGCTGGGATTTCGGCGGCGCACAGGTCTTGCGCCTTGGGGCAGCGGGTGCGGAATACGCACCCGGACGGCGGATGGAGGGGCGAAGGCAGATCGCCCGGCAGCACTTCCGCTGCGCGTGCCTTGGCCAGGACAGGGTCTGCCACCGGCACGGCGGCGATCAGCGCCTGCGTGTAGGGATGCGCGGGTCGTGCGAACAAGCTGTCGCGATCCGCTTCCTCCATCTTCCGGCCGAGGTAAAGCACCATCACCCGGTGGCACAAATACCGCACCACGCTGAGGTCGTGGCTGATGAAGATCAGCGCCATGCCAGTCTCGCGCTGGAGCCGCTTCAACAAGCCTACGATCTGCGCCTGGATAGAGACATCGAGCGCGCTCACCGGCTCGTCGCACACCACCAGCTTGGGCTGCACGATGATCGCGCGGGCGATGGCGATACGCTGGGCCTGGCCGCCGGAGAACTCGTGGGGATAGCGCGCATAGGAATCGAGCGGCAGGCCGACTTGGCCGAGCGCCTCCAGCACCCGCTTGCGCAAGCTGGTGCGATCCATCCCCGGATGCGCGGTGGCCAATGGCTCGGCGATGCTGTCGCCCACGGTCATGCGCGGGTTGAGGCTGGAGATGGGGTCCTGGAACACCACTTGTAGATCGCTGCGGCGTTCGCGCATTTGCGCGGCATCGAGCGCGCCGAGGTCCTGGCCAAGCCACACCACTTTCCCCGCCGTCGCCGGAATGAGTTGCAGCACCGCGCGGCCAAGAGTGGATTTGCCGCAGCCGGACTCGCCGACGATGCCGAGCGACTCTCCCGCTGCGACTTGGAAACTCACGCCGTCCACGGCCTTGAGGCTCAGCCGCGTGCGGCTGAACAATCCACCACGCACAGGGAAATGCACTTTTAGATCGCGCACGTCGAGCAGCGGCGTAGCCATTACGC
Organism: Fidelibacterota bacterium; assembly: GCA_947476275.1. GTDB lineage: Bacteria > Pseudomonadota > Alphaproteobacteria > Rhodospirillales > Rhodospirillaceae > SCTM01. The sequence continues at coordinate 94,362 of CANJPQ010000001.1, forward strand.
CATCTCCGCCAAGTGACATGCGGCTTCGTGGGCCGGGCCGACCGGCTTCAGGTGCGGCATTGCCCCACAGCGGGCAACGGCCTTCTCACAGCGCGGTCCGAAGGCGCAGCCTTGCGGCAGGCGCCGCGGGTCCGGCGGCGCGCCGGGGATGGCGACCAGATCCTGCTCCGGATCGTGTGCAAGGCTCGGCCGGCAGCGCAGCAGGGCGGCGGTATAGGGATGGCGCGGGGCGGCAAAGATCTGCGCGGTGCTTGCGTCTTCCACCACCCGTCCGCCGTACATCACCATCACGCGATCCGTCAGCCCCGCCACCACGCCGAGATCGTGGGTGATGAGGACAAGGGCGGCGTTGCTGTTTTCCTTGTAGCTCCGCAGCACGCTCAGGATCTGCGCCTGCACGGTGACATCCAACGCCGTCGTGGGCTCGTCGGCGATCAGCACGTCCGGCTTGCACAACAGCCCCATGGCGATCATCGCGCGCTGGCGCATGCCGCCGGAGAATTCGTGCGGATACATCTCGAAGCGTCGCTCCGCTTCCGGCATGCGCACGGTGGTGAGCATCTCAAGGACCTGTACGCGTGCTGCCGCAGCGCTCACGCCGCGGTGGACCATCAACACTTCCATCAACTGTTTGCCGACCCGCATGTGCGGCGTGAGCGAGGTCGTGGAATCCTGGAAGATCATCGCCAGCCGGTCGCCGCGCAGGCGCCGAAGGGCCGGTGCGGGCATCGTGAGCAAGTCCTGCCCATCGAACACAGCGCGGCCCGTCACACGGCCGTTCGATGCGGTCAGGCCAAGGGCTGCCAGGAACGTCTGGCTTTTGCCGGACCCGGACTCGCCGACAATGCCTAGGCATTCGCCGCGGTTGAGGGTGAAGGAGACGTCGCTGACCGCGGCGATGGGGCCATCGCCGCTCGCGAAACGTACATTCAGGGCTTCGACTTCCAGGAGCGCCATCACCGCTCCTTCGGATCGAGGGCGTCGCGCAAGCCGTCGCCGATGAAGTTGAAGGAGAACATGGTGAGCGCCAGCAGGATCGCCGGAATGATCAGCATCCAGGGCGCGGTCTCCAGCGTGTTCGCGCCGCGCGAGATCAACACACCCCAGCTGGTCAGGGGTTCCTGTACGCCCAGGCCGAGGAAGCTGAGGTAGCTCTCCACCAGGATGTTGATCGGCACCAGCAGCGTCACATAGACGATCACCGGGCCGATCACGTTCGGGATGATGTGCCGCCGCAGGATCGCCGGCGTTGCGACACCGGCGGCGTGGGCCGCTTCGACATACTCCTTCTTCTTCACCGCGAGCGTCTGCCCGCGCACGATGCGCGCCATGGTCAGCCACTCGACGCAGCCGATGGCGAGAAACACGAGATAGATGTTCCGGCCGAACACCGTCACCAGGATGATGATGAAGAACAGCAGCGGCAGGGCGTAGAGCACGTCCACGAACCGCATCATCGCCATATCCGTGCGCCCGCCGATGAACCCCGCCGTCGCGCCGTAGGTGACGCCGATGGAGAGGGAGACGAGCGTGGTGAGCAGGCCGATGGTGAGCGACACCCTCGCGCCGCTCCACACCGACACCCACAGATCGCGGCCGGTGTCGTCCGTGCCGAACCAATGCTTATCGGCCCAACTCGGCGCCTGGGAGATCGACTCCCAGGCTAGGTCTTCCAACGTATAGGGACTGAGCAACGGGCCGATTACCGCCATGAACGAGATCAGGCCGAGGATGCACACACCGGTCATCGCCGCGCGGTTCTTCACGAAGCGCCGGCGGGCATCCGCCCACAGGGAACGCCCCTGCACGCGGGCGGCCGCACCCATGAGCTTTTCCTGCGCGGCGGTCTGGGCGGCGAACAGGGTCATTGATCGACCCGCACTTTGGGATCGAGCACGCCGTAAAGCAGGTCGACCACCAGGTTCATCAACACGACGGCGCCGGCGAACACGATCACGATGCCCAGCACCACGGGATAGTCGCGATTGAGCGCGCCCTGGATGAAGAATCGCCCCATGCCAGGCAACTGGAAGATTTGCTCGACGACCACCGCGCCCGTCACCACGCTGGCGACCGCGGGCCCTAGGTAGCTCACCACCGGCAGGAGCGCCGCGCGCAGGGCGTGGCGGGTGACGACGCGGTTCTCAGTCAGTCCCTTGGCGCGGGCCGTGCGGATGTAAGCCTGGTTCAGCACCTCGATCATCGCGGCGCGGGACAGGCGCGCGATCACCGCGACCTGCGGCAGCATCAGCGCGATCACCGGCATGATGTAGGGCACGTAAGGCCCGAGCCACGGGTAGGTGCGCGCGAGGGAGCCGCTTGGTTCAAGCGTGGCGATCGGCAGCAGGCGCAGTGTTACCCCGAACAGCAGAGTCAGCAGCGGCGCGAGCACAAAGCTGGGCACAGCAATCCCGGTCATGGCCACGGTCATGACTGCATAGTCGGCGGCGCTGTTGCGCTTGAGGGCGCCGACGATCCCAAGCGTACCGCCGATCAGCGTCGCCAGGGTGAGGGCGGTCAGCCCGAGGCGCAGGCTCACGGGAAGGCCCGTGGCGATGATCTGGGTGACCGTACGATCCGGATAGACAATCGACGGTCCGAACTCGCCGCGCATGGCGCGCCCGGCGTAGATCACGAACTGCTCGAGCAGCGGCTTATCGAGGTCATAGGCCGCGCGCAGGTTGGCGACCACGGCCGGTTCGAGGGCCGCGTCCGCGTCGAACGGCCCGCCGGGTGCCGTGTGCATGAGCACAAACGACAGGCCGACGATCAAGAAGACCGTCGGAATCGCAATCAACAGGCGGCGCAACGCATAGGACGTCATGGGTGGAAGACAGCCTACGCCATCCGCGGCCACAAGGGGCGCAAAAGCGCACTGATCGCCAGTTGGACTAATGCGCGTGATTAAAGGGGGCGTTCGACGGCGATGTAACGCGAAAGGTTCACGTTGCGCACGTTGTCGGTCCACCCTTTCACATATTGGTGAACCAGCCGGCGCCCGGCGTAGTGATAGATCGGGATGACGGCATAGCTTTCCATCAGGATCTTCTCGGCGGCCTGCATGGCCGCGACGCGCTTGGGCTGGTCGGCGGTAGTGTTGGCCTCGTTCATCAGCTTGTCGAATTCGGCATTTGCGAACTTCGACACGTTGCTAATGTCCCCGGTGCGCAAAAGGTTGAGGAACGCGCCCGCATCGGCGAAGGGCGCGAAGTAGGCATAGCGCGCCACATCGTAGTTCCCCGTGCGGACCTGGCGTTGTAGATCGCGAAATTCCACGTTTACCAGTTCCGCTTCGACACCAAGCGCACGCCACATCGCGGCAAGGGCGACCGCCATCTTGCGATCTTCTTCCAGGGTATTGAACGTCAGCTTAAACTTGAGCGGGTTGGCCGGAGAGAAGCCGGCTTCGGCCAGCAGCTTCTTCGCTTCCGCGACGCGGGCGGCCTGCGGCTGTCCGGCGATGGATGCCTTGCTGGCCGTGTAGCCCGGCACCGCCGGCGGCACAAAGCTATACGCAGGCGTCACGCCTGTGTTGAAAAGCTTCTGCACCATGCCGTCGCGATCGATGACCATCGAGAGCGCCTTGCGCACCCGGATGTCGGTGAATGGCGGCTTGGTATTGTTGATGACGAAGTAGTAGATGCCGAGGCTCGGCGCGATGTGCAGTTCCTTGGCCAGGTTCTGGCGGATGAAGTCGATCTGGTCCGGCGGAAAGTTGAGGGCGATATCGAGTTCTTTGGCGCGGAATCGGTTCAGCACCGTGCCGAGGTTCTCGGTCGGGAAGTAGTTGACCTCTTCGATCTTCACGTTGGCCGCGTCATAGAACTTCGGGTTCTTCACCAAGGTGATGCGTGTTTGCGGCACGCGTTCCTTCAACGTGTATGCGCCATTGGTGACGATATTGGCCGGGTCGGTCCAGGCGCGGCCAAACTTTTCCACCACCTTCCGCGGCACCGGCAAGGCCTGGAACGAGGCCAGGGTCTCCAAGAAAACCGGCGAGGGCGAGGACAAGGTGAATTGCACCGTGCGCGCATCCACGGCTTTCACGCCCATGGTCTCGGCGGCGGCCGTCTTGCTGTGGACCGCTTCGGCGTTCTTGATCGACCAGAACCATTGGGCGTAACGGGCGAGCGTTTCCGGGTCCTGAACCCTGCGCGCCGAATAGACGAAGTCCTCCGCCGTCAGCGGCGAACCGTCGGACCACGTGAGATTGGGACGCAGTTTAAAGGTATAGGTCAGGCCGTCGGTGGACACCGTGTGGCTCTCGGCCGCGCCGGGAACGATCTCGCCCTTACCATCCACCGTCATCAGGCCGAGGTAGAGATCGTAGATGAGGGCCGCCGCCGAATTGCCGCCGGAGACGTGCGGATCAAGCGAGTCCGGATCGCTCGCGGTGCCGCGGTTGAACACCATCTTCGCTTGCGCGGCGTGTGCCGCGAAGCTCAGAGCGCAGGATGTCCCTGCCAGCAGAAGGGTGCGACGCGCGATCACCAATAGTGTGTCCACCGCGATTTTTCTTTGAACAGGCGGAACGCGTCCTGCCCGTTGGCGGGAAGAGTATCGAGGAACATGCCGGGATCATAGCGCTCTTGATACTGATCCATCACCGGGCGATAGAGCCGCATGTGCACATCGGGAATGCGATGCTTGGCGCGAAAATCCTTCATCGGGATCACGGCAATGCGCTTGGTCTCGAACGCCCCCGCCATGGCCAGTTCCACGCCGCGCGGCCCGTAGATCGCCGACCGGCCGGGACCGCCGTAGTTCGTGTCCTCGAGGAATCCTGTGCCGCGGCGGCCGACGTTGATCGAGTTGTTGGTGATCATCGTGTAGAGGCTGTTGTGATACGACGTCAGTTTCATGTCGTCGGATTCAAATCCGCCGGTCGCGGTGCGGCAGATGATCTCGGCCCCTTTCATGGCGAAGCAACGGAACAACTCCGGCTCGAACTGCACGGCAGACATGGCGATGTTGCCGATGTCGGTGCGTTCCACGGGGATTACGGCATCGACGCCGTACATCTCAACGAACCGGTCGTACACGTCGTAGATCACCGAGGTGTACTGCTCCGAGCCCGGGAACATGCCGCGCACGTTGCGCTGCTTCCAATGCTTGGCGCGGACCGTGCCGTCCGGCCCCATCAGGACCATCAGGTGCAGGATGTGGCCGGGCCAATTCACCGGGTCCTTGGCGTAGGTGCCGAAGGCGATATAGCAATTGTACTGCTTGGCCTTCGCACCGACGCGTTCGACCTCCGGGCCGGGCACTTCGATGGCAAGGTTGTAGTGCTGCTCGCGCGTCCAGCGCTTGAAACCGGTGATCGGGAACTCGTGGAACAGCAGCAGGTCGGAACGCCCGCCGTAGCCCTGCGCCGCGTCGATGCATTCGATGAAGTAATCCAGATTGTTCTTGATGTCCGGCGCCGGGTTTTCGCCGTCGACGCCGTGCACGCGTGTCTGCACGACCGCGACCGTCACGTTGTCCGAGCGCAACGGGACCGTTGGGTACGTGCCGTCGGCGCGGACCCGTTCCGCCTCCGATGGTTCCGGTTTCGCAGCGCACATGACTCAATTCCCCTACTTGCTGGTCCCCAAGCGCAACGAGGCTAGGGGGCGAATGCGCTTCCGGCAAGTCCACTCGCCTCCGCAAAGTCACGCCAAGCTGGAATGGCGGGGGCTGTTCGGTAGAATTGGACAAATGCCGTCTCGGACGTTGGAATTGGTGCAGGATTTGTGATGAAAAGACGGGAAGTGTTTGGCGTGGCAGCAGCGGGGGTTGCAGTGGGGTCATCGAACGTAATGGCGGCGGCGCGGCCGCGGACACCCAAGACATTCGTGCTGGTGCATGGCGCGTGGCACGGCGGCTGGTGCTGGAAGCACGTGACGCCGTTGCTGCGGGCCGCCGGCGCGGACGTTTACGTGCCGACTCTCACGGGTCTTGGCGAACGCGCCCATCTCGCGTCACCGGACGTGAACCTCTCCACCCATGTCACCGACGTGGAGATGCTGATCGAAGCGGAAGAACTCACCGACGTGATCCTCGTGGGCCATTCCTATGCCGGGCATGTCATCCCCCTGGTGGCGGATCGCATCAAGGCGCGCATACGCCACCTGGTGTTCCTCGATGCGGTGATGGCGGTCGACGGCAAGCCGTTCCTGCCGCCCGAGGTTGGCGCAGCCCGCGCCAAAGTCGCCGACCGCGGCTTCCAGCAGGAGATCCCGGACGTCTCCTGGTTCGGGGTGCCGGCAGATCATCCCGATGCGGCGTGGGTGAGGCGTCATCTCACGCCGCATCCGCTGCCGACGCTGATGGAAACGGTGCATTACAAGAACGGCGGCCCCGCGGGCGTACCGAAGACCTATATCCGATGCCTCCAGCGCCGCGACATGAGCGTGCCCGATCCGGTGGAGCCCGAAGTGCGCGGCAAGCCGGAATGGACCTGGAAAACCATCGATACCGGCCACGACGTGATGGTCACCAAGCCGAAGGAACTGGCGGCGATGCTGCTCGCGATCGCCTCATGAGGTCGCCGTCGTTTATGAGTCCAAACTAAAACTTCGCACCGGTCTGCGCGCCAACATGCGCTAAGATCGCAGCCTCATGCCCGTCCTGGTCCTAATCGTCTTCGTCAGCATGCTCGGCAACAGCGTGTTGGCGCCGTTGATCCCGTTCTATGCGCTGCGACTCGGGGTCACGCCGGAATACATCACGATCCTCGCGGCAGTGTTCTCCGTCTTCCAATTCATCGGCGCGCCGATCTGGGGCCGCATCAGCGACAGGGTTGGCCGCAAGCCCGTGCTCATCGGCACGGTGGCGGGAACCGCGATTGGTTTCGTTCTGCTCGCATTCGCGGACTCGATCTGGCTGCTTCTGCTCGCGCGCATCGTCGGCGGCTTCGCCGCGGGCAATCTCTCTACCGCCTATGCGTACGTGAGCGACATCACTACGTCGGAAACGCGCGCCGCAGGGATGGGGAAAGTGGGAGCAGCCTTCGGTCTGGGCTTCGTCGTCGGGCCGGTGATCAGCGGCTTCCTCGCCGGGGGGGATTCCCTGGTCGATGCGAACTTCGTACGCCCGGCGCTTGCGTCCGCCACGCTGGCGATCATCGCGCTGCTTGGTACGATTTTCTTCCTGAAGGAGAGCAAGATGCCCAACCCGGCCGCGCGACGCGTGCCGGCGCACCCGTTTGCGCCGATGCGCGCGGTGCTGCGCAATCGCAATCTCGCGATGGTTCTTATTCTCGGCGCGATCTGTTTCACTGCGGTTGCGCAGCGCGAAACGACCGTCGCGCTATGGCTGCATGACTTCTTCGGGATGTCGCCGCGCGAACTCGGCTACGTGTTCGCCTATGTCGGCCTTCTGATCACCATCTTCCAAGGCGCCGCATTGGCGCGTCTCAGCCGCCGGATCGGCGATGGCCGTGTGCTGATCTCCGGCATCGTCGTCTATATCGTCGGCTTGATTTGTCTCGTGGTCACCGATGGCATCCCGCTATTGATCGTGGGCACCACCTGCAATGCCTACGGCACGGCGGTGCTCTCGATCACCCTGCCGACCGTGGCGTCGAAACTCGCGCGGCCGGACGAACGTGGTTTGGTGATGGGTGCGTATCAGGGGGCCGCGAGTTTCGGCCGGTTCCTAGGCCCGGCCTTCTCCGGCACGATCTACGCGCATGTTGGCCACACGGCGCCCTTTGCCAGCGGCGCGGCCGGACTGTGTATAGGGCTCGTGCTGGCCGTGATCCTGCAGCGGCGTCTACAGGCGGCGGCCGAGAGTTAGCTCGCCGCCATCTTGTCGGCGAGTTCTTCCGGGCTCACGTCGTCGGTTGCCTGCAGCGCTTCCAACTCCTGATGCACGATGCGCAGGATGCGCGAGATGTACTCCGCGTGCCACGCTTGGCGTTCCTGTGCGGCGTCGTCGTCCGGACGATAGGCGTCGATGTTCGCCTTGGTCACCGGCGTGCCCGCCTCCAGCAGGCGCTCGACCGTGTCGAGACGCTCGCGGGTGACGGCGAGTTCGCCGGCCACGGCCATGGTGATGGACAGCACGCGCTCGACTGCCGGGTCGTCGAAGAAGTAGGGGCGCTTGCCCTTGGCTTTGGCGTTGGCCAGGGTATTGACGTCGAGGGTAGTCATCGAGGCGCTCCTATTTCCATCCGCCGAACATATACCATCCCCGCCATGCGCGGGTGGTCGGGGCCGTATTCGTTTTCTCGGGGGCATGCCGCGACAGGGAGCCTGCCCACGGCTGATAGAAGCCGGGCTCCACGTCCGAAACGACTTCGCCCTCGATCAGCTTGTCTTTTTGGAAGCCCGCGGCCGTCATCAGGTCGATCACGTTCATCGTGTGGAACTTCGACCAGAACGGCTCATTGTTGTACCAGGCGTCCCAATCCTTGGTGAATTTCTCCCACAGCGGAGTGGACTCGGTGAAGTTCGGCTGCTCTGCATGCAGTGTCATGCCGCCGGGCGCGAGCAATTCATAAATGCGCTTCATGCCATTGGTGATCGCCGGCGCGGAAGTCTCGTGCCAGAACATGGTGGATTGGATCCAGTCGAAGCTGTTCGGCTCGAACGGAAGATCCTCGAGTGCCGCCTGTACGAACTTCACCTTGTCGTAGCCCATGGCTTGCGCCCGCGCATGGCCATAGCGCAGCACCGGCGCGCCGACGTCGACCACGATCACTTCCGCGTCGGGAAACGCTTGCGCGATCGGCAGCGTATTACTGCCGATGCCGCCGCCGAGATCCATGATCCGCTTCGGTTTGAAGTCGGGCCAGCGCTCACGGACGAACTTCGCCACCCCGCGTCCGCCGCCGTCGTTGCGCGCCGACATGGAGCCGGCGCCGGTCACGAATACGCCCAGGTCGTAGTTGGCCGGGCCGCTCACGTCGTCCGGCACGAGTTCGCCGTAATAGCTGCCGGGCATGCAGTGATTGTCGACTTCCGAGATGTAGCGCGGGATCTTGGTCTGCGGATTGAGCTGCAACGTCGGCTTGGCGTCGTTGAGCTCTTTTGCCCGCGCGATAAGCGCATCGAGCTGCCGAAGCGCGATCGCGCGTCCGGTTTGCTGGCGCATTTCCATGGTGTTGCGTCGAAGGGCGGCCCACGTTTGATAGAGCGGATCCGTGCGCATGGCGTCGCGCACTTCCACGCGCGTCGCGATCTCGCGGCCTTGGGCCTTCTTGAAGGCCGGCTTCACCCGCTGCTCGAACGCCAGTTTTGTCCCCGGAAAGAGTTGCGTGCCCAAATGGACGTTCACGCTGGTCAGGAAATTGAACCTCGCGATCTCGTCGTGGTTCACCTTGGCGCCCAGGGCGTTGGGCGCAGTCCGGTCATAGGTTGGGGGCAGGGAGGCAGCCATGAACCATATCCTTCCTTCATGCTTGCGCAGCGCAAGCCTACGGCTGACCGTATTTTATCTCTATCGCATACGGAAATAGGGGATTTCCCCTACCGGACAGTCGTAGTGCCCTTGAAGGGGGGCGCGAAATTCCCTTGCCGACGCGGCGGCACCTGAGATACCCACCGCAGCGCTTCCACCCGCCCCACGGAAGACCCTAGAGGAAACAATGGTCGCCATTCACGTCACCAACCGCGCCGGCCAGGCACATACCCTTCAAGGCCAAAGCGGCTCGAACCTTATGGAAGTCCTGCGGGACGCCAATATGGACGTCGAGGCGATCTGTGGCGGCTGCTGCTCCTGCGCCACCTGCCATGTGTTCATCGAGGGCGCTTGGGCGGCAAAACTGCCGCCGCGCTCCCCGGATGAGCAGGAATTGGTGGAGGAGACCGAAAGCTACCGTCCGGATGCCTCGCGCTTGTCTTGCCAGGTCAAGTTGACGGATGCGCTCGACGGGCTCACCGTCACCGTCGCTCCGGAAGAGTAGCGTTCACAGTCTTTGGCGCGTCGATTTACCCACGCGCCCAGACCCGGTAGAACCCGGACCTGTCATTCTGCACAGGTGTCGCATGCGGTTGCGGTCTTTCGGTCTTGCGCTTGCGATGCTCGCGGCGACGGCGCTACCGGCCGGCGCGGTGGACTTGCGTTACGGCAGCAAAGGCCTGCCCACTTCCTACGGCAATCCCTACACCGGTAACGGCTCGCCCGGGATCTACCTGTGGTCGGCCATGTACGACGGCCTCACGCGTCTCGACAAGAACGGGGCGATCGCGCCGGCGCTGGCCACCAGCTGGAAGTCGCTTTCGCCCACGTCCTGGCAGTTCACTTTGCGCAAGAATGTCACCTTTTCCAACGGTGAGCCGTTCAATGCCGACGCTGTCATTGCCGCGATCACCTGGCTGAAAACGCCGGAAGCCAATATCAAAGGCGCAATCGTCGTCAATGAAGTGCGCGGCATCAGCAGCGCGGAAGCGGGCGAAGACGGCAGCGTCATCATCCGCACCGCGCGGCCAGATCCGATCCTGCCGGCGCGCTTGTCTTCCATGATGATTCCCGCGCCGGCCGCGTGGCGCGAACTCGGCATCGATGCGTTCGCGAAGGCGCCAAGCGGCACCGGCCCGTTCCAGGTGAAAGATTGGGGCGGCACCGCGAAAATCACGCTGAACGCGTTTGCAGAGTCGTGGCGTAAGCCCAAGGTGGACCGGCTAATCATTATCAACCTGCCGGATAATTCCACACGCGTGCAGGCGCTGCTGTCCGGCCAGATCGACATCGCCGGCAACATCGGCGTGGACGACATCGATGCCATCGAGGCCGCCGGCATGATCAGCGCGGTGGGGCCGGCCATGGCGGTCATGTCGATGGGCCTGCGCGTCGAGGGCGGTCCCAATGCCGCGCTGAAGGATGTGCGTGTCCGTCAGGCGCTGAACTACGCCATCGATAAGGCGGCGATCAACCAGGCGCTGCTGCGGGGCTTGAGCCCGCCGTCCGGCCAGCCGGCCGCGCGCGAGGTCGTCGGCTACAACCCCGACGTCAAGCCGTACCCTTACGACCCTGCGAAAGCCAAGGCGCTGTTGGCCGAGGCCGGGTATCCGAATGGGTTTCCGATGCACTTCGAGGTGATGGTGGATCGCACGCCCGGCGACCGCGGCGTCTTCGAAAGCCTTGCCAGTCAGCTCGGCAAGGTCGGTGTGCAGACCACGTTGAGAATCGTCACCTTCGGCAGTTGGATGGAGTCCTATCTCGGCGGCACTTGGGACAAGGAAACCGACGGCTTTATCCTGTCGTTCAATGCCGCACCCTATAACGACGTGTCGCGGCCGATGGAGATCTATTCGTGCCTGCGGCCCAACGGCTTCTATTGCGACAAGGCGCTGACCGCCAAGCTGGTGGCCAGCAATGAAGAGACCAACGTCGACAAGCGCCTCACGCAGCTGAACGAACTCGCCAAGCTGTTCCATGACGCAGCCCCGGCGATCTACCTCGGCGAGCAGTTCGACGTGTTCGGCGTGACCAAGAAGATCGAAGGCTTCGTCATCGCCAACCGCGCGCCGGTGTACGAAAACATCACCGTCAAGAAATAGCGCACTACTTCTTGCGCCGGGGCGCGTTTGCCAGCTCACTCTGCGTCCGCTGGATCATGCGCAGCACCAGTGCCGCCGCCTTTGCGTCCGCGCCGGTTGCGAGCGCGGCGAAGGTATGCTCGAGGCTCTGCAACGCCGACAGCTTCGCGTCATGGGGCCGCGTGCCGAGATAGGCGTCGAGCCACTTCATCACCGCGCGCGGATCGGGCGTTTGCTTGGCGATGGCCAGCAGAGATGGGACTGGGTCTGTCGCCACCGATCAGCCCGCGTCGTCGGCCTTCTGCTCATGCGCCCAGCGGAAGCCGATCTCGCTCGGCCGGCGTACGAGGTGGATGCGATGCTGATAAAAGTCGGCGAGGTAGGTGGCAACGTGACGCTCTACCGGCCGATAGGCCGAGTCGAATACCACCAGCCGCAGGCGCAGCAGCGGTGTGCCGACGGCACAGGCGAGCATGTTGGCGTCCTGCAGGTCCGCGAGCGTGCCGCCGATGAGCTGGTCGGCGCTGAGGATGTCGATGCCCTTCTTCTCCAGGATGCTGATGAACGAGAACGACGACAGTTCCTCCGCCGAGATCCGTACGTTCAAATCCGCGGGGATGTATGTGGAGCTGTAGCCCACCCGCCGGCCCCGCAGATTGCGCGCAAGCGTGATGCGCTGCACTTTCGCACCGGTATGCAGGCGCAGATCGGCGCGCGTTTCTTCGTCCGGCTCGACCTCGTCGAACTTGATGTCCTTTAACTCGGAGCGCGTCGCCATGGCGTCGAGGCGCTTGATGAGCTGGTCCATGTCGCCGGTCAGCGGCGGTGGCGCTGCGGCGGACGTGCCGGTCACAAAGGTGCCGCGGCCTTGCTCGCGGCTGATGAGTTTGTCTTCGGCGAGCAGGTCCACGGCCTTGCGCACGGTGATGCGCGATACGCCGAACGTGTCGCACAGTTCGGTCTCGGTGGGCAGTTGCGCGCCGCTGCTATAATTGCCGTTGAAGATCCAGTCGCGGATCGTCAGGTACACTTGGTAGTACCGCGGCAGACGCGTGCCGTCGCTGATGGCGTCGGTGGGGACTTTGTTCATGGTCGCAGTTGCAGTGTCAGACCAGTCGCCTTGCTCGCGTGGCAGGCACCTTAGGACAATCGCCCAAGACGGTACACCGGACGGCCACAAATTTGCTAAGGTTTGCGCAGGCCTTTCGAGGAGTGGACCTACGATGCGCTGCGGTATTGTTTTCGGAATGATGGCGGTTTTGGTAAGCGCTTGCTCACTGCAGGCGGCCCCACTGCAGGCGGCCGAGCCTAAACCCGGTGCGGTGTTGAAGGACTGCCCTTACTGCCCCGAGGTGGTGGTCATCCCCAAGGGGAGCTTCCAGATGGGGTCCACCATGGGCGATCCGGATCGCCCGGAGACGCCGATCCGTAAAATCAAGTTCGCGAAACCCTTCGCCATGGGCCGCACGGAAGTCACCGTGGGTCAGTTCCGCGCCTTCATGAAGGCCACCAACCATCAGATCTCGGAGGGCACCTGCGGCATGTGGGTGCTGTCCGACCAGTCGCCGACGCCCCGGACATGGGAAGACCCCGGTCTAAAGCGCAAGATTGCCGAGGATGAGCCGGTGGTTTGCGTCGGCTGGCTTGATGCGAAGGCCTATGTCGATTGGCTCGCCAAAAACTCGGGCAAGCCCTTCCGCCTGCCAAGCGAAGCGGAGTGGGAATACAGCGCCCGTGCCGGCACCAAGACCACCTACATCTGGGGCGAAGACGGACAGGCCGCCTGCAAAGACGCCAACGTCTACGATCAACAGGCCGGCAAGAAATGGCCGACGAAGGAATGGGGTCCGGCCGCCTGCGATGACGGCTATCCCGACCTGTCGCCGGTCGCCAAGTTCAAGCCGAACAAATTCGGTCTCTACGACATGATCGGCAATGTGTGGGAGTGGATGGGGGATTGCTATTCGCTCAACTACCCGGCGGCCCCGGTGGACGGCAGCGCGTACCTGCCGGCGGAGCATTGCGAACTGCGTGCCAACCGCGGTGGCGGCTGGATCACGCGGGCGGATCGTCAACGCCCGACGTGGCGCGGTCGCGACACGGAGACGATGAAAGTCTCCTTCTTCGGCTTCCGCGTCGCGCGTGATCTGTAGGGTGTAATTAGAACGCCCGCGGCCAGCGGCGGTGCATCCACAGCCATTCGCCGGGATACTCGCGGATCCATTCTTCGACACGCGTGTTGATGCGCACCAGGGCGGCGCGCACTGCCTCCATGTCGTCCTCCGCGCCCTCGAACGTCCATGGGTCTTCCACACGCACCTCGAACCGGCATCCGGCCAACCGCACGCAGCGCACCGGGAACACCGGGCAGGCGAACTTCATCGCAAACTGCGCCACGGCCGTGCCGGTGAAGGCTTCGCGGCCGAAGAAGGGGATGGGTAAGCCGGCGTTGATCTTCTGATCCACCACCATGAACACCTGCTCGTCCTTGGCGAGGCCCTTCAGGATCATGCGCGCACCGGCAGCACCCTTGGGTGCCAGGGCGGAAGCGTAAGCGCGCCGCACGTCGCCGATCATTTCATCAACCAGGCGATTGTTCGGCGGGCGGTAGACGACCAACAGCGGCTTGGCGGTTTGCGCGAGTGCGAGCGGGATCATCTCCCAGTTGCCGAGATGGCCCGAGAATAGGATCGACGGCTTACCGCTGGCGGCGTGTTCGACCAGTCGCTCATGACCTGTCACCGTGACGCGTTCTTTCCAGGCGTTTGGCCATAGCCGCGGCAGCACCGCGTATTCCGTCATGGTGCGGCCGAAGTTGTCCCAGGCTTGGCGCAGGATTTCCGCGCGCGACGCGTCGCTCAGGTTCGGGAAGGCGTGCCAGAGATTATCTTGCGCGGTCCTGTGGGCGCCGCTCAACGGGCCGACAAGACGTGCCAGGCGCGCCCCGAAATCCGACGCTGCGTCGATATCGGCCTTCGCCACGGCGCCCAGCAGCAGGCGGGCCGCGGCGGCTTCGATCCGGTGTTTTAGGCGAGGCGGGGTTGCGGTCATGGGATGACGTCGTTATAGCGGCTTTGCGCCCAATGGGAGACTTTTGCTTGCGTGTCCTTCAAGTCATGGCGAGCGGGCTGCACGGCGGCGCCGAGCTGTTCTTCGAGGACCTGCTGCCGGCCTTGAGCCAGGCCGGACTGACCCAAAACGCGGTCATCCGGCGCTATCCCACCCGGGCCGCCAAGCTGGCCGACGCCGGCATCCCTTCGGAGATGCTGCGCTTCGGCGGCCCGCTCGATCTCGTCTCTCCGTGGAAGCTGCGAGTCCATGCCCAGGCCTTCCGGCCCGAGATCGTGTTGGGCTGGATGAACCGCGCCTGTGCGTCGTTGCCCGAAGGACCGTGGATTAATGTCGGCCGGCTCGGCGGCTACTACGATCTCAAGTACTACCGGCGCTGCCGCGCATTCATCTGCAACACGCCGGACATTGCAGACTACGTGGTGCGCCAAGGAAAGCCTGCGTCCGCCGTGCACTACATCCCCAACTTCTGCGCCGTCGCGCCGGGGCCTGCTGTCGCGCCGGATGCGATTCACACGCCTGCCGGCGCGCCGATCCTGCTGGTGCTCGCGCGCCTGCAGCCGCAGAAGGGCATCGACACCGCGATCCGCGCGCTGGCCGAAATCCCCGATGCCGTGATGTGGATCGCCGGCGATGGCCCGCTGGAGGACTCTCTGGTCAAGCTCGCGCAAGAGACGCGTGTCGCGGACCGGGTGCGCTTCCTCGGCTGGCGCGACGACCGCTCCGCGCTCCTGAAGGCCGCGACCGCAGTCCTGATCCCCTCGCGGCACGAGCCCTTCGGCAACGTCGTGGTGAACGCCTGGGCCCATGGCGTGCCTCTCGTGGCCACCCGCAGCGAAGGTCCAGGCTATCTGGTGCGCGACGGCGAGGATGGCCTGCTTGTGCCGGTCGACGACCCCCACGCCCTGGCCGAAGCCACGCGCCGGGTGATCGCCGAGCGGTCTCTGGCCCAGCATCTGATTGCGGAAGGCACCCGGCGCGCCTACGCTGAGTTCTCGGAAGCTGCCGTCGTCGCGCGATATCAGGAAGTGTTCAAGGCGATCATGCGCTAGATTCCATGCGACAGCGCGGCGGATTACGCACGTGGAAATCGGCGACAATCTTGAGGACGTCGAACGACCGTGGCTCACTTTGAGCCTTATCGCAGCGTGCTGTCTTGCCTATGGAGGCGAACTTTATTCCGGAGAGATCGCCAGCCGATTCGCCGAGATCCCGGCGGTCCTGACGGGCGCGAAGCCGGATTTCGCACCGGAGAATATCGGACTGCCGACGATTCTGACCTCGGCGTTCCTGCATGCGGATCCGGCCCATTTGCTCGGGAACATGTGGTTTCTGTGGATCTTCGGCCGGCGGATCGAAGATTCCTTTGGCCGCACGATGATGATCTGCTTCATCCTCATCTGCCAAATCGCTGCTGCGGCGGCTGAAACGCTCACGCATCCGACCGCGACCGGTTATGGCCTGGGCGCGAGTGGGTTCATTTCCGGGCTGATGGGCGCCTATCTCGCCTTGTTTCCGACGGCGAAAATCCGCGACTTCGACTTCGCAAACTATTGGCTCGCCGGCCGTTTCACGATCGCCTGGCCGGCTTGGATTTGGTTGGGGTTCTGGATCGTGTTTCAACTCATCGCCGCGCGGACCGACAGGCACGACGGTGTCGCATACGCCGCCCACATCGGCGGCTTTGCGGTCGGCTTCGTTATCAGCCGTATCCTTCACGCCTTCGGACTGGCGGCCACATATACGCCGGCGTCGTTTGGTCCTACGCGCGGAGTGCTATCGGCCACCGACGCTGCAGTGGCCGCGGACGAGGGCAAGCGCGCGCTTTTGTTCGGCCGGCTTATCTTCTGTGGCTCTTCTGTGGCTGCGTCATGCTCGCCGCCGCGGCCTACATGGCGGCCCTCGCCATCAGCCGCGCTCACCATTGGCAGCTGTAGGATCGGCTATGCCGATATCTGGAGGCCCTTTCGCACCTGCGCCCCTAAATAGCTGATCCGGGCCGATTTTTCGGTTTTGCGACAATTGTCGCCGGCGGCGGGGTCAGGCTAGACTTACCCCATGCCCTCGCGCGATGCCGCTTCTGCGGCCCGGCGCGCGGCGCCCACGGAGGCGCTGCCGCCCGAGCCGATCAAGGATCATCTTGGCCTGATCGCCGAGATGACGCGCGTATTTGCCGCGTCACACGACGCCCACACCGTTGCTGCGACCGCGCTTGAACGCATTACGCTTCATGTCGGCGCCGAAGCCGCGTCGCTGTTCCTGCTCACCGACGACGTCGAGACCCTGGTTTGTACGGCGTGCTACGGCCCGGTCGATATCACCGGCCTGCGCATTCCTGCCAATGCCGGCATCGTCGGCCGCGCGGTGCTGCGTCAGGAAGGGCTGATCATCCGCGACGTGCGCAACGACGCGGATTTCGGCAGCGCCATCGATGCCAAGACCGGATTCACGACCCGTTCGATCCTGGTCACGCCACTCAGTGTCGGCCGCGATCAACTCGGCGCCATCGAGATCATCAACAAGGCCAGTGGCGACGGCCTGTTCTCGCCGGACGACCTCACGCTGCTCGAAACACTCGGCCGTGCCGCCGCGCTGGCGATCCACAATACGCGCCTGACGGAGCGCCTTGTCGCGCAGGAGCGCGAACGTCACGAACTCGAACTCGCCGCCGAAATCCAACGCGACCTATTGCCGGGCGCAGGCGCGCATGACTTCCCGATCCACGGCATCAATATCCCGGCGCGCGCGGTCTCGGGGGACTTCTACGATATCCTGACGCTGCCGGACGGGCGCATCTGGTTCAACGTCGCCGACGTGTCGGGCAAGGGCATGAACGCCGCCCTCTTGATGGCCAAGACCTCAAGCCTGTTCCGCTGCCTGGCGAAAAGTGCCGAACACCCCGGCCAGTTGCTGGGCGCGATCAACAACGAGCTGTGCGAGACCAACTCCCACGGCATGTTCGTGACCATGGTCGGCGGGCTCTTCAATCCGGCGACCGGCAAAGTGCGACTCTCCAACGCGGGTCACGAGCCGCCGCTGCTGTTCAATCTCACCGATCAGAGTTTCACCGCAATCGCGGCGGATGCACCGCCCTTGGGCATTGCTGCGGGCATCGCCGGTCCCGACGGCTTTCCCACGATCGATCTCAATCTCAATTCCGGCGCGCTCTACATCTTCACCGACGGCCTGACGGAAGCGACCACGTTCGGCGGCGGCATGCTCGGCATCGACGGTGTGCGCGCGCTGATCCGCGATCACGCGGAGACGCCCCCGGAGCGGCGGCTAAGAAGCATCGCCGGTGCCGTGAAGCTGCCCGGCCAATCCTTGCGCGACGATCTCACGCTGCTGGTTGTTGAAGACAATGGGCCGATGCGGCCGCAGAGCGTTGCCGATGTCGCAGAGAACGCGACGGCCGCCGGCGAGATCATGCGCTTGCGCGTACCGGCCCGCGCCGATCGCCTCAAGCTCATCCGCACCGCGACGGAGCAGGCGGCGAGGTTCTGCGGCGCTGAAGCTGCGTGGACCGCGGACCTGGTGATGGCGGTGGACGAGGCCTGCCAGAACGTCATCCGCCATGCCTACGGCGGCCGGACGGATGCCGGCGATATCGTCATCGACTTCGTCGCGACGGTCGAGGCGTTGGAGGTCCACTTGATGGATTTCGCAGCGCCCGTGGATCCTGCCGCCATCAAGCCGCGCGATCTGTCCGACGTGCGTCCCGGCGGCCTCGGCGTGCATCTCATCCGATCGGTCTGCGACGACGCGCGATTCGTCCCGCCACCGGCCGGTGTCGGCAACCTATTCAAGTTGACCAAACGTTTGGGAACCCAGATAAAGGGCCGATAAGGAGAAGGCGATGGCGCTGGAAGTAAACGAGGTCAACGGGGTGAGCGTTGTCGCCCTGGAAGGCGACATCGATCTGCAGAGCTCGCCGGCCGTGCGTCAGCAATTGCTCGCTTGCTTCGAGAAGAACACGCGCGTGGTCGTCGATCTTTCCGCAGTCACGTACATCGATTCCTCGGGCGTAGCCTCTCTGGTCGAAGCCTTCCAGGTTGCCCGCAAGAAGAACGGTACATTCAGTCTGGTGAGCGTGTCGTCCGCCGTGATGCGCGTGCTGAGCCTCGCCCGTCTCGACCGGGTGTTCACCATCCATCCCACGATCGAAGCGGCCACAGCGGCGCAGGGCTGAAGGCCATGGCCGAAGCCGAGGGCGAACGACAGACTCTCGGTGGCGTCGATGCTTTCGTCGCGCGCGCAAAAGCTTTTTGCGAACGCGTCGGCAACGCCACCGTCTCCGCCATCTCCGAGGTCGGGCTCGGCGCATGGCTCCTGTTCCAGGTGCTCTTCTGGATCGTCATGGGCCGCGGCCGCGCCCAGCCCGTGCGCATTCCGGCCACCTTCGAGCGCGCCATGGAAGTCGGCATTCGCGCGCTGCCGATCGTCACCATGATGTCGGTCACCGTCGGCATGATGCTGGCGATCCAGGGCATTTACTCGCTGCGCATCTTCGGCGCGGAGGATCAGGTCACCATCGGCGTCGCCTTTTCGGTCGCACGCGAGTTCGGGCCGCTCATCACCGGGATATTGGTGGCAGGCCGCACCGGCTCGTCGCTGGCGGCGCGCATCGGCACCATGCGCATCAGCCAGGAAATCGACGCCCTGCAGGTCATGGGCATCGACCCGATACGCTTCATCGTCGCGCCTGCGCTCATTGCCATGACGATCATGGTGCCGCTGCTGACGTTCTGGGCGGACGTAATCATGCTTGCCGGTGCGGGCTGGTACGTGTCCATGGAACTCGGCATGAGCATGGGCGCCTATGTCGATCAGATCCGCGAGCTTCTGCGGCCCACGGACGTGATGCACGGCATCTGGAAGAGCCTGTTGTTCGGCGTCGAGATCACCCTGGTCGGCGTGATCAACGGCGCCAACGTCCAAGGCGGCGCCGAAGGTGTTGGCCGCATGACGACGCGGTCCGTCGTGCTCTCGATCAGCGCGATCATCGTCACCGACATGATCTTCGCTTTCATCACGACGCGGTAAGGTCATGGCGGAACCCGCGCGCAAACAAGATGACGAGACCCAGCGCCCGGAAGGCGAGACCGGCGACGGGCCGGTGATCGAGGTGCATAAGCTCGTCACCCACTATGGTGAGCGCAAGATCCTCAGCGACGTCGACCTGAAAGTGAAGCAGGGCGAGGTTCTGGTGATCATGGGCGGCTCAGGGTCGGGCAAGAGCACGTTGCTCAATACGCTGCTGGGCCTGCTTCGTCCCACCTCCGGCACGGTGCGCATTCTCGGCCAGGATCTGCACGCCATCACCGATCTTGAGCGCACCCATCTGCGCCAGAAGATGGGTGTGGCCTTCCAGGGCGGCGCGTTGTTCAGCTCCATGTCGGTGCTCGAGAACATCATGCTGCCGCTCCGCGAGCACACCCAGCTCGACATCCACACGATGCGGATCATGGCGCGGCTGAAGCTGCAGGTGGTCAACCTGTCGGGTTTCGAGGACCTCATGCCGGCGGAATTGTCCGGCGGCATGATTAAGCGCGCAGCGTTTGCTCGTGCCGTCGTCATGGACCCGCGCATCCTATTCTGCGACGAGCCTTCCGCGGGCCTCGATCCGGTGGTGGCCTCGGCCATCGACGAGCTGATCTTGAACCTGCGCGAAGCCATGGGCATGTCCATCGTCGTGGTCACCCACGAGCTGGAAAGCGCCTTCCGCATCGCCGACCGGATCTGCGTCCTGGACAAGGGCAAGATCCTGATCATCGGCACCGTGGAAGAAGTGAAGAATTGCGACAATGAACGGGTCCAGAACCTCCTCAACCGCCGTACGGAAGAGGAAATTCTCGATCCGGAAGAGTATCTGCGCCGGTTGACGGCGGCCCATGACTAAGGTTCTGTCAGGGGTGAGCGGGAAGGGGCAGTTCCGGCTTTAGGGCCGGGGCAGGAAGCGCATGCAAGACAGCCGTATCAACTACGTCATCGTCGGCGCCTTCGTTACGGCGATGCTGGCGGCCCTCGTCGCGACGCTGTCGATCCTGTCGGGCAGCACCGGCGCGACGGACACGTACTACACGGTCTACGACAACGTCACCGGCATCAAATACGGCACGCAGGTGCTTTACGAGGGCTATCAGATCGGCCAGGTCGATACCATCGAGCCCACCGCCAACAGCGGCACCGGCGCGCCGCCGAGCGGCCCGCAAGCCAGCGCCCAGATCAGTTCAAAGGGGATGCTGTTCAAGGTCACGCTGAAGGTGCGCAAGGGCTGGCGCATTCCTGAGGACAGTCTGGCGCGCGCGACGGTGTCAGGCCTGCTGTCCGCCATGACGGTCGATATCAAGGGCGGCCAGAGCGACAAAATTCTGCCCCCTGGCAGTCAGATCCGCGGACTTTCGGCCTCGAACTTCTTCGCCACCCTGTCGGAGCTGGGCGCGCAGTTCGGCGATCTGAGCAACGATTCGCTGAAACCGATGCTGGGCAGCCTCAACCACCTGATCCTCAGTCTCGACAAGAACGTGCAGGACAACTTGCCGGTCATCCTGCGTGACGTTCAACTGTTGATGGGCAACCTCGCCAAGGACGGCCCGGAGATTTCCAGCAGCATCAAGCGCTCCGCGCAGATTCTGGAGAAGGATCTGCTCAAGCCTCAGAATGTTGCGCGCATTGACGCCACCATCGCCAATGTCGAAGAGACGACGCAGAACCTCGCGAAACTCTCCGCCCAGCTGGAGGAAACACGTCAGGTCATCCACAAGGCGACGCTCGAGATCGACAAGGTTGTGCAGAACAACGCCGGCAATATCGACGAGACCATCCGCGACTTGCGCTACACCATGGGCACCATGTCGCGTTACGTCGACGACATCGCCCAGAACGCCGCGACCACCACACGCAACTTCGCCGAGTTCAGCCAGCAGATCCGCGACAATCCGGGGCTGTTGATCCGCGGGTCCTCGCCGCCTGACGAAGCGAAGCCCAAGAAATGAGCGAGGAGATCATGCGCCAGTCCCCCGCTGCCACGTTTGCCGTGGCCCGCCTGTTCGCGCCGCGCGCCATCGCCGCCGCACTTGCGCTCGCGTTGCTCACCGCCTGCGGCGGCGGCGACGTACCGCAGGAAGCCTACTATCGGCTCTCAGCCCCGGGCGACGTCGGCGTGCGCGCCGGCGGTCCGCTGAAGGGCGCCGTCGAGGTGCCGAGTTTTCGCGCCGACGGTCTGTTGAACAATCGCGCCATCGTCTATCGCCAAGGCACGAACGCACTCTCGGGCTACAGCTATCATTTCTGGTGGATGGCGCCGGCGGTCATGCTCGAGCAAAGCTTGGTCGACACCCTGCGCAAGGCGAAAGCCTTCGACACAGTGACGACACCGGAACTGCGCCTCAACCGGGCCTTCGAGATCGTCGGCCATATCCGCCATCTTGAGCGAGGGCCTGCCGCCGTGTCGGTGGAATTGGAACTCCTGCTCCGCAACCCGCGCACCGGCGCGCCGCTGTTGTTCAAGACCTACACCCAGGACGCGTCCATCGCGGCGGATGCAGATATGTCCGCCGTGGTGGCTGCGTTCTCAACGGCTATCAATACGATCTGGGCGAACTTCATCGCCGATTTGGGCAACGTCCAATCGTTGCCTGCCTCATAGCGGCCTCACGGGACGCTCCCCCCTCACCCAACTTCGGGCAAGACGCGTTCTTCTGAATGCGTTGACCCTTCGGCAAGGCGAGGGAGGCAGCTCCTTCGGCTAGTCTCTCAAATCGGCTGGTCACTCAAAGCGCCACGCGGACGATCGTCTCGTCGGATTCCTTCGCCGCCTTCTTGGCGTCGGCGATGGTCGCACTCAGGTGATCGATGGGCGGCAAGGGCTGTCCCGCCGGCTTGTGGATCATGGCCCCGCTGATGGTCAGCAGTGGGAATCGCGCTTTCTTGCCGGCGCGGGACTTGGCGAAGATGTAGCCCTTCCTCCGGTCTTCGGGCGCGTAGAGACTCTCCACATCGTTCTTGAACTTGGCCAGGGCCGTGCGCAGTTCCGCTACGGCATCGTCACCGCTCACGTCCGTGAAGCCGACGAAGAAGTCGTCGCCGCCGACATGGCCGACGAAACGTCCCGCGCGGCCGAATGCGCCGCGCAGAATGTCGGCGAACATCAAGATGGCGCGGTCGCCCGTCCTGAAACCATAGGTGTCGTTGAAGGGTTTGAAGTAGTCGAAGTCGAGATAGGCGAAGTGATAGGTCGCTGCCGGCTCGCTCGCCGACGCGAGATATTCCTGGATCAGGATATTGCCGGGCAGCTTGGTCAGCGGGTTCTGGTCGCGGGCGAGCGACAGGTTCTTCTCGTTGATGATCTTCAGCAGGGATCGTGCGTGTAGGAAACCCCGGTAGCGTGAGTCCGCGGCGATGACCACACCCTCCTGATCCGGCTGTGACGCGAACACCTCGAGAATCTTTTCGGCGCTGGCGTTTGCGGTGGCGACGGCGCAGGGTTTGATGAACTCCCGCAGCGGCCACTGCCGGCGGCGGTGGCGGTTCTCCAGTAAATCGCGGCCGTACTTGGAATATAGAATGGCTTTGAGATCGCGTTCGTGGATCAGGCCCACCGGCATCCCGATCGCATCCACTACCGGGAAGAACGTGCGCACCGGATCGCGGCGGAAACGTTCGAATACCGTATCGAGACTCTGCGCCAAGCGGATCGGTTCGATCGGCTCGAGCTGGCTCATCACCAAGTCGATGTCGGTGTCCTTCTTGCGCCGATCGCGATTGAGCAAGGCGACGACGGCGGCGTAGCTCAATTCGAGTGCGGCGATGGTCGTGGTCGGACGCGCGACCGCATAACCCTGTACAAGGTCGCAGCCGAGCTCGCGGCAGACGTAGTATTCCTGCGGCGTTTCTACGCCTTCAGCGACCACCAGGCTGCCAAGCAGGTGCGCCATGTTCACGATGTGCTGCAGGAACACGGCCTTCTTCGGGTCCGTGCCGATGGAGGAAATGATAAAGCGGTCCAGCTTCAGGATGTTCGGCTCGACGTGGTAGAACATCTGCAGGTTCGCATGTCCCGCCCCGAAATCGTCGAGCGTCAGGCTTCCAAACTCCGTGCGCAGATCCAACAAGGCTTTGAATCCTGCCGCGTGGTTGTGGAAGTCGTAACGTTCCGACACTTCGATCGCGAGGTTCGCGTTGGACAGGTTGTGGCGCCGTTTGAGCGCGGCCAGCGTCGAACGGATCGGCTCACCGGCCGCGATCGTGCGGCCGTCTAGATTGATGAACAGCTTCAGATTGGCGTGCCCCGGAATCTCGGCGAACTTGGCGAAGGCGCGCGCGACGACGGCGGCCTCGAACGCGGGCAGATCGCCGATTTCCGCGCGGGCATCCATCAGCGCCACCGGCGAGGCATGGCCGGTACCCTGGAAGTTGCGCATGAGCGCTTCGAAGCCGAAGACGCGTCCGGTGTGGATGTCGACGATGGGTTGGAACGCGATATCGAGCCCGGCGGCGACCGCATGGAACGGTCGCGGGCCGTCGACCGGTGTCACCTCGAATGTGTCGATGGCGGCGGTGGCGGATACAACGTTCATAACAATCCCCTGTGTTCGCGCCCCCCGAGGTGCGCGGACCACTCACCCATCCCGCAGGTCCGTGGGGGCTGCAACTGTTAAGGGATTTTAGGCGGCCGATTTCATAGAAGAGTCACAGAATAATCGACTCGAAACGATCTTTAAGTAAATGAAAGTAAACAATAATGCTGCATCCCGGAGCCGCCGACGAAAGTCGGGTGCTGATTCAGGGGACCTCCGCCGCCGGGCCGGGCGTATTGCCTCCCCGGGACTCGCGGTGTATCCCCCGCGGGCCTAATTCCTGAGGACCTCCCTTGCGCTATGTCTCCACCCGCGGTCGGGCGCCGACGCTCGGCTTTGACGATGTCCTGTTGGCCGGCCTTGCCACCGATGGCGGCCTATACGTGCCGGAAACCTGGCCGCAGTTCAGCGCCGCCGACCTGACCGCCTTCGCCGGCCTCGACTACGCGAGCCTCGCCGCCAAAGTGATGGCGCCGTTTGTAGCCGGCTCCGTGATCGAGAAGGAACTGCCGCGGCTGACGAAACAGGCTTATGCGCGTTTCACGCACACCGCCGTCGCGCCGCTCAAGCAGTTGAGCGCGAACGAATGGCTGCTGGAGCTGTTCCACGGGCCGACGCTGGCATTCAAGGATTTCGCCCTGCAGCTGGTCGGGCTGCTGTTCGAGGAAGTTCTGAAGGCGCGCAAGCAGAAGATCACCATCGTCGGTGCCACGTCCGGCGACACCGGCTCCGCAGCAATCGAAGCCTGCCGCGGCCGCGCCAATATCGAGATCTTCATCCTGCATCCGGAAGGCCGCACGTCGGAAGTCCAGCGCCGCCAGATGACCACGGTGGATGCACCCAACGTCCACAACATCGCGCTCAAGGGTACCTTCGACGATTGCCAGGACGTCGTGAAAGCGCTGTTCGCAGATGCCACGTTCCGCGGCGAATTCAATCTGTCCGCGGTGAACTCGATCAACTGGGCGCGCATCATGGCCCAGATCGTCTATTACATCTGGGCGGGCGTGCGTCTCGGCGCGCCGGAGCGGCAGGTCACGTTCGCGGTACCGACCGGAAACTTCGGCAATGTGTTCGCGGGCTATTGCGCCATGCGCATGGGCCTGCCGGTCGCGCGCTTTCTGGTGGGTTCCAACCGCAACGACATCCTCACCCGCTATTTCGAGACCGGCGCGATGACCATCGAAGGCGTGCAGCCGTCGCTAAGTCCGTCAATGGATATCCAGGTGTCCTCCAACTTCGAACGCCTGTTGTTCGAGGTCAGCGACCGCGACGGGGCCGCCGTCTCGCGCATGATGGATCAGTTCAAACAAAGCGCGTCCTACACGGTCGCTCCCGCAGCGCACGCGAAGATCACCGCCCTGTTCGGCGGCCGCCGTCTGGACGACGAAGGCACCAAGCAGGTGATGCGCGAGGTGCGCGCAAGCACCGGCGAGTTGGTGGACCCGCACACCGCCGTCGGCATCTATGCCGCGCGTAGCGAAGGCCTCGATCCGGCCATCCCGCGCATTGCGCTCGCCACGGCGCACCCCGCCAAGTTCCCGGATGCGGTCAAAGCTGCCACCGGAGTTTCATCGCCGCTGCCCGCAGTTATGGCCGATATCTTCAACCGGACCGAGCGGTTCCAAGTGCTCGACAACGATCTCGACGCGGTGAAACGCCTGATCCGCAGCCACGTTTGAACCTCGTTCCGGGCCGATGGTTTCCCACGGCTCGCCTCCCTACATACGAAGGCATCCATGACGGTCCAGCTCACGACCCTGCCCAACGGCCTTCGCATCGTCACCGACCCGATGAACTCGGTGGAGACGGTGGCGCTCGGCGTGTGGGTGGATGCCGGCACGCGCCATGAGACGGCGGACGTGAACGGCATTTCGCATTTGCTCGAGCACATGGCCTTCAAAGGCACGGCGCGGCGCAGCGCTCAGGCGATTGCCGAAGAGATGGACAATGTCGGTGGGCAGCTGAACGCCTATACCAGCCGCGATCACACCGCCTATTTCGCGAAGGTCCTGAAAGAGGACGTCGGCGTCGCCACCGATATCGTTGCCGACATCCTGCTCCACTCCACCATGGACGCCGAAGAACTCTCCCGCGAGCAACATGTGGTGGTGCAGGAAATCAATCAGGCGATCGACACGCCGGACGACATCATCTTCGACCACGTCCAGGCCGCCGCGTTCCCCGACCAACCGCTGGGCTGGCCAGTGCTGGGCGAGGAAAAGATCGTGTGCAGCATCACGCCGGAGAACTTGAAGTCCCATATGGCGCGGTACTACGCGCCCGATGCGACCGTGATCTCCGCTTCGGGCGCAATCCAGCACGATGATTTCGTGCGTCTCGTGGAAGCGGCGTTTGGCGAGCTTGCGCCGCGCGAACGACCGGAGGCTGTCTTAGGCGCCTACACCGGCGGCGACTTCCGCGAGGAGCGCGATATCGAGCAGGCGCACATTGTGCTCGGCTTCGCGGGCCTTTCGCACAACGACCCGGATTTCTACAACCTGTCCGCCCTTTCGACCTTGTTGGGCGAAGGGCTGTCGTCGCGGCTGTTCCAGGAGATCCGGGAAAAGCGCGGGCTGGCCTACTCGGTGTTCTCAAGCACCCAGTCTTTCGCCGATACCGGCCTGTTCACCATTTATGCGGGCACCGGGCCTGAGGATGTCCCCAAGCTGGTGCCGGTGCTGTGCGATGAGATCAAGCGCGTCGGCGACACGGTCACCAATGAGGAAGTCCAGCGCGCTCGCGCGCAGTTGAAGGCTGGATTGCTGATGTCCCTCGAAAGCCCGTCGAGCCGCTGCGGCCAACGGGCGCGTCAGCTGATGGTGCACGGACGCACGATGACGGTCGCGGAAATCATCGCCAAGGTCGAGGAAGTGGACAGGGCCGGCATTGCCCGGGCGGCGAGCCGCGTCCTCACGGGAACGCCGACGGTGGCCGCCCTGGGCGACCTGCGCCATCTTGAGGAATCTCAACGCATTCGCGCCCGCTTGCAGTAGGTCAGCCTGTTGTAAGCCCGTCCCGTCCGTATCATGAACGGTCTAAATCCGACCGCTGCCTTTGGCGGCGCTTGGCTTATATTGCGCCCCAATCGCGCCCTGACTTGCGAAGGAGAGATCACATGGCACGCTATCTAAAGAACGGCATGGACGTAGACGTGGCGGAAACCGAAGACGCCAAGGTCCGTCAGATCGTCGAGGATGTGCTCAAGGACATTCGCACTCGCGGCGACGCGGCTGTGCGCGACTACTCGCAGAAATTCGACAAGTGGTCGCCGACGTCTTTCCGCCTGAGCAAGGAAGACATCGCGGCGGCCTACAAGGAACTCACCCAGCAGAACATCGACGACATCAAGTTCGCGCAAGCGCAGGTGCGCAATTTCGCGCAGATCCAGCGCGCCGCCCTGAAGGACGTCGAAGTCGAAACGCTGCCCGGCGTGGTGCTGGGCCATAAGAACGTGCCGGTCAATTCTGTCGGTTGCTACGTGCCGGGCGGCAAGTATCCGCTGGTCGCCTCTGCCCACATGAGCGTGGTGACGGCGAAAGTCGCCGGCGTGAAGCGCGTGATTGCCGCGGCGCCGCCGTTCGGCGGCAAGGTTTCCCCCGCCATCGTCGTGGCCATGGATATGGCGGGTGCGGACGAGATCTACTGCCTCGGCGGCATCCAGGCCATCGGCGCCATGGCGCTGGGCACGGAAACCATCGCGTCGGTGGACATGATCGTCGGCCCGGGCAACGCGTTCGTCGCGGAAGCCAAGCGCCAGCTGTTCGGCCGTGTCGGCATCGACCTGTTCGCGGGCCCGACCGAGACCCTCATCATCGCAGACGACACTGTGGACGGTGAGCTGTGCGCGGCGGACTTGCTCGGCCAAGCCGAGCACGGCCCGAACTCGCCCGCGGTGCTACTGACGAACTCCGAAGCACTGGCGAAGGCGACCATGGCGGAAGTGGAGCGCCAACTGAAGGTGCTTCCGACCGGCAAGATCGCGCGCAAGGCGTGGGATGACTACGGCCAAGTGATCGTGGCTGATTCGTACGAGGAGATGGTCAAGATCGCCGACGAGCTCGCCTCCGAACACGTTCAGGTCATGACCAAGGACCCGAACTACTTCCTCAATAATATGACCAATTACGGCGCGCTGTTCCTTGGGCCGGAGACCAACGTCTCCTATGGCGACAAGGTCATCGGCACCAATCACACCCTGCCTACCAAGAAAGCCGCGCGCTATACCGGCGGTCTGTGGGTCGGCAAGTTCATCAAGACCTGCACCTATCAACGCGTGCTGACGCCGGCGGCGTCGGTGATGGTGGGAGAATATTGCTCGCGCCTGTGCGCCATCGAAGGATTCGCCGGCCACAAGGAACAGGCCGACATCCGCGTGCGCCGCTACAGCAAGCAGGCGGCGGAATAAAATGCCGGCCCCTGTCGCCGTTGTCGGCGCCGGCCTAGTCGGCGCCGGCTGGGCGATCGTGTTCGCCCGGGCCGGACATCCCGTGCGGATCTACGACGCGGCTGCGGACGTGCGCGCCAAAGTGCTGGGCGGCATCGCCGGCAATGTCGCGGACCTCAAGCACTTCGATCTGATCGACGATGCGGATGCGGTCATGAGCTGCATCACTGTGACCGACGATCTCGGCGCGGCGGTCGACGGTGTGGCCTACGTGCAGGAGTCGGTGTTCGAAACCGTGGCGGCGAAGACGCCGGTCTACGCGGCGTTGGACACGCTGGCCCCGGCGCATGCGCCCATCGGCAGTTCGTCGTCCGGCATTCCCGCGTCCGCCTTCACCGAGGCTTGCAAGACCCGCGGCCGCATGCTGATCGCGCATCCGGTGAACCCGCCGTACCTCGTGCCGCTGGTGGAACTCGTTCCCGCGCCGTGGACCGACAAAAGCGCAATCGACGTCACCCATGATCTCATGGTCGCCGTCGGCCAGGAGCCGATCCGGGTGAACAAGGAGATCGAAGGCTTCGTGCTCAATCGCTTGCAAGGCGCGTTGCTGAACGAGGCTTGGGCCTTGGCGCGGGACGGCGTCGCATCCACGGCGGATATCGACAAGACCGTGTCCGCGGGCCTCGGCTTGCGGTGGTCGTTCATGGGACCGTTCGAGACCATCGACCTGAATGCGCCCAAGGGTGTGGCGGACTACGCCGCACGGCTGGGTCCGCTGTATCATTCCGTCGCCGTCAGCCGCGCAAACCCGAAAGCCTGGGATGAAAAGCTTATCGCCGATGTCGAGAATCAGCGACGGGAAGCGCTGGGTGCGGATAAGCTCGACGCGCGCCGCAGCTGGCGCGACCGGCGCTTGATGGCGCTGGCGGTTCACAAAGCGAAAGCGGCGCAGAAAATCCGCTAGGGGGCGATCCGTGGCGCATACGTTCGATCTCACCGGCAAACGCGCGCTTGTTACCGGCGCATCGCGCGGTCTTGGCCTCGGTTGCGCGCAAGCGTTGGCGGACGCCGGCGCCGACGTGGTGCTTGTTGGCCGCACCGCCGCCGATCTCGAGACGGCTGTGAAGGGCATCGGTCCGCGGGCCTCGGCGCTGGCGTGCGACGTCACGTATCCCGCCGGCTTCAAGGCTGCGCTGGCGACGCTTCCCGCGATCCACATTCTCGTCAACAACGCCGGCACCAACATCCCCGAGCCGTTCGGCGCGGTGACGGAAGAGCACTACGACACGATCTTCGATATCAACGTGCGCGCGGCGTTCTTCGTGGCGCAAGCCGTGGTCGCGAAGATGCGCGCCGGTAAGGTGAAGGGCAGCATTATCAACATGTCCTCGCAGATGGGACATGTGGGGTCCGTCAACCGCACGGTCTATTGCGCGTCCAAGCACGCACTCGAAGGCCTGACGAAAGCGATGGGCGTGGAACTCGCGCCCGAAGGCATCCGCGTCAACACGGTGGCCCCCACCTTCATCGAAACGCCGATGACCAAGCCGTTCTTCGAGAACGCGGCGTTCAAGGACGCGGTGCTGAAGAACATCCCGCTCGGCCGGATCGGCGATCTGTCCGATGTGTCGGGCGCGGTGGTGTTCCTGGCGTCCGACGCCGCGGGGCTCATCACCGGCTCGTGCATCAAGGTTGATGGCGGCTGGACGGCGCAATAGCGCCTACGCGTGACCGGCACTCGCCGACAGCATTGCCGGGTTAATGCCCAGTTTGCCCAGGGCGCGGGACCATTTGTTGGTGACGTCGTCGGAGAACAACAGTTCGGTGTCCGCCGGCACGCTGAGCCAGGCATTGCGTTTGATCTCTTCGTCGAGCTGGCCTTCACCCCAGCCCGCGTAGCCCAGGGCCATCAGGCTGCGCATTGGGCCGTCGCCGGTGGCGATGGCGCGCAGGATTTCGGTGGTGGCGGACAGGGCGATGTCGTCGCTGACCTTCAAGGTGCCTTCGCGGTTATAGTCCGTGCTGTGCAGCACGAAGCCGCGCGATGTCTCGACCGGGCCGCCGCGATGGATCCGGATCTCCTCGCAGCCCCGTCGCGGCTTGATGTCGAGTTGGGACAGGATATCGCTGAACACCACGTCTTCGATCGGGCGATTGATGATCAGCCCCATGGCGCCGTCGGCAGCATGGTGGCACATGTAGATGACGGTGCTTTCGAAACGCGGGTCCGCCATCGCGGGCATTGAGACCAGGAACTGTCCCACGAGGTAGCTTGAGGAAACGATGCGACTGGTGCCTGCCATGGGATCTACCTTTAACATAAAATCGAAACGAAACGGACGGCAATCCGCGGCAGCCCCCGGGGATGCACGCCGATCTGGAGGAAGCGAGCAGTGACCTTGCGCATTGGCGATCCAGTCCTGGACGCGGTCGTCTACACCATTGAGCACAACGACGTTCGCGACATTTCGGTTGCCCACCTGTCGCAGAATGGCCGCCTTGTGCTGTTCGCCGTTCCCGGAGCGTTCACGCCGGCCTGTTCCGCGCGGCATCTGCCGGGCTTCATCGAGGCGGCGGACGCGTTCAAGGCGAAGGGAGTGGATGTTTTGGCGTGCATCGCCCTCAACGATGCATTCGTGATGGCCGCCTGGGGTGCCGTCAACGGCGTCGGCAACCGCATCCTGATGTTGGGAGACGGTAATGGCGCCTTCACGCGCGCCATGGGTCTTGCCGCCGACGCGCGGCCGTTCGGCATGGGCGAGCGGTCCCATCGCTACGCCATGGTGGCAGCGCAGGGCCGCGTGACGCACTTGTTCGTCGATGAGCCTGGCGCGTTCGAGGTCTCGGCGGCCTCTCACGTGTTGGCGCATTTGTAAGGTTCGATATGGGTCCCATGACAGAAGCCGCGCCCGAACCGAAGCTGCAGCTGCGCCTCGTGCCGGTCACGCCCTTGCAGCAGAACTGCTCCCTGCTGTGGGATACGGCGACCAAGCATGCCGTATTCGTCGATCCGGGCGGCGAGATCGACAAGCTCATGGCTACGCTCGATCAACTCGGTCTGACGCTGACGCGCATCTGGCTCACCCACGGGCACCTCGATCACGCCGGCGCCGCGGCGGACTTGCGCGATCGCACCGGTGTGGCGATCGAAGGCCCACACCGGGAAGACCAATTTTGGCTCGACCAGATCGAGGCCAGCGGCAAGCGCTACGGCATCAAGGGCGGGCGCAACGTCACGCCGGATCGCTATTTCGAGGATGGCGAGTTGCTGGACTTCGAAGGTGTGGCCTTCACCGTCGCTCATACGCCGGGGCACACGCCGGGCCATGTGGTCATCCACAATGCCGACGTGAAGATTGCTTTCGTGGGCGATGTGTTGTTCGCGGGTGCGATCGGCCGCACGGATTTTCCGCGCGGCGACCATGACCAGCTGATCCGCTCGATCACCGGCAAGCTCTGGCCGCTCGGTGACGATATCACCTTCATCCCCGGCCACGGTCCGCCATCGACGTTCGGGCAGGAGCGTCAGACCAATCCGTTCGTGGCGGATAGATTGACCGGATACAAGGGTGCGCCAAAAGCTGCTGCTGACACAGTGGCACAGAACGCCGCCGATCGCTTCGCGTAAAGCGGCTAGCGGATCGCCCTTCCGGTCGCGGCGCTGCCGTGTTCCAGAACGCTGACGCGGCGTTCGATGTCGACAAGTTCATGAACCTTGCGGAAGGCTTCGACAATTTCAGTGAGGTCGCGCGCCTCGTCGATCGTGACGATGCCTGCGGCGACCGCGCGGGCGATGGCGCTCATCGCCGCCACTGCATCTGCAAGCGTTTCCATTGCCGGCAGTGCGAGCCCTTCGACGGTGCGCCCTTTCCGCGCCGGGCAGGCGCGGTCGAGCACCAGCTTGATCGCGTCAATCCTGCCAAGCTTGGCGAGTTCGACCGCCTTGCGGCTGACGTCTTCAGCTTCGTCTTGAAACAGCGACTCGATCATCTGCGTGGTCCGGTTGCGCGCCCCTTTCGGCCGCCCCGGATTGCCGTTCTGGAAGGGTCGCCCCCGCGTAAATACGCGGGAAATACGCGGGGATGGGTCTTCGGCCATCGGCTTCTCCAATGCAAAAAGCCGCCGTGCGCGCCGCCGGGGTTCGGCGGGCGTTCAAAGCGGCAGGGGAGTCAGGATTGCATTTCGAGAATATGCGGATTCGCCCGTCCGTCAATTCTCACGGTGTGTGCAGTTGTGCGGGAACCGCCACGCCTGCATCTTCGGCGGTGTCCGGCATGGGATATGCTGGCCTTTCAAATGCCACCCCCGAAGGAACCCATGTATGCCCGGGACCGTTCGTCTGCACCGCGTTCTCACCGCCGCGCCCGAGAAGGTCTACCGCGCTTTCACCGAAGCCGACGCGATAGCGAAGTGGCTTCCGCCCAACGGCTTCACCTGCACGGTGCATCACTACGAGGCGAAGGTCGGCGGCGGCTTCAAGATGTCGTTCCGGAATTTCACCACCGGCCACAGCCATTCCTTCGGCGGCACGTACCTGGAACTCATGCCGGCCGAACGCCTGCGCTACACCGATGTGTTCGACGATCCCAACCTTTCCGGCGAAATGCATGTGACCGTGACGCTGAAGAAGGTTCTCTGCGGCACCGATATCAGCATCACCCAGGAAGGCATTCCGGACGTGATCCCGACGGAGATGTGCTACCTCGGCTGGCAGGAGTCGCTGCAGAACTTGAAGGCGCTTGTCGAGCCGGAGATCAATCAGTAGGAGTGCAGCTCCATGCGCAATACCTTGCCCTTTTTCGTCATGGCTGGTGTGGCTTCAATTGCGTCATGCGCAGGATCGCCCCATGCGGAAGAATTAACGCCAAGGCAACTCCTTGAGATAGGTAGCGGCAAGAGGCAACACAGAGATCTCGTGCCACTCAGCGAACTTGAGATCAGAGACACGGTCGTTGGTCACCGGCTGACCGTGGATCAGCCTTTCAAGCAAAATTCTACGGGGATGTCCGAGGATTTTCTGCCGGATGGTACGTGGCTAATCACCCGAGTGGAGAGATCTCTCGTCAAGAGAAGCGGAATATGGCGGATCAAAGGTGGCCAAATGTGCACACAAGTTATCCAGCACCAGCCAGGACTGAAAGGCTTCGGCGAAGTGTGTCGCGATGTTTGGCGTGAGAGGTCGTCTGGTATGATCGCAACATTCGATTCTGTCGGCACTGGGGGCGATGTCCTGATCTTCTCGGTATCGCCCCTATAGCTGCCACATATCAACTCGGCACTCCCTTTGCTGGGGAGGGAGTTTGCACCTCAACACGATTCAACATTTTCTTCGTCATCCTTGCGGCCGCAGGCCGCGAGGATCCAGAGGTTTAGGGGTTCTGCCTTCACAAAACAGATAACTAAAAAAAGCTCTAGGTCCTCGACCCTTCGGGTCAAGGACGACGGCATTTTGCAAATGCGAGAGCCTTGCCACATGCGCGGCGGTATCGCATCAGGCTAGCGCCTGAACTTCTCCGCCTCATCGCGCGCTAACACATCCACCCGTTCGTTCTCCGCGTGGCCGTCGTGGCCGCGGACCCAGTGCCAGCTGACGTGATCGTGGCGGGCTTGAGCGGCATCGAGGGCTTGCCACAGGTCGGCGTTCTTCACGTCCTTCTTGTCGGCTGTCTTCCAGCCCTTTTTCTTCCAGCCGTGAATCCAGGCGGTGATGCCGTTCTTGACGTACTGGCTATCGGTGGTCACGGCCACGCGACAGGGGCGCGACAGGGCGTTGAGCCCTTCGATCGCCGCCATCAGTTCCATGCGGTTGTTGGTGGTGTGGGCCTCGCCGCCGGCGACTTCCTTCTCGTTGCCCTTGAAGCGCAACAGCGCGGCCCAGCCGCCGGGGCCCGGATTGCCGAGACAGGCGCCGTCGCAAAAGATTTCGACGTCCGTGGGATCTTCGCTCACGACAGGCCGTAGGCGGCGATGGTGTCTACGCCGCGATGGAAGTTCAGCTTGTGCAGGTATTCGCGCGGATCTTTGGGCTTCACCATGGCGCCGGGCGGGGTGTTGACCCAGTCGTAGAGGCGTGTCAGCAGGAAGCGCATGGCCGCGCCGCGGCAAAGCAACGGCAGGGCGTTGCGTTCCGCCTGCGACAGGGGTCGCACGGCCTCGTAGCTCGAGAGCAGCCGGTTCGCCTTGGTGACGTTGAAGTCGCCGCCGGGCTCGAAGCACCAGGCGTTGAGGCAGATGGCGACGTCATAGGCGAGGAAGTCGGTGCAGGCGAAATAGAAGTCGATCAGGCCGGAAAACTTATTGTCGAGGAAGAACACGTTGTCGGGGAACAGGTCGGCATGGATCACGCCGGCGGGAAGTTCCGCCTCCGGCGACAGCTTCGGCCAGGCATTCGCCAGTTCTTCCAGTTCGTGGGAGAGGTTTTCGTGCAGCCCGATTTCGATCTCTTCCACGGCGCTGACGCTGATTCGCGAAAACAACTCGCGCCAGCCCGCCACGGATAGCGCGTTGTCGCGGCGCATGTCGAAGCTCATGCTAGCGAGATGCATCTCGGCTTGCGCGCGGCCCAATGCGTCGCAGTGCCAAGCGGCGATCCGGCGCGGCCACATGCCTTGCAGGAACGACACGATGGCGGCGGGTTTGCCGCACAGCGTCTTCAGGTCGCGGCCCTGGCGGTCCTTCACCGGCACCGGGCAACGCACGCCCGAGCGCGACAGATGCTCCATCAGGCCGACGAAGAACGGCAGGTCCGCCGGATTCACGCGGCGTTCGTAGAGCGTGAGGATGAAGGAGCCTTGGGTGGTTTGCAGAAGGAAGTTGGAATTCTCCACCCCTTCGGCGATGCCTTTGCAGCCGACCACATCGCCAATGGCGTACTCGGCGACGAAGGCCGTCAATTCGTCGTCGGAAATCTCGGTATAGACCGCCATTCTCTCAACCGGCTCCTCAGGCGCTGAGAAGCCGCGGCAGGCTGAAGATGATCTTCTCTTCAGTGACCGACACTTCTTCCACGGTCACATCATAGCGTGCTTTGGCGGCGGCGATCACGCCTTCCACCAGCGAATCCGGCGCCGACGCGCCCGCTGTCAGACCCAGGGTGCCGCCGGCGATTTCATCCCAGGAGATGGCGTCGGCGGATTCGATCAGCTTCGCGTATGCGCAGCCGCACTTCAGCGCGACTTCGACGAGGCGATTGGCATTGGACGACGCCGGCGCGCCGACCACGAGGAACGCGTCGCAGCGCGGTGCGATCGCCTTCACGGCGGTCTGGCGATTGGTGGTGGCGTAGCAGATGTCTTCGCGGCGCGGGCCGACGATCTCCGGGAATCGACGCTTGAGCGCGGCAATGATGCTGTCGGTCTCGTCCACGGACAGGGTCGTCTGGGTGACGTAGGCGAGCCGTGTGGGATCGGCGGGCGTCACGCACTCGGCCTGCTCGACGTTCTCGACCAGGACCATGCGGCCGTCGGGCACCTGACCCATGGTGCCGATCACTTCGGGATGGTTGGCGTGGCCGACAAGAATGATCTGGCGCCCGGCGCGGTCGTGGCGCTCAGCCTCCATATGCACCTTGCTGACCAGGGGGCAGGTGGCGTCGATGTAGACCATGTGGCGGGCGTCCGCATCGGCCGGCACCGACTTCGGGACGCCATGGGCGGAGAACACGACCGGGCGGCCCGCGGGGACTTCCGCCAGCTCGTCCACGAACACCGCGCCGCGCGCCTTGAGGCCCTCCACCACATGTCGGTTGTGGACGATCTCATGGCGCACGTAGACCGGCGCCCCGAACTTGTCGAGGGTGCGCTCCACCACGGCAATGGCCCGCTCCACGCCCGCGCAAAACCCGCGGGGGGCGGCCAACAAAATCGTAAGTTCCGGCTTTTTCATCAGATACTTGGGGGACCCGGAGGGTGGCCCACTTCCGTCTAGAGTCTTGCGCGGCCTGCCTATAGACTGCCGCTCCCGCGCCTGACCGGCGCATCGATAGCAAATCCCGTGGGCCGGCGAAAGCCAAGGCTGACCCACATTCCCTTTTCCGGCAGCCCAGTCCGACCCCCATGACCTTGAAGTCGCTCGTCCGAACCGTTTCCGCGTGGGGTGTCCTGCCGGTGGTGGCTGCGTTTGTCCTCGCAGGCTGCAGCAACAAGCCCGTGCCGCCCTGTCCCCAAGTCCGGGTCGACAGCAATACCGCGCGCTACGTCAAATTCCAGGACGTCTCCAAGGACCTGACGCAGATCGACTACGCAATCGAGCTGGTCGGTTACGAGGGCCAGTGTAACTTCGGCAAGAACGGCGTCGATCTCACCATGGACCTGGTGTTCGACGTTGTGGCCGGCCCGGCGGCGAAGGGCGGCAAAGTGCCGGTGAACTACTTCATCGCCATTCCGCAGTTCTACCCCAAGCCGGAAGGCAAACGGGTGATGACGCTCGAAGCGTCGCTTCCGAAGGCCGCGGGTGCGCGCACGCGCTTGAAGGACAGCGGCGTGCACGTGTTCATCCCGCTCGACAAGGATGAGCCCGGCGCGGCCTATGACGTCTATGTCGGCCTGCAGATCAACGAAGCGGACGCGGCTTACAACGAAAGCCGGCGCATCCAGCAGGCCGCGCCGGCGACGACGCGGCGTTAAGGCGCAAAACCCACGCGAGCTGTGGATAACTTCGCCTTTGACCGGGGCGGCGACTCACGGCACTGTCCGCCCACCTGATATCCCCGTGGAAGAGTTCGACCACGCAACATCTTGTGTTGCGGAGGTCGGCGCCGAAGGAGCAACCGCCCTCGGAACCTCTCAGGCAACCGGACCGCGGGGGTTTGGTACTCTGGAAACGAGACGGCGCTTGCAACACACCGTCTCACCGAAGAAGTAAACCGGGCCGCTGTCCCATGACGCGTCCGGTGAATCTTTCAGGTCATTCCGACAGAGGAGGGCGCGTCGAGATTCGGACTCTGAGTCCGGGTGTGGACGCGCGTATCACCCTGTCGGAGTTGGCTTTTGGTCGATCAATCCCCTGAGACGTTGAAGACGACGCCGCTCGAGGCTCTGCATCTCGCGCGCGGCGGCAAGATGGTCGGCTTTGCCGGCTATCGTATGCCGGTGAACTATCCGCTCGGCGTGCTGAAGGAACATCTCCACACCCGCACCGCGGCGGGCGTGTTCGATGTCTCTCACATGGGGCAAGCCACCCTCGCCGGCGAGGACGTGATCGCGGCTATGGAAAGCCTGGTGCCGGGTGATTTGGCGAGTCTCACGCCCGGGCAGATCCGCTACTCCGTGCTTACCAACGACGATGGCGGCATCATCGACGACCTGATGATCACCAAGGTCAGCGACGGCGTTCTGTATCTGGTCGTGAATGCCGCCTGTAAGGACCGCGACTTCGCCCACATCGGCGCGCGGCTCGCCGGTCGCGCGGTGCTGACGCGGCACGAGGATGCGGCGCTGATCGCGCTGCAAGGACCGAAGGCGGCCGCGGTACTGGCGCGCTTCATTCCCGCCGCCGAGTCCATGCCGTTCATGACCAGCGCCACCGATAAATTCGGCGACGTGCCCGTGCGGCTTTCGCGCTCGGGCTATACCGGCGAAGACGGCTACGAAATCTCCGTGCCCAACGCCCAGGTGGTCGCGGTGACGGAAAAGCTGCTCTCCGCTCCCGAAGTGGAACTCATCGGCCTCGGCGCGCGCGACTCGCTGCGGCTCGAAGCCGGTTTGTGCCTCTACGGCAGCGACATCGATACAGTCACGACGCCGATCGAAGGCGCGCTTGCCTGGGTCATCGGCAAGCGCCGCCGCGAGGAAGGCGGCTTTCCGGGGGCTGCGAAAATCCTCGGGCATCTGAAAGACGGCGCGCCGCGTCGTCGCGTCGGCGTGAAGCCGCTGAGCCGGGCGCCTGCGCGCGCGCATACCGAAATCCAGAACGCCGACGGCAAGAAGATCGGGGAGATCACCTCGGGCGGATTCGGCCCGAGCTACAACGGCCCCGTCGCCATGGGCTACGTGGAGACCGCATACGCCAAACCCGGCACGCCGCTGCAACTGATCGTGCGCGGCCAGAGCCAGCCCGCCGAAGTCTGCACGCTGCCGTTCGTCCCGCATCGCTATTTCAAAGCTTAGGAGCCGTCACATGAGCGAAGTTCGCTACACGAAAGATCACGAGTGGGTGCGCATCGAAGGTGCGACCGCCGTGGTCGGCATCACCGACTTCGCCCAAGGCCAGCTCGGCGACATCGTATTCGTGGAAGTGCCCGCAGCCGGCAAGGATCTCACCGCCGGCGGCGAAGCGGCGGTGGTGGAATCGGTCAAGGCCGCGAGCGAGGTCTACGCGCCGCTGAGCGGCAAGGTCGTCGAAGGCAACGCCGCACTTCCGGACGCGCCGGAGACCGTGAACCAGGACCCGCATGGCAAAGGCTGGTTCTTCAAGATGACGCTGAACAATCCGGCGGAAGTCAGCGGGCTGATGGATCAGGCCGCCTACGACAAGTTCGTTGCGGACCTGAGCTAGGAGACACACCGATGCGCTACCTACCTCTCAGTGACACCAACCGCCGTGACATGCTCGCCGCCATCGGCGTAGGCAGCGTGGACGAGCTGTTCCGCGATCTGCCCAAGAGCGCTCTGGCGTCGGCGAAGTTCAAGCTGCCGAATACGGCGAGCGAGATTGAGGTGGAGCGCGCACTGTCGAAGATGGCGGCGAAGAACCTCGATTGCACCAAGGCGCCGGCGTTCCTCGGCGCGGGCAACTATCGCCACCACACGCCGGCGAGCCTGGACTACCTAATCCAGCGCGGCGAGTTCCTCACCGCCTACACGCCGTACCAGCCGGAGATCAGCCAGGGCACGCTCCAGGCGATCTTCGAATTCCAGACGCAAGTGGCGCTCATCACCGGCATGGAAGTGGCGAATGCCTCCATGTACGACGGCGCGACCGCCTGCGCCGAAGCCGTGGCGATGGCTGCACGCGTGACCAAGCGTTCCAAGGCGCTGGTGTCCGGCACGGTGCATCCCCACTATCGCGACGTCACCGCCACCGCCATGCGCTTCCTCGATGTGGACGTGGACCTTCTGGCGCCTGATCCTTATGGGATCGAGGATCTGATCGGTCGCATCGACAACGAGCTTGCCTGCGTGGTCGTGCAGACGCCGGGCTTCTTCGGCAGCTTGAAGGACTACACCGCGCTTGCCGATGCGTGCCATGCCGCCGGCGCGCTGCTGGTGGTGTGCGTCACGGAACCGGTGGCGCTTGGCCTGATCACGCCGCCGGGCCACATCGGCGCGGACATCGTGGTGGGCGAGGGGCAATCGCTCGCCGGACCCATGAGCTTCGGCGGTCCCGGTGTCGGCCTGTTCGCCACACGCGAGAAATTCCTGCGCCAGATGCCGGGCCGTCTTGCCGGCGAGACGACGGACGAAGAAGGCCGCCGCGGCTGGGTGCTCACGCTCTCCACCCGCGAGCAACATATCCGCCGCGAGAAGGCGACGTCGAATATCTGCACCAACTCCGGACTCATCGCTTTGGCGTTCTCGATTCACATGACGCTGCTGGGCGAAGCCGGGTTCGTGCGTCTTGCGGAACTCAACCACGCCAACACGGTGCTGCTGGCGGAGCGGTTGGAGAAGGTGAAGGGCGTGAAGGTAATCCCGTCCACGTTCTTCAATGAGTTCGCGGTCGCGCTGCCGAAGCCCGCAGCGGACGTGGTCGAAGCGCTCGCCAAGCGCGGCATCCTCGGCGGCGTGCCGGCATCGCGGTTCTATCCGACCTATCCGGAGCTGCAGGACGTGTTGCTGCTCAGCGCCACGGAGACGAACACGGAATCTGACATGGATGCGCTCGTTGCCGCCTTGAAGGAGGTCCTCTGATGACCATCACCACGAATAGCGGCAATCGCGGCCTGCAGATCGAACAACCGCTGATCTTCGAGCAGAACACCAAAGGCGATACCGCGGTCGATCTACCGCCGATCCCGCAGGTCCGTACGCGTCTCGGCACGATGCAGCGCCAGGGCCGCATCGGCCTGCCGGGCCTGTCGGAGCCGGAGGTGGTGCGCCATTACACGCGCCTGTCGCAGAAGAACTACTCCATCGACACGGGCTTCTATCCGCTCGGCTCCTGCACGATGAAGCACAACCCGCGCCTGAACGAGAAGATGGCGCGCCTGCCCGGCTTCGCGGAGATCCATCCGTTCCAGCCGGTGTCCACCATCCAAGGCGCATTCGAACTGATCGACACCTGCGCGGCATGGCTGAAAGAACTCACCGGCATGGTCGCCGTGGCGATGTCGCCGGCCGCCGGCGCCCACGGGGAACTCTGCGGATTGCTCTGCATCCGTGCGGCGCATGAGGCGAATGGGCAAGGGCATCGCAAAGTCGTGCTGGTGCCGGAATCCGCGCATGGCACGAATCCGGCCACGGCGGCGCTCGCCGGTTACACAGTGGAAGCGGTCCCGGCGACGGAAGACGGGCACGTCGATCTCGAAGCGCTTAAGACCAAGCTCAGCGACCAGGTCGCGGCGGTGATGATCACCAACCCGAACACCTGCGGGCTGTTCGAGAAGGACGCCATCGCCATCGCCGAGGCCGTGCATGCGGCGGGCGCTTACTTCTACATGGACGGCGCCAACTACAACGCCATCGTCGGCCGCCTGAAGATCGCCGATCTTGGCGTCGACGCCATGCACATCAACCTGCACAAGACGTTCTCCACGCCCCATGGCGGCGGCGGTCCGGGCGCTGGCCCCACCGTGCTATCGGCGAAGCTTGCACCGTTCGCGCCGGTACCGCAGGTGGTGAAGGTGGGTGAGGGCTACGACGCGGTGGAACACGCGGGCGATCCGCGCAGTCCCCAAGCCTTCGGCCGCATGAAGGGCTATCACGGTCAGTTCGGCGTGTTCGTGCGCGCGGTGTCTTACATGATGGCGCTGGGCGCCGATGGCCTGTACCAGGCCTCGGGCGACGCGGTGCTGAATGCCAACTACATCATGGCGCGCCTGTCGGCGGAACTGACGCCGGCGTTCGCGGGTCCGTGCATGCATGAGTGTGTGTTCGACGACCGCTTCCTGAAGGGCACGGGCGTTTCCACGCTGGACTTCGCCAAGGCGCTGATCGACGAAGGCTTCCATCCGCCGACCATGTACTTCCCGCTGGTGGTGCATGGCGCGCTGTTGATCGAGCCGACCGAGACTGAGAGCAAGGCGAGCCTGGATCAGTTCATCGAGGCGGTGCTGGCGCTCGCACAAAAGGCCAAGACCGGCACCGCGGCGGACGAATTCCGCGCGCGGCCCTTGCTCGCGCCGCGGCGTCGCTTGGATGAAACCAAGGCCGCCCGCAAGCCGGTGCTGCGCTGGAAGCCGATCGAGGGCGGGGCGGCGCCGACGGTTGCGCGGCAGGCGGCGGAGTAAGGTATCGACACTGCAAGTGGCTGAATAATAATCATTTTCTGTATTATCGTTAGGAGTCGAAATCACGTAGACTAGACGGGCGCTGATCTCCCGGAAGGAGGGAGTCATGAACGTCGTTGCCTCCGTGAATGCGGATGTTGACCTCTCACGCACCATGTTCCTGGTGGTGGACGATAAGCCGTACTTCCGCGACATCGCGCACAACGCGCTCAACCGCGGCCGCGCCAAGGACGTCAAATACGCCACCAGTGTCGATCAGGCGCGCGACGTTCTGAAGCGCTTCGGCCAGCATATCGGCGGCATCATCTGCGACTGGGACATGACGCCGGTGGGCGGGCTTGAACTCCTGCGCATGATCCGCGCCGGCAAATTGCCGCGCACGCCGCGCGACACCTGTTTCGTGATCTTCACCTCCGAGCCGAACGCTGCCGCCGTAAAAGCGGCGATGCAACTCGACGTGAACGGGTTCGCCGTCGCGCCGCTCTCTCTCGAGAAGCTGATGAAGACCATTGGCCAAGCCATGCAGCGGCCGGTCAAGCTGCGCACACCCGAGCGGTATCACGCCGTGCCCGCTGTCGACCTGCCCAAGGCCATGTCGGAGCGCATGGGCAAGGACGTGGTGAACCCGATCGTCAGTGCCTTGGAAGCCGACGCGGCGAAGGCGGGCCGTAAGCCGGGACCTGCGCAGAAGCCGTCGGACCTGGCGAACGTGCGCATGTGTACCCTCATCGAGGCACGGCCCGGCGCGGTTCTGGCGCGCGACATCAAGGACAATGAAGGTCAGCTTCTGCTCAAGGCGGGCGCCGAACTGACAAGTGTACTGCTCGAAAAGCTCAATGCCGTCGCGGACGGCCACAGCGAGAGCTACCACATCTGGGTCGGCGAACGGCGGGCTTAAGACGTCTCGCCCCGAAAGTTCAACTCCACCTTCACGCCATCCGGGTCGTGTAAGAAGACCTGATGCAGGGGTCGGCCGGGCACCTTCGCCTCGTCGAAGGGAATGCCGGCCTTGGTGAGGGCGGCGCGCATCGCCGCCAAATCCGTCGCATCGAACGCGACGTGATCGAAATTTCCGGTGGTGTCGGGGACCGCGTTCGCGCGGCCGCCGATCAAATGGACAACCGGGTGACCGTTGACGTAGAGCCATGCCCCGGGGAAGGCAAATCCGGGCCGGTCCTCATCGGTCATGCCGAGAACCTGCGCATAAAACGCACGCGACTTGGCCAAGTCGGCGCAGCAGATGGTTACGTGGTCGAGGGACTTAAGCGGCATGCCAGGAGCATAAACGGACTCCGACCATGACAGCCAGGAAATCTCCGCCATGGCATTTTTCCGCTTCACCATCGCACCAATGCGCTAGATTGCTCGCGTCTCGGAGATCGGAATGAAACGCCCATCCAAAGAAAAGGCCGCGCGCGCGCCAGAAGTTCTTGATCGTGCGGCCGCGG
Source organism: Fidelibacterota bacterium (assembly GCA_947476275.1). Lineage (GTDB taxonomy): Bacteria > Pseudomonadota > Alphaproteobacteria > Rhodospirillales > Rhodospirillaceae > SCTM01. Next base: position 137,696 of record CANJPQ010000001.1, read on the forward strand.
TGACACTCGCGCGCCAAAGCTTTTTCCCGCACAGGTTCGCCGACGGCGTCGCTCTCAATGACTCGATCATGGGGGTGTTTCACACGCATATCGCCCGCACCTACGCACCGCCGGCCCCGATGATGCCGCCGAACGCGCGGGTTGCGTCCATCGGCTCGTGCTTTGCGGAGGAGATCTCCAATTCGCTGCGGGCACAAGGGCTCGACGTCGGCTACGTCTTCATGAGCGAGCGTTGGAATTCTGCGTTCGCGCTCGCCAAGTTCCTCGACAACGCCCTGTTTGGAACAGCTTTCCCTCCCGGCTTCATCGCCGGCGCCGAGACGGTGGGTCTGCCCGCGGAAACTATCGCCCAGCTCCATGCCGCGGACATGTTCATTCTGACGTTCGGCTTGTCGCTGTGCTGGTTCGAGAAGGCAACCGATAAGCTTGTTCTGGAGCCTGGCGGGGCCCACACGTTCGTCGGCATCAAGCGCGCGATGTCGGCCTTCGAGATGCGCCAGACCAGCCTCAAGGACAACGAGCGCGAGATCCGGCGGTGTATCGATCTGATCCGCAAGGTCCGCCCCAAGGCGAAGATCGTGCTCACCCTGTCGCCGGTGCCGCTCCAGGCCGCATTGACCGACGTTTCGCCGATCCCGGCGAATATCATATCCAAGTCGACCTTGCGTGTTGCCCTCGCCAATGTGACGGCACGCGGATTGAAGGACGTCTACTACTGGCCGTCGTACGATTTCATTGATTGGTTCGGTGCACATATCGCCGCGGCGTTCGGCGGCGCTGACAGCGACATGCGCCACGTCAAGAACGACTTGGTGGGCGTGATCGCCCAGTTCTTCAAGCACTATTACTTTCAGGCGTGAGCGCAGCGTCGCTACTGTATTGGCGCCTCACTTCAATTTTGTAACCCTTCATTGGGTTGCGTGGACGCTCCGCACTCGATTCAAATGCATGGCGCGCGATAGCCGGGAAAACCGGTAACCACTTTTCCCTATCGCGCGCTAGTCTGCGCCGACACCAGCCTGCGAGACCCCATGATGCTTCGCGCCCTCCTTGCTTTTGAGTGCCTGTTCTTCCTGACGCCGGACGCCGTTAGGTCCGCCCACGCCGCCGATCCGCCGGAGGCCGTCAGCAAGATGCTCGCGGAGGCGGTGAAGACCAAAGACCGCGATGCGATTCTGCAAACCGCCATCATCGCCAAGAAGGCATATCCGGGTTCGGCGCTGGAGATTGACCGCATGGTCGCGCGGTTCACGCATGAAACAGAGGTCGCCGAAAGCGACAAGGCGGCGGCGGACTTCCGGGAGAAAACTATTTTTCGCGGATGGTCCGGTGAGGGTGAACTGGGCGCCTCCCACAGCAGCGGCAACTCGACCGACACGACCGTCGCGGCGGCCTTGAACCTGCGGTGGGAAAACACAAATTGGCGAAATCACTTTAATGCCGTCGCGGACTACAAGAGCACCAAAGATGTGGCCAATACCGAGCGCCTCGTGGTCAGCCACGAAATCCAATACAAGATCAACGATCGCCTGTTCACCACGGGCTTGCTCGAATGGGAGCACGATAAGTTTGCCGGATTCGACAATCGCTATTCGCAAGCCTTCGGTCTCGGCTACGGCGTCTATCACAGCAAGACAGTATCGTGGGACGTCAGCCTCGGTCCCGCATTCCGTCAGACCGACCGTAGCGGATTGACCACCGGGCCGGCCTTCGAGAACGAAACCCAGGCCCGCCTCAGTGCGACGGCGTCATGGATCATCAGTCCGACCATGACCATGTCCGAGGACGCCAGCTTCTATTTCGGCGGCGGTAACCGCACCTATCAATCGACCACAGCCTTCACCAGCAAGGTCATCGGTCAGCTGTCCGCGCGGGCCTCGTTCTTCTACAAAAAAGAAACCACGCCGCCGCCGGGCCTGTTCGGCACCGACACGACCACGCGCTTGACGCTGGTGTATGGCTTCTAGACGAGGTGCGCCTTGCCATACCTAGAGAGCCAAGGTATTATACCTTGCGACTCGAGGTATGGGGCACGCCATGGTAAAAGCCGACGCTACGACAAACTCCACGGCGACCAGCTTTATGAATGGCGTTCCAGAGCTCTTGTTGTTGCGCCTGCTGCAGGCGCGCGAAATGTACGGCTACGAACTCGTCCAGGCGATCCGCGATGAAACGCGAGATGCGGTTCAGTTCGGCGAGGGCGTGGTGTATCCGGTGCTGCATGCCCTCGAAAAAGACGGTGCGCTGAAATCCCGGCGTAAGACCGTCAACGGCCGCAGCCGGGTGTATTACAGCCTTACCGCCGCCGGCCGCCGTCGGCTTGGCGATCTCACGGCCACATGGTTGAAAGTGTCCGAAGCCATCCAAGGTGTCTTGACGGGAGCACGTCATGCCGAAGCTATTTGAGGATCTGCGCGCGCGGCTGCTGGTTGCAGGCGTCGCGCCGCGGCATATCCGCCGCTATATCGCCGAGCTTGAGGATCATCTCGCAGACTTGCGCACCGATGCACCGGATGAGGCGACCGCCGCGGCTCGGCTGGGAGACGTAGACACGCTCGCCCAGCCGATGCTCTCACGGCCTGAATTCCGCTCGTGGACGGCTCGCGCGCCGTGGGCGACCCTGATCGGCGGTCCGATTGTAGCCATGGCGGCCGCGAGTGCCGCGTGCTTTGCCGTATTTGCTGCGATCATTCTCTCCATCAAGGCCATGAACCCTGGGCGTGCCATTGAACCGATGTGGCTTCAGAACATGGTTCAGGGCGTTGTGTACGTGCTCGTGTTTATTGCGCCGATCCTGATCGGCTGGGCAACCGCAGCGCAGGCGGTTGAGCGGCGCCTTGCGCCGCACTGGCCGATCGCCGGTCTGCTGGTGTTCGCCTTTGTCACTGGCACACTCGATATCGGGGTCAATTTTCCTAAGATCGCCGGCGAGCATGGCGAACTGCGGATAGGCTGGGGATTGTGGGGCGACTTCAGCACCCAAAGCAGCGGTATTCGCATCGGACTCAATTTTATCCTGACAGCAACGCCCTATCTGCTGTGGCGTCGGCGTGTCGCCGCTCTCGCGACCTGAGGCGATTCGCGCCGCCGCCGGCCGCAGCGTCGTAGCGGCTGTGATTGTGGCGCTTCATCTCGGAGCCTTGCAGTTGATGCGAGACGTTCTCGAAGATGCGTCCGCCGAATCCGCCAAAGCACAGCTCGAACACATCACATGGCTCGTATTCGATGAGCGCCAACCGCCCCGTCCTGGCGGTGGCGACGCGCCATCGCGCGTCGTACCGCACAGGACAATGCGCAATCCTTCACCGTCCGTGGCAATCCCGCAGTCCAGTCCGGCGGCTATTGCGCCCGACACACGTGCCGCGTCCGTGCTGCAGGGATACGCCTTGTGCGGCTTGGGCTCGGATCTATCGCGCACGCCTGCCCAACGGCAGCGTTGTGCCGATCTGCGGCGAAGCTTTGAAAAGGATCTGCCGCTACGACCGCCGACGGAGCAGGAGCGTCGTCTTGCAAATGAGTTGGAACACCAGCACGTCGTTCAGGACGCGCCTGTGATCTTGCCCTGCATGTACGGCGGAATCGACGTTGTCTGTGTCGCCGCGAGCGTTATCGGCGGCTTCGACTTCAAGATGGGCAGCTATGCCGATCGGCGACTGGAACGCAGCCGCGGCGATGTCCCCAGCGGCCCGCAGCCCGGGCCGCGTTAACTACTCAGCCGCTAGCATCGGCCGATGGCCGGCGTCATCGGGGCCGGACGATGTCTCGATGCCGGCCAAGCGGCCGTCGATAACGGTGAGGCGGCGGTGGCAGCGCGCGGCGATATCCGGGTCGTGGGTCGAGATCAGGAAGGTCGTGCCGCTCTCGGCGTTGATGCGCGCAAGCAAAGCCATGACGTGCTCTGCATTCTCGCGGTCGAGGTTGCCGGTCGGTTCGTCGGCCAGCACCAGGGCGGGATTCATCATCAGGGCGCGGGCGATCGCAACACGCTGCTTCTGTCCGCCGGAAAGCTTGGTGGCCTTGTAGTGCATGCGGTCGCGCAGGCCAACGCGGTCGAGCAACTGAGCGGCTCGCAGCAGAACGGCGTCGGTCTCACGGCCCATAACCGCCGAGGCCGGGAATGCGACGTTCTCCAGAGCACTGAAGTCCGGCAGCAGATGATGGTACTGGAAGACGAAGCCGATGTTGCGGCTGCGGAAGTTGGTTAGTTCGGCATCCGTGGCGGTGGAGAGTTCCTGACCGAGCATGCGCATAGAGCCCGACGTCGGTCGCAGCAGCGTCCCCAGGATCGACAACAGGGTGCTCTTGCCGCTGCCGCTCGGACCCAGCAATGCCAGGAACTCGCCGGCATAGACCGAGAAGCTCAAGCCTTTGAGGACCTGCGCCACGGTGTCGCCGGTGACGTAGTCCTTGCGCAGGTCGGTGATGTCGAGGATCGAGCGAGGCGTTGTCACTGGCTGATTGCCTCCAGCGGATCGATTTTGGCGGCCGCACGCGCCGGCAGAATTGCGGCAAGCGCGCTGGCGAAGGTTGCCAGGGCGATGCCATAGGCATAGTTGCCGCCGGCCACGTCGATGGTGAGCAGGGCCCGGCCGTCGGCACGCTTGGCGAATTCCGCCAGCGCCCAGCAGGCGCTATAGCCCAGACCCGCGCCCAGGGTTGCGCCGGCCAGGCCGATCAATACGCCCTGGGCGACGAAAACCGTCGTGATGAATTCCTTGCTGACGCCCATGGATCGCATGATGCCGATCTCGGCGCGGCGGCGCATGGTGGTGAGCAGGAGGGCGGACGCCACGCCGATGACGATGGTGACGATGCTGAACACTTTGATGAGCGTGCCGGTGGTGCCTTGGCCTTGGATGGCGTCGAACAGTCGGCGGTTCTTCTCGATCCAGCTTGTTACCTTCAGGCCGGTCGCGGCGCCGTAAACCTCCGACATTGGCGGGGCGGCGTAGAGGTCGAACAGCTTAACTTCAACGCGCGAGACGCCGTTCTCCAGATCGAGCAGGGCACGTGCCGCCTTGAAGTTCATGTACGCGACGCGCTCGTCCAGGCTTTCGATGCCGAGGCGGAAGATGCCGCGTACTTTGACGGTGCGCTCACGCCCGCGGTCGGAGCGCATCACGACCGGCTGGCCGACGCTGACGGAGAGGTTCTTCGCCAGCCGAGCCCCGATCAGGATGCCGTCAAGATCGAGTTCCGCCGTGCCGGCGATGATATTCGGCGCGATGTCTGCGATATCGGAAAGCTGCTCGGGTTTGACGCCGGTGATGGCGACGGACCCGACAGCCTGGCCGCGGGTCAACAAGGCATTGCCCGACACGATCGGCACCGCAACGCGCACCGCGGGATCGGCGGATAGGCTATCCATCAGCGACTGCCAGCTGCGGATTTGCGTGCGCTGAAGATTGCCGTTCACGACGGCCGGGAGAACCATCGTCGCCTTGTCGCCGGATATGACCCTCGGTTCGCGTTCCCGCGGCTCGAAGGTGAGGTGGGGAATCGCGCCGACGGTCTGGGTGATCTGGTACTGCGTCAGGCCGTTGATCAGTGCCGACATGAAGCAGAACACCAGGACGCCGATCGCGACGCCGGTCAGCAGCAGAACGGACTGCGCCCGGTTGCTGAGCAGATAACGTGTCGCGATCTTCAGGCGAAACGGCATGGGATTCACTATCTCGCGGGTCGGCCGCCACGGGCCGGAGCCTGGGTGGGATTCACGCGGGCACCTTCTGCCTGCGGGGCACCGGTGACGACTTGATCGCCCGCCTGCAGGCCATCGGTCACCATGACCATCGCGGACGGCCAATCCGTAAAGGTGATCGGCTGACGCTCGATCTTTCCGTTGCGCACGACTTGCACGACGGGCGCGTTGGCGGCATCCCGGATCGCCGTGCGCGGCACCATCAGGGCGGCATCGCGACGTTCGACCACGATATTCACGTCTACCGTGAGCCCGACGGGCAGTTCCTGCTTGGCCTCGGGGTAGGCGATTCGGACGACGCGGCCACCGGTGGTCGTGTCGATGCGCGGCGACAGGTAGGACACCTGCCCTTCCACGGTACCGGCGGCACCCGGGAACGCGAGGCGCGCGGTCTGGCCGAGCGACAACTCGGTGCTGTAGGTCTCATCAACTTCGGTTTCGACTTCGCGGTCGACGGTCGGCGCGAGTTCAAAGATCGTCGTGCGGGTATCGACCACTTGGCCCGGATCGACCGGCCGCGTGAGCAAGCGCCCGGCGAACGGCGCGACGATACGATTTTCTTCCAAGCGCAAACGCGCTTCTTGTTCCGCCGCCTGCAGGCGGCGCAGGTCGTCGGCGCCGCGCGTGGTGGCGAGGGTGGCAGTCTCGACCGCCGTGGCGGTCACGGTTCCGCGCGCCAGCAAAGCCTGGGCCCGATCGAGGTCGCGGCGGGCCTGGTCGAGGGCGCGGGTCTGGGATTGGACCGCGGCAGCGGCCTGCGCCAGTGAGGCGCGGGCCTTGGCGTCGTCAATGATGCCAAGCACTTCACCGGCGGCGACCATTTCGCCCTCGCGGCGATTGAGCGCGCGGATCTGGCCGCCAACGCGCGGCACCACCTGCACGCTTTCACGGGCGCGAATGCGGCCCGTGACCGCCAAAACGCGTTCCGCGGGCATCGGCTTCACGGACATCACAGGGACGTCCGGGGTCGCGAACACGCGCGGGAGCGTAATGCCCGCGGCGATCAGGGCGACCGCTGCCGCGCCGAGCCAGAGGAGTCCGCGGCGACGGGCCCGCTGGGGGGGAATCGCCAAAGCCAGCAAGGCGCGATCATCGGCGCTCGAGGGCGTGATATCGGGCCGTGGCAGTTCGGAGATGTGCATGATGAGATCGTGCCATAAGCGTGTGGGTTAGCTTTGATACGCCTCAAAATGGTCGGTGGATTTATCCCTCATAAATATAGGGATACCGCGGAATGAGCTCAAAAGACCGCGGCGGCGCGCCGGTTTGTGAGATATCGACCATCTGTCGGTAGGCCCCTTCGATGTGACGGCAGGTGAGGGCGCTGTCGAACAATGCGCTTGTGCGTGCGACCACCGTGCGGGCACGCAAACCCGCCAGGCGCGGGGGGTCCCGCGCCAGGGCCACGGCGAGGTCCTCATATGCCGGCAGGGTGTCCACGATAAGCTCCGGCAGCCCGGCGGCGCGCAGGACACTGGCGGCGACGCGGGCGGAGAACGACTTACCGGGACAGGTGATCAGCGGCAGACCGGCCCACAGGGCGTCGATGGCCGTGACGTGCGCATTGTAGTGCGGCGTGTCGAGGAACAGATCGGCGGTGCCGAGCCGCGCGACGTGGGCCGCTTCAGACGCGCGCGGCGCAAAGATCAGTCGTTCCGGCGCGACACCGTGATCCTGCGCGGCCGCGGTCAGATTGTCGCGCGCGGCCTGCCGGTCGCACCGCAGCCACACCACGCTTCCGTCGACGCGCTTCAATACGCGCATCCACAGCGCAAAGATCTCTCCGGTGATCTTAAAGACATTGTTGAAGCAGCAGAACACTACGCCGCGTTCCGGCAGGCCGGCCTCGCGGCGCCCTGGTGCTGCCGGCGGCAGGTCTCGGCGGGAGTCGGGCACGAGATAGCATTCCGGAATGGCCGCGATTCGCTCGCGGTAGTGATGTTGCAGCGCCAGCGGCGTGACGAACCGGTCGCACAGGATGTAGTCGACGGACGCAGCCCCATGGGGCCCTGAATAACCGAGATAGCTCACCTGCACCGGCGCGCCGCGATAAGCGGAGATGCCGGGCCGGCCGTGGGCGCAGTGGCCGGTGAGATCGATCGCCACGTCGATCTCATGATCCGCCATCCATTGCGCAATGGCCTCGTCGCTCCAGGCCGCGACGTCATGAAACGCATCGAAGGCCTTTGCGATACGGGCCCGCAAGGGGCTGCGATCCTCCGGCCCGTAGGACAGGCCTGTCACCTCGAACCGCGCGCGGTCATGGCGCTCGATCAAATCCACGGACACGGCCGAGACCACATGAGCGCCATAGTCGGCGGAAAGATACGCCAGGCGGATCTTGTCGTGGCGATACGGGGTGCGGAGCTTGCGCGCTTTTGCGGGCGGGAAGCGTTGGTCGCTAAAGCGCACGGCGTTGCGGTAAAGTATCGCCGGATCGTCGAAAAGCTCCAGCGCGGTCATGGGCTCGATGACATCGCCCCGGTCGAGATTGGCGCGCAGGCGTTCGAATGCGCCGTCGTCGCGCCAGTCGCAGTTGAACGCGCGGGTGCGCAAGGTCTCTGTCAGAACCGACGTACGATCCGGCGCCAGCGTCATGGCTTTGCCCAGGCTGGCCATCGCTTCCTCGTGGCGGCCAAGGGCTTCGAGCATCAGGCCGCGGGCGCAGTGCGAGTCAGCATCTGTGGGGTTCGCTGCCAATACCCGATCCAACACGGGTAGCGCCTCGGCGAAGCGCCCCAGCGACGCGACGCAGGCCATGAAGTCACGCAAAGTGTCGGTCGCTTTGGGCTCAAGCGCGAGCGCGCGCTTGAGCGGGTCGATCGCCTCTGCATGTCTGTTCAAGCTCACGAGACCGCGGCCGACCTTGGTGAGCAGCGATGCGGATTGCGGCACGACAGTCAGCGCGGCTTGCCAGGCCGCCAGCGCGTCTTCGTTGCGCCCGAGCTGCGCAAGCGCATTGCCGCGCGCCTCATGCGCCTCTCCGGATGTAGGGTCGACCGCCAGCGCGGCATCGAAGGCGGCGAACGCTTCGGCGTGCCGCGCTGCGCCCGTCAAGGCGAGGCCGAGATTGAATTGCGCGACGGCGACCTTGGCGTTTTGCGCGATCGCTTTTTGCAGAAAGTCGACCGCTTCCGGCAGGCGATCCTGCTGCAGACGCACCACGCCCATCAGATGCAGTGCATTGAATTCCGTCGGCATGGCGCGAAGCACGGCCTGATAGTGCGTCTCGGCCTGTGTCAGTTTCCCGGCTTGGTGGGCCGCGCTGCCCGCTTGAAGGGTCTCCGCCAGATTCATGACGCCGCCACAAAGGTGCGGGCCGGGGCACCGGCACGCGCGGTCGTGGCCATGGTGCGATACGCCGCCTCGATGCCGCGACGGAAGCGATCCGCATCGAAGAAGGCGCTCTCGGTGCGCGCGGCGGCGACCCGGGCCCGCACGGCGGCAAGCCGTTGCGAATCGCCGGCCAGGGCGACGGCCAAGGCCTCGTAGTCCTGCAGCGAGTCCGCGACGAGGTCCGGCAGACCGGCGGCGCGCAGTATGCTCGCGCCGACGCGGGCAACGAAGGTGCGGCGCGGATGGGTGATCACCGGAAGCCCTGCCCACAAGGCATCGTTGGCGGTGGTGTGGGCGTTGTAGTCGATGGTGTCGAGGAACAGGTCCGCCAGGGCATGGCGGGCAAAATGCAGTTCCTCGGACGTGCGCGGCGCGAATACGATGCGGGCCGGATCGATGCCGCGGGCCCTTGCCTGCCCCTGCAGATTTGCCTTCACGTCGTCGCGGTCGCAGCGCAGCCACAGGACGCTGCCTTCCACCCGCTGCAAGATCCGCATCCAGACATCGAAGATCTCGGCGGTGATCTTGAAGGCCTGATTGAAGCAGCAGAATACGAAGCCGGTCTCCGGCAGGTCGGCTTGCGCGCGGGTCAAGGCCGGGCCCGCGACGGCACGTTTGGAGTCCGCCGGCTGATAGCAGTCCGGCAGATAGGCGATCTTCTCGTCGTAGAACGGGGCGTCCTCCGGCGGCAGTGCAACCGTATCGGCGATCACGTAGTCGTAGAATGCGCCCATGGTGCCGGTGAAGCCGAGGTAGATTGCCTGCACCGGCGCGCCGCGCCAGGCGAAGATGCCGGGGCGGCCGTATTCGCAATGGCCGGTCAGATCGACGGCGATGTCGATTTCGTTGGCGGCAAGCCATGTCGCGACGTCTTGATCGCTGTGCCGGCGCATATCGTGTAACCCGCCAAGCGCGGCGGTGACGCGCTGGCGCAAGGGTCCGCCGTCGTCGGGGCCGTAGGACAGGCCGTGGATCTCGAAGGCGGTGCGGTCATGGCGTTCGAGCAACTCGGCGATCAGGGATGCCACCGGATGCTGGCGAATATCCGCCGTGACATAGGCGACGCGGATCTTTGGATTGGTATAGCGGCGCCCCTGCCAGATCGGAGCCGGGCCTTTGCCGTAGCGCTGGACCATGAAGGAGCGCGCGTTCTTCTGTTGCACGGCCGGGTCGGTCAGCAGAATGAAGCCGGTCAGCGGCTCGACACCGGCGCCGCGGTCGATGGCGCCGAGCAGGCGCGCGAGGTCCACATCCGGCATGCGCCAATCGCAGGCATAGCGGCGGGCCTGCAGCACCTCGAACAGGACCGGCACGCGATCGGGTGCGAGCTGTAAGGCGCGTTCGAGACTTGCTTGCGCTTCGGACGTACGCCCCAGCGCATTCAACGCGAGCCCGCGCGCGCAATGCAGGTCGGGGTTCGATGGCGCCCGCGCAATCGCGCGGTCGGCGATGGGCAGCATGTCCCCGAAGCGATTGAGCACCCCGAGACACGCGGTGATATCCCGCAAGGCGTTGCTGGAGACGGGATCGATCTCCAACGCGCGTTTCAGGTAGTCGAGCGCTTCGTCGTGGCGGTTCATCTCCGAAAGTGCATGGCCGACGTTGGCGAGACTGGCGACTGCGCGTGGATTGAGCAGCGCGGCGTTTTTCCAGGCGTCGACTGCGTCTGGGATGCGCCCGAGCTGTGCGAGCGCATTGCCGCGGGCCTCCCAGGCGTCGGTGGCCTTGGGATCGGCCGCCACCACCGCATCGAATGCCTTCAAGGCGTCAGCCGGACGATTGTCCGCGGCGAGGGCGAGGCCAAGGTTGAATTGAACGACGGGGATGGACGGATTTTGCGCCACCGCGCGCTGTAGGAAGCCAATGGCCTCGCCGGCGCGGTTCATCTGGAGATAGACCACGCCCAGCAAATGCAGGGCATTGAAGTCCTGCGGCGCCGCGTCGAGCACGTCGCGATAAAGTTTCTCGGCTTGCGCGAGATTACCGGCCTGGTGGGCCGCAGCGCCTGCTTGCAGCGTGCCCGCGATATCCACGCGCGCGCCGCCGCGGGCGCCTAGTTGAGGCGCTTGGGCAGTTCAGCGATCGCCTTGTCGGCGAGGGCTTGCTGCTGGGCCGGGCCCACGTTCTCGCGGATGAGTTTCTCGGCGGCGGCGAGCGCCACATCGACGGCGGTGTTGCGCACGTCCTTCAGGGCCTGGGCCTCGCTCTGGGCGATGCGGTCCAGGGCCTGCTGCTTGCGGCGCTCGATGGAATTGACGAGATCGGCCTCGGCTTCGGTGCGCATGCGCGCCGCGTCGGCCTTGGCCTGGGCGATGATGGCTTCGGCTTCCGCCATCGCCTCACGCTGCTTCTTCTGGTACTGCGCCAGCAGGGCTTGGGCGTCTTCCCGCAGCTTGCGGGCTTCGTCGATCTGCACGCGGATTTTGGCCGCGCGTTCGTCGAGGCCGGCGCCGACTTTCTTCATCACCGGACGGAACGCGGCGATGAAGATGCCGACGATCGCTACGGCGACCCAGAATTCCGGATTCTGTAATTCAGACATTACCGGGCCTCCTTCAGGGCAGAGGCCACGGCGGCATCGACCTTTCCGGCCTCCGGCGTGATCGCGGCCAGCTTGGCAACGACGTCCCGGGCGCTGTCCGCGGCCAGCTGTTTCATGCCGTCGAGGGCGTCCGAGCGCGCCTTGGCGATGCGCGCCTCGGCGGACGTGATCTGCTCGGTCACGGCCGCGACCACCTCGGCGGTCTTCTTATCGGCAATGGCTTTCACGTCCGCGGTGATGGAGCGGACGTGGTCCTGGGCTTGCGCCCGGGCTTCCGCCATCGCCTGTTCGTAGGAGGCAATCGCCGCGTCGGTCTCCGCCTTCAAGGCGGCGGCGCGGTCGATGTCGTCCTGAACCAGGCGATGACGTTGTTCCAGCACCTCAGCGATGCGCGGAACCGCAATCCGAGAGACCACCAAGTAGAGAGCGATGAAGCTCACCACCAGCCAGAAAATCTGGGACGGGAAAGACGATGGGTCGAATTGCGGCATGGCGCTTTTAGTCCTTCAGTCCCGGCGGGCGCACCCGCCAGGAAGACGGTCAGGAGAGGGTTAGGTGAACAGGATGATGAGCGCGATGACGAGCGCGAACAGCGAGGTCGCTTCCGACAGCGCGAAGCCCAGGAACGCCGGGGTGCGCAGGCGATCTTCCATCGACGGGTTGCGGGCCACCGCATTCATGTACTGGGCCCACACCTGGCCGACGCCGATACCGCCGCCGATCACGCCGATTGCCGCGAGGCCGGCGCCGATCATCTTCGCTGAAACTACATCCATAGTCGTATCCTTTCGTGATGGAACTGGAACGTTGAAGCCTTGCCGTCAGCCTAGTGCAGGTTGACGGCGTCGTTGAGGTAAATGCAGGTGAGCAGCGCGAACACATAAGCCTGGATCAGCGCCACCATGATCTCGAGCAGCGTGATGCCGAACACCGCCACCAGCGGGATCCAGCCGAACAACAGGCCGAGCGTGACGATGAAGCCGGCCAGCACCTTCAGCAGCACGTGGCCCGCCATCATGTTGGCGAACAGACGCAAGCTCAGGCTCACCGGGCGGATGAAGTAGGACATCGTCTCGATCAGCACCAGGAACGGTGCCACCGCCATGGGCGTGCCTTTCGGCAGCAGCAGCGAGAAGTAGTGGAAGCCGTGGCGGGCAAAGCCGATCACCGTGGCGCCGATCCAGATCGCCAGCGCCAGGGAGGCGGTCACGACGATGTGGGAGGTGATGGTGAAGCTGTAGGGCATCAGGCCCAGCACGTTGGACAGAAGCACGAACAGGAACAGGGTGAACACGAACGGCAGATACTTCAGACCCTGCTTGCCGATGTTGTCCTTCACCATGGTCGCGTTGAATTCGTAGAGGATCTCCGCGAGCGACTGCCAGCGGCTCGGCACCATGGTGCGCTTGCGGGTGGCGCCGGCGAACAGCAGGAACGTCAGCATGACCACGAAGGTCATCATCAACGAGGAATTGGTGTACGACAGGTCGTACTTCCCGACGTGGAAGTCGATCAGCGGCTTGATCTCGAACTGATGCATCGGCCCATGGTTCTCGGCGCCGTGTTCGGCTTCGCCGTGGGTTTCTGCGCCGTGTTCTTCAGCCAAGGCTGTCTCTCCTACTCGTCGTCGTCATCGGAGGGCTTTTCGGGCGCCTTCGGACGTTGGCTGTTGTCGTTGGCCTTCCCATGCACGATCCCTTGGGCGAGGTCCATGCGTTTGGTCAGGCGGATCACGTTCAAGACGCCGGCGGTGAACCCCAGGGAGACCAGTGCGAGGAGGAAGATCGGGGACGTGCCCAGCTTGTCGTCGAAGAACCAGCCGAGGCCCCCGCCGACCAGCACCGAGGCTAAAAGCTCGATGCCGACCCTCATTCCGATACTGATACCCTCGGCCTTCCCCTTTCGGCGGCTGTCTGCCGCGGTCTCTTGTGCTTTTCGCGCTTGCGCCGCTGCTAAGCGTGCCGAAACGTCCTCAAGGGACGGCGGCGGACGGCTTGGCGTTGGCTCGCGGTCGGTCATCGCAGGCAATTAACGCCTAAAAAACCGAGGAAAACCGCCTGTTGCGGCGCGAAAAGCGGGCGGAAGATAGGTGTGCGGGCGGTGTAGTGTCAAGCGCTATCGCCCCGGGGCCAACCCCCTGATCTCTCACAAAAAAGTGTCAAAAATCACGCCGCAGATTCGACCAGCACTTCCGCCGCTTTGAGGTCGACCGATACCAGCCGCGAAACGCCGCGCTCCGCCATGGTCACGCCGAACAGGCGGTCCATGCGGGCCATGGTCATGCGGTGGTGGGTTACGACCAGAGCGCGGGTGCCGGTCTGGGCGGTGATATCGGCCAAAAGCGTGCAGAACCGGTCGACGTTGGCGTCGTCCAGCGGTGCGTCCGCTTCGTCCAACACGCAGATCGGGGCGGGGTTGGTCATGAACACGGCGAAGAGGAGCGATAGCGCCGTCAGGGTCTGCTCGCCGCCGGACAGCAGGCCGAGGTTGCCCAGGCGCTTGCCCGGCGGGCTGGCCATGATCTCAAGGCCCGCCTCAAGCGGATCGTCCGCGTCGGTCAGGGTCAGGTGGGCGCGGCCACCGCCGAACAGCTTGGTAAACAGGTTGGAGAAGTGGCCGTTCACCTCGTTGAACGACTTCACCAGGCGCTCGCGGCCTTCCTTGTTCAGCTTGGCGATGCCTTCGCGCAGCCGCTCGATGGCGGCGACCAGGTCGTCGCGCTCCGTCGTCAGGCCCGTGATGCGTTCGCCGAGTTCGTTGCTTTCCTGCTCGGCGCGCAGGTTGATGGCGCCGAGGTTGTCGCGTTCGCTGACGAGACGCTGCAGGCGCTTCTCCGCCTGTTCCAGGCCAGGCGCTTCTTCGCCTTCTTCCAGGCGGGTGTGGTTGCGCACTTCATCCGGCGCGCAGCCGATCTTCTCGCCGATGGCGGCGTCGACGATGCTCAGGGTCTGTTCGCCCTGCTGCACGGCGGATTCACGGCGCACGCGATCTTCGCGCACCTCGGCCAACCCGTGCTCTGCTTCCTTCAGCGCCTTGTCGGCGGCGGCGAGGTGGGTTTCGCCGTTCAGAAGAGCGTCGGCGGCCTCGGCGCGTTCGGCTTCGGCGATGGTGAGTTGATCCATCAGGGCGGAACGCTGCGTCTCGATTTCCGCCGGACGGCCGGCGAGTTCGGCGATCTCGCCTTCCACGCCGGTCTGGCGCTGCACGAGCGCGTCGGACTGACGCACCGCTTCCTCGCGGCGCGACATCCAGGAGTTCACTTCGTTGGCGAGGGCCGACAGGCGCCGCGCACGCTCTTCGGCTTGGCGGGAGAGCGCGTCGTACACCGCGCGCGCTTCCATCAACTCCTGACGCAGGCTGCCGAGGCCGCGCGCCTTGGCGTCGACCTGCTCGCGCAGCTCGGCGCCGTCACCGAGTTCGTCGAGGCGCGCCTGTGCCGCGGCGATCTGTGCCGAAGCGTCGTCGAATTCGGACTGCAGCTGATTGCGATTGTCTTCCAGGCCTTGCAGGCGCGACTGGAGTGCCGCGACCTTCTGGCGCAACACGCCGAGCGACTCACGCGCCTTGTTGCGTTCGACTTCGACGGTGCGGAAGGCGGCGCGCGCCGTGGCTTCGTTGCTTTGCGCTTCGGCGACCGCGCGCTTGGTGCTTTCGGTTGCGGCGTCGGCTTCATCGAGGGCGGCGCGGGTGCCTTCCATCTGGCCGCGCACGTCGGTCAGGCGGTTGCGCTGCTTCAGGCGGGTGGCGGCGGCGGTGGGCGCGCCGCTGGCGGAGACAAAGCCGTCCCAGCGGAACAGGTCGCCGCCGGTGGTGACGATGCGCTGGCCGGGCTTCAGCTGCTCTTGCAGGGACGCCGCAATCGCGATGTCGCTGACGACGCCGACCTGCGACAGGCGGCGGGAGAGACGCGGCGGCGCTTGCACCACCTCGCTCAAGGGGCGGGTGCCGTCCGGCAATGCCGACGGCTCCAGGAACGGCGGCAGCAGGTTCCAACGCAGCGGCGAGGAATCGTCGCCGGCGGCGGACAGGTCATCGCCCAGCGCCGCGCCGAGGGCGGCTTCGAATCCGGGTTCCACAGTGATGTTGTCGATGATCGGTGCCCAGGCGCCTTTGGTCTTCTCGCCGGCGAGCAACTCTTCCAGCGCGACGGCTTCGGCCTGCAACTTCGTGTGCGTGGCGGCAGCGCTTTGCTGCACATCGCGCGCGGCCTCGTAGGCGCTCTGCGTGGACGTGCGGTTCTGTTCGGCTTCTTCCCAAGCCGCGCGGGCGGCTTCGGCGGCTTCTTCCGCGGCTGCGGCGTGTTCTTCCTCCGCCTGCACCACTTCCGGCGCGAGGGCGGACTGCTTGGCGGTTTCGATCTGCTGGCCAAGATCGGTGATGCGGCGTTCGGCGCGCTGACGGCGCAGATCCGCTTCGCTCAACTGCTGACGCACGCGGGCGCGGTTGGTCTCGCCTTCCGCCACCTGCTTGTTCAGCAGCGTGAGTTCTTCTTCCACCGCCTCGACGGCCTTCGCGGCATTCTTCAGCGCCTCGCGCGAATTGTCGCGCTGGTCCGCTTCGGCGGCGGAAGCCGCTTCCAACTCGGCGCGCTCTTCTCCCAGGCGCGCAATCGCTTCGTCCGCGTCGGCGAGGCGGGCCAGTTCGCGGGCGATATCTTCCTTGATCTGCGCCAGGCGCATTTCCGCGGCTTCGCGGGCGCGGGCAACGCGTTCCAGTTCTTCGTCCAGCTTGTCGCGGGCGATCGCCAGCACCTGGCGCTTGGCGGCGGCTTCCGCTTCGGCTTTCCGTAACTCCGGCATGGAGGCTGCGGCTTCGGCCTGGGCGGTCGCTGCGGTAGCGGCAGCGCCGGTGCGTTCCGCCACGGCGGCTTCGACCAGGGCGAGCACTTCGCGCGCTTGGGCGAGTTCCAGGATGGCGGCGTCGCGCTTGATGGTGAGCACCAGCGCGTCGGCCGCGCGGATGCTTTCGCTGACGGTTCTGTATCGAACCGCCTGGCGCGCCTGCTTCTTCAACGCCTCGAGCTGGACGTCGAGCTGCGCGATGACGTCGTTGAGGCGGGTGAGGTTGGTCTCCGCGGCGTTCAGGCGCAGTTCCGCTTCATGGCGGCGGCTGTGCAGGCCGGTGATGCCGGCGGCTTCTTCCAGCAGGTGACGGCGTTGCTGCGGCTTGCCGCTGATGATGCCGGCGATCTTGCCCTGACTCACCAGCGCGGTGGAGCGCGGGCCGGTCGCGACGTCGGCGAACAGCAGCTGCACGTCGCGGGCGCGCACTTCGCGGCCGTTCACCCGGTACAGCGATCCCTTTTCGCGCTCGATGCGGCGCGTGATCTCGAGTTCGTCGTGTTCGTTGAATTGGGCGGTGGCCTTGCGGTCCTGGTTGCCGAGGATCACGGAGACTTCGGCGATGTTGCGGGCGGGCCGATCGCGGGTGCCGCCGAAGATCACTTCGTCCATCTCGCCGCCGCGCATCTGCTTGGCGGAGGTTTCGCCCATCACCCAGCGCAGCGCTTCGACCAGGTTGGATTTGCCGCAGCCGTTCGGGCCGACGACGCCGGTGAGGCCCGGCTCAATCACAAGCTCCGTCGCATCGACGAAAGACTTGAAGCCGGAAAGCCGCAACTTACTGAACTCGACCAACGGACCCCTCTTGTCGTTCACCCGCAGCGATACGTCGCCGCGGGTCCCCTAACGTGAATGACGCTATTTCGCTTTCGCGAGCTGCTTGTCGATGACCTTGGAAATCTGCGCGTAGCCGGCGTCGCCGGGCGCGAGGCCGTCGAGTTTCTCGTCGCCGATGTAGAACGTCGGCGTGGCCTGCACCTTGTAGAGGGACGTCGCCTTGTTCTGCTCTTCCTTGATGGTCTTGAGCAGGGCGTCGTTCTTCAGGCAGGCATCGACATCGGCGGCACTCATGCCCGACAGCAGGGCATATTGCTTCAAGGGCTCCAGCGGTTGCGGCGCGCGCACCCAGTCGAGCTGCTTCTTGAACATCAGTTCGATCATGTTCTTGCCGCGGTCGCCGGGCGCGCAGCGCGCCAGCATCGCACCGGCCATCGCCAGCTGATCGAGCGGATAGTCGCGGAACACGAATTTGATCTTCCCAGTGTCGATGTAGTTCTTCTTCACTTGCGGCCAGACGGTCTGGGCGAAATCCGCGCAATGCGGGCAGGTGAGCGAGGCGTACTCGATGACCGTCAGCTTGGCCTTCGGATCGCCGTGGATGAATTCCTTATAGATAGGCGCCGTCTGCGCCGCGGCCGTGCGCACCAGGGCAAGGCTCGCCCCCGCAGTCCCGAAAAACCGTCGTGTGATCAAGGTCATGAATGGCTCCGTCCCAGCCGCCCGTTGTGCCCGTGGTTGGCACAACATGGTGGGTGTCCTTAGCAAGGTCGCCACCATTTGTGGAGGTTTTTAGGCAGTGGCTCGGAAGCCCAAGTAAATGGGGGGTTTTTGAGCGTTCGAATGTGACAACGCGCCGCGATCACCGGCGTCAAGACAGAGGTTTGGAGAGACTCGGAGTTATCCCCGTTATCCCCAAATTTCTTTCGCGGCGGCGTTCTGAGCAGTTCGCTTTTCGTTCTTTCTTTGCTGCCGCAAGTCTGTGAAAGGACTGCGCGCCTAGAACGCGTAGATCGCAAAGGCGGCGATATCGGCCTGGTTGGGCGAGCCACGCAGCTTCACCAAAGGGCTGTCCTTCGCGCTGCTCAGCAGGCGCGTGTAGCCGAGCACTGTGAGGGCGGACCACCGGTCCGTCAGAAGGTATTCGAGGCTGACGGTGAGGGACGCGTCGTAGAGGCCCGATTTGGCGCGATAGATCGGCAGACCCGATGCGACCGATTGTCCTGGCGTCACGCCGAAATAGGCGTTGGTGTGCTTGGAGTCCGCCCAGACAACCTGCGCGCCAACGCGGCCGAACAGGCGATCGGTCTCGACCACGGCGGCGTAGACCTCGGCGTCGATCGTCGTACCGCTGGTGGCGCCGGTTAGGTCGCGCCGCGCGCGCAGCCGGAATTGCGTTGAGCCTGCGCGATAGCCGACAAAGGCGCCGCCCTCGAAGGATGTGCCGATATCGCCGAGCCCGCGCAGCTTGGGGCTGTCGCTCTCACCGCGCCCGAAGTCGAGTTTGACTGCCGGTCCGGCGGACCAGGGCGAGGAAGCATCCCGGCCCCAGTTGCCGAGGAAATTCACACGCACCGAATTGTTGTCGACGGCGACGAGGTTGAGATAGCGCAGCGACACCACGGGCGCGATGCCGACCGAGCCGCCCTTGTCGCCGAGGAAGCGCGGACCGTAGGACGGACCAAGCCCGAGGCGGACGTTCTTCACGCCCGTCAGCGGCATCATCTCCATGGCGCGGCCCAGCACGTTGTCGAGCGTGGTGTTGAAGTTGAACGCGTCCGCGCGCGCGGGCGCGGCGTGGGCAATCACAGCGGCAAAGGCGCCGGCGATCAAAGCCGGGGCGTGTCGCATCGACATCATTGAAATCGTCTCCCGCAGCGTCATGTGTCGCGTCGTCAATCTTCGCTCTCCGACATCCGCCGTCGCCGTACCGCGGCGCCCAATCGCGCAAGGGCCGCCCTCAGATCCGGTTCGCCGACGGCGGCGACCGCGTGGTCGATTTGACTGAGGACGTCCGGCGGTAGAGGCGGGTCGGCTTTGGCAGCCGGCTTGGCCGGCCCGGAAGGCGCTCCGGGTACAACTTGCAGGCGTGCCACCGCACGATAGCCGAAGAAGCGATTGATCCTTTCAACGATTTGCGGACCTTTTAGTTGCAGAATCGTCGCCGCGCCGCTGCTGACAACCCGCAGCGTGAGCGTACCGCCCTGGCCATCCGTGCCCCGGCCGGGACGATCGCCCTTCAGGCTCTGGGGGCTCGCCAGCGCCGCAAGCTCGGGCCCGACGATCACAGACCATTGTGACAGGATGTCTGCGCCGGCCAGCCCGCGCGCGCCGAGCGCGGGCCGTGTGAGACGGCCGATGAATGTGGACACCCGCACAGGCCCGCGGGCGAGCCGCGGGGGAGGTTCGTCCGGTTTTGAGTTCTTCTTTGTCGCCACGCTGACGGCCTTGCGCTCACTGTGCTCTGGGTCCCACTTTAGCACGCATATTTCTCCGTCACGCCGATGTCCGCCCGTTGATGTCCGTTCGTTCGCCTGCCCCCACCGCCCGCAGCCTGTTGGCTTGGTACGACCGTCATCGGCGGCGATTGCCCTGGCGTGCCCTGCCCGGTGAGACACCCGATCCCTACGCCGTGTGGCTGTCGGAAATCATGCTCCAGCAGACCACGGTTGCGGCGGTGAAAGGCTACTACGAAGCATTTTTGAAACGTTGGCCGACGGTCGCCGACCTTGCGGCAGCACCCACCGGCGACGTCATGGCCGCGTGGGCTGGGCTCGGCTACTACGCGCGCGCGCGCAATCTGCATGCTTGCGCGAAAGCCGTCGTTGCCGCCCATGGCGGTGCGTTCCCCGATACGGAGGCGGCCCTGCTCACGCTGCCGGGCGTGGGCCCCTATACCGCCGCCGCGATTGCCGCGATCGCCTTCGACCGCAAGGCTACGGTGGTGGACGGCAATGTGGAACGGGTGATGGCGCGCATGTTCGCCGTGCTTGAACCGCTGCCGGGATCGAAGGCGATCTTGAAGGATCATGCCGCGTCGCTTACGCCGCCCAAACGCTGCGGCGACTACGCGCAAGCGGTGATGGATCTCGGCGCGACCATCTGTACGCCGCGCTCCCCGGCCTGTGCGGTCTGTCCGTGGTCGGAGCCGTGTGCTGCGCGCGCGCAAGGTATCCAGGAGACGCTGCCGCGCAAGGCGCCGAAAGCCAAAGTGCCGACCCGTCACGGCATCGCATTCTGGATCGTGCGCAGGGACGGCGCCGTGTTGCTGCGCCGACGGCCGGAGAAGGGCCTGCTCGGCGGCATGATGGAAATCCCCTCCACGCCCTGGCGCGCAGAGACCTGGGCCATCGAAGAGGCGACGCCGGCAGCGCCGGCGGACGCGGCATGGACCTTGCTGCCCGGCGGCGTCAGCCACACCTTCACCCACTTCCATCTCGAGCTGAAGGTGCTGACCGGCCGTCTGCCGGCACGCCACGGACTGAAAGATAAAGGAGTCGCGTGGGTGCCGGTGACCGAGATCGGCACGGCCGGCCTGCCCAGCGTCATGGCAAAGATCGCCAAACATGCGCTGCGGCATACGGATTAATCGCTATGCCTCTAGTCTTTGCGGGGTTCCTCGCGCGACAATGGCGCCTTCACAGGGGAACCAAAGCCAGCAATGTCCGACAGTGATCGCCCCGACCCAGCCGCCGCAGAACTGAAACAGGCGGCGCTGCATTACCACCGCTATCCCACGCCGGGAAAGCTCGCGGTCGTTGCCACCAAGCCACTCGCCAATCAACGCGACCTCGCCCTGGCCTACTCGCCGGGCGTGGCGGCGGCCTGCGAAGCGATCGTGGACGATCCGGCCGAGGTCTACACCGTCACCGGGCGCGCCAATCTTGTGGCCGTGGTCACCAACGGCACAGCCGTGTTGGGGCTCGGCCCCATCGGCCCGCTCGCGGCCAAGCCGGTGATGGAAGGCAAGGCGGTCCTGTTCAAGAAGTTCGCCGGGATCGATGTGTTCGACATCGAGATCGCCGAGCGTGATCCGCACAAACTGATCGAGGTGATCGCGGCGCTGGAGCCCACGTTCGGCGCGATCAACCTCGAAGACATCAAGGCGCCGGA
Source organism: Fidelibacterota bacterium (assembly GCA_947476275.1). Lineage (GTDB taxonomy): Bacteria > Pseudomonadota > Alphaproteobacteria > Rhodospirillales > Rhodospirillaceae > SCTM01. The sequence continues at coordinate 159,006 of CANJPQ010000001.1, forward strand.
TTGCTTTATTGTCGAAAGCGCGTTGCGCGAGCGCATGAAGATCCCGGTGTTCCATGACGACCAGCACGGCACGGCGATTGTCGTCGCCGCCGCGGTGATCAATGGGCTCGCCTTTCTCAAGAAGGACATCGCCAAAGTGAAGGTGGTGTCCACCGGCGGCGGCGCGGCGGGCATCGCCTGCCTCAATCAGCTTCTGTCCCTCGGCATGAAGCGCGAGAACGTGATCCTGTGCGACCACAAGGGGGTGGTGTTCAAGGGCCGCAACGAAGACATGACGCTGCAGAAAGCGGAGTACGCCGCCGACACCAAGGCGCGCACGCTGGCGGAGGCGATCCCAGGCGCGGACGTGTTCCTCGGGCTCTCCGCGCCCGGTGTGCTGACGCCGGAGATGGTGAAGACCATGGCGAAGCAGCCGTTCATCCTGGCGCTTGCCAATCCCGAGCCTGAAATCCGTCCGGAGGTTGCGCGCGCGGCCGTGCCGGATGCGATCATCGCGACCGGGCGGTCGGACTATCCCAACCAGGTCAACAACGTCCTATGTTTCCCCTACATCTTCCGCGGCGCGCTCGATTGCGGCGCCACCACGATCAACGAAGAGATGAAGACCGCCTGCGTTGAAGCCATCGCCCGGCTCGCGCGCGGTGCATCCTCGGATGTGGTGTCCGCGGCTTACGGCGGCGATCAGTTGCGCTTCGGCGCCGAATATCTGATTCCCAAGCCGTTCGATCCACGGCTGGTGTCGGAGATCGCGCCGGCGGTGGCGAAGGCGGCGATGGACTCCGGTGTGGCGACGCGTCCGATCGCCGACCTGGATGCCTATCGCGAGCGCCTGCACCAATTCGTCTATCGCTCCGCCTTTGTCATGAAGCCGGTGTTCGACAAGGCGCGCGCCGCACCCAAGCGTGTCGTGTTCGCCGAAGGCGAAGACGAGCGCGTGCTGTTCGCGGTGAAGACGCTGCTGGATGAAGGGATCGGCAAGCCGATCCTGGTCGGCCGGCCCCTCGTCATCTCCCAGCGTGTGCGCAAATTAAGCCTGGGCTTGGAAGCAGGCCGCGATTTCGAGATCGTCAATCCGGAAGAAGATGCGCGCTATAGCGATTACTGGCGACATTTTCATCGCCTCATGGAACGCAAGGGCGTGTCGCCGGATTCCGCGCGCACTATCGTGCGCACCAACACCACGGTTATTGCCGCGCTGATGGTGGCGCGAGGCGACGCGGATGCCATGATCTGCGGCACCTACGGCGAGTATCAGTGGCACTTGCGCTACCTGATGGACATCCTCGGGCTTGAGAAGGGCGTGCATCGCGCGGCCGGCCTCAGCCTGCTGGTGATGGACGACGGACCGGTGTTCATGTGCGACACGTTCGTCGCCGAAGACCCCGACTACGAAGACCTTGCCGATATCACCGTGCGCGCCGCCGCCAAGGTGCAGGACTTCGGCATCACGCCGAAGGTGGCCCTGATCGCTACCTCCAACTTCGGCTCCCGCAGTACGCCCAACACCCGCAAGATGCGCCGCACCGTGAAGATGCTCATGGACATGAATCCGGAACTGGAGGTCGAAGGCGAGATGCAGGCGGATGTGGCGCTAGACGAAGTCCTGCGCACCCGCATTTTCCCGAATTCCAAGCTCAAGGGGAAAGCGAACCTGCTGGTGATGCCGACGCTCGAGTCCGCCAACATCGCCTTCAATCTCGTGCGCACGCTCGCCGGCGGCTTGCCGGTCGGTCCGATCCTGCTCGGTATCGGCAAGCCGGCGCATATCACCACGCCGTCCGTCACGGCGCGCGGCTTGGTGAACCTCGCAGCCCTCGCCGTGATCGACGCACAAGTGGAAAAGGCGCGCACGCGCTGATGCGCGCACTGCTCGCTGTCATGGTCTGCGCCTGCGTGGCGGTGTCTGCAGATGCGGCGGGCACGCTCCGTCGCGGCAATCACTTCGAGCCGTCGAGCCTCGATCCGCACAAGATCAGCACGGTCTATGAACGCTTCATCGTCCAAGATCTGTTCGAGGGTCTGACCGAGCCGGGGCCGGACGAACAGCCGCATCCCGGTGTCGCGCAATCCTGGACGGTGAGCCCCGACGGCAAGACGTGGACATTTGTTCTGCGCGCCGGCCTGAAATGGTCCGACGGTGCGCCGCTTACGGTCGACGATGTGGTGTTTTCGTTCCGCCGCCTGCTCGATCCCAAAACCGCAGGCGAGTTGGCCTCGACAGTTTATGCGATCAAGAACGCGCGGCTGGTGAACACCGGAAAGTTGCCGGTGGAGCAGCTCGGTGTTGCTGCGCCTAACGCAGACACGGTGGTGCTCACGCTGGAATATCCCGCGCCCTATCTCGCTGCTTTGCTTGCGAGCGGTACCACAGCGATCGTGCCCAAACATGCCATTGCCAAGTTCGGCGACGAGTGGATCAAGCCTGGCAATGCTGTCGGCAATGGTGCGTTCGTGCTGAAGGAATGGATCCCCAACGGCGGCATCACGCTTGTGCGCAATCCCAATTACCGCGAGCCGCCAAGTCTCGATCAAGTCGTCTACGAGCCGACGGAAGATCTGGACGCGGCGTTGACCCGCTTCAAGGCGGGCGGGCTCGATATGCAATTTGAATTCCCAAGCATCCAAACCGACATCCTCAAGCGCGATATGCCCACGCAGACGAAAATCGTGCCGGGCCAGCTCACCTACTACCTGCCGCTCAATCTCAACAACCCGAAGCTCAAGGACGTGCGCGTGCGGCGCGCGTTGTCGCTGGCGGTGGATCGCGCCTTGTTGGTGAGCAAGGTGACTCGCGGCGGAGAGATGTCGGCCGATACCTACGTTCCGCCGTCCATGCCGGGCTACGAGCCGGTCAAGATTCCCGATTTTCCTCCCTCGATGCCGGAGCGATTTGCGAAGGCGCGCGCGCTCCTGACCGAGGTGGGAATCACGCCGGCGACGCCGTTGCGCCTTACCTACACCCACGGGAACACGTCGGACCGCAAAAGGATCGCCGTGGCCATCGCCGCCATGTGGAAGCCGCTTGGCGTCATCGTCTCGCTTGAGGGGCTCGAGGGCAAAGTGATGTTCGGCAATTTGCGCGAGGGGAACTTCGAGGCAGCCTATGTCGGCTGGCAGGCGGACTATCCGGATGCGGCGAGCTTTCTCACGCCGCTGCTCAGCACCAATGTTGTCGGCAACTACAGCCGCTACAACAACCCGGCGTACGATGCTTTGATCAATAAGGCCGCGGCGACCGCGGATCCTGCGGCGCGGCTCGCCGTCATGCGTGACGCGGAGCAGATGATGATCCAGGATCAGCCGATGGTCCCCTTATATACCGGGGTGAATCGTGAGCTGGTTTCACCGCGCGTACACGGCTGGCAGCCCAACCCGTCCGCCATTCATTTGAGCCGTTACTTGTCGATTGACCCGGTTGCGCCGCCGCGCCAATAGTCGCCGCCGCTGCTGCCTGCGAAAGGACACCGCCATGACCGACACGTTTCGCGCCTTCGTCGCCGACGAGAAAGACGGCAAGTACACCGCGGATTTCCGCGACATCACGGTCGCGGACCTGCCGGCCCACGGCGTGCTGGTGGATGTGGCCTATTCCACGGTCAACTATAAGGACGGGCTCGCGGTCACCGGCAAGGGCAAGATCGTGCGCAAGTACCCGCTGGTGTGCGGCATCGATCTCGCAGGCACGGTCGCTGAGTCGAGCGATACCAACTTCAAGGCCGGCGACGCCGTGCTGGTGAATGGCTGGGGTCTGTCCGAATCCGAAAGCGGCGGCTACACCCAGAAGCAGCGGGTGAACCCGAATTTCCTCACGCGCATCCCCGCAGCGTTCTCCGCCAAACAGGCGATGGCGATTGGCACCGCCGGCTACACGGCGATGCTGAGCGTGATTGCGCTCGAACAGGCCGGCATCAAGCCCGCCAGCGGCGACATTCTCGTCACCGGGGCGGCGGGCGGCGTCGGGTCGGTGGCCATCGCGATCCTGGCGAAACTCGGCTACCGCGTGATCGCCTCCACGGGTCGTCCGGCGACGCATGAATACCTCAAGTCTTTGGGCGCGGCAGATTTCATCGCTCGCGCCGATCTCGAGAAGGCGGGCCGTCCGCTCGAAAAGGCGCGCTGGGCCGGAGCCGTCGATTCCGTCGGCTCCCAGACGCTGGCGACGGTGCTGGCGCAGACCAAGGACGAAGGCGCGGTGGCGGCGTGCGGTCTTGCAGGCGGCACCGATCTGCCGACCAGCGTGATGCCGTTTATCCTGCGGGGCGTGAAATTGCTCGGCATCAATTCGGTGACGGCCTCGGCCGCGCGGCGTGAACAGGCCTGGGCGCGTCTGGCGACGGACCTCGACATCGCCAAGCTCGATGCGATGACGACGGTAGAGCCGCTGTCGAAGATCAAGACCCTGGGCGAGATGATTCTGCGCGGCGAGACGCGCGGTCGTATCGTGATCGACGTCAACAAATAGCGCGCTGACGCAAAATCTCCTCGGCGAGGCGCAAGTCCGCAACGGTGTCGATGTCGATTGGTGCTTCCGGGAACGGCATCTCGACCGCGGCGATGCTGAGCCCGAAGCCGCGGCCGATGCGCGTCATGGCTTCGTCCAGCGTCAAGCGTCGCAGCATGTGCAGTACGAACGTTCCGAAGCCAAAGGCGCGCAAGATGCGCCAAGGCTTCTTGCCGAACTGTCCGCCGCCGGCGAAGGCCTGCACCGCGGCGAGCGCGCGGTCGCCCCTTAGCCCGTAAAGATTGCAGCCCGATGCGTCGCCGTCCTTGAAGCGATGGAACGCGCGCACGCCGTTCGGATAGCGCGCCAGGAGGATCGCAGCGGGCGTCATCGCCACAGTCGCATCGGCGGTATGTATGGCGGCACAGAAATGCGCCAGCATTTCCGGCGTGTGGAGCGCGTTGTCGGACGTGGTGATCAGTAGCGCCTCGGGTTTTGGATCCATCACCACAACCGCACTCAAGATGCTTTCGGCCAACGTCGCCCGGCTCGCGACAAAATGCGCAGCGTTGCGATCCGGTAGCAGGTCTTCCCGTTCGATGGAGACGTAGATCCGTCCTACGGCGTGGGTTCCGCGCAGGGCGTCGATCACGCGAGTGAGCATCGGCACGCCCAACACCGGCGCGAGGCTTTTCTGGGCAACGCCCGCAGCCGACGCGACCGGATCGGCGTCGCCGCGGCGGCTGGCGGCCAGCACCAGCGCGGTGATCTTCATCCGCGCAGCAGCGTCATCAGGGCCGCCGCCGGAATGCTGCGGTCGAATACGGAAAGAGCCGCTGAGATCTCGTGCGTGCGCTGCGGGCAGCAGTCGTGAAACTTCGCCCACAGTTCCGCATCGCTCAATGGATTGTCGGCACGGCCCTTGGGCGCGTCCACCGACGCTGCAAATGCGCGCCCATCCGTGCACACGATCTCCGTGCGGGTTGGAAAGCTGTGCTCGGCCGCGTCAACACCGTCCCCGCGCACGCGTTCGGCAAAGGCGAGGAGTGATGCATCGAGCGCCGCAAAATCCGCGAGTTTGATTGTCCCGTTTCGCACGGCAATGGCGAGGCAGTAGCCGAGGGAAAACCGCGCCTCGCGCGGCGTACCCGGCAATGCGTGCATGAGATTGGCGAGATGGCTTGCCGGCAGATGCACGTCGATGCGGGCGATGTCGTCCGGCAGCAGCCGGTGCGCCGCACACAGCGCGCGCACGCCATCGATGGCGCGATGGGCCGAGGCGCAGCAGGGATAGAGCTTCTGCTTCAAACCATGGCGCACAAGCGCGAGGTCGTGCGTCTCCGTCGCCACATCGCCGCCATGGGCCAGTCGCGCGAAGTGTTCGATGGCGTGGTGCCCCGCATCGAGGCCGTTGGCCACCAGGCTGGCCGCCATTATACCGGCCATGGCGGCGTGGCCGGCGTGCGTGGCCTTCGTCATGGTGCCGAACTGCGCGGTGCTACCGCCGGCGAAGGACGTGGCTGTGCTGAGGGCATGCGCGATGCGCGATGCGTCCAGCCTGAGGAGATGCGCGCAAGCGCCCGCCGCAGCGATGGCGCCCAATGTCGCGGTGGCATGCCAGCCGGCCTCGCGGTGTCCGGGATTGAACATCGCGCCCAATCGCGCGGCGATCTCCGTGCCGACAATGTAGCTGTCGATGACCGCACGCCCGGAGAGGTTCTTGCTCTCGGCCAGCGCCAGCAGTGCCGGCGCCAGAACAGCGCTGATATGCGCCTTGGCCGGATCGAAGTTGTCGTCGAAGTCGAGGGCATGGGCGGCGGTGCCGTTGGCGAACGCCGCCCAGGGGACGGCGACCGTCGCGTGCTGGCCGACCACCGTGGCATTGCCAGAGCCCCAGGCAGCGATGGTCTTGCGCACGGCGACGGCGGCGCCGTCGCTTGCGCCGGCGATCATGCAGCCGGTCACATCGATCATCGCACGCCCGGCGATCCGCCGCGCGGCATCCGGAAACGCGGTCGCGCCGGCCGCCCAGGCGCCTAGGGATGCAGCGACGGGCGCCGCGAGACGGGCTTCAAGAGGCGCGTGAGTATCAGGCATGCGCGATTGTCCTTCGACTTCGCACGTCGGCTCAATACATAATCGCGGGAGATGGCGTTACTCCGCTTGTTCCAGTTTCCCATGCGCCTGCTGCGCCGGTGGCTTTCCGACGGGATCATGGCGCGCGTTCTGCGCAATGCCGGTCTGCTGCTCACCGGCCGCGTCGCCACCGGTGTCCTGAACCTTGCGATCCTGTCGATCGCGGCCCACGCCTTGGGTGCGGAGGAGTTCGGGCTGATCGTGCTCGTGCAGACCTATGTGCAGACCATCACCGCGGTCGCGACATTCCAGTCCTGGCAGGCGGTGATCCGCTTCGGCGCGATCGACGTCGAGAATAAGGACATGACTGCGTTCCATGCGCTCCTGCGCTTCTGCACGGTGCTCGATATCGCCGGCGCGCTGCTCGCCACGGTCGTGGCCGTCGCGGCAGTGCCGCTGGTGGGGCCGTGGCTGGGGTGGAACCCCGATGTCATGGCTTCGGCGCGGCCTTATGCCCTGGTGACGCTGTTCGCGATCACCGCCACGCCCACCGGCCTGCTTCGTCTGCACGACCGCTTCGATCTGCTGTCGATTCAGTCCGTGGTGTCGCCGCTGCTGCGGCTGATCGGCGTCGGCCTGGCGGCCTTCTTCGGCTGGACTCTGGCGGCCTACCTCGCCGTGTGGTTCGTGGGCGGCGGCGTCGCCGGTCTCGTGCTCATCGCCATGGGCTGGCATCAAGCGTGGCGGTCCGGTCAGCTTGCGGGATTCGATACGCGGCCGGCGGCATGGTTCGCACCGCCGGCGCGGCATCCCGGCCTGTGGCGCTTTGCGATCCTGTCGAATCTGCACGTCACGGTACAGACCGTGACCGGCTATCTGGCGCCGGTGCTGGTGGGCGCACTTGCCGGGCCGGCCCAGGCGGGGTTGTTCAAGATTGCCCGCGACGTCGCCACCGCCATCACCAAACCGGCCGAGTTGTTGAACAATTCTGTCTATCCGGAGTTCGCGCGCCTGGCGAGCCAAGGCCAATGGCGGGCCTTTCCGCGGCTGATTCTGCGCGGCGGCAGCATGGCGGCGGGAGCGGGCGCGCTGCTGGTTGTGATCGCTGTGCTGATCGGGACGTGGTTCCTGGGCACGTTCTTCGGGCCGGATTTCGTCGCCGCACAAGGCTGCATGCTGCTGCTTGGCGTGGCGGCGACGCTCACCATCGCCGGCTTTGCGTTCGATCCGGCGCTATATGCCATGGGGCGGCCGGCGATCCCCTTGCAGGTGAATACCGCAGCGGTGCTGCTTTATCTGCCGGTGCTGGCGGTGCTCACGCCGACCTACGGCGCGCTCGGCGCCGGGGTGGCGGGTCTGATCGCAAGCCTCGCGGTGTTCATCGCGATGGGCGCGTTCACCTTCATTCACGTTCGGCGGGTGCTGGAATCCGGCGCTTCGGCTTCGGCTCCGTCGCCCGAGCTTTCCGCAGCACTGCCGGGTCCAGCTTCCAGTCGTTATAGCCGCGGGCGATCTCACCATAGTAGGCGTCCTCCGGAGCAGCTGCGGCCCCGGGAGCGGTCGGCGAGCGGGCCGTCATCACGTAGGTGAAACAAGCCTTCGGACCGTCGGCGGTGTCCACGGTCACGTCCTTGCGCATGTAGAGCCGCGGCGCGTCCTCATAGGCGTCGAGCGCGCGCAGACAGGCCGGGGTGACCTGATACAGCGCGCCGTTCACAACGGCAGCGTCATCCGCGACGACGTTGGCATAGCCTTGGAATTCAAGCCGATAGCCGATCAGCGTGGCTGCTAGGTAGGGCCGCGCCTTCGGGCAACGCCGCAGCATCGCGCGTTTGTGGAGGTTCGAGCCGTAGGCGAAATACAAAATCATGCGCAATAAAAAAGCCCGGGGGATGCCCGGGCTTTTCTAGCTCATTCTTGGTTTTGTCGTTAGGCGGCCTGCTTGAGCTCCAGCGGCAGCGTCAGCTGATTGCGGTTGAACACGCGGGCGACCAGACGGTCGCGCAGGGCAATGAGTTCTTCGGCTTCGCTATGGCGGAATGCGATGACGGCATCCTTGGCGCTTTCGGTCAGGAACGAAACGAGATCGGTGTGGTCGGTCACTGGGCTGGTCATTGGGGGCTGTCTCCAAACATCAAAAAAGCCGCCCGGCATCCTGCCTTCCGTCTCAGCACCGACCAGGCGACCAGGGTCATGCCGAACCGCCAAAATCCTTTGGCGGCGGGACAATGATCGGAGCCCCCACATCCGACAATGCGATTTTGTGCATCGCAGCATTGTTGCTGCTGCATGTCCCGGCGGCCCGGTGACGATGAAGAGTTATCCACACAAAATCCCCCTATGGATTTGGCCTTCGTGGGGTTTGTGCACACTCGGGATCGCGTCATCCACATCGGCTGTGGACGGCGCGGGGATAGTTCGATTCAGGGGGCAATTTCAGCGCGTTGCAGCACGACGTTGAGTCCGCGCCGCACTTTGCCCAGATGTTGACCGATTCTGGAAATCAAGCACAAAATGTTGTGTTTCCCGCAACATGTGGCGTTGACACAGAGTCCTCAGACGAACACCATATGTCGTAGCGCGGCCAGACTAGATCACAGCATCTAGGACCGGTCTCACTGGGGAATATCAAGGGAGCTGAAAGAACTTCGGGCGAAGACGGGGAATACCCCGCGCGCTTCAAAGTTCGTGACAGTTTTCGCAGCCGGCAACGGCTGCCGCCAGCCACGTCCGTAGCCCTTTGATTCTCAAGGGTATCGGCGGGGTATAGGTGACTTTCCCCTGCGAAATCCCGTCGCGCGACGGGTTCTGGTTCTAGTTCCGCCTGGGCGGGCGGATTAACGGGGTAGGGGTTCACATGGCATACGCGCTTGAGGCTGATTCTGTCGCTGTTGTCCAAAAGCCTAAGTCGCGTATCCCCAACTCAACCCCGGCGAAGCCCAAGGCCGACGCCCTGGCGCTCGTCCCCTCGATCAAGATCGACCGCGCCCGCGACGCGCTGCTGACCGATTTCGGCAAGGCCACCCTGGAAGACCGCTACCTGCTGAAGGGCGAGTCCTATCAGGACATGTTCGCCCGCGTGTCCGTGGCCTATTCCGACGACGTGGCGCACGCCCAGCGGATTTACGACTACATGTCGAAGCTGTGGTTCATGCCCGCGACTCCGGTGCTGTCCAACGGTGGCGCCGACCGCGGCCTGCCCATCTCCTGCTTCCTGAACTCGGTCAACGACGACCTCGAAGGCATCGTCGGCACCTGGACCGAGAACGTGTGGCTCGCGTCTAACGGCGGCGGCATCGGCACCTATTGGGGCAATGTCCGCTCCATCGGCGAGAAGGTGAAGAACTGCGGCCAGACGTCGGGCATCATCCCGTTCGTGCGCGTGATGGACAGCCTCACGCTCGCCATCAGCCAGGGCTCCCTGCGTCGCGGGTCCGCCGCGGTGTACCTCGACGTGCATCACCCGGAGATCGAAGAGTTCCTGGAGATCCGCAAGGCGTCGGGCGACTTCAACCGCAAGAGCCTGAACCTCCACCACGGCCTCAACATCACCGACGAGTTCATGGAAGCGGTGCGCGACGACGCGCAGTTCGGGCTGCGCAGCCCGAAGACCAACGAAGTGATGAAGACCGTCAGCGCCCGCGAGCTGTGGCAGAAGATCCTCGAGATCCGCCTCCAGACCGGCGAGCCGTACCTGATCTTCGCCGACACCGTGAACCGCCAGATGCCCAAGCATCAGCGCGACCTCGGCCTGAAGGTCACGACTTCGAACCTGTGCAGCGAGATCATGCTGCACACCGGCCCGGATCACCTCGGCGAAGACCGCACGGCCGTGTGCTGCCTGTCGTCCCTCAACGTCGAGACCTGGGACGAGTGGCACGACAGCGAGATGTTCATCGAAGACGTCATGCGTTTCCTCGATAACGTCCTGCAGGACTTCATCGACCGCGCCCCCGACGCCATGGCGCGCGCGAAGTACTCCGCCCTGCGCGAGCGCTCGGTCGGCCTGGGCATCATGGGTTACCACTCGTTCCTGCAGGCCAAAGGTATTCCGTTCGAGAGCGCCATGGCCAAGTCGTGGAACATCAAGATGTTCAAGCACATCCGCCGCGGCGCTGACGCGGCGTCCGTGACGCTGGCTGAAGAACGCGGCGCCTGCCCCGATGCGATGGACGCCGGCGTGACCGCGCGCTTCTCCCACAAGATGGCGATCGCGCCGACGGCGTCGATCAGCATCATCTGCGGCGGAACGTCGCCGTGCGTGGAGCCGATCCCGGCGAACATCTACACCCACAAGACGCTGTCGGGCTCGTTCGCGGTGAAGAACCCGTACCTGGAAAAGCTGCTCGCTTCCAAGGGTCTCGACAATTCCGCCACGTGGAATTCGATCCTGGAGCACGAAGGCTCGGTCCAGCACCTCAATGGCCTGACCGCCGAGGAAAAGGACGTCTACAAGACGGCGTTCGAGATCGACCAGCGCTGGGTGGTGGAATTCGCCGCCGACCGCTCGCCCTACATCTGCCAAGGCCAGTCCATCAACCTGTTCCTGCCGTCCGACATCGACAAGTGGGACCTGATGATGCTGCACTGGAAGGCCTGGGAATCGGGCGTGAAGAGCCTGTACTACCTGCGCTCCAAGTCCGTGCAGCGCGCGGCGTTCGCCGGCGTCGAGGCCGACAACACCCGCGCCTGGCCGGAGCGCATGCTCAACGAGAACAAGACCGACTACGAGGAATGCCTCGCCTGCCAATAGGCGTCGCCTCGTCCTCACTCCCGCACAAGAGACTGACTGCCATGAACAAGATCATCACCGCGTCCGACGTGTCCGCGCTTGCCAGCTCTTCGACGCTGCCGGGCCTGATGATTCCGTCTCAGGGCTATAAGCCGTTCCGCTATCCGTGGGCGCACGAGTACTGGAAGCGCCAGCAGCAGATTCACTGGATGCCCGAAGAAGTTCCGTTGGGCGAAGACTGCAAGGATTGGGCAAGCCGCCTGACCGACAACGAACGCAATCTGCTCAGCCAGATCTTCCGCTTCTTCACCCAGTCCGACATCGAGGTGAACGACAACTACATGGAGCGCTACGCCCGCGTCTTCAAACCGACCGAAGTGAAGATGATGCTGGCCTCGTTCTCCAACATGGAGACCATCCACATCGCGGCCTATGCGCTGTTGCTCGAGACCATCGGCATGCCGGAATCCGAGTTCGGCGCGTTCATGCAATACCGCGAGATGGCTGATAAGCACAGCTACATGAAGCAGTTCGGCGTCGACACCCATGCCGACATCGCGCGCACATTGGCCATGTTCGGCGGGTTCACGGAAGGTCTTCAGCTGTTCGCCAGCTTCGCGATGCTGCTCAACTTCCCGCGCCAGAATAAGATGAAGGGCATGGGGCAGATCGTGTCCTGGTCGGTGCGCGATGAGTCGCTGCACTGCGAGGCGATTGTGCGCCTGTTCCATACGTTCGCGAAGGAAACCGGCTGCCTCACCCAGGGCGTGAAAGACGACATCGTCGATTGCTGCAAGACGGTCGTCAGTCTGGAAGACAAGTTCATTGAACTCGCCTTCGCCATGGGCCCGGTCAACGGCATGACGCCGGAAGGCATCCAGACCTACATCCGCTATGTCGCCGATTGGCGGCTCGGTCAGCTCGGATTGCCGGCGATCTACAACGTCACCGAGCATCCGTTGCCTTGGCTGCAGCAAATTCTCAACGGCGTCGAGCACGCCAATTTCTTCGAGACCCGCGCGACGGAGTACTCCAAGGGCGCCACCACCGGCTCCTGGCACGGCCCTGAGGGCGTGTGGAAACACTTCGACAAAATGGTCGCCGGCCGCAAGGCCGCGGCTGTGGTGGGGAACGCCTAACCGGCTGCTATCGGCGCGGCGGGGACCATCAGCGGCGCCGTTACGGGCGACAAGGGTTGGTCCGCCGCCACAGCGCCTAGCCCACGCTCCGGCGTGTTCGAACTAGGAAAGAATTCTCCGGCGCTGCCGGTGTCGGCAGGCCTCGTTAGGCCGTTGAAAGCCCCCGGCGAATCTTGTGAAATGCCCGCGGGGTAAACATCCACGCGACGATACAGCGGTCGCCCCGGCGACCGGACAACGGGGGACTTTATGGACATCGCACTGGACACAGTGTGCTTCGTGATCGGCAAGGCGCGGGAACTCGTTATCGAGGAGCGCGACAGCGGCGATGACGAAGATGAGGAAGCCTCGGCCTTCGCCAGTTCCCCGGAAGTCGACGAACTGCGCGAGTACATCGACGCCCTGGGCGAGGACGAGCAGGCTGAGCTGGTGGCGCTGGCCTGGATCGGCCACGGCACATTCACGGGCGAGGATTGGGACGAAGCCGTGGAATCCGCCATGGAGGAGCACCCCAAGGGCGCCGCGGAATATCTGCTGACCCTGCCTCTGCTGGCAGAGGATCTCGAAGGCGGTCTCACCGAACTCGGTTTGGAGTGCGAGGACGAATAGTTAGCTGCGCGCGATCGCGACGATCGTAGGGATAACCGCCGCGCTGCCGTCGTCGCCACCCTGTTTCTTCTGGTCGCGCTTTTCCTCGGCGATTTTTGCAAGCCGCTCAAAGTCCCGCACCATGGCTTCAAGGGCTGTCGTGTCCGCACCATCGGCCGCGGCCTGCATCATCTTGCCCCGCACCGAGGCCAGCATGGCGCGCGCCTGCTCCGGGCTCCCGGCTGCGGCGGCCGCGACGGCGGTAGAGGCCGTGATCTTGTCCTCGAGTTTGTCGAGCGGGCTGCGTTCCTTTTTCGCCGCTTCTTTGGCCGCCAAATCCGCCTTCAAGGATGCATCGGCCTCTTTGGCTGCCCGTTCCAGGGTCGACACGGCTTTCTGAAGGGCGGGAAGTTCGTTCACGCCATCACTCGCCCGCGTGCACGAAGGGGCGGATCTCCGCCACCTTCACCGGCACGCCGCCCTTGCCGCCGAAGCGCCGCCGCAGGCGCTCCATGTAGATGTAAATCACCGGCGTGATGTAGAGCGTCAGCATCTGGGAGAAGATCAGTCCGCCGACCACGGCGACACCCAGGGGGCGGCGCAGTTCCGCGCCGGCGCCGCCGCCAAGCGCAATCGGCAACAGGCCGAAGATGCCGGCGAAGGTGGTCATCATGATGGGACGGAATCGCAGCAGACACGCCTCGCGGATCGCCTGCTCGGGCGCGATGTTCGCATCCGCGCGCTGCCGTTCCAGCGCGAAGTCGAGCATCATGATGGCGTTCTTCTTGACGATGCCGATCAGCATCACCACGCCGATCATCGAGATCACGCTCAGGTCCATGCGGAACAGCAGTAAGGTCAACAGCGCGCCGAGTCCGGCGCACGGCAGACCGGAGAGAATCGTGATCGGGTGGATGAAGCTCTCGTAAAGGATGCCCAGCACGACATAGATCACGAATACCGCCGCGAGCAGCAGCAGGCCTTGGCCCTTGAGCGAGTCCTGGAATACCTGCGCGTTGCCCTGGAATCCGGTGGTGATGCTGCCGGGCAGGTTCATGTCCTGCTCGATCGCATTGATCTTGTCGACCACTTCGCCCAGGGACGTTCCGACCGCAAGATTGAACGACAGCGTCACGGCGGGCATCTGCGCCTGGTGATTGATCGTCAGGGGTGACGCCCGGGTGCGCAGGTGGGTCACCGCGCTCAGCGGCACGAGATCGCCGCGATCCGAACGCAGGTACACGCTCGATAGGCTGCTCGTATCCTTCTGGTAGGCGGGATCGAGCTCCATGATCACTTGATAGGTGTTGTTGGCGGTGTAAATCGTCGAGATCTGCCGCGTGCCGTAGCCGGTATAGAGGGTGTCGCGGATGCGATCGGCGGATACGCCGAGTGCCGCCGCGCGATCCGTATCGATGTCGAACACCGCTTGCGGGCGCTTCACTTTGAGGTCGCTCGACAAATCCAGCAGGCCTGGGATCTGCTTCAGGCGCGCTTCCATCGCCAAGGAGATGCGCTGCAGCTCGTCGAAGTCGGTGCCTTGGATCGTGTACTGATAGAGGCTGTTCGACGGCCGTCCGCCGACGCTGATGTTCGACACCGGCCGCATGAACACCCGCAGTCCCGCGATCTGCGCCAGCTTTGGCCGCAGGCGCCCGATGATCTCATCGACCGTGCTGTCGCGCTCGCTCAGCGGCTTCATGCCCATGAACAGGCGGCCGAGGTTGGCCCCGCTGTTCGGCCCGTTGGAGCCGACGGTGGAGACGATCATGTCGATGTCCGGATCGCGCGCGCAGATGTCGAGCGCCTGCTGCTGCAGTTTCAGCATCGCTTCGTAGGAGACGTCGTCATTGGCCTCGACCGAGGCGACGATGAAGCCGGTGTCCTCGCTCGGGAAGAAGCCCTTGGGAATCACGACATAGAGCAAAGCGCTGAGGACCAGGCAGCCGAACGTGACGCCCAGAACCACGCGCGGATGCTTGAGCGCGCGATCGAGCGTGGATTCGTAGATGCGCCGCATCCATTCGAACGCCGCTTCCGACCACATCAGCACCGGGTTGGTGCTGTGGGTGAGGCCGCCGCGCAGAATTCGGCTGCAAAGCATCGGCGTCAGGGTCAGCGATACCAACGATGAGATCAGGATCGTCATGCTGATGGTGACGGCGAATTCGCGGAACAGCCGCCCGACGACCCCGCCCATGAACAGCACCGGGATAAATACCGCAACAAGCGACAATGTGATCGAGACAATCGTAAACGCGATTTCGCGCGAGCCGCGCAAAGCGGCCTGCAGCGGCGTCTCGCCGGCTTCCAGGTGCCGGACGATGTTCTCAAGCATAACGATGGCATCGTCGACGACAAAGCCGACCGACAGCGTGATCGCCAGCAACGACAGATTGTCGACGCTGAATCCCATCAGGTACATGCCTGCGAACGTGCCGATCAACGCCACCGGCAACGCCATCGCCGGGATCATCGTCGCGGTCACGTTGCGCAGGAACAGGAAGATGATGAGGATGACCAGAGAGATGGTGATCATCAGCGTAAACTTCACGTCGCGCACCGAAGCCCGGATCACGATCGAGCGGTCCATGCCCACGTCGAGCTGGATCGAGGCGGGCAGGTCCACCTTCAGCTTGGGGATCATCTCCTTCACGCCATCGACCACGTCGACGATGTTGGCATCGGGCTGGCGCAGAACCTGCAGCTGCACGGCCTTACGGTTGTTGAAGAAGTTGCCGGAGCGCAAATTCTCGATGGAATCGACCACAGTGGCGACCTCGCTGAGGCGCACCGGATTGCCGTTGCGCACGGCCACGACCAAGTCGCGGAAGTCGGCGGCGCTGCGGCTCAAGCCTGAAGCCTGCAGGGAGAGGCTCTGCCGGTCTCCGTTGAGGCTGCCGACCGGCTTGTTGGAATTGGCGCTTGCAACGGCATTGCGCACGTCGTCGATGGCGATGCCGGCGGCGGCAAGGGCCGCGGGCTTGAGCTGAATGCGCAACGCATATTTCGCGCCGCCGCCGACGTTGATCTGCCCAACGCCGGGCAGGGTCGCAAGGCGCGGCGCGATGATGTTCTCCGCGTAATCGTCGACGGTCGACAGCGGCAGCGTCTTGGAGCTCAAGCTCAGGGTGATGACGGGAAAGTCGGCCGGGTTGACCTTCTCCATCGTCGGCGGTGTGGGCATGTCCTTCGGCAGCTTGCTGATCACCTGGCTGAGGACCGTCTGTACGTCCAGCGCCGCGCCGTCGATCTGGCGATCGAGGGCGAACTGCACGGCGATGCGCGATGAGCCCTCGGCATTGATCGATGTGATGGATTCGATGCCGGCGATCGAGGTGAGCTGGCGTTCGATCTGCATGGCGACGGACGACGCCATGGTCTCCGGGCTCGCCCCCGGCAGCAGGGCTTTGATTTCGATCGTCGGGAAGTCAACCTTCGGCAGCGGCGCCACCGGAAGCACGCGGTAGGCGAACAGCCCGAAGATGATGAACGAAATCATCAGCAGGCAGGTCATCACCGGCCGGCGGATGCAGATCTCCGGCAGGCTCACGAGCCGCCTCCTGCGTCTCCGGCGGGTTTGCTTTCGCCTGCTTTGCTTTCACCCGGCGCTTTCACGCGAACCTTCACGCCCGGCTCAATGGCGAGTTGGCCTACGGTCACCACCTTGTCCCCGGGCGCCACGCCTTTTGCGATCACGGTCTCGGGTCCGAGGATGCGGCTGACGTCCACCGCCCGCATGATCGCTTTGTCGTCGGCGCCGACGACAAATACGAATGTGCCCTCCGGACCCGTCTGGACCGCTTCCGTCGGCACGACCGTCGCTTTGTCCTCGACCTTGAGGGTGATCAGCACGTCCACGAATTGACCGGGCCACAGCCGCAGATTTTCGTTGGCCACGGTGGCTTTGACGCCGACCGTGTTGGTCATTGCGTCTACCGCGTTTTCGACAAATGTGATCTCGCCGGTGTTGGCGGCATCGGCCTGACCGGACATGCTCTCGCGCACCTGTACGGGACCTGCTGCCATAGCTTCCTGCAACGGCGGAAAGCTCGACTGCGGCAACGAGAACGACACATAGATCGGCTTGAGCTGGTTGATGGTCAGCATCGTTGCGGTATCGGCCGCACGCACCGTATTGCCGGTCTTGGAGGACACGCTGCCGATGCGTCCGCTGATCGGCGCGCGGATCACGGTGTAGCTGAGCTGCACGCGGGCGTTTTCCGCCATCGCTGCATCCGCAGCGACCGAGCCTTCAAGGGCTGCAAGATTGCTCTGCGCCAAGTCGAGCTGTTGCTTGGAGACGAAGCTCTTGGCTTCCAGCGGGGTTAGCCGTTCCAGGTCGCGCTTGGCTTTGTCGAGTTGTGCGCGGTCCCGGGCGAGCGCGCCTTCGGCTTGTTTGAGGTTGGCGCGTGCTTGGCGGTCGTCGAGGGTGAACAACACGTCGCCTTCCTTGACGTCCTGACCCTCTTTCACCGGAACACTCGCGATCACACCGTCGATGCGCGAGCGCAGCGCCACGCTCGCGATAGCCTGCACGCGGCCGAATGTGGTGATCTGCACCGGCATGGCCTTGGTATAGGCGGCGGCAACCGCCACGGGCACGGTGCGGTCGGGCGCGCGTTTGGTGGAGGTGGTGCCGAAGAAGGACCACGCGATGGCCGCGGCCACTAAAAGGCCGAGAGCGATCCCGGCCTTTCCAGCGGCGCTCACGCGCGGCGGCGCGACGGCCGCCAACGGCTCTCGCGACGCCGACCTGTAGGAGCCTTCGCTCATTCTCACGCCTCGAACGTTACGCACATCGGCTATCGGGGTGCCGGAAGCATCGCCAAAAGGCCCAGCCTCAATGTGACTTGATTCTACCTTCGGTGGGGGCATAAATAGAACTCGATAGTTACGTTTTCAACGGAATTTCAGTGACTGACCGCAACGCGCTCCGCATCGTCGAGGACGCCGACGAAACGCCAGCCTGGCGGCAGGAACGGCGTGCCCGGATCGTCTCGGCGGCCATGGAGTTGTTCGGCCGCGAGCCCTACGCCGCGGTCCAGATGGACGATATCGCCCGCGTCGCCGGGGTCGGCAAACCCACGCTTTACCGTTATTTTCCTGCCAAAGACGCCCTTTTTCTGGCGGCCAGCGACCACGTGCTTGCCGAACTCGAAGCCGAGCTGACGGCGGCCTTGGCAGTCACGCGCCCGGCGGAGGAGACCCTGGCGGACATGATCCACCTGATCATGGCGCGATTCTCCACCCAACTGTCGGCCCTCGGGTTGCTTGGCGGCGAGCAGCCCGGCCTCGCGGACCGCACCCGCCGGTTGTTCGGCGAACGGCGCCATACCTTGATCGGCCTGCTGCGCCGGGTGCTGCGCCGGGGCCGTGAGAGCGGCGTGTTCCGCGACCTCGACGAAGAGGCCACCGCGCCCATGCTCATCGGCGTCATCCGCGGCGGGCTTCTGGGTGCATCCGACCTGCCGGTGACGCGCATGGCCGAAGCGGCCGTGGCGCTGGTGCTCCGCGGCACTCTGAAGTCGCTGTAAGGCGATCTGTCCCATCTCCCGCTCCACGTGCCGCACACGGGGCGGACGGGGGATGAACTTTCCATGAAGGTCACGGTACGCTGCGCGTATCCTGCAGAGACCTAGGGAGGGTTCATCATGCACAACTCAATTTCGCGTCGCGCGGCTTTCAGCGTCGTTGCCGGCGCCGCCGCGGCAGCCATTACCCGCCCGGCGCGGGCCGCGGAGTTGCCCTCCGTGTGGACATTCGGCGACGTGACGGTCACGCGCGTAATCGACATGCAGGGTCCGTTCCCTGCGGCGCGGGCGTTCCCAGGTGCGCCGTTGGAAGAACTGGATGCCAACGCATCTTGGCTGGCGCCGTACTTCTACGATCCTGCCACCAAGAACATCCTGTTCAACTACCAGTCCTACGTCGTGAAGACGCCGCGGCACACCGTGGTAATGGAATGCGGCTACGGCAACGACAAAGTGCGCGGCAGTGCTGCGGCCAACATGCGCAAGGGGCCGTATCTGCAAAATCTCGCCGCCGCCGGCGTTCAGACCGACAAGGTGGACTTCGTCCTGTGTAGTCACTTTCACACCGACCACGTCGGCTGGAATACGAAGATGGCGGACGGCCGCTGGGTGCCCACCTTTGCCAAGGCGCGCTACCTGTTCAACAAGAACGAACTGGACGGATTGATGCGCGGCGGTCTCGGCCCCGATCCGAGCACCAAGGTCGCATACGAAGACAGCATCAAGCCCGTGATCGATGCCGGCAATGCCGACATCATCGACGGTGCGTTCGACATCGGCGACGGTGTGCAGGTGGTGCCGATGCCGGGGCACACGCCCGGGCACCAGACGCTGACGATCAACTCCCGCGGACGCCGCGCCATCCTGGTCGGGGATGCTCTGCATAACCCAATCGAGGTGATGCATCCGGAGTGGGAAGTGCTGTTCGATGCCGACAAGGAAGGCGGCAAAGCCGCGCGCAAACGGCTGGTGGACGCGCACACGGACGTGGACATCACCGTCTTTGCCGCCCACTTCGGCGGCCCCACCGCCGGCAAGATCGTCAGCGAGAAGGGCGGCAAGCGGCGGTTCAAGACAGCCGCCGGCTGAGGCAGCCGCGCGATTGACTCAACGGAGCCTGTTCGCCACGTTGTCTTGCAGAACAGACAACGCGCGAGCCGATGAAAACCCGCGACATCATGCGCCAGGGTGCGACTGCCACCCTGCATCACAATGTCTACATGATCCTTCGCGAGCGGCTGCGCGGCGGGGTTTTCCCTATGGGCGAACCGCTGCCGAGCGAGCCGGCGCTGGTTGAGGAATTCGGTGTCTCGCGCGTGACGATCCGCCGGGCACTTGAACAACTGGTCGCCGACGGGTGGATCAGCAAACGGCGCGGCGTCGGTACGTTTCCGACCAAGAAGGTGGGCGCGGGCGAACTCCCCTTCTCCGGCACAAACTATCCGGCGTTCCTGGCGGAGAGTTCCAAGCCCTACCGGCTATCCTTGCTGGCGTTCGAGTTCATAAAGTCGCCCGCGTTCTTGGCGCACCGCGGGCTGAGCTTCGGGCGCCGGGTTCTCAAGGTCACGCGCCTCAGTAGCCTGCGGACGGAGCCGGTGCATTTGCTGACCAGCTACATTCCCGGCGACTTCGCCCATCTGGTCAGTGAAGCGCAATGCACGCGGCGCACGATGGTGGAAATTCTGGAAGCCGGCGGTATGCGCATCCTGCACACCGACGTTTTCATCGCCGCCGCCTCGGCGGATTTGGATGTGGCGCGGCGGCTCGACGTTGCCGGCGGCTCGCCGCTGATCCACATCCAGCGCATCTCGGTCGGCGAAGACGGCGAGCCGCTTGAGTTCTCCGAGTCCTACTCGCGTCCGGACCGGTTCAGGTATCACTTATCCCTGGACCGCGCCCGGAACGCCGAGAATCTCAAGAAGCTGCAGTTCTAGGGCGTGATCCCGAAAAGTGCTGTCGGATTTTCGGATAAGATCACGCCCCACTTCCAAAGTTAGAACTTCGCGCGCGCTGTGAGGCCGATGGTGCGGCGGGGTCCCAGTGTCGGCGTGTAGCGCGTGTCGTTGCGGCCCGTGTCCACGTTCGAACCGGAAATGTAGGTGCGGTTGAACAGGTTCTTGGCCCACAGCTGCAACTCGTATTGCCGGAACGTGAAGCCGATGGAGCCGTTAGCAACCGTTCGCGCGCCGATCGACGCGAGATTCTGGGGCTCCAGCACCTGGCCCGACTGCCATGCGACGTCGCCGCGGATATAGCCGGACAGTTCGTTGGCGATCTCCTGCTCGTAGATGAAGCCGCCGTTGAATTGGTTTTTCGATTGCCGCGGCAGGAGGTTGCCGCCCACCGCGCCGCTCGTCGCGCAAACAATGTTGTTGCACAAGCTCGTGATGCCGCCTTGGACGGACTGACCCTTGCCGAACCGCGGATCGGCCACCGAGCCGCCGAAGTTCAAGGTCAGATTGTCGGTCGCAACCCAGATCACCTCGAGCTCCGCGCCATAGGCGCGTGCCGCGCCGCTGTTCAGGATGATCGTGGCGACCGTTGCACCCGTCGGGATGTTCGACGGGAAGGCGTTGAGCTGCAGGTTGGCCCACTTGGTATAGTACAGGGCGCCGTTGACCTGCAGGCGCTTTTCGAAGAACTGGTTCTTGGTGCCGAGTTCATAGGTCCAGTTCGTATCGGGCCCGTAGGCGCGTTCGGATTCCACGAACACCGTCGCGTTGAAGCCGCCGCTCTTCGTGCCCTTGGCGGCGGACACATAAACCTGCGAGTCAGGCGTAATCTTGTATTGCGCCGTGACGCGCGGCGAGAACGTCTTGAACTTGGTGCGGTAGACGTTGACCGTGGATGCGCTGCGCACCTCTTTGGATTCTTCGGAATAGCGTCCCTGCAGGTTGATGTTGAACCGCTGGTCGAGCATATCGAGGCTGAGTTCCCCGAAGCCTGCCCAATCGGACACGTCCTGCTGTTGTCGCCCGCCGGCCGGCGTGGTGTTCGCGATCGTGATCGGCGTCGTCCCCAACGCCGGCACCGCGGTGGTGCGAATGTCCAGCACGTCCGTTGTCTGGAAGTGGAACAACCCGGCCATGGCCTTCAGGTTGTTGCCGCTATCGTACGACAAGCGCACTTCGTGGGACGTGGCGTCGATGTTGCCGTTGGGCGTACCCAGGAAGGTGATGGTCGACCCCGGGTTCGTATAGAACTGATTGCTCGCGCCGAAGGCCGACGCAAACGTCTTCACGTATCCGAACAGGTAATTGAGCGTGAAGTGATCGTTGATCTTCCAGTTGGCATTGGTGCGGTAAAAGTCGCTCTTTGACTGCAGTCCATAGGACCGTGGATCCATCTGGAGCGAGGTGTTGATCGGAACGCGGCCGCAGAAGAGCTGATTTACGCCGGCAATCGGCGCGCAGTTGAGGCCGCCCGCGAATTCTTCGAGCGTGTAGGCCGCTTCCAATTCCTTGTCGGTATTAAAGCGGTAGTAACTGGCCTCAATCTTCAGGCTTTCAGATGGCGCCGCGGTGGCGGCAACGAAGTATGCATCGTTGTCGTAACCGCCGAGATTGCTCTTGGTGCCCGGGTCAATGTTTGCACGACGCAGCGGATGGACGCTCTTCCACGTGCCGTTGAATTGGGCGTGGCTTCCTCCGGCGCGCAGCGCCAGGCGATCCTTCACCACCGGCACGTTCACGTCGCCGTTGATCTTGTAGAGCTGGTAGGTGCCGGCCGTGGCTTCGACGGTGGCCTCGAACTTCTCGATGTTCGGCTTGCGCGTCACGTAGTTGATCGCGCCGGCGAAGGCGTTGCGGCCGTAAGTCGCGCTCTGCGGGCCTTTGAGGATTTCGATGCGCTCGAGCCCGATCGCGCCGGGATCCGTCATGTAATTGCGCGGCAGGTATACGCCGTCGAAGAAGGTGGAGACGTTGTTCTCAAGGTCATTGAGGTTGAGCTCGGCCAATCCGCGGATCACCGGTGTGGCGGAGGCGCCGTTGGCGTAGCCCTCGAAGGTGAAGCCCGGCGTGTACATCGCCACGTCGCGCAGTTCGCGGATCTGCAAGCGCTCCATGGTCTTTTCGGTGAAGGCGTTGATGACTTCCGGCACCGCCTGAAGATTTTCCTCGCGCTTACGGGCGACGACGGTGATCTCTTCAAGTTCGGCACGCACTTGCGCTTGTGCCGGTGCGATCTGGCCGGGGCCAAAAGCGGTCGCGCCCAGGAGCGCAGCGCCGGCTAGGAGCCGTGCGCGTGTAGAACAGCCTGCTGTAGTCATGTTTTCCTCCCCCTTGCGCGGGACAGTGCCCGCGACGTTTCTTATCCGAAGCCTCACACCGCCACGGTTGTGGCGTCGTACGTATAGATGCTGTCGACATAGGCCTGACGTTCGGCGGACTTGTCGCCGCGGACGTTTTGATAAAGTCCGGCCGCGGCGCGCGAGCGCAGGATGATTCCGCCGGCGCGCGGCGCCCGCATGTGTTCATAGCGCTGCAGCGCTTTCTCCACCGGCAGGTCGCTGAGGCAGCGCGCCAGCACGCAGCCGTCCTCGATTGCCATCGCCGAGCCTTGCGCCATCAGCGGCAGCATCGGGTGCGCTGCATCGCCCAAAAGCGTGATGCGGCCTTGCGTCCATACGTCCGCCGGTTCGCGGTCGAACAGGCCCCACTTGAAGCACGTCCCCGCAGGCGTAGCCGCGAGCAGCGCGCGCAGGTCGGGATGCCAGCCGTCGAATTCGCTCAAAAGGTCGCTGACATTGGCCGGAATGTTCCAGCCTTCCTCTTCCCATTTGGTCCGCGCCACCGCGACGAAGTTCACGAAGGTGCCGTGACGCACGCCGTATTGAACGACGTGGTGATCGGGGCCGATCCACACGGTCGAGGCCGGGCCGCTCACGGTGTCTGGCAGGCCGGCGGCGGGGACAAGCCCGCGCCAGGCGACCTGGCCGGTGAAGTGCGGGCTTTCGCGGCCGAACAGCGTTGCGCGCACAACCGAGCGCGCGCCGTCGCAGCCGATCAGAACACCGCCCTCGGCGACCGTGCCGTTGGCAAACACTGCGCGCACGCCATCGGCGGTCTGCTCGACGCGCTCGCACACGTGCGAGGTGTGCAAGCACGACGGATCGTAGGCGGCTACCGCGTCCAGCAGGGTCCGATGGAGGTCGGCGCGATGAATGTGAACCTGGGGTGCGCCGTAGGTTGCGACGCGGTCGTTGAGCGGGGTGCTCTGCATAATTTCGGCGGTATCGAATTTCCGATACAGCGACGCGGTCGGGCGGTCGCCCTTCGCCATCAGGCCGCTCTCCAGGCCCAGATTCAGCAGAACACGGGTGGCGTTCGGCGTGAGCATGATACCGGCGCCGATTTCGCCGAACTCCGGCGCTTGCTCGTACACGGAGATCCGGTAGCCGGCCCGCTGCAGGCTCAGCCCGGCAGTGAGCCCGCCGATGCCGGCGCCGATGATGATCACATGCTCGCTCGGGGACATATACCGGACCAACCCTGACTTGCCGAAGCTTGTATTGTAGAAAATACAAGTGGGTCCTGCCAAGGTGCTAGATTGCAGACAAGCATCACCGCTCGGTGAGGGGCTGGGGCTGCTAGTCGTGCGCGGCGGGCGCGTCCGGGCCTCGAAGGCTATGGCGGGTGTACTGGTCCACGGCGTCTGCCAGCACCGCCGGGCCGTCCTCCGCGAGCATCAGGCGCGCCCGCACCTGGGCGGCAATCGCCGCGGCCACCTGTGCGCGATAGGCCGCGGCGGAGGCATAGCGCTTTTCCAGCGACGGGCGCGGGTCGCCTGCGGCCAGCCGCTCCGCTTCTGTGGCAGCGAACGGGAAGAACTGCCCGTTCTGGCCGCACAGATCGGGCCCGCCTTCGCCTGGTTTCAGCAACGCCCAGCCGGTGTAAGTCCCCAACGGGGCCTGCAGCAGGGGCACGCGCACGCCGCCCACTTCATTGCCGTCCGCGTCTACCTGGGACACCAGTGTCGTGTAGGTCTTGCCGGGGACGTCGGTCGGCGGAACCGCCTCGAAATTGAGCACACGCAATGGGGCCAGGGACTCCGGGTGATAGGCCGCGGCGGGCAGGGCCGGCCAGCCGCGGTAGGACGTCGCCGGGATCGCCGGGAAGCGCACGTCCGCGGCCCCCACCAGCGTGCGGTTGCGCACCCGCGGCACTTGGGAAGCCGGCGGCGACACGCCCCGCGTCACCCAGGCATCCATCGCCGTCAGCAAGGCGCGGAATAGCGGCCCCTGGTACAGCGGATTGGACAGTTGCACGCAAGCCTGCATCGGCTGCGGCCGTTCGCCGAAACCGACGGAATGCTGTTGGCTGGCCGTGGCATACAGACGCACGTCCGGCGCGGCCGTGTCGTTGAGGTCGCGGCCGAAGGCGTCGGTGTGATTGAGCGCGCTGCTCTTGTTCCAATACTCGTTGGCGCTGTCGACATTCATGACCTTGGGGCAGACATCGCGGGCGCGGCAGCGCTTGAAGATGCCGTCGGTAAGGCCGGTGAGCGGATCCGTCCGCACCGCGAAGGTGTGCGGGCCTTGCTTCTCACGCACCCGCGCGCGGATGTGCTGTTGTGCGCTGCGGGTCGGTTCTGCGAAGCGGAAGTTGGTCCACATCAACCCGATGCCCGTGGCATAGGGGATCATGCCGTCGATCACGCGCCGTTGGGTGCCCGCCTCGTCTTCGTTGAAGCCCCAATACACGAAGTCCCGCTGCACGCGTCCACCCTGGGAGCGACCGAAGGCATACACCGCGTCCAGGCCTTTGGGCCGGGCGAGGGGGTTGGCGGTGCCGGCATCGTCCGCAGCTGCGGTTCGCAGGAAGGTGATGAAGTCCCGTGTCGCCGCATAGCCGATGGTCATCGGCACGGGATCCTTGGCGGTATAGACGAACTCGTAGATCCAGTTCGGCTTGGCAGGACCGGGTAGGCGCACGCGCCCGTCGCCGTCATAATGCCAGCCGGTCAGCGGCGTCTTCGGATCGTCCACATGTTCGCGCACCGTCAACGTGCCATTGCCGGGCTGCGCAGGGGCTGCGGGATAGATCAGCGCAATCGCGGTATCGGTCGGCGCAGCCGGGATCAGCTCCGCCGCGACCGGGGCTGTGATGCTGGAGCCGTCGCGATTGCGGACCACCGGCAGGGTGATCGATTCCATGTTGGGCCCAGGCTTCACGTTGCCGTCCCAGCCGCTCCAGGCCAGGGCGTAGCCCTGCCGGTTCAGCCAGCCGTTGCCGAAATGCGCCGCCGTGGCCGGATCGTTCGACACCTCCGTCGCGTCGTTGATGCGCAGCTCGAGCTTCGTGCCGCGGTTGTTGAACATGTAAAACAGCTTGCCGTTCGCCCTCGCCGCGTCACGCGGCTTGAGGATGGTGAAGGTGGCGCTGTAGCGCACCTTGCCGTTGACCGTAGGCGCGAGGTCGAGATCGACAATGAGCGCATTGCGGGGATTGGCGGGATCGATCTCGCCGTCGAACGTGCCGACAATCTTCTCATAGGCGCCGGTGGCGCCGAAGGCCGGCAGGTCGACGATCTCGCTGCGCGCGATATTGAGCTGCGTCAGCCGCGCCGACGCCGGCGGCGCCGTCACCGCGATCATCAGTACTGCAATGAGGACAGACCGTGATTGCATGCCCACACCTCGGCGCGACCGGTCGCCATTGTTGGCACGCGCGCCGCATTGCGACAAGGTTGGTACACGGGAAGTCAGGGGGCTTTGTATATGTCAGGAAATACCGCTCAGTCCTGGGGCACGGGCGCGAAGGCGTTCCACTGGATCATGGCGATCATGATCCTGCTCGAGGCACCCATCGGCTATGTCATGAGCCATACCTATAGTCCGGGATCCGGCAGCGCGCGCATCAAGGGGCTGCACGACGTTGCCTCGATGGTGCATCACACCAACGGGCTGTTGATCCTGGCTCTCGTGCTGTTCCGCCTGGGCTGGCGTTCCACCCATCCGGCGCCGGACTTGCCGGCGGCGCTGGCGACCTACCAGCGGGTGCTCGCCCGCGTCACACAGGGGTTGCTCTATGCCTTGATGATCGCGTTACCGCTGTCTGGCTGGGTGGCGCTCAGCGTCCTCGCGGACAGCGCGCAGTTCGGCAAGACGGCGATCTGGTTCTTCGGCACCGACAGCTTTCCGCGCCTGCCGTTCATCACGCCATTGGGTCCGACCGATCCCGCCGGGTACAGCACGTTCGGGCGGCTGCACGTCACGACATTCTATGTCGGCTGCGGCGTCCTGGCGTTGCACGCCATCGGTGCCTTCTGGCACCACCTCGTGCGCCGCGACGGCGTGCTCTGGGCGATGTGGCCGAGCCCTGACGCGCGGCGCTAGGTCAGGTCAATCGGTTCCGCATCAGCTCGAAGGCTTCTTCCCGCTGCCCTTGCGTCTTGCTCGACGTGAGGAAGCCATGCGGGGCGTCGGCGAAGCGGTGCAGATCGACCGCGACCCCAGCCCTGTGAAGCCTGCCGGCGTAGAGCATGGCTTCATCACGCAATGGGTCGTTCTCGCCGACGATGATCAGGGCCGATGGCAGACCGGACAAGTCGTTGGCATGCAACGGTGCGGCCATCGGATCGGTCATGTCGACATTGCCTTCCGTGTAGGCGCTCCAGCCCGCGCGGATGTTGGCCATCGGCTGGTCGTCCACCGCGTTCTTGCGTGAGTCGGTGTCCATGCCGCCGGCAAGCATGGGGTAGATCAGCCACTGCTGCGCGATCGTAGGTCCGCCGCGCGTCCGCGCCAGAAGCGTCGACGCCGCCGCCAGCGCACCGCCCGCGCTTTCGCCGCAGACGACGAGGTCCTTAGTCATGGTGGCCGCCCACTGCAGGGCCACGAGCGCATCGTCGGTCGCGGCCGGAAAAGGGTGATTGGGCGCCAGTCGGTAGATCACGCTCGCGACCGCGCACCCGCACGCTTCCGCCAGGCGTGAACACAAACCTTCGTTCTGCGCTGAAAAATGCGTCACGAACCCGCCGCCTTGGAAATGCAGGATCACCGTTCGGCGCGCGAGTTTCTCCGGAAGGTGCACCTCGACCGGAATCGGGCCGTGTGCAGCAGGAATGGTCGTGTATTTAACGGTCGCCATCTTGCTTCAGAACGCCGCTTCGTCGATGAGGAGCGCGGTATCGTCCACGGTGCCGAGCAGGCGGGCCTGCGTCTCCGTCTTAGGCAGTTCGTAACGGAAGAAGAAGCGGCAGGCAGCCAGCTTGCCTTCGTAGAACGAAATCTCGCCCGCACCTTTCGCCAGCTTCGCCGTGGCAATCTGCGCTTGCTGCAGCCAGATCCAGGCGATCACCACATGGCCGAACATATCGAGGTAGATGGTGGCATTCGCCAGCGCGCGCGCCGGCGCGCTTTTGCGCGCCGCGACCAGCAGGTCCGTCAGGGCCGCGGTGCGTCGCCAGGCGCCCTCGAGCGCCTCCGCATAGGCCGCGAGGGACGGCTCCTGTGCCGCATCTCGCGCCGTCGCCTCGATCTCGACGCCGAGCGCGCGCATGGCTGCACCGTCTTCCATCGACACCTTGCGGCCAAGCAGGTCCAGGCCTTGGATGCCGTGGGTGCCTTCGTGGATGGAATTGAGGCGGTTGTCGCGATACAGCCGCTCGACCGGGAAGTCGCGGGTGTAGCCATAGCCGCCGAGCACCTGGATGGCATGCTTGTTCGCCTCCAGGCAGAATTCCGATGGCCAGGCCTTGGCCACCGGCGTCAGGATCTCCAACAGTAGCGTGATGCGCGCAAGCTTAGCCCTGTCGGTCTCCGTGCGCTGCTCGTCCACCAGTGCGGCGCAGCGCAGGAGCAGGGCGAGCGCGCCTTCCACATAAGCCTTCTGCGTCAGCAACAGGCGGCGAATGTCGGCGTGCTGAATGATCGGCACCTGCGGCGCGGTCGGGTCCTTGGCGTCGATCAGACGACCCTGGGGGCGCTCCTTCGCGTATTGCAGGCTCGCTTGATAGCCGGCGGCGGCCAGCATGGTCGCGCCCAAGCCAACGCCGATGCGCGCCTCGTTCATCATATGGAACATGTAGCCCAGGCCGCGGTGGGCCTCGCCAACGAGATAGCCGTGACACTCGCTGCTCTCGCCGAAGTTCAAGAGCGTGTTGACCGTGCCGCGATAGCCCATCTTGTGATTGATGCCGGCCAGCGACACGCCGTTGCGCGGGCCGAGGCTGCCGTCCTCGTTGACGCGCACCTTCGGCACGATGAACAGCGAGATGCCCTTCACGCCCGGTCCGCCGCCGGGAATCTTCGCCAGCACCATATGCACGATGTTCTCGGACAGGTCGTGCTCGCCGCCGGAGATCCACATTTTGCGGCCGGTGATGAGGTAATGGCCGTCGGCCGTCGGCGTCGCCTTGGTGACGATATCGGAAAGGGATGAACCCGCTTGAGGTTCGGACAGGCACATCGTGCCGAACCATTTCCCCGCCACCATCGGCCGCAGGAATTTCTCTTTCTGCGCTTGCGAGCCGAAGGTCGCGAGCAGATTGGCAGCGCCCCCCGTCAGCATGGGATACGCAGCCGTGCCGATGTTCGCGGCATAGAACATGGATGTAGCGGCCTGGCTGACCGCCACCGGCAATTGCATCCCGCCCCATTCCGCGTCGAAGGTCGCGCCCATCAGGCCGGCGGCGACGAACGAATCAAGCGCGGCCTTGACCTCCGGGATGATGCGCACGCCCTGTCCGTCGAACTCCGGCTCATGCGCGTCGGCTTTTGCCGCATGGGGCGCGAACTCGGCCTCCGCCATGGTCTCGGCGACATGGAGGATGCCATCGAACGTGCCGCGGTCGTGCTCGGCATAGCGCGGTTGCGCGCACAGCTTCTCGATCTGCAGGTATTCGTACAGCAGGAAGTCGAGATCGCGGCGGCTGAATGACGCCATCTTCGCTTAGCGCGGAATTTTCTTGAAGATGCGCAGCGCGTTCTCGCGCATCAGCTTCTTGTGTGAGTCGGGGCGCATGTTGAACTCCGCCACTTCCTTCACCGCGCGCTCCGGATCAATCACCGGCCAGTCGGTGCCGAACAGCACTTTGTGGCTGCCGTAGGAATTGGCGTAGTGGATGTAGGACTTGGGCCAATGCTTCGGCGCATAGGCGTCGCCTGCGGTGTAGATATTGTCGTGCTTCCAGCACATCGAGATCATTTCCTCGGTCCACGGCACGCCGATGTGGATGCCGATGAGGATCAGGTCCGGGAAGTCGATCGCCACCTGGTCGAGCAGGATCGGCTTAGCCACCGACGGCAGCTTGCGATCGCGGCTGTATACGAGATTGTGGCCGACCTGCATCATGATTGGGATGTCGAGCTCGCAGCACTTGGCGTAGGTCGGGTAGATCTGCGGCGCATCGGGTGGGATGCCGAACCAGTGCGGATACCAATGCGCGCCGACAAAGCCGTATTGCTTCACCGCCACTTCCAGATCGCGCAGTTGCTGCATACCGCGGGTGGTGTCGATGCCGGCCAGGCCGGAGAAGCGATCCGGATACTTGGCGCATATTTCCGCGACCGTCTCGTAGGCGAGTTCATGGCTGCCCTTGATGCGCATGTCGCCGCAGCGCGTGGCGATCAACAGGGAGCGCTCAATTCCGGCGCGATCCATCTTCGCGATGTAATCGTCCATGGTGATGCCCTTGCGCATGTCGTCGGCCATGCGCACCTGGGTCTTGAAGGTGTCGTCGATGCCGATCTGCTTCGCTTGCACGACCTCGGGCGTGTAGAGGTTGCAGACAATGTCGATATAACCGGACACGGGTGATCCTCCTCGGCAGAACTGTGGATTGTCTTAGGGGGCGGGGGTCTTGGGAGTCAACGCCGCGCCGTCGTTTAGGCCGCTTTGCCGGGCTTGCCCGAGCTGGCCGCCAGCGACAGGCAGCGTTCGACCGACTTGCGGATGGACTTTTCCATGGTCTTGATGCGCGCGGTCGGGCCGGAGACGGACACCGCCAGGGGAAACCCGTCGAACGGCGCCTTCAGCGCATAGGCGACCGCGCCGATGCCCTTCAGCCACACGTCATAGCCGATGAGATAGCCGTTCTTGCGCACGGAATTCACCGCCTTCTCGATCTCATCGAACGGTCGCATCGCCTCGGTATGCTGGCTGCGCGACCAATGGACCGAATACTTGTAGATGCGCTCGATCTCCGCATCGGTCATTTGGCTCAGCACGACGCGGCCAACGACCGAGTTGCACAAGGTGATGCCGATGCCCACGGGCAGGTGGTGCGCCAGCGGATGTTCGGACCGCTTCACATAGAAGATGTGATTGAAAATGAAGCTGCGGGTGATCAGTGACGCGGTCTCGTTGGTGGCGAGGCTGACGGCGTCCGCCAGGTCCTGAAAGCCGGACGTGCCCAACAGCGCGGTCTGCACCCAGGTGCCTAGGCGCTGCAGCTTCTGCGTCGGAAAGTATGTGCGCTTGATGCTGTCGTAACTGAGATACCCGATCTCCGTCAGGTTCTTCAGCACCGCGACCACACTGGAATGCGGATGGCCCAAGCGCTTGCGCAGTTCGGTTGCCGAAAAAGGCGTGCGGGCATCGCGGAAGCACTCAAGCACTTCGAACGCGCGCGCAACCGACTTGCTGATGGAGGTTGTCATGTTCTCTATCCCTGAAGAGAATTCTAGGGATAGAGAACGACTGGCTCAAGCCTTCGCGAAATCCCAGGTGGAAAGAAGCCGTCCATAGCCCACTTGGCGGCCATCGAAGCCGATCCGGCGCAGGGCGGCCCAGAAGCCGGCAGAGACCGAGCTGATCGCAACCTTGCCGCGGTCCTTCTCGAGTTGGGCCAGCGTTTCCACCGACCGCACCCCGGTGCAGGGCAGGAACATGCCGTCGGCGGTCGGCGTGTCGATATCGGAGATGAACTTGATGACTTCCCGCGGCGTCAGTGTGGTCGCCTTCTCCTTGAACATCGTTGGATTGGCGTCGTAGGCAAAGCCGGCGATGGCGCTGACGTCCGCGCCGCAGCCTTTGATGAAGTTGCTGACGATGCCGTTGCTGCGGTCGCCATAGGGCGTCGCGATGGTGAGCGACTTGAGTTTCAGAGCTGTGATGGCCTCCCGCACGGCGCTGGCCGCGGTCACGATCGGCACGCCCGCGATCTGCTCCATGCGCGCGATATGCTCCGGCTGGCCGCATTTCATCGATGCGGTGGTGCAGCCGATCAGGATCACTTCCGCGCCCCAGTCCTTCAGGTCCTTGGCGGGTTCGGCCATCAGGGCGGCGAGGTCGGCGCAATAGTCCGCCGCGTCCGCTGCGGGAAAGCCGAACGGCCGGAAGCCGAAGCGGACGCCTTCGGGGCGCAGCTTGGCGAACTCGAACTCATGGACAATGTTGCTGTCTGGCACCAAGACGCCGACGCGGCGTTCGGAAGCGTGTGCGTGAGCCATGGCGGTCCCTTTCCGGCGGCAGTTCTTTGCATATACAAGCAATCCATAAAACCGTCGACAAGCCATCGGACCGCTTTCTAGGGTCCGCGCGCTCCCGCGCCTTGGAGGACTTATGGACCTAGCGGATATCGAGAATCGGGCCGGAATCTGCCGTATCACCGCCGGGTGGAAGAAAAAGGACCTGCCCTGGGAATGGGTGCGGCGCTATTGGCGCGACGTGCATAGTCCCGCCATCTCCCGGCGGAAGGGCATCTATCACTATGTCCATCTACAATACGATCCGGTCGATGCGGGCGTGTTCGGCAAGGTCGAAGGCATCGGCACCGCCGCGCCGGCCGACGCCCAGCTGATGTGGACCTCCGATGTGCGCTATCGCGACGACGCGGCGTTGGCCATTTTTGGGAGCGATCCCGGCGACGTGGCCAAGGCGCAGCTGCTGGGCGACATCGACCTGATTGTCGATCGCAGCACGACATATAAATGCGTGGGCGATCGCGCGCGCACCTATCTCGACACCACCGGCACCGCGACGCCGCAGGGCGTGCCGGCGATGCCGGCCTATTCGATCTTCCTGCGCCAGAAGACCGACGAGGCCAGCTTCTTCGCCGGCTTGCGCAAGCTCGCGGACCGCTGGACGAAAGCCCCCGGCGTTGCGCGCCTGCGCCTGTCGCTGTGCGAAGCGCCGGATATGGAAGCCGAACGCAAGGCCGGCTATCCGATCAAGACCCACCCGGTCGAGCAGCAGTATCAGGCCTGGATCGAACTGTGGGTGAAGGACAAGGGCGTGATACAGGGCCTCCTCACCGTTGACGATGCCGCCTTCATCAAGGAGGCGCACGCCTATCCGGTCATCGCTTATCACTGCTTCGTCTACGAGGAACGCCCGACGCTCGCGGGCTTGCGCGGCTACCCGGCCGTGGAGGCGCTGCAAGCGCTCGGCGGCAATCCCAAGCAGAAGCAGATTGAGATTCTGACGTGGATGTACGGCGATATCGTTGGCAAAGGGCCTGCAGACGGAGCTGTGTCATGAGCAAGAGCGTTTCCGAGCGCCTCGTGGCGTTCATCCAAGACGGCCTCAAGACCGGCGTGCCGGACAAGGTCGCCAATGAAGCCAAACGCCTGCTGCTCAACCAGTTCAAGGCGTCGGTCGGCGCGGGCGATCATCCCGCCGTCAACCTGATGCACGACTGGGCCGTCGCGCAGGGCGTGCCCGCCAAGACCGGCACGGTGTTGTGGCGCGGCACGCAGGTGAACCCGGCGCAAGCGTCCGTGGTGAACGGCGCGTTATTCGAGGTGCTGGATTTCCACGACACTTACATCCCGTGCTTCATGCACGCGGTGTCCGGGGTGCTTCCGTCCATCCTCGCGGCGGCGGAAGTCGGCGGGCAGAGCGGCAAGCGCTTCATCACCGCACTCGCGCTCGGCCTGGAAGCCGAACTCGCGGTGTCCACCATCCTCACGCCCACCGGCTATTTCCGCGGCTACGTGCCCTGCGGTCTGTTCGGCGGCGTCGGCGCGGCAGCGGCGTGTGCTGCGCTCGCCGGCTACGACGACGAGAAGATGCGCAACGCCATCGGCATCGCCATGTGCACGGCCTTCGGGCTCTATGTTTCAGTCGGTAGCGACACGCTCGCCTATATCACCGGCGCCACCGCACGATCCGGTTACACCGCTTTCGAACTCGCCGGCCGCGGCATGACCGCACCCGTGACGGCGTTCGAGGGTGAGAAGGGCATGCTTGTCACTCACACCGACGAGAAGCTCGAGAAGATCGATCCCGTGCTCGACAGTCTTGGCAAAGGTGAATGGCGCATCTTCGGTCAGAGTTACAAGACCGTGCCGACGGAGACCATCACCCACGCGCCGATCGAGCTGGTCCTCGCCATGCTGCCGAAGGTGAAAGGCCGCATCCCGCAGAAGATCGTGTTCGGCGTCTCGCCCATCGTCGTGACGATCGTGAAGGAGCGCAACGAACGCTTCGGCCTGCCCAAGAGCGACCTCGAGGCGCGCTTCGACTTGCGCTACTGCGCCGCCGCCGCGTGGGAGCGGGGCAAGTTCACCCTTGCCGAAATGGCGGAGCCCGCCTTCACCGATCCGAAGGTGCTGGCGATCCGCGATAAGGTCGAGTTGGTTCCGGAGGACCGCCGCGCCACGTTCAACGGTGCGTCGCTCACGGTGACGTTTACCGACGGTTCGACGGAAAAACTCAACGTCGAGGATTTCCTCGGCACGCCGGGTAATCCCATGTCCGACGATCAGCTGTCCAATCTGTTCCGCACCACCGCCGCCGACCACATGGCTAAACAGCGCATCGAAGACCTGCTTGCTGCGATCTGGAGCCTGGACAAGGCGCCCGACATTCGCGGCATGATGTCGCTTGCCCGCACAGGAGCCTGACCATGCCGACCGTGAAACTCCCCGGTGGTGAGACCATCTGGTACAAGAAAACCGGCACCGGCGCGCCATTGCTGCACATCCATGGCTCGGCCTTCGGATGGCGCAATTTCGAGAAGATGACGCCGCACATGGCGCCGCATTTCGAGACCATCGACATCGATCTGCCGGGCTATGGCGACAGCACCCTCGGGCCCAACGGCCCGCGTCCCGACGGTATCGCCGGCATTGCCGATCAGGTGGCTGAGACCATCGTCGCGCTGGGCTACCCCAAGGTGAACGTGCATGG
This sequence comes from Fidelibacterota bacterium, assembly GCA_947476275.1. Classification (GTDB taxonomy): domain Bacteria; phylum Pseudomonadota; class Alphaproteobacteria; order Rhodospirillales; family Rhodospirillaceae; genus SCTM01. The sequence goes on from CANJPQ010000001.1 coordinate 193,595, forward strand.
CACGTCATTCGGCGCCATGGTCGCGCTGACCATGACGGCGCGCCATCCCGAGGTGGTCGCCAAGCTGGTGCTGTCCTGCTTCATGTGCCGCTACGATCAGGCCGCGCGCGAGATGCGCGCGACCTGGAAGCGCGCGGCGCGGGAGTCCGGCATGGATGCGGTCGCCGACCTCACCTCCGTCGCGGGCTTCGCGCGCAGCTTCTACGAGCGTCCCGGCGCCCAGGACCAGTTGCAGGCCATGCGCGAGGCGTTCTGCAAGAACACACCGGAAGCCATGATCCGCGGCACGGAAAGCATCGAACGCGCCGACCTGTCGCCCTACATCTCGCAGATCAAGGTGCCGGTGTTCCTGATCGGCGGCGATGAGGACAACATGACGCCGTACAAGCCGGCCGCCTCGGGCATCGGTTTCGCGCAGATCAAGACGATGCGCCCCGATTGGGGGATGGTGATCCTCGAACAGTGCGGTCACTACCTCGTCATCGAGCAGCCGGAAAAAGCCGCTGAGCACATCGTGCCCTTCCTAAAAGGCTAGAGGCTGAGATGAGTCTCGCGGCGCGCCTTGCCGGATTCGCCGTCGATCTGTCCTGGGATCGCATTGCGCCGCTGCGGCAGAAGCGTATCCGCTGGGCCGCCGCCGATTTCTACGCCCTCACCGCCGCCGGCGCCGTCACCGAGGATGCCTGGCTCGCCGACGTGCTGGCCCATCCCGGCGATGTCGCGGTGCCCGGCCTCAAGACCACATACACACGCGAGAGCGCCATTCTTGCTATGGGCACGGTCGGTGCGTTGTTGCAGGCGCACGATTGGTTCAAGCCCGCGGGCCTGCACGGCTCGTCGGTGATCGTGCCGGCGGCGTGGGTGTGCTGGGATCGCGCACGCCATTCCGTGGCCGACCTGCTGACGGCGATTGCGGCCGGCTACGAGATCACCAACCGCCTCGGCCTGCTGTGCGCGGTCAACGCTTCACCGGGCGCGGCTGGCACCTCGACCATGGGCGCCGTCGGCGCGGCTGCGGCCGTGTCGCGACTGATGGGATTCGATAAGAAGACCACCGCCGCGGCACTTTCTATGGCCGGCGTTTATGCGCCGCTCGCCTCCGTCGGCCCCATGCGCGAGCACGCCAGTGCCGCGCCTATGCACAACGGCCTCGCTGCGCGTGCAGGGTACGAGGCAGCAATGATGGCAAAGGCGGGTCTGGATGCCGGAGCGCACGTGTTCGAGGGCAACAATTGGGGCCAGCCGGGCTTTGTCGCATTCCTCGGCGGTGCGGGCGGGCAAGACTCGCTCGCGGCCTTCACGCCGGAGACGTGGAACCTCGAGACGGTCGATCAGGTCTTCTTCAAGGACCTTCCGGCGTGCGCGCGCAATCAAGCCATCGTCAAAGCGGTCCTCGGCCTCGTTATCGATGAGAAGGTAGGCAACGACGTGCGCGCCATTCGCATCGTCACCGATCCGCGCACGGTCGCCTTCGACCACACCAACGGCGCGCCATTCGGGCTCTACGACCGCCTTATGTCCTATCGCTGGCAGGTCGCCAGCACCTTGGTTCATGGCGACTACGGCCTCGCAAATCTCGACCAAGGTCCCAATGAACCGGCAGTGGCCGAAATGATGGCGCGCATCACGGTGCACGCCTCCGACGAATTCACCCCCGGCGGCAACCGCCAACCCGGTGCGCGGGTAGAAGTGGACACAGATCGGGCCACCTTTGCCGCAGAACGGCGCCTGGATTTCGATCTACCGCTTGAAGCAGGCTGGTTCACGCCTTATTGCACTCCGGCTACCTCCATGGACGAAGCCGGGATGGAACGGAAGTATTTCGCCTTCGCCGGCCGGTCCTTGTCCCGCGGCACGGCGAAAGCCACGTTGGACCTGTTGTTGAACTGATATGGCAGACGCAAAACGCAAAGGCCCGCTGGACGGATTGTTGGCGGTATCCCTCGAGCAAGCGGTAGCGGCCCCCTATTGCAGCTCGCGGCTTGCCGATGCTGGCGCGCGCGTCATCAAGATCGAGCGGCCGGAAGGCGACTTCGCGCGCGGCTACGACAAAGCCGTGCACGGCACGTCGAGCTATTTCGTCTGGCTCAACCGCGGCAAGCAAAGCCTGGTCGCGGATATCAAGGAGCCAAACGATGCAGCGCTCATGCATCGCCTGCTTTCAAAGGCCGATGTGTTCATCCAGAATCTCGCGCCCGGTGCGGCGGCGCGCTCGGGGTTCGGCTCCGAACAGCTGCGCGCAAAATATCCGCGCCTGATCACCGTCGACATCAGTGGCTACGGCGAAGGCAACGCCTACGCCGACATGAAGGCCTATGATCTGCTGGTGCAGGCCGAAAGCGGGCTGGCCATGATTACCGGGCGCCCGGAAGGGCCGGGCCGCGTCGGCGTCTCCGTATGTGACATCTCCTGTGGCATGGTGTCCTATTCCGGCATCCTGGAAGCGCTGATCGAACGCGGCATCACCGGCAAGGGCAAGGGGCTCAAGATCAGCCTGTTCGACGGCGTGGCGGATTGGATGACCCAACCGCTGTTGTACTTCGAGGGCACCGGCAAGGCGCAAGCCCGCGTCGGTCTGGCCCATCCCACCATCTGCCCCTACGGCGCATTTGAACTGGTCGATGGCACGCTGGTGCTGATCAGCATCCAGAACGAGCGCGAGTGGCAGGATCTCTGCACCCACTTCCTCGGCCAGCCGGAGTTGCCCAAACAGCCGGGCTTCGAGAACAACACAGCGCGGGTGAAGAACCGCCCCCAGGTTGACGCCATCGTGGCGGCGAAGATGAAGACGCTCGACCGCGCCGGCGTCACCGCCTTGCTCAATACCGCCAAGACCGCCTTCGGCTTCGTCAACGATCTCGCCTCTTTGGCGCATCACCCGGCGCTGCGGCGCATCGACGTTGCGGTGCCGGGCGGCACCGCCTCCATTGTCGCGCCGCCGATGATCGACGGCACGCCAAAGCAACTCGGCCCCGTTCCGGCGGTCGGCGAACATTCCGCCGCGATCCGCGCCGAGTTTGCCGCCTAAGGATCATCCATGTCCGACCAGCCGACCCTCCGCCGCGGTTATGTCGAGAGCCCGTGGGGCCAGCTGCACTACGCCCAGGCGACGCCGCCCCGCGACACCGGCCGCACGCCGCTGGTGATGCTGCACGGCAGTCCGTTTTCGTCGAAGGAATATGCCGCGATGCTGCCGGAGATGGGCCGCGACCGCATCGCCATCGCCTTCGACAATCCTGGGGCCGGTGGCTCGGATGGGCCCGGCCGGGAGGCCACGCTGGAAGAATACGCCGCCGTTGTCGCGGGCGGGATCGCCGCGCTCGGCTACGGGCCGGCGAAACCAATCGACCTGCTCGGCACTCTGACCGGCGGCTCTATCGCCACCGAGATCGCCATCGCGCAGCCGAAGATGGTGCGCCATCTCGTCCTGCCGGGTGTGTTGATCTCCAGCGAAGATCAAATCCGCAAATCCCTGGCCGAGTTGTCCTTCCCCGAATCGTCGGTGAAATTCTTCGAGGAGTTCGCAACAACTCTGCTGCCGCGCTACGCCAAGGACGCGCCCGCCGACAAAGAAGGCGACCGTCTGTGGGGCGAGATGATCGCCGACTCCCTGCGGCCCGTCGCCAAACGCGAGACGATTCACGTTGCCGCCTACACTTACGGCTACCGCAAGCGGGAGCGTATGGGGCAGGTGACCGTGCCGGTGATCCTGCTGGCGACAGGGAGTTTCATGCGCCCCTCGACCCTCGCCGCCAAGGGCGCGTTCCCGCACGAGACGTTTGTCGATGTTCCCGAATTCCGCGCCGATGCGTTCCGCACGCAGACGCGGGAATTCGGCGGTCTCTTGCGCAAGCTGCTCGATTAGAACTCGGCTTCCGAGGTCGCCCGCGCGAACGGCTTCAGCGACAGCCACAGCAACACAGCCGCAATCGGCGTCATGATCGTCGGCACGATCGCGCACGACAGATACACCGACGTATCGTTGCCGAACACGCGGTCGGTGAAGAGCGCGACGACTGTCGGGCCCAGGCCGATGCCGGCCAGGTTGACGCAGAAGAAATAGATCGCGGTCACTTGGCCGCGCATCTGGTTCGGCGTCAGTTCCTGGAATGCCGCCGCCGCCGCGCCGAACGGCAGGCTCGCGCCGAACACGAACACGCCATAGACCATCAGCGATATCTGGGCATCGCCGATCAACGGCGCAATCGCCCCAGTGGGCAACGCGATCAGCGCCGCGATAACGCCGACCATCACGTTGCCGCTGCGGTGGCCACGGCCTTTCAACCACGCCGCCAACGCCCCGCCGCTAAGGATCCCGACGGTGCCGACGATGGCGAGCATGAGGCCAAATCTGAGTCCTGCGTCCTTTGCCGTCCAGTGGTGGACGCGGATGAAATAGGTCGGCACCCAGGCACTCACGCCGTTGTAAGCGAGGCCCAGGGAGGCATATCCCGCCATCATCAGACCGTAAGCGCCGCGCCGGTTGACGATGTAGCGGATCACTACGCGCAGCGGCATAACGGGGCCGCCGTCGCGCTGCAGTACCCCGCGCCGCACCGGCTCCTTCACGGTACCGAGCAGCAGCACCACCAGAAGACCGGGCAAGCCGACCCACAGGAACACCAGCTGCCAGGGCTCCATATGGCCGACGATCGGCAACTCCATCGGCTGCACCATACCGATCAGCGTGCCGCCGGCGATCAGCGCGAGGCCCGAGCCCACATACAGGGCTGCGGTGTATACGCTCATCGCATAGGGCAACCGCTGGGGCGGAAAATAATCCGCGATGATGGAATAGGCCGATGGCGACAATGCAGCTTCCCCCACGCCGACGCCGACGCGGAACAGGAACATCTGCGTGAAGTTGCGCGCAAGCCCGCACAGCGCCGTCATCAGGCTCCAGAAGAACACGCCGACCGCCATGATGCGCACCCGGTTGTGACGATCGGCGAGTCGGCCGATGGGAATGCCGAGCAGGGTGTAGAAGATCGCGAACGCCAATCCATGCAGCAGGCTGAGCTGCGTATCGCTGATGCCCAGCGATGCGCGGATCGGCGCAACCATCAGCGTCAGGATCGAGCGATCGATGTAGGAGAAAGTGTAGGCGAGCATGAAAACGGCCACCACGTACCAGGCAGCGGCCGGCGACGGGTAAGGCGAGGTGTCGCGTGTGCTCATCAAAATGCGGGCGCGAGAGGCTCGGTGCGGAACTGCGGGAACAGATCCAGCAGCCGTGTCTGTGCGGTCGCGTTCTGATGTTCCGCCGGGGTGCTCTTGGTCAAGATACCATGCACCGTGCTGCCTCCCGTGCGCGCGCCGAGGCCGAGCCAGGGCGCGAGGCCGTCCAGCGTGAAGGAGTAAGAACCCTCCGCCTGCGCCGAAGGCTTGTCGAGATCCGCGGCGTTGGCGAAGAACGACAGCACCGTGTGCGCTTGCATGCCTTCCTTCGGCATCGTGCCGTCCGGCAACGGCAAGCCGCGGGTCTTGCGCTCGGTTTGTTGCAGCAACACGCGGCCCCCCGGCAATTCGCGCAACGTTACGTCGGCACTTTGAATATTCGCATGTGGCTGCACGATGTCCAGACGTACGCCGGCCTCCGTGCGCGTGATGGTGTAATGACCCGGTCCTTCCAGGAACGACCGCGGCGGCGTCAGCTGGTGTCCGGTGATCGGGTTCACGAACGGTGCGGCGATTTCGCCGGTGCGCGGATCGCGGAAGTAGCCGATCTCGCGCCAATGGATGCGGAAGCTGTCGGGCGAAAGCGTCTGCGTCCGGTAGGCCATGATGGTCTCGGCCTCCAGCAGCGGTATGGACGGCAAGCCGTCCACCTCCACCATCAGCGTGCCGAAATACCACCACCACACCTCTTCGGAGCCGGTGGTGGAAAGGATGCGGCGATACGTGTCGAACAGATCGTGTGTCATGCAGCCCCTTATAGAGCGCAGGATAGAGCGCGACCCCGCACTGTATGCGCTGGACCGGATATTTGCAGCGATATGGAGTTGGCGGGTTGGGCCGATCCGCCTACAACGAGAACATGAGCCAAGCCCACCCCGCCACCGCAAACGCCTTGCGGTTCCCGTTCGCGGAACCGCCGGCTTTCGGCGAACCGCGCGAGGTGGCGCCCGGCATCCTGTGGCTGCGCCTGCCGCTGCCCTTCGCGCTCAATCACATCAATGTCTGGATTCTTCGCGACGACGACGGCGTCACACTGGTCGACAGCGGTATCTTCAACGACGTCACCCAGGCCGCATGGAACGGCGTGTTCGACGGCTTGCTCAAGGGCGTGCCGGTCAAACAGGTGATCTCTACTCACTATCATCCGGACCACATGGGCGCGGCGGGATGGCTGTCGCAGCGATTCGGCGCGCCGTTCTTCACCACCCAGGCGGAATGGGACGCCGCGCGACTGTACGCGGACACGCCGCAAGACATCCTGATGGCGCAACTCGTGGCGGAATACTGCCGCGCCGGTTTGCCCCATGACCTCGCGGATCAGTTCATGAGCGTGCGGGCGCTCAAGCGCAATCACAACGGTCCGCTCGCGCCCACGGTCAACATCCTCGACACCGGCTCGCGCATTGCCGCCGGGGGTACCACATGGCGCCTGGTCATCGGCCGCGGTCATTCGCCGGAACTCGGCGCGCTGTATGCGGAGGAACGCGGTGTCCTGATCGCCGGCGACCAGGTGTTGCCGGGGATCACCCCCAATGTGAGCGTCCAACCGCACGATCTGGATGCGGATCCGCTCAAGCTGTTCCTCGCGACCTTGCAGGATTTCCGGCGGCTGCCCGAAGGCACGTTCGTGTTGCCCTCCCACAAGCTGCCGTTCTACGGCCTGCGAGAGCGTATCGACGACATTGTCGCCCACCATGGCACGCGACTGGTCATTGCCCGGGAAGCCACCGCAAACGGCGCCACTGCCGCGAATGTGATGGCCGCCCTGTTTCCCCGCCCGCTCGATGCGCACCAGACGTTCTTCGCCATCGGCGAAACCCTGGCCCATCTCAATTATCTGGTCGGAACGGGCGAAATGACCCGCGCGGAAGAAGGCGGCGTCTACCGATACCGTTCGCACGCGGCCTAGCCCGTTCTATAGACATGTCTCTGCATGGGCATCGCGGCGTCGGTGATTGACAGCCCGCCGGGGGCGGCCTGTGCTCGCCGTTTGGGAGCGAGGGGACACAGTGAACACCGATGAACGCCTTCCGGTCGGCCTGAAGTTCGGCTGGTCCATCGGCGCCGTGGGCGCGGTGTGCATGTTGGTCATGGTCAACGTGCTCATCATGTATTTCATGGTGAACTACCTCGGCATCGACCCGGCGCTGGCCGGCGCGGTGGTCTTCGCCACGCGCCTCTATGACATGTTCTTCGACCCGGCCATGGGGTGGCTGAGCGACCGGGTGCGCACCCGTTGGGGCCGGCGCCGGCCGTGGATGCTGCTCGCAGCCCTCATCAGCGGTGTCGCCGCGGTTGCCGCCTTCAATCCGCCCGCGCTGGAGCCGACGTTTGCGCTGCCGGCCTATATGTTCCTGATCCTGGTGCTCTACTTCTCCGGCTACACGATGTTCTACATCCCATTCATGGCGATGCCGGCGGAGATGACGCGCGACTACGACGAGCGCACGTCGATCATGTCCTACCGCACCTTCTCCAGCGGCGCCGGCGGCATGGTGGCGACGGCGCTGGCGCCTCTGCTCGTGGCGCAGCTCGGCCGCACGCGGGAGGCTTACGCCACCACGGGCGCCATCGTCGCGGTCATCATCGTCGTCGCGATGATCATCTCGCTCCTGTCCACCGGCGGCGCGCGCCACACGGAGCCGACGACGGTACGCTATCCGGCGAAGGAATGGATCGTCTCCGTTTTCGGCAACGGACCCATGATGGCGCTGTTGGCGGCGAAGCTGTTCATCTACTTCGCCGTCTCGATCCAGGCGGGGCTGGGCCTGTTCTTCATGACCAGCGCGCTGCATCGCGGCGAGCCGGGCCAAGCCCTGTTCGGGGGCCTGATGAACGGCGTGACCCTTGTCGCCATTCCTTTTTGGGTCCGCTTCGTGAAAGGTAAGGTGAAGCAGCGCATGCTGATCCTCGCGACCACCATCTATGCCGCGGCCATGTTCTCCTGGATTCTCGCGACGCCGGAAGAGTCGACCGTGATCTTCGTCATCCGCTCCAGCATCGTCGGCGTCGGCTATGCCGGCCTAGTGCTGATGATCCTGTCGATGTTGCCGGACGTGATCGAACACGACTTCAACCGGACCGGCCTGCGCCGTGAAGGCTTGCTGTCTGCGGTGTTCGCCTTCGTCGAGAAGTTGGCCTACGCCTTCACGCCGTTGGTCACGGGCATACTGCTGAAGCTCACGGGCTACGTCCAAGGCCAGGGCGGCACGCTGGCGCAGCCGGCGGAAGCCGTGATGGGTATTCGGCTGGGCATGGCGTTGGCGCCGGCCGGGATGGCGCTGTTCGGCTTATTGTTCCTGCGCTTCTATCACCTGGACGCAGCGCGGTTGAAAGCGGAGGCGCGGGCCGAATGATGCATTCTGAATTCAGGCGAGACTGGGGCACGGTACTCGCCTCCACCGTCGGCGTAATGGCCAGTTGCATCACTCTGGTGAACTACAGCCTGGGTGTCTTCGTTCTGCCCCTCACCGCGGAGTTCGGCTGGGCGCGGCGCGACATCATGCTGGCCACAACCTTCGTCAGCACCGGCGCCTTGTTGACCAGCTTCATGGCCGGCTGGCTTGCGGATCGCATCAACCTCGGTTGGTTGATTGCCGTGTCGCAGATCATGTTCGGCCTCGCGTTCTGCGCCTTGTCCGTCTTCACCAATAACTTGACGGTGTTCTACGGAATCTATCTCTCCATGGCGTTCTTTGCCGGCGGCACCCTGCCGATCACGTTCACCAAGATCGTCGCGTCGCGGTTCGAGCGTCATCGCGGGCTTGCCATCGGGCTGACGCTGGCCGGAACGGGTTTGTCCGGCTTCATCGTGCCACCGGTCGTGGGCTACTTCGTCAACACCTATGGCTGGCGCGTGGGCTATCTGGCGGTTGCTGCGTTCCCGCTGCTCCTTGCGATGCCGCTGTCGCTGCTGTTCCTGCGTCGCGCCACGCCCGCGGCAAACGCGGTCAGCGGCATCGCCAGCTACGGCATGACATTGGCCGAAGCGGTGCGCACCTGGCGTTACTGGGTGATGGTGGTGGCGTTCTTCGTCGCGTCCGCCGCCGCCACCGTGGTCTCGGCGAACGCCGTGCCGCTCCTGATCGGTCGCGGCTTCGAGGCGCAGACCGCCGCCAATCTCGCCGGCATCTACGGGCTTGCGGTGATCGCGGGCCGCATCATCGTCGGCTCCTTGGCCGACAAATTCTGGGCGCCGCCGATTGCCTTGGCCGTGCTGGTGCCGTCGGCGGTGGCGACGGTGCTGCTGGTAACGATCCCGCTGAATGTGCCGATCGCGCTGCTGCTGATCGCGATCCTCGGCCTCGGCACCGGTGCTGAAGGCGACCTGCTGTCCTACATCGTCACGCGCTATTTCGGGATCAAAGCGTACGGCAAGATTTTCTCCGGCATCTTCGTGGCCTTCATCGCGGCCATCGCGATTACCGCGCCTTTGTCCGGCCTCGCCTATGACATGACGAAGTCCTACACGCCGGCGATGCTGGCCGCGGCGGGCGGCTGGCTCCTCTGCGGTCTGCTGTTTATGACCCTCGGGCCGTATCCGAAATGGCAGACGGACCCGAGCGCGGCCGCGCGGTAGCCTCTACCGTCGCGCCGATCTCGTCGGCGACCTTGCGCAACGGGGCCAGGAACTTCTCCAGCGCCTGGGGCCGGGTCACCACCGAGCTGAAATAGCGGATGGTGATCGCGCCGAACACCTCGCGGCGCACGAAGATCGGCACCGCGATCTGCGTCACCTTCGTCGACTCGTGTTCATAGAACGCATAGCCGACTTTGCGGATCGCCTGCACCAGGCGCAGCAGGTTCGCGCCGTCCTTGCCGACGGTCTGGCTTTTGGCGCCGACCGCCGCCGCGATCACGCCGATCAGCGTCTCCTGCTGGTCCGGCGAACAATAGGCGAGATAGACGCGGCCGGTGGACATCTCCCACAACGGGTGACGATGGCCGGCGGAGAAGCGCCGCTTCGACAGCGGGCTCATGTAGTCGGTCGTGAGGCGCAAGTTCATGTCGATGCCGTCCGGCGTCGCCACCGTCACGGGCCACAGGAACTTGCGCGATAGTTCCTCCACCATCGGCGTGATGGCCTGCACCCACGCCTCGGCGTGATAGCCGTCGCTCAAGCTGCTCACGCGCGACGAAAGCCAATACGGCCCGCGCGCTTCCGGTTTCACCAGATAGCCCTCGCGCCGCAGGGTCTCGAGGATGCGGTACGTGGTGCCCCGGGCGAGGCCGACCATGGCGGCGATTTCGTTGATACCGGCGCCGTTGCGGCGGTTCACGCATTCGAGAACGGCGAGGCCTCGCTTGAGCGATTGGATGGAAGATGTCTGCATGGGGCGCATTTTAGGATCGGACGATAAGCCCACAAAATGGGCGTGGCTGTGAGCCCATCTGGCGGGCCTTTTGTGTGCAAGGTCTCCCGCCCGCTGTATGATGGCGGCTCGTTCCCCAGGAGCACGCCCATGACCGCCCTTTCGCTCAGCCGCCGTTCCTTTGTCGCCACCCTCTCCGCTGGTGGGGGCTTAGCGATCGGGTTCGCCGATGGCGCTCAAGCCGCTGTGACCGGCGTGGCGCTCGCCAGTGCGGAGAAGAGCCCGCCCGGCGAGATCAATGCCTGGGTCGTGGTCGACCCGGACGACACGGTGACGATCCGCCTGCCCCACGCGGAGATCGGGCAGGGGGCCGCCACGTCGCTGCCGATGATCGTCGCGGAGGAACTGGGCTGCGACTGGAACAAGGTGAAGGTCGAGTACGCGTCGGGCACCCGCAACCAACGTGAGAACGGCATCTACGGCAATATGGCCACCGTCGGCAGCCGCGGCACCCGCGGTTCGCTCCCCTCCCTGCAGAAGGCTGGCGCGAATGCACGGGCGCGGCTGGTGGTGGCGGCGGCGAAGCGATGGAACGTGGTCGTGGCCGAATGCGATGTGGCCGACAGCAAAGTCAAGCATGGCGCTACCGGCCGCACGCTCACCTTCGGCGCGCTTGCCGCCGATGCGGTGAAGGTGAAACTCACCGAGGAGCCGCGTGTGAAGGCGCCGGCGGAATTCAAGGTCATCGGCCAGCCGTATGCCCGCCTCGACACGCCGTTGAAGGTCGACGGCTCCGCGCTGTTCGCAATCGACGCCAAAGTCCCGGGCATGGTGGTGGCGACGGTCGCTATGTGCCCCGTGCCCGGCGGCAAGCTCAAGAGCGTCGACGCGAACGCGGTCTTGGGGCGCAAGGGCGTGATCGCCGTGGTGCCCATGGCTGACGCCGTGGTCGTCGCCGCGGAGGGCTACTGGCTCGCCAAGCAGGCGCTCGATGCGCTGCCGATCGAATGGGATTTCGGCGCCGACGTGGGCACCGACACAGCTCAGTTCAAGAAGCTCTACCGCGACACCCTAAAGGGCGACGGCGTGACGGCCGAGGAGAAGGGCAAGGTGACGGAGGCCTTCGCGGCATCGAAGAAGACGCTCGAAGCGGTCTACGAGGTGCCGTTTCTTTCCCACGCAGCGATGGAGCCGTTGAACGCGACGGTGCATCTGCAAGACGACCGCCTGGATTGTTGGGTGGGCACGCAAAATCCCATGACGGCGCTGGGTCTTGCGGCCGTCGCCTCGGGCCTGCCGCAGGACAAGATCTTCATCCACAACCACTTCGTCGGCGGCGGGTTCGGCCGCAAGAGCATGAACGATGAACTCGCGCACGCGATCGCGGTTGCGAAAGTCGTGAAGCGTCCGGTGAAGCTGATCTGGTCGCGCGAGCAGGACATCCAGCACGACCGCTTTCGCCCGCAGGCAGCAATCTCGTTCAAGGCCGCCCTTGGAGCGGATGGGATGCCGGTCGGCCTGGAGATCAAGACTGCCGTTGGCTCGCTTTTGCGTTCGCTCGGCCGGGACAAAGTTGAGAAAGGCGTTGAGCCTATGGCGGTGGAGGGGTTGGTCGACAATCCCTACGGCATTGCGCACCAGCGCGTCGGCTGCGTCCTGAAGAACACCCATATCCCGGTCTCCTTTTGGCGCTCCGTCGGCGCGTCGCAGAATGCGTTTGCGATCGAGAGCTTCATCGACGAGCTCGCCACCGCCGCGGGCAAGGACCCCGCCCAGTTCCGCCGCAGCCTGATCACCCGGCCCGATTTTCTTGGCGTGCTCGATATGCTGATCGAGAAGAGCGATTGGGCAAAACCGCTGCCGAAGGGGAAGGGCCGCGGCATTGCAATCCACGAATGTTACGGCTCGATCGTCGGGCAGACGGCCGAAGTGTCGGTGAGCGATCTCGGCGAGGTGAAGGTCGAGCGGATTGTCGCGGTCGTTGATTGCGGCCACGTCGTTAACCCCAAGATTGTGGAATCCCAAATCCAGGGTGGGGCAATCTGGGGTCTCTCGGCGGCCCTCTTCAGCGAGATCACAGTGAAGGACGGCCGTGTCGCGCAGGGCAATTTCAACGACTTCCGCATCGCCGGCCTCTCGGAAACCCCGGAGATCGAGGTGCATTTCGCCCTGTCCGGCGGCGAGAAGTGGGGCGGCATCGGCGAGCCGGGCTCCGCGCCCACGGCGCCGGCGATCTGCAACGCGATCTTCGCCGCCACCGGCAAACGCATCAGGAGCTTGCCCGTCCGCAAGCTGGCCGCCCTGCGCCAAGCCTAGTCGGCGGGACCTAAGTCAGCAAAAGGTATGACTTTGCGGCCACACTCGGCCGCCAGTGTGCGCCGGATGAACCGCCTCGATTGCGTATGCGGTTCGCCCTCACGTAGGCTTCACCCGTTGGCACCGCAGGGTCGTTGGGGACTGCGGATAGCCCGTGGGGGATTAATTATGAAAAAGCTGCCGCTGCTCGCGCTTGTGCTGTCGACGTCGTTCATCGCGATCGACGCCGCCCAGGCGCAGATCGAAGAGATCGTCGTCACAACCCGTAAGCGCGAAGAAAATCTTCAAAGCGTCCCGATCGTCGTGACGGCGTTCACGGCCGCCGCCATCGAGCGCAAGGGCATTACCGATCTCTCCGACGTCGCCAAGTACACCTCTGGTCTGTTCCTCGACGAAGGTTTCTCCAAGCAGGATACGCGCATCGTTCTGCGCGGCCTGTCGCCCACCCGCGGTCGTCAGAACGTCGCCATCCTGCAGGATGAAGTCGACATCTCCTCGCTCGCGCAGACCACCGGTGGCGGCAGCTTCGTCATCAATCCGCGCCTGCTCGACGTCGAGCGCATCGAAGTCGTGAAGGGCCCGCACGCCGCGCTCTACGGCCGTTCGGCCTTCGCCGGCGCGGTGAACTACATCACCAAGAAGCCGGGCGACAAATTCGAGGCCAATGTCCAAGCCGACTTCGGCACCTACGGCAAGATGGAAGGCCGCGGCAGCGTGGCCGGCCCGGTGGTGGACGGCAAACTCTCCATCGGCGTGAACGCCGAGGCGTGGGATTTCGGCGGCTTCTATCGTAGCGCGGTCAGCGGCAAGCGGATCGGCGGCGGTGACGGCGCCGGCCTCGCCGGCACGGCCGTGTTCACGCCGAACGACAAGTTCAAGGCAACGATGCGCTCGGAGTACTCGAAGGACAACTTCGCGCCGGAAGCCCGCACCATGCTCAATCCGGGCCTGGTGCCGCTGCCGGCGGTCTCCCTGCAGCCGGCCAACGGATTGCCCGCAGCGGTCGGCGCAGCGGTCGCTGCCAACCCGGCCAACGCGTTCTTCCCGCAGAACGTCGGCAGCCTCGGTCACGCCTCGACGTTCCCCGCGCCGGCTCCGAGCCTGAATCCGCGTACCGGTCAGGACTATCTGGGTGTCAACCGCACCCTGTTCCGCAACACCTTGCGCATGGAACTGGAGACGAACCTCGCGACCTTCACCACGATTTCGCACTACGGCGACAATCGTGAGTTCCAGTTCAACGACGCGCTGGGGGTGGGCAATATCGCCGACAACAGCGGCGGTCAGGAAACCTACCTCAAGACGACCATCAAGCTTTCGAGCCAGGAAGTCCGCGCCCAGTCGAATGGCGACTCCCGCCTCAAGTGGAATATCGGAGGGCTGTGGTGGTACGAGCAGCTTGAGCAGTTCGAGCGCAACCTGCGCTGCGCTGGCCCGACCGGCGGCTGCGCCGCCATCTTCGCGTCCACCGGCGACAACCTGTTCTTCAACCCGAACACCGTCATCAAGCGCAATACGCGCCATCTGTCGGGCTTCGGTTCCGCGTCTTATGAGGTGTTCACCAACCTCACGTTCGAAGCCGAAGTGCGCTACACCTCGGAAAAGGAACGCACCAGCGGCTTCCCGGCGTTTGCCGGCAACTTGGGCTGCCCGACCGTGACCGTGACCGGCCGTACGCAAGCCGCAAACGGCACCGTCAGCTGCGTCACCCCGGGTCCGCTGGTCGGTGCCGCGGCGCTGGTGAATGTGAACTCGCAGTACAACTACGTGATCGTGCCCTCCAGCTTCTGGGCTCCGCGCTTCACGGTTGACTACAAGTTCACGCCGGAAGCCCTGGTCTACGCCTCCGCTGCGCTCGGCAAAAAGCCTGGCGGCAACTCCAGCCTGAGCGGCGTGATCGCGGCCCCCAACGCAGCGGGTCAGCGCTTCACGCTCGATGCCCCTGCCAGCGGACCCGCCGGCACGGTTGTCAACGCCAACCGCTACGACCCTGAGTCCATGTGGGTCTATGAAATCGGCGCTAAGACCAGCTGGCTCAACAACCGCCTGCAGATCAACGGCGCGATCTATTACCAAGACTACAGCGCCAAGCAGGTGTCGCTGACGGTGGTTGATCCGCTCACCCAGCAGCTCGCGCTGAAGACCGTGAATGCGGCCAAGGCGTCGGTGAAGGGCCTCGAGCTCGACATCAACGCCGCGCTGACGGACAACGTCTCCTTCAACGTCGGCTACACCTATAACGACGGCAAGTACGACCAGTTCATCGACTTGCAGAGCGGTGTGTCGGCGATCTCGCGCGCTGCCATCGGCAACCCGAACTCTTGTACGGTCGTGGCCGTCGGAACCCCGGCGCAGAACCGCTGCCAGATCAGCTACAAGGGCAACCAGCTCGAAGGTTCGCCGAAGCACTCGCTCCAGCTCGGCGGCGAAGTGCGCGGCGATATCACCGACAACCTGGGTTGGTTCGTCGATACCGACGTGCGCTACACCTCCAAGCGCTTCACTTCGTTCGAGAACTACCTGTTCATGGAGCCGTACTGGATCGTCGACATGCGTGCCGGCTTCAAGACCGGTAAGTTCACAGTCACGGCCTACGTCAACAACCTGTTCGACGACGACACGATGAAGGCGAGCGCGGTGTCGGTGCAGAACTGGAACCTTGCGTACCTGACCAACAGCGGCCGCACGCCGATCGCGACCCAGGCGCCGAGCGCGGCGCTCGCGCTGCTGCCCGACAAGCGTCAGTTCGGCATCCGCGGAAGTTACAACTTCTAACGCTGCCTTATTCGGCTGCGGAAAACGGCGGGTTCGCAAGAGCCCGCCGTTTTTCTATGCCCGAATACGGCGAAATTCGGGCGCAAATATCACACCATCGCCACGCCGATCGCGTGACCATAGAGCTCGCCTGACGTTATGGGCGAGACAGGTTCACAGCACCGGAGATGCTCCTATGAAGAATTCAGTCCTCACCAAGATTCTCGGCGCTGCGGTTCTCGGCGCGGCGCTGATGGCGTCCACTGCTGCCAGCGCCGCCGTGGCGTATCTCACCGGCCCGACGTCCTTGCGCGCCGGCCCTGGCGGCGACTTTCCGCGCCTCGATCGCTTGCCGCCGAATGCGCGCGTCGAGCTTTTGGGCTGTGTCGACCGCTTTGACTGGTGCGATGTCCGTTTCGGCCGCATGCGCGGCTGGGTGGACGGCGGCAACCTGTTTGTGCCCTGGCAGGGCCGCCGCGTGCGCGTGATGGAATACGGGCCGCGTCTGTCGCTGCCCGTGATCTCGTTCCGCTTCGACAATTACTGGGATGAGCACTATCGCGGTCGCCCGTTCTATCGTGAGCGCGAGCGCTTCCGTGCCTTCGCGGATCGCGACCATGACGGCATCCCGAATCGCTTCGACCGCACTCCGAACGGTGGTCCCCCGGGGCGCCGCGACGAGGACCACGACGGCATTCCCAACCGGGTCGACCGGGACCGAGACGGCGATGGAGTTCCGAACCGCTTTGACAGCCGCCCCGACAATCGCCGCCGCGACTAATTCCAGCTCTTAAACCGGCCCCCAAACATCGGAAGAAGCCCGGCATGTCCCCACGTCGGGCTTTTTCTTGCCCGCAAACCGCCGGAAGCAGCGGTTGAATAAATATTTTGGACCGCACGGACCCGTAAGGCCTGTAGCGGCGTTTAACCACCACAGCCGTTGCGATCTATGCACGCCTTTGGTTTGCCATCGTGGGGACAGCCTTCCGCGGTCGCAGTTTGGGGCGGGCTGCACGTTCCGCAGATTGGACGGTCCACAGATTGAAAGGCGCCCACATGCCCTCGGCCCATCCCGTTGCCCAGCACCTGCCGTTTCTGCGCCGCTACGCCCGCGCGTTGACCGGCTCGCAGGTCAGCGGCGACGCCGCCGTGCGCGCCACCCTCGAAGCTGTCATCCAGGGTCCGGACCTCGTCAGCCGCCGCGGCCATGAACGCACGGATCTCTATCGCGTGTTCCATGTGATCTGGTCCGCGAGCGAAACCCGCATGAAGGGCCGCGTCTCGCTCCATGCCACGCGCGCGTCGTTGAGCCGTCGCCTGGCCAATCTCGGTGTCGTGCCGCGCGAGGCGCTTCTGCTGACGATGATGGAAGGCTTCTCGCCGGAAGATGCCGCGCACATCCTCGGCTGCGCCGTGCAGGATGTCGTTGAACTCGTCGAAGCCGCCCTGACGGAACTGAGTGCGCCGGTGCCGGCGTCGATCCTGATCATCGAGGACGAACCGGTGATCTCTCTCGATCTCGCCCAGCTGATCGGCGAGATGGGACATACGGTGCTGGCGGTTGCCCGCACCCACAAGGAAGCTGTCGCGGCGGTGAAGGAATCGCGCCCGGCTCTCATCCTGGCCGACGTCCATCTCGCAGACGACAGTTCCGGCATCGAAGCGGTGGCCGAAATTCTGGAGATGTTCGACGTGCCGACGGTGTTCATCACCGCCTTTCCGGAACGCCTGCTGACCGGCGACGGCCATGAGCCCGCCTATCTTATCACCAAGCCGTTCGTGCCGCAGAACGTGAAGACCGTGATCGCTCACGCCCTGTCGACGTCTGAATTCGGCGCCGACGAAGTCGCGGCCTAGTTCGGCGCTGCTTCCGGTTTTGGGGGAGGGCGGCGCGGTCCGTCGGTCGGCTTCATCCCCGGCGGCAGCATGCGGCCGGCAAGGAACGCGGCTATCGCGATCACGATTCCCGCCGTGAACGCGAGGATTAGGGCATCAGCCACCGCGCCGCTGATGCGCGCGAGCGCTTCTGGCGCCAGGGCCTCTCGGAGAGCCGGGTCCACCAGGCTCAACACCGGATCTGCCATGTCCGGCAGGCTGCGCATCAAGCTCCAGTTCATCGTCGCGCCCAGGATCGCCGTGCCCAACGCGGCGCCGAACATGCGGTTGAAGGCGTTCGAGGCAGTGGCCACGCCCCGCACGTTCCAAGGGGCTGCGTCCTGCAGCGCCACCATGAACGGCGAATTCACCAAGCCAAGGCCGGCGCCCACCAGGAACGCCGCGACGGAGCACCATGGCACGCCCTTTGCCGGGTCGATCAACGCCAACATCGCGCTGCCGCCTATCAGGAAGAAGCCGCCCACCGTCGCCGTCAGTCTGTAGGACGTGCGGATCATCAGGCGACCGGCGATCGCGGATGCGACCGGCCAACCGATCGACATGAACGCCAATGACGTGCCCGCCGCATAGGCATCCCGTCCGAGCACGCCTTGGATATACGTCGGCAGGAAGACGCTGACCCCCATCGACGATGCGCCGATGCCGAGGCTGCCCAGGTTACAGGTGCGGATGACCTTGTTGCTCCACAGTGCAATCGGCAACAGGGGCTCCGGTGTGCGCCGTTCGTGCCACACCAGCACCGCCCCAGAGATCACGGTCACCGCCACGATCGGCGCCAGAAGATCGCCGAGGTGCGCCGCCTGCATGAGGCACAACAACAATCCGCCGGTGGAAATCACCAGCAGGACCGCGCCGACGACGTCGAGGCGGTGCTCCATGCGGTGATGAGTTTCCTTGAACAGCACCGCGATCAGCGCCATCACCGCCACCGCGATTGGAATGTTGAACCAGAAGATCACCGGCCACGGGAAGCGGTGGATCATGAACGCGCCCAGAATCGGCCCCAGGATCGCGGAGATGCCCCACACGCTGGAGAGATAGGGCTGGATGCGCGCGCGTTCGATCGGCGTGAAGGTATCGCCGATGATGGTCTGCGCCACCGGCACGATGCCGCCGGCGCCGATCCCTTGCACTGCGCGGCCGAGAATCAACACTAGCATAGTGTCTGCCGCGCCGCAGATCGCGGAGCCGACGATGAACGCGGTCGCGCCGGAAAAGAACATCGGCTTGCGGCCGTATAGGTCCGCCAGGCGCCCGTAGATCGGGATGATCGTCGCCTGCGTCAGCAGGTAGGCAGCAAACGTCCAGCCGAACAGGGCGTATCCGCCGAGCGCGCCGGCGACCGTGGGCATTGCGGTGGCGACGATCGTGCTCTCCACCGCCGTCATGAACATGCAGGCCATGCAAGCGATGAGCACCAGTGTCTGCGCGCGTTTTTGTGATTTATCCATTATGTCGGGTCAAAGCATGGCGACCGCGCTAAGTCCAGGCGGATCGCGTGATCATCCCACCGCCTGTACAGCGGCGTCCCACTGCTCCTGCAGTGTGAGCCAGGACTCTTCGGCCGCGGCCAGTTCCTTTTCCTTCTCGCGCAGGTTCTTCTGCACCGTGATGAGCTGCACCGGGTCGCCACGGTACAACGTCGGGGTCGCCATCTGCTTATGAAGCGCGGCTAGTTCGCCGCTCAGGCGCGTCACCAGAAGTTCGGCCTGCTGCAGCTGCTTCTTGGACGGCCGCTGTGGCTTCGGCGCGGCTGCCGGCGGCTTCGTCTTGGCCTTGCGCTGGTCCTCGGCCGACAAAGGGCGTTTCGCCAGCAAGCGCTCGCGATAGTCCTCCATGTCGCCTTCGAAGTTCTGCACGCGCCCGTTTTCCACCAGCCAGAACGTGTCGGCCGTCAGTTCGATGATGTGCGGGTCGTGGCTGATCAGGATCACCGCACCGCCGAAGCCGTTGATCGCATGGACCAGCGCTTCGCGGCTGTCGATGTCCAGGTGGTTGGTCGGTTCGTCGAGTAGCAGCAGGTGCGGCTTGGTGGCGGTCATCAGCGCGAACAGCAGGCGCGCTTTCTCGCCGCCCGACAGGTTCGCCACCTTGGTTTCGCCGCGCTCCTGGCTGAACCCGAACCGCCCGAGTTGGCTGCGGACTTCGCGTTCGCTGGCGTGCGGGTGGCGCCGGCTCATTTCCAGGATCGGCGTGGCGGTCATGTCGAGTTCGTCGGTCTGGTGCTGGGCGAAGTAGCCGATGCGCAGCTTGCCGGATTTGTTCATCGAGCCCGTCAGCGGCGCGAGCTTCCCCGCCAGCAGCTTGATCAGGGTGGACTTGCCGTTGCCGTTGGCGCCGAGCATGGCGATGCGGTCGTCCGCGTCCAGGCGCATTTGGAGGCCTTGCAGCACCGGCTTGCCGTTGTATCCCACGGACACGTCGTCGAATGTGACCAGCGGCGGCGGCAGTTCGTCGGCTTCCGGGAAGGAGAAAGAGATGCCGGACTCCTGCTCGATCACGGACACCGTGTCCATTTTCTCGAGCATCTTCAGCCGTGACTGCGCCTGCTTCGCCTTTGTCGCCTTGGCGCGGAAGCGATCGACGAACTTCATCACCTCGGCTTTTTTCTGATCCTGCTTCGCCTTGGCTTTCTCGGATTGCTCGATACGCATGCGGCGCGTCGCGGCGAAGCGGTCATAGCCTCCCTGGTACAGCGTCAGCTTGCACACCTCGAGGTGCAGGATCTCGTCCACCGCGCGATTGAGCAGTTCGCGATCGTGGCTCACCATCAGAATGGTGCCGGGATAGGTGCGCAAATAGTCCTCGAGCCACATGGTCGCTTCGAGGTCGAGGTGGTTGGTCGGCTCGTCGAGCAGCAGCAGGTCGGGCTGCGTGAACAGCAGGCCCGCGAGGGCCACGCGCATGCGCCAGCCGCCGGAGTAGTCGCTGCACGACTTCTGCTGCGCGGCGTGATCGAAGCCCAGCCCGGAAAGAATGCGGGCGGCCCGCGCAGTTGCGGTATGGGCTTGCTTGTCTTGCAGGCGCGCATGGATCTCGCCGATCCGGTCGGCGTCGTGCGCCGTTTCGGCCTCTGCCTGCAGGGCGACGAGTTCGCGGTCCGCCGCGATCACCGTCTCGATCAGGCTGCCGCTGCCGGAGGGTGCTTCCTGGCTGGTCACGCCGACGCTCCAGCGGCTCGGCATCTCGATGCTGCCGCCATCCGGCTTCAGCTCGCCTGTCAGCAGCTTCAGCAGCGTGGTCTTGCCGGTGCCGTTACGGCCGACCAGGCCGACGCGGTGCCCGGCATTGACCGCGGCACTGGTGGAATCCAGCAGGACGCGACCGCCGATCCGGTAGGTGAGTTGATTGATGAGCAACATGGGGCGGAGGACTTAGCACGCAGGTACGCCCCGGCAAACCTTAGGCACGCAACGAGGGGGCGTTACTGCCGCCCGACCGGATGCAACCGCTCCAATTCCCGCACCAAGTCGGCCAAATCCGAGGGCAACGGCTCCTCCGATACGGCATCGTAGGTCTCGTGCAGGCTCTGTCCGATCCACGCCGTGAAGGTCGAGTCCGTTTCGCGGCGACTGCGCTGGCGCAGAATATTGGGGGCGTCTCGCTCCGTCCGGTTCTCGAATCCCTGGCCCGGCATGTCGCCGTCGAGGGTTTCCTCGGCGGAGGTCCGATACAGGCCTGGCGGTTGCGGTGGGATACGCATCTTACGGTCCAAACCCAGCCTCAAATCCCCATCGCTTGGGGGCCATCAAACCCCTCATCGGGAGGTCGATCAGAGGGCAGAACGCCCTATCGCAATAATAGTTTCACGGACGGAGGGGCATAACGCGCTGGCCTGGCGAGCTTATTTCGCGGAACGGAAGGGGGCACCGAACGTTCAACCCCTGAGCCTTCAACAGGAAAGAGTTCCGGGCGATGCACGCAATCGACATAAAACAGGCAAAATCTAACCCCAGCAAGATCTTCGGGCGCCCAACGGACGTCCTCACGCAGCCGGATCTGTCGCGCGAAACCAAGATCGAAATCCTGCGCCAGTGGGAGACGGATGCGCGCCTCCTGTCGGTGGCGGAAGACGAGAGCATGGGGGGCGGCGAAGGCAGTCAGCTCGGCGCCGTGGTCAGCGCCCTGATTGCCCTGGATGACGAAAACCATAGGCCGTCGTAGCCATGGCGCAGCAGGAACTCTTCGGCGAACCTGGGCCGGAGTTGGCCCCAAGCCCTGAATACGCCCCTGGCGCGCCAAGTCGCGGCCCCGACTATGCGCCGGGACGGCCCGGCAACGCCCCAGACTACGCACCTGGGCGGGCACCAGAAGGTCCATCGGAGCCTGAGACGCCCAATCAGACCCCGATCCCCGAACCCGATCCTCCGCGCACGCCTGAGCCCTATTCGCCCGGCGTCCAGGACGTGCCCACCACTGCAGGCGCGGACATCAGCGAAGCGAACTGAGGAACCTACACGCCTTGGGCGACGTTGATGAATCGTCCGCGCAACCGCGGCGACGGCAGGCCAAACCTTTAAGTTTTTCGCTGGCTCGCATTAGACACCGCTGGTTATTGTCACGGCACCCGATTACCGGTGCCCACCTCGGACGCTGTCGCCGCTTGAAAGACGTGTCTCGGTCCTATGTCCCTTTCCAAGGAAGTCGCTCAACAACTGCCATACCTGCGCCGCTATGCCCGTGCGCTCACGGGGTCTCAGCGGCCGGGCGATGCGCTGGTGAAGGCGACCCTCGAATCCATCGTCGCCGATCCGGCGCGCTACGACCGCGGCCTGCGCCCGCGCGTGGCGCTCTACCGCGTGTTCCATAGCATCTGGTCGGGTGCGCATGCCGGCGTTGGCAGCGAAGGCAGTGCCGGTGGTTCCACCCCGGACATCGCCGCGCGTCTGCGCGCATTGAACCCGATCCGCCGCCAGGCGCTGTTGCTGACCGCCATGGAAGATTTCTCACATCCCGACACTGCGGCGATTCTGCAATGTGCCGTGGACGACGTGGATCAGATGGTGCGCGACGCGCTGCTCGATCTCGTCGCCCAGACCCCCGCCAACGTTCTGATTATCGAGGACGAGCCGGTCATCTCCCTCGACATCGCCAATCTCGTCGAGGAGATGGGCCACACGGTTGCGGCTATCGCCACCACGCGTACGGAAGCGGTGGCGGCCGCGCGGCAGCATCGCCCCGGCCTCGTCCTCGCGGACATCCAGTTGGCCGACGACAGCTCGGGCGTCGATGCGGTCAACGACATCCTGGCGGAGATGAACTGCCCTGTGATCTTCATCACCGCCTATCCGGAACGCCTGCTCACGGGCGAACGTCCTGAACCCGCCTTTCTCGTGACCAAACCGTTCATCCCGGAAAGCGTGAAGACCGTCATCGCCCAGGCGCTGCTGCTCAGCGAAGAAGCCGCCACCGCGGCCTAAGCTTTTCCCCTCACACCGCGCATTGTTTCGCTGCGCGATGAGCAAATAAAAACGGCGGTGTCTTGCGACACCGCCGTCTTCATTTCGTCACTCAACCGAATTTACGGCCCGTACACGATCTCGACGCGACGGTTCTGCGGCTCTCTCACGCCGTCGCCGGTCTGCACCAGCGGCTCGGCTTCGCCCTTGAAGGCAACGCGAATCTCAGTCGCCGGGATGCCCAGGCGGATGAGTTCGCGCTTCACGGTCTCGGCGCGACGCTTGGACAGTGCGAGGTTGTACTCGTTGGTGCCCGAGGTGTCAGCGTGGCCCGTCACCATCAGGACCGTCTTGTTCTCGCGCTTCGCACGATCCGACGCTTCACGCACGATCTGCTGTGCGTCGCTGCGCAGGACCGACTTATCGAAGTCAAAGAACACCAGCATCTTCGCTTCCTGCTTTGGAGCCGGCGGTGGCGGCGGCGGGGGCGGCGGCGGCGGCGGCGGTGCCGCTACCGTCTTCGTCGTCGTCTCAGCCATCTTCTTCTCGGTGTGGCCGAACGAGATACGCACACCGACAAGCAGGTTATGGCTGCGCTCGTCGTGGTTCAGGATGGCCGACCGTCGATTGGTGACGCTCGTGATGTCGTTGTTGTTGAGCCCGATGTAGCGGTACTCGCCGAACATCGTCATCTTATCGGCCAGCGGGATGTTCAAGCCGCCGATCAACTGCCACTGGAGCTTAGTGTCATGGCCGGAGTAGATCGCCTGCGGGTTGGCACCCGAGCCGGCGCCGGTCACCTTGTCGAAGCGCAAACGCGCGGCGCCGATACCAGCACCGACGTAGGGCTGAATGCGACCCTCGCCCGTGTTGAAATCATAGTAAGCGTTGCCCATCAGCCCGAATATCTTCTGACGGCCGGACCAGATCTGGGAGTTCACGCGGTCGATCCCGGCGCTGCGATAGCCGGCCTCGAGTTCAGCACGGAACCCGGAGTCCCAACTGTAGCCGGCGGCACCGTTGATGATGTAGCCGGTTTTGAAGGAGAGCTTTGCAGGGAACGTCGCGGCGGCTGCAGAGCCTGGAACGATGGACGTGCCCGAATCCGGCTCCGAGCGGCTGGCGCCCACGCTCAGGCTCAGATATGGCCCGGTGTTCGGCAGGGTTTGCGCCGACGCACTGCCGGCGAACGCAAGTCCGCTGAGCAGCCCGGCGAACGCGAGCGATGGCTTGTTAAGTCTCAAGGTAGTTCTCCTTCTCGGAATGGATGTATTTGCAGCCCCGCGGACGCAACACAGCCCACACGCTTCAAGGGGCGGGCGGAGAATGCTTTAGCCTTTCGGTTGCAAGTCGCGCAGGGTTAACGGGATGTGGATCAAAAGGTTCCTCGCGCCAATGGAAGCCTGCGAGAACCCGGGAGGCTGTGGCGCTATCGCAACAGTTCTATCCCCCACATCACGCGGCTGTGACCTGATCCCGGCCATTAGCGTCGTGAATCAGTGGTCCCTTACGGATTTGTGGCAGCGACCTGGACCGGCGGCCGGGTGATCGCAACTGCCTCTGAAGGCGCGATCAGAAGCTTGGATGCGTCGGTGGCGGGCGCTACCGACTGGCTGCGCGGATTCATCGGCTGGCCGATGACCGTAGGCGCGATGTGCATCGGCATACCAACGGCGGCCGTCGACACAGCCGGTGGCTCTTCCGCAACGGCGGCGGTGAGCGTGAGAAGAAGAGTTCCAATCGCGATCAATGTCCGCATCTTACTAGTCCCATTCGCGGTGGTGTTTCGATCCACCGCATATCTCCAGCAACGCGGGCAAATCAGCGAAGTTGCGGGCACCATGTAAATCCCGCCGGCGGAAGACATCTCGCGCCACGTGGTGCATCAACGGTGCGGCGAAATCGAAAATTCCCGGCAGTCGCAATTCACGGCTACTTTGGCTACTCTCGCGGCGCACGAGCCACAGAGCGGGGGATACATGAGACTGTTTCGCGTGATGTCATGGGCGGTTGCGGTCTGCACTTTGGCGCTGGGGGCGCTGGGGGCGCTGGGGGCGCTGGCGACGCCGGCATTAGCCAAGCCCGAGACCGTGCTGGTGTTCGGCGGCTCGGGGCAGCTCGGCGCAGAGATCGTGCGGGCGCTGGTCGCGAAAGGCCACACGGTGTCGATTTTTGTGCGTCCCTCCTCGAAGCTCGACCGCCTGCAAGGCGTCACCTTCGGTCAGGTGCAAGGTGACGTGCTGGTCGAAGCGGATGTCGCCAAGGCGCTGAAGTCGGCGAAGTTCACCGTCGTCGTCGATGCGCTCGCGCGCGGCCGGTCGCAAGGCGGCGGCCGGTCCATGGAAAGCATGCGGTCCGACGGCGAGTTCTACGAGGTCAGCGAGCGCTACATCTCCAAGGCCGCGAAGGCCGCCGGTGTTAGCCAGATCATCTTGCACAGCTCGGTCGGCGCCGGTGACAGCCGCAAGGCCTATCCCGCGTCGCGCCTAGCGGCGATGGCGGCGGTACTCGATGCCAAAAGCGCCGGCGAAAAGCATGTGATGGATAGCGGCGTACCCTACACAATCATCCGCAACGCGATCCTGCGCAACGCCAAGCCGGGCGATGCCGACAACGCGAAGCTGTCCGAGGATCAGACCAAGTTCGGGATGGTCACGCGCACGGAACTCGCGCGCCTGACGGCGGAATGCATCGGCAACAAAGCCTGCACCAACAAGATCTATCACGCCATTGACGAGGCGATGGGTCTTCCCGCCGAGCTTCGGGAGTAGCTACTCCGCCGCGGCCTGCGCCGTGCGGCCCCCGTCCACGAGCGGAATCGCATCCAGCGCCCAACCCTTGTGCAGGCGGCGCTGGGGCGAGGGGATGGCGTAAGCCACACGGCCGGCGTTTTCCACCACCTTCGCCGTGTCGATGCGCCAGCCCTTGGCCTGCCACGCCTTCATCTGCTCGCGATAGCGCGCCAGCGGTGCGTCCGATGGGGTGAAGTTCTCGTGGGTGTTGTCTTCCGGCGTGAGGACCGGCTCGACGTCCGCCAGCACCGCGTCGTCCTGGTTCGAGACATAGAAGTTCCGCTCGATGATGCGCGCATCGTGTTCTTCCGTCGTCAGGAAGTTGCGCATGGTGACGAGATAGCCCGCGGTCACGCCCTCTTCGATCGGCGTCTGCCAGGAGTACTGGCGGATGAACATCCGCGGCGTCGGGTGGATGTAGGTCCACACCGCGTTCGCGGCATGATGGCCGGTGCCGACCTCGATCATCGCGGCTTCGGCGCGGCCCGAGGCTTCGCGCATACGGCCTTCTGCCAAAGGCGGTGCCAGAACCTTGTTCCAGAAGCCGATGCCCCACGGCGTCTCGCGGAAATCCAGCGCGCCGACCTTGGCCCACTCGTCACTGTCTGTCTCGGTGATATGCGTGTCGTGCACGAAGGCATTGTGTGCCGGATCTAGGCCGTTCTCGATCGCGCGCTGGAAGTTGACGTTGCGGGTGCGGTGCTGGCGTGTGGCGCGCCATCCGTCCTGGCCGTATTCGGGGATCTCCTGGATCGGCGGCCGCTCGCTCTCCGGCAGATCGCCCAGGAACACGAAGATTAGCCCGTATTTCTCCTCCACCGGATAAGCATCGATGCGCGTGCGCGCCGGGATCTTGCCGTCCTTGCCGATCGACGGGATCTTCACGCATTGCCCTGCGCCGTTGAACTGCCAGCCGTGATAGGGGCACGCCACCGTGTCGCCGATCACCTTGCCGCCCGCGAGCGATCCGCCGCGGTGCGTGCAGACGTTCGACAGGCATTGCGCCTTGCCGGCGGTGTCGCGGAAGACGACGAAATTCTGCCCCAGCATCCGCACCTTCACCGGCTTTTCGGTGAAGTCGTGCGCCATCCCGGCGACGTACCAGAAGTTGATGAACATGGCCGCGCTCCTTTTAGCGTCCCCGCCGGGGACCGTCCGATCCGAATGGCAAGTAGGTGATGCCGTCGTGCATGATGCCGTTCTCCTTGGCAACGACACCTGACTTCATCACGAAGTCGATCGTATGCAAGGCGGCGATGGTGTCGAGCGGATTGCCGGTGACGGCAATGACATCTGCTACTTTCCCGGACTCGAGGGTGCCGATCTGTTCGGAGAGCCCAAACAGATCCGCCGTGCCCACGGTCGCGGCCGCAATCGCATCCATCGGCTTCATGCCATAGCCGACCATCAGGTCGAACTCTTTGGCATTCTCGCCGTGATTGAAGGTGCCCGCGTCGGTACCGAAGGCGATCTTCACGCCCATGGCATAGGCGCGCTCGAAGGCCTTGGCCTCGTCGCGCATCTTGAGGGACGGCGGGTCCTTCACGCCCAGGAACGGCGGCGGGAAGGCGGCGGACAGGGTCGGCACCAGGAACACGCCCTTCTTCTTCATCTCCTTCAGCGTCGCATCGTCGACGAAGAAACCATGTTCCACGGAATTGGCGCCGGACTTCACCACTTCGGCGATGGCCTTCGGGGTGTAAGCGTGCACGGCCACGCGGAGATCGAGTTGATGCGCCGCCGTGACGATTGCGGTCAATTCCTCCAGCGTGAACTGGCTCTCGAAGCTCTGCTCGCCGCTGAAGCCGCCGGTCGCGGTCGCCTTGATGACGTTCGCGCCCAATTTGTGCTGCATGCGCACCGCGGCCATGCACGCCGCCGGACCGTCGCACACGCCGTTCATCAGGCGCTTGCCGGCCAGATCGCCGTCGACCGTTGTGTCGTCGCCGTGTCCGCCCGTGGCGGAGATCGGGCTACCCGAGGCAAGGATGCGCGGTCCCACCACCCGCCCGCTGGCAAACAGATCTCGCGTGGCGAAGATACTCTCTTCGTCCGAGCCCAGATCCCGCACCGTGGTGAATCCGGCGGCCAGGGTCCGCCGCCCATAAACCACCGCATTGACGGCGCGGTCCGACAACAACGGCGCGGAACGTCCGCGCCGCGGCGATTGTCCGCGCGTCGTGTCGCCGGCCTGCATGTGGAGATGCACGTGCGCGTCCATCAGGCCCGGAAGCACGAATCGAGTTCTCAGGTCCACCACCCGCACCGTATCGGCGGCGCTGTGCGGCACGTCGTCGAGGTACCCCTTGGCGATTCGGTCTATGCGGTCGTTCTTG
Organism: Fidelibacterota bacterium; assembly: GCA_947476275.1. GTDB lineage: Bacteria > Pseudomonadota > Alphaproteobacteria > Rhodospirillales > Rhodospirillaceae > SCTM01. The sequence continues at coordinate 221,578 of CANJPQ010000001.1, forward strand.
ACCACCACCGTCATCTCGCGCGCGGCCGGTTGTCCCGGTACGGCGAGGAGACTGCCGGCTTGCAGAAGAACGAACCGCGCAGGACCGCTAGGGGCTGCGGCCGGAATGGCCTGGGCAGCCGCGGTAGCGCCAAGACATGCCCCGAGCCATGCGCCGACCCATGCGCCCAAGGCCAACCCGCGACCGTTCATGAAGCCCCCGCCTGCGCTGTGCGCCCGGGGCCGACTCTCGCGCCGTCCCCGCCCGACAGGCAATGGGGATTGTAATATTCTTATGACGTTACGGGCTTATCGCCGCCTGGAGGCCAGAGGGCAAAAAGCCTAGCTGCGCGGCGCCCGGCCCTTGGGGGCCGGCGGCGGGGCGTTTGCCCGGCTCGCGCGTTCGGCTTCTTCCTTGGCAAGCCGCTGGTTCCGAAGGCGGGCGGACTTGGCCTCGTTTGCGATGCGAAGGCGGGCCATTTCCGCGAAATAGGCCTCGTCGCGACGGCGGTGTTCCTCAAGCTTTTCCTGCGCGTTGGCGCGGCGTGGCTGCTGCTTGGGCGTGTCGTTCATCACGGTCTCTCCAATTCATCGTTCGCCGGCCCGGTTGAATCCCAGGTCTCCTGGAGGGAATAACGCTGCAGCGCGAAAATCGGGCAATTTGAGCCGTTTGACAGGCCGCCATTGCGAAAAATCGCGAATACGCCTAGTTAAAGCGGCAAGCCGGCCGAGGGTCCGCGAGTCTTTTTCGCATGCATTTGCGACCGAGATTCGCCGGGCGCGTATGTCGGCGAAACCAACTTTTCAGGGAACGCCCATGCCAGCCGGCACTGTCAAATGGTTCAACACCCAGAAGGGCTTTGGCTTCATCCAGCCGCAAGATGGTTCCAAGGATGTGTTCGTGCACATCTCTGCCGTCCAGAAGGCCGGATTGACCACGCTCAATGAAGGCCAGAAGGTCAGCTTCGACCTCGTCTCCGAACGCGGCAAAACCGCCGCCGGCAATCTCAAGGCCATTTAAGAATCCAATGGCGAAAGAAGAGTTGATGGAGTTCGAGGGCGTCGTCACCGACGTCCTGCCGGAAGGCCGCTACAGGGTTAAGCTCAGTAACGATCATGAATTGATCGCCTATACCGCGGGCCGGATGAAGAAGAATCGCATCCGCACCCTGGTCGGCGACCGCGTCACCGTCGAAGTGTCGCCGTACGATCTGGACAAGGGACGCCTGACGTTCCGTCACAAGGATCCGGCCGCCAACCCGTCAAGTCAGGGGCCGCAACGGCGCCCACCGCCCCGCCGCCGCTAAACTTCATCTTATCCGATGCGAGCGGAGTACCTGGTGCTCCGCTCGTTTCTTTTGTGCCGTCGGCGCAGGCTGCCCGCTTTGCGGGTGAAACCTTTCGCAACCACTCGCGTTGACTTTCCGCCATGGGTGCATTGCCCGTCTGGCAAAGCGCACTTGCGCCTATTTCTCAAATTCGGAGTCGGTGGTGCCGGAAGCCCAGCCGTCTTCGCGTCGCACATAGCGCAGGTGTCGGAACCGCGCACGTTGATAGCGTTCTTCAGCGCAATCCCGGTCCAGTCCTGGTGGTCGCGTCCTCACGCACCCAGGCTGCGGTTGCGGAACGTTTCCTCACTGACGACGGCGTTGCTGCGCGGATCTGTCACGACCTCGAATCGATCAGCACCGACGATACCGGCCTTTCGCGGCTCGGCGCGGTGCTCATCGAAGAAGAGGCCCTGACCGGCGCGGATCTCGCGGAACTCTCGTGCTTGGTCGCGCGGCAGCCCGCATGGTCGGATCTGCCGTTCATCGTTCTGACCCAGGGCGCATCGGGTAAGCGAGGCACATCACCGCCACACCATTGAACTGAGTCCGCAGATTCCCTGGACCGCCACCCCCGACGGCCCCATGCACCAGGTCCACGACCGGTGGCTACAACTCACGGGCATCACGCGCAACGAAGCCTTAGGCGGCAGGCATCACCTGCTGCATTAGGACGATCGCGACAGCGTCAGCCCCACGTACCGGCGCGCGTTCGCGCAAGGCGCTCCGCTCGACATCGAGCACCGCACAGAGCCTGCCGACGGCAGCTATCGATGGTTTTGCTCTCCTCCATGTGAACCTCAACGGCGAACGCTCGTTCTCCGTGGCTGATGCGCTTCAGGCCCGCGGCATTCCGATGGTGTTCGTCACCGGCTGCGGCGCGCGCGGCCTGGAGCGCGAATACGCGAAAGCCCGAACACTGCAAAAGACTCTCGATGTGGATCTATTGGCGGTGGCCATCGAGGACATGACGCAGCCCGCAAATGCCGGCTCCGCGCCTGCGGTCGGCCTCGACAGCGAACGGCCGCGCTAACCTTTCAGCATCATGGAGAAGGACGGCGCACCCGTGGCGCGTCCTGGCCGCGTCGGGTACGCTCGGAGACTTTCCGCGGCGGGGGCGAGCATGAAATTCGTTATAGTTGGTCTTGTCCTTGCGTTCGCCGCATCCGCGTCCGCACAGACAGACATGAAAGCAGCGTGCGAGCAGCTCGCTTTTGGCGCCCCGCAGACCGTGGGGCCCCCTAAGAATTTCGCCAAGACCTTCGCCGAGCTGCCCGATGCGCCGAGCGCCATCACCGCCGCCGTCATCGCTCCGGCGGAGCGCGACCTGCCGGAAGTATGCCAGGTGGACGGCTACGTGCCGCCCGCGGTCGGCTTCCAGGTGCGCATGCCGACCAAGGCCTGGAACGGCAAGTTCATGATGTACGGCTGCGGCGGTCCGTGCGGGCAGATCTACCGCGAGCACGCGGAAGAGGTGCTGGCGCGCGGCTACGCGGTGGCGGTCACCGACATGGGCCATCGCGGCATCGGCACCATCTACACCTTCAACAACATCCCCGGCATGATCGATTTCGGCTATCGCGCGACGCACGTGACGACCGTGGCGGCGAAGGCGATCATCGAGGCGTTCTACGGCAAGGCGGCATCGCGGAACTACTACCAGGGCTGCTCCACCGGGGGCCGCCAGGGCATGGTGGAGGCCCAGCGCTTCCCGGAAGATTTCGACGGCCTCATCGCCGGCGCCCCGGTGTACTTCCAGTCGGGTGACACGCCGCTGTTCCTGCGCTGGAGCGCTATGGTCAACAAAGGCGCGGACGGCAAGCCGATCCTCGACGCCAAGAAGTTGCCGATGATCCACAAGACGGTGCTCGCCGCATGTGACGCGTTGGACGGCGTCACCGACGGCCTGCTGCAGGACCCGCGGCGGTGCACATGGGATCCCGGCGCAATCCTTTGCAAGAAGGGCGCAATGGGCGATGCCTGCCTCACCGAGGACGAGGCGCAAGTGGTCCGCAAGATCTACACCGGCGCGGTCAACTCCAAGGGCAAGAAACTGTATTGGGGCATGCAGCGCGGCTCCGAATATTACTGGACCCCGGCCTTTATCGGCGCGAACGGCCAACTTGGCACCCGCGCCACCGCGCTTGGGTCGGCCTATTCGTTCTGGTACGAGCCCAGCCCCACGTACTCCGAGTTCGATTACGACCGCGATCCGCCGCGCTTGGGTATGCTCGAGCCGTTCTTCGATGCGCGAAATCCTGATCTCCGCGCGCTCAAGGATCACGGCGCCAAATTGATCCTCTACCACGGCTGGGACGACAACGAGATTCCACCGGAAGCCACCGTCGACTATTACGAGACCGCCACGCGCACCATGGGCGGCGCCGAAAAGACGACGGACTTCTTCCGACTGTTCATGATCCCGGGCATGACTCATTGCCGTCGCGGCCCGGGCGGCGACGCCATCGACTGGATCACCGCCCTGGAGAATTGGGTTGAGAAGGGCCAGGCGCCGGACAAGATGGTCGTCGGCCACCTGAAGGAACAGCAGACCTATCTCGGCTTGCCGCGCTTGCGCTATCCGGTCGACCCGGCGCGCATCGACCGCACGCGGCCGATCTATCCATACCCCGCGCTCGCGCGCTGGACCGGCAACGGCGACGTCAACGACGCCGCGACATGGGAACAGGCGAAGTGACGACGGTCGTCACTTCTTCTCCGCCCGCGCCATCGCCACTTCCTGTTTGAAGTCGATCTTCGCGGTCGAGGTCTTGTTCGACACACCGGAAAGCACCTTTGTGTCCACCACCAGCCCAGGCACCACGGATATCTTCATCGCGCGCGCGAGTTTCAGGTTCTCGATGATCTGATCGGCGATCTCGGGCGCGTTCATGTCCTTCTTGAGTTGGTCGACATTCAACCCGACCTTCTTGGCGTATTCGAATACGTTCTCGACCGTGATCTGGCCCTTGTGCTCCATCATCGCCTGATGGAACGCGGTGTATTTGCCTTGCTTCACGGAGGCCAGCGCGGCACGGGACGCGGTGACGGACTCCTTTGTCAGGATCGGGAATTCCTTCACGACCAGCCGGACGTTGGGATCCTCCTTCAACAGCGCCTGCAGCCGCGGCTCCGCGGCTTTGCAGTACGGGCACTGGTAGTCGGTGAACTCAACGATGGTGACGTTGCCGTTGGGATTGCCGATCACCGGAGAAGCCGGGTCCGACAGCAGGTCTTTTTGCCGCGCGACTGCGGCCTTCTGGGAGGCATCGCCCAGGGCGGCCATCACCGGATCGTCGGCGTCGGTTTCGGCACGCACCGGCGCGCTCAGGGCAAGCAGCACGGAAAAAATTGTAACCGACAGTGACTGTGTTACGCGCATGAGACGCTCCTCCGCGAGATTTCGCACGAACGGTAACTATAGCGTGCTTTATGACATAAAAGTCAGCACTTCTGCGTGCGCCCGGGCGTGGAATCGGTGCCCGACTCGTGGCATGACTCGGCTCCCCCCGAAGGAGATCCCCATGCGCTTACTCGTCGTCGAAGATGATCAAGAACTGGCCGATGGCCTCGCCAGCTCGCTCGCCCAATCGTCCTATGCGGTCGATACTTATCCCACCGCCGAACTCGCCTTCGCCGCCGCCACCATTCAGAATTACGACGTGATCGTGCTCGACCTCGGCCTGCCCGACGGCGACGGCGTCGATCTGCTCAAACGCCTGCGCGAGCGCGGCGTGCGCTCGCCGGTGATCATCATCACCGCGCGCGACCAGCTGACCGATCGCGTGCGCGGGCTGGACGGCGGCGCCGACGATTACCTCGTCAAGCCGATTGCGCTCTCGGAACTCGATGCGCGCATCCGCGTGCAGCTGCGCCGCCAGCAAGCCGAGCCATTCACGCTGCGCTTCGCCGCCGTGGGTCTGGATGCGGTGCATCGCCAGGCGATCGTCGACGGCAAGGCGCTGGATTGCACCGCCAAGGAATACGCGATCCTGGAAGTGCTGGTGCGCGCCCAAGGCCGCATCGTCGCCAAGGATCGCATCTTCGACGGCATCTATGACGCCGAAAGCGACACCAGCCCCGCGGCGGTGGAAGTCCACATCAGTCGCCTGCGCCGCAAGCTCACCGCCGCCAACAGCAACGTATCGATCCGCGCCCTGCGCGGGCTCGGGTATCGGCTGGAAGCCTCGGCTTGATCCGCACCGCGCCCGCGAGCTCGCTGCGCCGGCAACTTCTTGTCCGGCTCTGCGGGCCGCTGGCGGCTCTTATGCTGGTCGGCGGCGCGCTCACGCTCGCTGCCGCCCAGTATTTCGCCACGCGGGTCTATGACGAGTGGCTGTACGATTCCGCGATGGCCTTGGCGTCGCAGATCAAGCCCGACGGCGCCGGTCCCGCGGTCACCCTGCCGGCCGCGGCGGTGGAGATGCTGGAGTACGACCAGACCGACCGCGTCCTCTACGACGTGGTTGCCGCCTCCGGCGAACACATCTTCGGCAATCAGCACTTGCCCCCACCGCCGCGCGCCCCGGGCGCCCGCCCGGTATTCTACGACGGCGTCATCGATGGCGATCCAGTCCGGCTCACCGCCGTTGCCGTCGCCCCGGCGCTCGCGGGCGATATCGTGATCGTGGCGGAAACGCTCACGAAGCGCAGCGGCATCGTCACTCAAATCCTGGTCGGCATCCTGCCGATCGAGATCGCGCTCCTGGCAATCGCCGGCGTGCTGATCTGGTTTGCCGTCACCTCCGCTCTGCGTCGCGTCAATCGCTTGGCGGTGGAACTCGGGCATATTCAAACCGACGACCTGGCGCCGCTGGCTGAGGTCGATGTGCTGCCGGCGGAGATCCGGCCTTTGGCCGAAGCGCTCAACGGCGTCATGGATCGCTTGGCGGAGGCCCGCGACGCGGTGCGCCGGTTTGTCGCCAACGCGGCGCACCAGTTGCGCACGCCGCTCGCCGCCATGCAGATCCAGGTGCAGCGCGCCCTGCGCGAGACCGACGCCGCGCGTCGCCAAGAGGCGCTGACCGCCGTCGACAAAGCCATGGTGCGCCTCACGCGCGTGACACAGCAGCTTCTCACGCTCGCCCGCGCCGAACCGGGCAGCGGCAACGGCGCGAATATCCAGTCGGTCGATCTGGCGGCGCTTGCACGCCAGGAGCTGGAGCATTGGGCGGATGCCGCCGTCGCCCGCGGCATCGATCTCGGCTACGACGGCCCGGCGGTCGGCCCGCTGATCCTTGGCGATCCGCAGCTGCTGACCGATCTCGTCGCCAATCTGGTCGACAACGCGATCCGCTACAGCGAGGGCGATGGCCAGGTCACACTCCGCCTCAGTGCCGATCCTGTGGTGCTCTCGGTCGAAGACACCGGCCCCGGCATTGCTCCGGCGGAACGCGAGCGGGTGTTGGAGCGGTTCTATCGGCCCCCGGCGAGCAAGGGCACCGGCAGCGGCCTGGGTCTGGCCATCGCCAGCGAGATCGCCAAGCGCCACGGCGCGCGGTTGACCCTCGGTGCCGGCGAAGGCGGCAAAGGCACGCTCGCCACCGTCGCCTTCGAGACCGCGCCGGTCCCGTCGCGCGCGATGGAGCGCGTTTAAGCCTGGATATCGATCAGGCTCTGGCTGAGCGGATCCTCCACCGCACCCCCCAGCAGGTTCAGATAGTTCGATTGGGTGCTGGCGAGGGATTGCAGGTTGGTCTGCAAGGCGCTGAGCTCGCGCGAACTCTTCGCCTGCAGCGCCTGCTGTTGGTCGAGCTGATCGGAGTTCACCTTCACGGACTGCTGGGTCAGATCGTCAAGCGCCGCGTCGGCGCGGCGTTGATCGCCACCGACCTGGTTGGCGGCCAACTGAAGCTGACCGCTGGCCGCCGTCAGGTTCACGCTGGCCGCATCGATGTCGCGATAGGCGCGCTGGCGGTCCGCATCGGTCGCCAAGCCGCCGTAGAACCACGATGGCATCAACCCGAGCCCGGTCCGCTGCAATGTCCCGGTGACGATCTGCGGCGGATCGTCCGGATTGATCGTCACCTCCATCGTGATCTTGTTGGTGGCCGGATCGTAGCTGGCGAGCTTGAGCCCGGTGCGTGTCGACGTGCTCTCGGTCAGGGTAATCCCGGCCGTCTCGATCTCCTTCGCTTCGCCCTGCAGCGCGGTGTAGTGCGTAATGGTGTCGGTGCCCGGGTCCGGCACCCACACGCTGCCGTCGTCGACCTTGATGCGGTAGTCCGTCGCGACGTAGGTACCGGTGATCGTGGAGGTCGCGAGCGATGGATTGTTGCGGTATTCGATCTCGTTTCCGGAATAGTCGACCCGATTGATGTTGCCGACCAGGCTCGTGGTGCCGCCGCTATCGGCTTCGTTCGAGATCGCATTGATCATGTCGTCGAATTTGCCGGCGTAATACTCCACATCCTCGTGCGACATGCCGACGCTATCGCGGATCGACGAAAGATTGTCCGACACGCGTTTGATGCTGTCCTGGCCCGAACTCACCGCCGCCTGCGCATTGTTGATCTGCGCCTTGACGCTGATCCACGCTTCGTTCTGCGTATCGATGGCCGCAGTTTTTTGCGATGCGGAGTCCGTGATCACCTGCTGCAGCGCGGAGTAGCGCTCCGTCGCCGTCTGCAGGATCTTATTGAGGATCGCACTGTTTTGTGACGGCATGCTGCCGAAGATCGACGTGCCGTCGTCGCCCAGGCTCGCGCTGAGCACGGAGACTGTACCGGTACCCGCGCGCAACGCCCCGCTGGATCCGCTCTTCGCGGTCGTGGCGTTCTGGATGAGCAGGGAAACCGGCGTGCCTTCGCTCGACGTGGTGTTGTCGTTGCTGGCACTCGCGTTTGAACTCGACCTATCTGCCGTAACGGGCAAATAGGGATTGTAGCTCGTTCCCGAGATCGAAAGGTCTGACATGGCGCATCGTCCTGGCGGCCTCGCGCCCGAATTCTTCGGGGCAGGTCAGGGACCAGACGCGCTGAATTTACCGGCAGCGCCTTACGTCAGGCTTGCGCCAGCGGGATCGCGGCCCGCCGTTACACAATATCGCTACCGCGGCTCATACACGGCGTTGGCTTTCATTTCGCGCACGAAAGGTTTCCATCCGGCCCACATGATCAGCAGCGCCGGAATCGCCACGCCGATCTGCACCGTCGCCATGGCGTGGCCGACGCCGGCCTTGTCGGTGAACACGTGATCGGTCAGCACGCCCACCATGGTCGGGCCGATCAACAGGCCGAGGAAATTGATCGTCATCAGGTACAGCGCGACGGCTTGCGCGCGCACGATGCCGGGGGCCATCACGACCATCGACGCGGACCCCATGCCGGTGCCGATGGCGTTGCCGAAGATCGAGCAGGCGATCAACGCCAGCGCCAACTCGGGCGACGGCATTAGCGGATAGAGCGTCGCGGCCACGGACGTGAACCCAATCCCGATCCAGCAGGCGCGATAGGTCGGCGCCGACATGCCGCGGGCGATGAACGCGTCGCTGATCATGCCGCCCACCACCGCCCCGAGCGGCCCGAACACCAGGTAGTTCACGCCCAGCCAGAACCCCATGGTTTCGATCTGCCATGACCACGTGCGCTGGAACAACGCCGCGGTCCATCCGCCGGCATAAGCCGCGGTGGTCACGGCGCACATGCCCAGACCGATCGGGAGATAGGCGGTCCAGCGCGATCCTATGTAGCGCAGCGCCGCCCAAAGCGAGAGCGCTTCGGTCGGCTCGTCGCCGGCTTTCAGGCGCGCGGGCTCACGGATGCCCATGATCGCCAGCGCCACCAGCAGGCCCGGCAGGCCCACCGCCAGGAACGCGGCCTGCCAGCCTTCGATGGCGCCGAAGATCGGCACGTCGACCGTGCCCGCCTTGCTCAACATGCCCGAGACTTTGCCGCCGACGAGATAGGCCAACCCCGTGCCGACCTGCACGCCGCCCATGTAGATGGCGGTCGCGCGCGCGCGGCTGCCTTTGGGGAACATATCGCCGATCAGCGACAGCGCGCTCGGCGTCAGGGTCGCTTCGCCCACGCCCACGCCGATGCGCGACAGGAACAATTGCCCGAAGCTACGGCTCAATCCGCACAGCGCCGTCATGATCGACCACAACGCCACGCCGGCGACGATGATGTTGCGCCGGTTGAAGCGGTCGGCCATCCAGCCGATTGGCCAGCCCAGGCTGACATAGAAGATCGCGAACGCCGGCCCCATCAGCAGGCCGAGCTGCGTGTCGGTGAGTTGCAGGGAGCCTTTGATCGGCGTGATCAACAGCCCCAGGATTTGCCGGTCGATGAACGACAGGATGTAAGCCAGCGTCAGCAGGGCAACCGCGCACCACGCGCGCAGGGAACTCGTCGAACTCATGCGGGCGATACTTTCACGACAGGGTCACTTTTAAGACAGGGGCACTTTCACGACGTGCGTTTGATAGCCGGGGCGCGTCTGCAGCCGCGCGTACCACGCGGCCATGTTCGGGAATTGGCCCTGATCGGCGCCCAGCGCGAACCAGCGGTGTCCCCACGGGCCCAGCGCGACATCCGCCAGCGTCATGCGCGCCCCGCCAAGGAACGGCTGGGTCCCCAGCGCCGCCTCCACGATCCGCAGCGCCTTCGCCATGTCCTCGCGCTTGGCCGCCAGCACCGCCGGATCGCGCTGCGCTTCCGGTGTGCGCACGTTCATGATCCAGAATATCCCGGCGTGCGGCGCGAGCGTGCTCAGCTGCCAATCCATCCAGCGCTCGCACAGGCCGCGCGCTGCGGGGGCCGCCGGATACAGCGCTGTCTCACCGGCCTTGTTGCAGAGGTAGCGGCAGATGGTATTGGATTCCCAGATGGCGACGCCGCCATCCACCCCACCGTCCAGTAGGGTCGGCACCAACCCGTTAGGGTTGAGGGCGCGATAGGCCGGCGTGTCGACCCCGCCATAGGGGCCGCCCACGTCCTCGCGGACGAACGGCAGGTCGAGCTCCGCCGCGGTCCACAGGACCTTCATCACGTTGCTGGACGTGGTCCGCCCCAGCACCTTCAGTTCGCCCATGCTGCCCCCCTGGCCGGGCGAGCCTACACGCCCGCGAGACGGTCGAGAACGGCCGGTTTGGACTTATTTCCGAATTGTGACTCCACGATTCGGGGCGTTTGGTCGGCTGCCCAGGCCTGGACCGTTGGGTACCTTACGGTTGCGTAGCTTCCGGTTGACCTGACGCGCCCCCCACAGCACCGTACCCCCGCATTTGGGGGAGGGGGCCACAGCCCGTGAGTTTGACCGAGACGTCCGAAACAGCGCGTTTGGCGAAGCTGTTCGATTACCAAATCCTCGATACCGCTCCCGAACGCGAGTTCGACGACATCGCCGCCGCCGCCGCACGCCTGTTCAACGCGCCGATGTCGGCCGTCTCCCTGATCGACCGTGACCGTCAATGGTTCAAGGCGCGCTATGGCATCGGCGCGAGCGAAACGCCGCGCGACCAGGCGTTCTGCGCACACACGATCAAGGGCGATGACTTGTTCGTCGTCGAGGATGCCACCAAGGATCCGCGCTTTTCCGAGAACCCCCTGGTCACCGGCGACCTCAATATCCGCTATTACGTCGGCGCGCCGCTGATCACGCCGGACAACCAGCATCTCGGTTCGTTATGCGTGATCGACAGCGCCCCGCGCGCGGCGCCGAACGAAGACCTGCGCAATGTGCTCACCTTGCTCGCGCGGCTGGTCGTGCGTGAGCTCGAGATTCGCCGTGTCGCCCGCCGTGCCGAACATCAGGCGAAAATGGTCTCGCGGCGCACCGAAGCGATGGTGACACTCGCCCAAGCCAACAGCCTCCCGGAGATCGCCAAGATCGTCGCCGATAACACCCGCCGGCTCGCCATCGCGGACGTGGCGCGCGTGTCTTTTGGTCACGGAACCGATGCGGCCGCGGTTGTTTTGTCGCAGCGTACCGAGGGGGCGTCACTCCCCGCCATCCCATGGGCGGCGCTCGACAGTGCGCTCGGCAACCGGCCCGCCGGCCAGCCGCTGGCCAAAGCCCCGGCGGACATCATCCTGCCGTCCGGCGGTGCGTGGCTGGGGGTGCGTCTCGGCGGGCCCGGCAGTGGATCGGGCAATGCGGTCGCCACCCTCCAGGTCTGGCGCCGGTTGACGGCCAGTTTCACGGAGATGGAGGTCGGCATCCTCACCGACCTCGCGCGGGTCGCCTCCGCCATGGTCGGCCGGCTTCCCGCCGGTTCTTGACACCCCGGCCTGCGAGGTCAACAAACAGTCTCGGATTGCAACCGAGGGAGCCATCCAATGACAGGAACCGTCACCGCGCGTGGTCGCGATCTCGCCGCCCGCGTCGAAGCCTTCGTACGGGGCACCGTCATCGGCTTCGAGAAGGACACCCGATGGGACGCCCATGGCCCGTCGGATGCCCTGGTGCAGGAACTGCGCGGGCTGGCAAAAGCCCAGGGTCTGCTCTCGCCCCACATCCTGCCGGACGGTAACCATCTCAGCCACCAGGACTGCGCGCTGATTCTTCGGGCCTCGGGCCTGTCGCCGCTCGGGCCGCTCGCGGTGAATGTCGCCGCCCCCGACGAAGGCAACATGTTCCTGCTCTACAAGGCCGCAAGCCCGGAGCAGAAAAAGCGCTTCCTCGAACCCGTGACCAGCGGGCGCACGCGTTCCGCTTTCTTCATGACCGAACCCGCCGCCGATAACGGCGCCGGTTCGGATCCCTCGATGCTCAAGACCACCGCCGTCCTCGACGGTAACCACTGGGTCATCAACGGCCGCAAGGCGTTTATCACCGGCCTCGACGGCGCCGGTGTCGGCATTGTCATGGCCAAAACCGGCGAGGGCGCCACCTTGTTCCTGGTGGATTTACCCGCTGCAGGCATCCGCATCGAACGCGTGCTCGATACCTTGGACAGCGCCTCTCCCGGCGGCCATTCGGTCGTGGCGCTCGAGAATCTGCGCGTACCGGCAGATCAAATGTTGGGCAACAGCGGCGACGGCTTCAAGCTCGCGCAAATCCGCTTGGCACCTGCGCGGCTCACGCACTGTATGCGCTGGCACGGTGCGGCGACGCGCTGCCAGGAGATCGCATCGAACTACGCCGTGAAGCGCCAGGCGTTCGGCAAACCCCTGATCGACCACGAAGGCGTCGGCTTCATGCTCGCCGACAACATGATCGAACTGAAGCAGGCGGAGCTGATGATCGACTGGTGCGCCGGCGTCCTCGACACCGGCGCGCCCGGCACCACGGAAAGCTCGATGACCAAAGTGGCCGTGTCGGAAGCCCTGTTCCGCATCGTCGACCGCTGCGTCCAGGTCATGGGCGGCACGGGCATCACCGGCGACACCATCGTCGAGAAAGTGTTCCGCGAACTGCGCGCCTTCCGCATCTACGACGGCCCGACCGAAGTGCACAAATGGTCCCTGGCCAAGAAGATCAAGCGCGAGCTGGTGCCCAAGACTCACACCTAAAGAGACCCACACCTAACAAGACCCACGCTTAAGGAGTCGCGCGTGAGCGACGACGACAACCTCGGCACCAGTGCCGTCCGCGCCGGCTACAGCTTCGACGAAGCCGCACTCGCGCGCTGGATGGCGGCGAACGTCGCCGGCTACGTGGGTCCGCTCACCGTGGAACAGTTCAAGGGCGGCCAGTCGAACCCGACCTACAAGCTCGTCACGCCCAGCAAGGCCTACGTCCTGCGCCGCAAGCCGCCCGGGCAATTGCTCGCGGGCGCGCATGCGGTCGAACGCGAAGCGCGCGTTGTCGCGGCGCTGGAGAAGGCCGCCTTCCCCGTGCCGCATGTCTACGGCCTGTGCACCGACGACTCCGTCATCGGCACCTGGTTCTACATCATGGATATGGTCGAGGGTCGCATCGTGTGGGACGCCACCTTCCCGGATGTGACGCGCGAGGCACGCCCCGCATACTTCGACGCCATGAACGACACGTTGGCGCGGCTCCACAAAGTCGACATCGCCGCGGTCGGGCTATCGGACTTCGGCAAGCCGGGAAACTACTTCGCGCGCCAGATCGGCCGCTGGTCGAAGCAGTATCTCGCCGACGCCGCCGCCGGCCGCGATCCGCATCTCGACAAGCTCGTGGAGTGGCTGCCGACGCGCATTCCCGCCGGTGACGAAACCACGCTGGTCCACGGCGACTTCCGCGTCGACAACATGATCTTCCACCCGACCGAGCCGCGCGTGCTCGCCGTGCTCGATTGGGAGTTGTCGACGTTGGGTCATCCGCTGGCGGATTTGTCCTACCAGCTGATGATGTACTACATGCGGCCCGAAGTGATCGCAGGTCTGGTCGGCGCGGACCTCGCCGCGCTCAACATCCCCAGCGAGGCGGAATACGTCGCGGCCTACTGCAGACGCACGGGCCGCGACGGCATCCCCGACCTCGACTTCTACATGGCCTACAATCTGTTCCGCTTGGCGGCGATCTTCCACGGCATCAAAGGCCGCGTCATGCGCGGCACCGCCGCGTCCCCGAACGCCAAGAAGCGCGTCGAAGCCTTGCCCTGGATCGCGGAACTCGCCTGGAAGCAGGCGCAGAAGGTGGGCTGAAGCCGCGGTACCTTCCCGGTTGCGATCACGGATCGTTTGCGTCGCGCACTTGGCCGCGGTTCATGCCGCGGTGTGTTCTGCGATCGAGGACGCGGATGCGATGATCGCTGCCAGATCTCTTGGAATTGGCATCGGTCGGAACGCGCTGACATTTGCGCCACCGGTATTCCCCTCAGGAACCGCCTTCACTCCCGTCAGGACTGCGGCGCCGATGATGCGGAAAATCTGAGACACCACTTCTCTCGCGTCACGCTGACGCAATGCCCACGACAGCATTCGCGCATGGACTCTCACGTGCTCAAGCGTCGACGCCTGACCCAACACATGCGCCCGTTCCAAGTGGCGAAACGCGCCGGCGGCGCTTTCCGCCCACGCCGCAGCTGAAGCGGCAAGTTCCGCATCCACGTGTGGGCGGATTCGACGCCGGAAGCCCAAAGGCACCGCACGTTCGCAACTCGCCGACATAGAAGCTTCCCCTCGGCCGGCCCGTGCCAGCACGCCCGATGTCACGCCGCGGCGCAGGAGGGCCGCGAGAAGGGCGCCGGCCGCCACGTCGTAGGTGAGGCAGAACATAGGCCACCATTCCGGGACGCCGGGATTGGCGATCACGTCACCATGAAAGAAGTCCAATACGCCGTGACCCACCAGCGCAGCCACAACGATCCACAGGTTTGTTTTGAAGCCGATGACGGCCGCAGTCACGAATAGCAATGTCACAAGCACTTCGGCAGCTAGGGCCTCGCGGGAGCCGCCCATCGCGGCGAAGAGATCGTAATACGAAGCAACCACGACCAGCATGACCGGATAGAACACCCGGTCGCGATCAAATCCCACGGCGCGTGCGAAAACGAACACGCCGAATGCCAGTGCAACACCCACGATGTATTCCATGGTCATTCCCCATTGCATACCCGGGCCGTCTCGGCCCGGGTTTCTGCAGACACAGCCCTAAGACGCAGCATCCGTCGCTTGCGACGAGCAGGCACAGGCTGCGCCGCAAGTGCAGTCGGTACCGCCTGCGCACGGAGCCGATGCCGAGGCGGCGATGGTTGAAGCGCAGGAGCACGTCTCCGGTGTGCAGGTGCAGGGTTGGCAGTTGCAGCGATCAGTCATTGGAACCTCCTGGGTTTCCGGTTGGCGGGGACTGATCTGTAGCCCGGTCACGGGGGCGGCACTTGAACGTAAGGGCTACGTCACACGCAATGACGCGGGCGCCACGCCGAACATGCGCCGAAAAGTGCGGCTAAGGTGGGCAGAGTCGGAAAAGCCCGCCTCGTGCGCCGCTTGGGTGAGGGATTTGCCCTCGGTGATGCATTGCACCGCCCGGGTAAGCCGTAACCATAGGAGGTAGGTCTTGAACGGTAAGCCGGTCTGCTCCACAAACAGGTGACGCAATCGCGCCGCGGACAGGTTCGTCAGCGCAACGGCGTCGGCGAGGCTCACGGCGTCTTCCAGTTGCTTATTCGCCCAGGCAATTACCTTGCGGATGCGGAGATCTGGCACCTCCGCGCGCGTATCTCCGGCCATGTGGTCGATGAGCGCGCGACCCAGATCGGCCAATTCGGCACGGGTTATTTCCGCACCATGAATTGCTTGCGCGATACGTCCGCGGAAGTCGCCCACCATTGTGTGCGGAACCGCTGCCAATGCCCTGCCATCGAACAGCCGCTTGGCCACAGCGCGACCGGATCGGCTCTCCGGCTCAATAAATAGAAGTGCAATGAGACCTTCGGCCGCAAATGTATGGCCGGTGTCGGCTGCGACGGCGACAGCGTCCCCCTCCACCCGTGAGTCAGGTGTGTCGAGTTGAAACTGACCACCCAGGCTCAAGGTGACCTGGATGGCGTGATGCGCGTGAAGGTCGGTGGTTCTGGGCTTCTGCGTCGCTGGCGACGTCGCGTTGATCAGCCACAACGCGCCGCCTTCCCACATCACGATCCGAGCGTGAGCCAGGAGATCCATAGGTCAGAATGAAGAAGTAAAAAGATGGTCCACGAATGCCGCCATCGGGTGAAGCGACATCCTATTCCGGATGAGGCCGCCACTTACACTGCAGCGGATAGGGGGCCCGTGCGTCGCCCCGGACCTCATGGTCAGGCCCCAGAGTGGCAGCGCGGCAAACTGCACACACCGTGTGCTTTGACGAACCGCAGCGCAGGCGCTAATGTTCTCTGTTTGTTCTTTCACATCGTGAAGATCGTTTCCGGCTTCCGCCGGCGCGAAAGCGTAACGCGTAATCACCGCGTAAATGCGCGGTGAGGACCTAAAAATTTCAGGTCTACTTTTTGCGCCAGAGGCGGCGCGGCACGTCGGACCGTGGCCCGTTCTATCGGGCTTTGGTGGCCGCGCTCTTGGAAAGCGACTCGACCGAGCGCTTGTAGTCGCCGCCGACACTCACGCCCTGCATCGGCAAGCCGGAGCGCATGATCGTCGCCCACGCCCGGTCGCCGCCGAACTGGATGCCCTTGAAGTCGCCGGGCGCCTTGTCGAAATCGTTCGTGTAGAGCTTCATGCCGCGATAGGCCCACTGCTTGGTGCCGTCCTTGTTCGTGGCAATCGACCAGTTGCCTTCGCCCTTGGCTTCGGCGTCGGCCAATATCGGCTTCCATTGCGGCGCCAGGCACGGCTCATCGCCGCACATCTGCACCGCGCCGAAGCCGCGGCGTCCGCTGGTGGTGTTGCGGGTGTAGATGGTCTGGCCGGTGCGTGTCGCCAACAGATCGCCGGCGTCGGAATGCGCGATGGTGGTCCACGCCGGATACGCCGGTGCGGGTTCCAACACCGCCGCGTGCCAGCCTTTGCCTTCGCCCGCGGTTTCCGACGGGCCGTCTTCGGGCCCGTAGCGGTACAAAGGCTTGCCCTTGTAGGCCCACTGCTTGGTGCCGTCTTCGCGCACGACCGTCGACCAGTCGCCGCGCGTGGACGCGGCAATCGGCGCTTCGACCGGATGCCAGGTGTTCAGGCACGCGTCCTTGCAGGCCGACTTCGCCGGCTTGCCGTTCGCGCCGACCGTATCCTTGTCGGACGTGTAGACCGTCATGCCGCGCGTATCGGACAGAACGCGGCCCAGCAAGGTGCGGGTGATCGTTACTTCCATCGGCAGCTGGATCGGCTGATAGGCCGCGTACCAAAGCTCGCCCTGACCGTCGCCGTAGCTCGTGCCGGGGCCGCCTTCCAGCGCATAGGTGTAAAGCGGCCGGCCCTTGTAAGCCCACTGTGCCTTGTTATCGACACGCGTGATGATCGACCAGTCGCCCACCGGCTTTGCGTCCGCCGGGGCCACCAGCGGCGGCCAGGCTTGCGCGCACTCGGCATTGCAATCCGACTTGCCCGGCACCCGTTCGTCGCGCTCATAGGTGTAGAGCACCAAGCCCTTGTCGTTGACGAACCACCAGCCGTCGCCGCGCGCCTTCACGGCGACGCCGGCCGGCACCGCCGGATCGGCCAAGGCCGGCGCCGCGAACGCCAGGGCAAGAACGGCAACAGAAGCGGCAAGGCGCATGGCGAAGTCCTGCTAGGCGAGGATGTCGGTGATGGTCTTGGAGGTCTGCAGGGACCGCGTGCCCCACTTCTCCATCGGCAAGCCCATCGCCTGCATCGCCGTCAGGCCGACGCGGGTGATCGGATCGCCGTTGCCGACGATGTGGTTGCCGGTCTTCACGCGGCCGCCGGCCTTGCCGATCGTCATGATCGGCACGCCATCGACCGTATGCACGCGGGCGTAGTTGGTCTCGGTCGCCGCGAAGATCATCATGTTGTCGAGCAGCGTGCCGTCGCCTTCCTTGATGTCCTTGAAGGCCTGAATGAAGGTCGCGAGCCCTTCCATGCTGCGGCAGTTGAACCAGAACGCGGTCTGCTGATAGCCCAGCACCTTGTCCAGCGGCTCCTCGTGCGTGAGCAGGTGGTGGGTGTAGGTCTGGCCCGGCTTGCGCATATGCGACTGCTCGTCGCTGAAGGTCATGTTGAAGACCTTGGTCTGGTTACACGCCACCGCCATCGCCAGGATCTTCGCCATGACGCGGTGGTTCTCAATGACCGTGTCGACCTCAAGACCTTCGCGCAGGTGCTCGTCCACGCCTTCGACCGGCTTCGGCTCGGGCAGCAGCTTGCACGCCTGGTTGGGCGCGGGCTTCTCCAACTGCACGGCCAGTTGGTTCTCGAGCTGGCGGATCGAGGTGAAGTATTCGTCGAGCCGCGCGCGGTCGCTGGCGCCAAGCGAGCTGACGAACGCCTTGCTCTCCTCGCTCACGGCCGACAGAACACTTTTATGGATCATCACCTGCGGGTTCGGCTTGAACTCCGCCTTGTTGGGATCGGCGAACTGGGGCCCGAACACGCGCTGATACAGGTTGATCGCGTTGCCTTCGGCGGCGGCGCGGGCGTTGGTCGAGCGCGCCGAGTAGTTCGCGCGCGCCATGTTCATGGCGCACAGGTCGATGTTGGGGAACCGCGTGCCGGCGCTGATATGGTCCGAGACCAGCAGGTCGAGCGTCGGTGCGGGGATCTCCACGCTGCTCGACGGCGCCGTGCCGGTGCGCGAGGCCACCCAGCCGGAGAAGTGGGTGTAGTTCGAGCGCCCGTCCAACGGCATGTTGAAGCCGCCGAAGTAGTTCATCTCCTTCTCATAGGGGATGAGCGCTTCGCATTCCTTCAGGAACGTGATGCCGGGGCTGGTGGTGGTCTTGGCCTTCACCGCGTAGCCGGGCGTGTGGCCCAGGCCCCAGAACCATGTGCCGAAGCGCACCGGCAGCGGCGCGCCGGTGGCGGCAAGCGCCGTTCCGCTGTCGTTCAGGAACGCATCCAGGAACGGCAGGGCGACGCCGACGGCCGCGCCGCCGATGGTGCCGCGCAGCCAGTCACGACGCGCGATCTTCTTGCGAATGAGGAAGGTCATGAACCTTGCTCCTTTTTGTCCGGAGATGTGATGTGAGCCGACTTGGCCGGCGGTGCTTTGACAGTGACGAACACATCGCTTTCGGCGATGCGCCGCATCAAGTCGGTGACGCGGTAGCCGTCTTTGGCGAACTGCTGTTCCAGGTACTGCGTCATCGGCCGGTCTTCCGGCCCGGTCTGACGGCCCAGGGCATAGGACAGCTGACGCTGCACCACGCAGGCGGGAACCGCAGGGTTGTCGCGCATGGCTTTGCCCAGGCCGACGGCGTCGGAATACGCCACGCCATCGAGATCGCCGCTGGTGTCGATCTTCTCGCCGTTCTCTTCGTCGCGCAGCTGGCCCGCGCCGTCGAAGTGTTCGAGCGCAAGGCCGATCGGATCGGTCACCTTGTGGCAGCCGGCGCAGGCCGGGAAGGTGCTGTGCGCCTCAAGCCGCTGGCGCGCCGTCTTGATCGGCGAGGTCGGGTCATTGAACTTCGAGAAGTCCACATCGCCCGGCGGATCGGGCACCTTCTGGCACAGCAGGGCCTCGCGGATCGCGCGACCGCGCAAGGTCGGCGAGCTGCGGCCCGGGTGGGCGAACTGGGCGTCGAAGCTGACGAAGGTGAGGATGCCGGCGCGCCGGTCGCTCGGATCGAACGTGTACTTCATCCAGCCCGCGTCGGGCCGGTCTACGGCAACCCGATACACGCGGCCGAGCGCGCCGGTCATGAAGGTATCGCGCGTCGTGAAGATGTCGCGGTAGTCGCCGTTGCGGACCACCAGCAGGTCGACCAGCGTGCGCAAGGTCTGTTCGCGGGCGTCGTTCGCGACCGCCAGGCTGTACGCCGGATAGATGATCGAGTCCTTCTCGACGTTGTCGAAGTCGTCCAGCGCCAGCATGTCGGAGAAGAACGCGCGCACGCCGTTCTGCAGGCGCGGCGAGGCGATCATCTTGTCGACCTGTCGCGAAAGCCCGCCCTCGGTGTCGAGGATGCCCTTCTCGGCCGCCGTCAGCAGGTCGTCGTTGGGCGTGGAGTTCCACAGGAAGAACGACAGGCGCGTCGCCTTGGCATAGGGCGTCAGCACGATGTTGCCGGCTTTGTCCTTCTGGGTCGTGTCCGCGACGAACAGGAACTGCGGCGATACCAGCATGCCGGCGATGCCCGATGTGATGCCGGCGTAGAAGTTGCCCGCGACTTCCGCGGCGCGATGGGCTTCGTCGACCTTGCTCTTCAGTTCCGCGTCCGTGAGTTTGTGGCGATACAGAATGCGACCGAGCTGGCTGAACACCTGCGTCGCGCACGCATCGTCGGCGGCCTTCACATCCGCCGGCCCGCACGGCAGCAGCAGGTCGCGGTTCCCGGGTGTCGTCACTTGGGCCGCGATCGACGTCGCCATGCGGTCGTATTGCTCAAGGCCCGAGGGCGTGATGCCCGCGCTCTGCGCGCCCAAGGCATACAGCCCGCCGGTGCGCACCAGCGGATCGAACTGCCCGCCGACAGACACGCGATTGCCGAACACGTCGGCGATGATGTTGCGGTATTGCGCTTCCGTCAGGCGGCGCACGTTCGGCTGGCTGGCGATGCCGCTGGGCTCTTTCGGCCCGCAGGCGGAAAGCGCGAGGCCTACGGCAACAATGCTGAAAAGCTTGGACTTGAACACGCGGACTCAGCCTTTCAACTTGATGAAGCGCAGCAGTTTATCGAACGCGCCGTCGTCGTCGCCGGCGGTCTTGGCTTCCGGATGGACGACGTAAGCGCCCACCGCCTTGATGTCGAAGGCCGACGACAGGTGCGTGCACTGGCCGTCCTTGTCGGGATAGCCGTCCGCCAAACGATGCGCCGCATAGTAGATGCCGGGGCAGTCGATCTGGCCGGTCGAATGGATCGGGCCGATGCTGGTCATGTAGTAGAGGAACTGATCGACGCTGGTATAGCCGCCCACCATGCCTTTCGCGGACGCGCCGTCCGGCGCCATCTCCAGGCGCATGCGCAGGTCTTTGATCAGGTAGTTCATATAAGTGTAGTTGCCGTAGAACGGCACATGCACGTCGCCGGGTTCTGTGGTCAGCACGCCGTCGACGATCTTGCCCTTCACGCTGCTGGCATAGCGCGGCTTGCCCTCCGGTGCGTCGATGCGATAGCTCGCGAACGGCACGAACTTGCCAGTGCCGTCCAGCGTGTACTGGTCGACCGCGCGATAGAAGTTCACGGTCACGTCGTTATCGTTCTTCGCATCGTCGACGCCCGAGACCTCGATCAACGTCATGCCGTTGCCGTTGGATTTGCGGTTCTCGTTGGCGTTGACTTCGTATTGTCCGAACGTGTGGAAGCCGTAGGTGCAGCCCAGCAAGCGGTACATCTGGTTGTCGATGCCCTTCACCTTGCCATCCGGGCTCTCGAACTTGTCGTGCTTGCAGGTCTTGGCCGTGGGGTCGCCGCTTTCCGTGCCCGTGAGATTCATCCCGGTGCCAAGCTTGCCTTCGATGGTGGTGTAGCCGGGATCGGGGACCGCCGTCGGGTTCAGGCACACGTCGGCGCCGTTGGGGCCGCGCCGGACGGCGATGAAGAAGCGGTCGAGGCGGCTGACCAGACCGTTGTCGGTCAGCTTCGCGCGCTCCGGCTTCGACAGGCCGCGCCACCAGATCTCGTCATAGCCCTTGGTGAATCCTTCCGGGCACTCGTCCAGGAATTTCGATTCGTGGATCGATGTAAACCACGTCGTCACCACGAAGCCCAAAGTCTTGGGCTTGGTGGGCGCGGCAGCCGTGGGGCCGACCAGCAACAGGCCGGCCATGCCGGCCAGGACGAGTTTGGCGATAGCGGTCTTCTGGGTCATGGCAGGGATCCCGGTCAGGCCGTGGACACGGCCGCAAAATTCCGACGACAACAGCAGGGGTTAGTGTACACCGACGGACAGGTGGTCCCCGCCAGGGGCTCATTATACTGTCCGCGCAGTGAGTCTATGAAAGCTCTTAAATCGCCTCGTTGGCCGCAAGTCGCGCTGGTCGCGCTGTCCGTTTGGTGGGGAACCGCAGGTCCCGCTCTGGCTGCGGCCGACGACATTTTCTACGCCTGCGACCTGTCCCCGGACGAAGAGAGCCACGAGGTCTATAGCCCGGGCAAGGGCCATGCCTCATTCGTCCTGGAGCGGGCGACCCTGAAACTCAGCTGGAACGTGACTTTCGAGGCCCTGTCCGGCCCGGCCACCTCCGCCGGGCTCTACGGCCCGGATCGCCCTGGCGGAAATGCGGGATTTCAGGTGGACTTGGCGAACAAGGGCGGACCGAAAAGCCCCCTGATCGGCTCAAAAGTTCTCAACGACGGCGAGCTCCAGTACCTTGTAACCGGCCGCATGTACGTCAACATCGTCACGCCCAAGTACAAAGACGGCGAACTGCGCTGTCAGGTCACGCGCCTCCGCAACAAGCCCGAACCCAAGCCGGCACTGACGCAGTAGGGTCTTCGGCCATGACCGACGCACCGTCGCTTGGACCTGAGCAGCAGTTTTTCGCCGATCCAGCCCTGGATCGGATGATGGGCGTCGTCATGGCGATGGCGCAGGAACTCTATGTCACGCGCGACCGCCTGCGCGGGCTCGAGACCTTGCTGGCGGAGAAGGGCGTGGTCAGCACCGCCGCGCTCGACCGCGCGCCGACCGAAGCCGAAGCGCGGGCGCGCCAGGACGATCTCAAGGAATTCGTCGGTGCGCTGTTGACGCCGCTGTTGGCGCAGAAGACGTCCCATGGATGAACGCGCGTTCTCTGCCGGGCAGGCCTTTCTGCTGTCCGCCAAGCTGTTCTGGACGCACAAGCTGTTCGGCGCGGTGAAGGACGAAGTGCGCACCGCATCGCCTCAACCCAAGACCTTGGCGGACGTGGCGAAGGTGCTGTCGCCCAGCACCACCTACGCATACTTCGAGTGGTTCGAGCGGCATTTGCAAAAGATGAAATACTCCGGCCGCTACGGACTGGTGCCGCATGCGGACGGACTACGGCGCGACTTGCTTGCGCGTCTCGACGTGAATTCCCCGCTCGTGCAAGTCGATCCTGCCTTGCCGATGCCCGACTATTATACCTCGGTGGATGTGCATCAGCATCCCGGCGGCGTGTGGTCCGATGAGCTGGCGGGCTTCGTCTACGAAGAAGGTGCGCGCAGCACCACGCCGGCCATGGGCGTGAAGCATGCCGATCTGCACCAGCGCTTCACCGATCTGATCGTGTCGGAAGGCAAGCCCAAGCGCATCCTCGACATGGGCTGCGGCTTCGGCAAAAGCACGCGGCCGTTCTATCGCGATCTGCCGGAGGCGGAGGTGACGGCGGTGGATCTCGCCGCGCCCTGTTTGAATGTCGCCGGCGTGCAGGCCTCGCAAGATCAGGCGCGCAACGTGCGTTTCCTGCAGAAGAATGCCTATGAGACCGGCCTACCTGCGGGCTCGTTCGATCTCGTCACTTCGACCATGCTGCTGCACGAGATGCCGCCCGAAAAAATCGAGGCCACCATGGCCGAGGCCGCCCGCGTGCTCGCCCCGGGCGGGCGCATGGTGCATCTCGACTTCCACATGCTGCCGGACGCGTTTGCGCGCTTCATCCACTACGGTCATGCGGTGCGCAATAACGAGGTCTACATGGAGCCGTGGGCGGAGATGGATATCGCCGCACTGCTGCGCAAACAGGGTTTCACCGACGTGACCATCGCGCCGTTCGCGGAAGCCGATAACGTGCCGCCCGATGCGTGGCGCTTCCCGTGGACCGTGATCTCGGCAACGAAGGCCGCCTAGATAAAGCCGCGGATCAGCGTCAGAAACGCATCGCGCTGATCGTGGTGGACCCAGTGTCCAGCGCCATCGATCACGGCGACCTCGGCGTTTTTGAAGTGCTTCGCGCGACCATCTTCGGCCGGGTTGGAAGCCCAGCTTTCCTTGCCGTAGACCAGCAAGGTCGGGCAGGTGATGCACTCCCACAGGTCGGCGATGGCCTCGCGCGTCACGTCATAGGGCGGCCAAGCCCTCAACGCCGGATCGAACTTCCAGCTGAACGTACCGTCGTCATTCTTGCGCACGCCATGCTCGGTTAGATGCCGCGCAAGCTCCGGTGTCAGGCGCTTGTTGTTCGCCTGCATGCGCGCGGTCGCGTCCGCGATCGACCCATACGTGCGGGCAGGGCGATCGACCATCTTGCGTCGCTCATCGATCCACTTACGCATGCGGTCCGCCGCGGTGGTCTTCATTTCCTCGGCCATCTTCTGCGGCGACGGGCCGAGCCCTTCGATCGCGACGAGCTTTCGCACTTCGTCGGGATAGAGCCCGGTGTATCGCAGGGCGATATGCCCGCCGTAGGAATGGCCGACGATCGTCACCGGCGCGAGGTTCAGGTGGCGGACCAGTTCCGCCAAATCGTAGATCAACCCGGCAATGAAATAGGTGCCGTCAGAGGCCCATTCGCTCTCTCCATGTCCGCGCAGATCCGGCGCGATGACATGCCAGTCTTTGCGTAGCGCCTGCGCCACGCCGTCCCAATTGCGGCAATGGTCCTCGCCGCCGTGCACCAGTACCAGCGGCGGTGCGCTCGGATTGCCCCAATCGACATAGTGAAGTCGTAGGCGCTGGGAGATGAAGGTATGCGACGATGGCGAATCAGATGACATGCGCGCACCATAGCAAATTCCGCGCAGCGCGATATTCTGCCGCGCTTTCCTGAAGGAGTTTCCCCATGACCGACCGCGTGCGCCCCGAAGACGTGCAGGCTTGGCAATCCGCCATCGGCCAGGGCGAAACCCGCACCGAGGTCCTCGACGTGGAAGCGCTGCGCCGCTTCGCCGCCGCCATCGGTCAGGACCTGGATGTGGAACGCGTTCAGCCGTCGCTGGCGCATTGGGCGTTCTTCCTCCCCCTGTTTCCCGACAGCGAGATTAGCGCGGACGGCCACAGCCATCGTGGCGGCTTCATGCCGCCAGTGACGCTGCCGCGACGCATGTTCGCCGGCGCAAAGCTGACGTTCGCCGCGCCGCTGAAACTCGGCAAGGTTGCCACGCGCAAGGCGGCGATCGCGAGTATCAGCCATAAGGCCGGGAAGTCCGGCGATCTGGTCTTCGTCGAGGTCGAGCACACAGTCACACAAGACGGCGTCGTCGCCGTGACCGAACGCCAGACCATCGTCTATCGCGGCGAAGGCGATCCCATGGCCCCGGTTGTGCCGGTGCCGCAAACGCCGGGCCCTGAGGATGAAGTGTGGCAGCCGGGTACGCCGCATCTGTTCCGTTTCTCCGCCGTCACATTCAACAGCCACCGCATCCATTACGATGAGCCTTACACCGTGAAGCAGGAAGGTTATCCCGGCCTGCTGGTGCATGGGCCGTTCACGGCCTGCAAGCTGCACGGCTATGCGCGCAAGCGCGTCGGCCATGAGCTGAAGAGCTTTGCATTTCGTGCGGTCGCGCCGCTGTTCGTGGGCCCCGCCATTCTTCTCACCCCCAGCGCCGAACCTGGCGCGGTGCAAGCGGTGCGCTGCGATGGCGCCACGTCAATGTCCGCGACCGCGTCCTAGGCGATCCGATGCGCGCGTTGATCAGCAAGGCGAAGGGCGGACCGGACACCCTCGTGGTCGGCGAATTGCCGGACCCGGTGGCAGGTCCCGGCGAGGTCGTCGTTGCTGTCAAAGCCTGCGGCGTGAACTTTCCCGACGTGCTGATCATCCAGGATATGTACCAGCGCAAGCCGCCGCGACCGTTCGCGCCGGGGGCCGAGATCGCCGGCGTGGTGGTGAGTGTCGGACCTGACGTGACGGTGCGTAAAGTCGGCGAGCGCGTGAGTGCGTTCTCGACCTCCGGCGGCATGGCGGAGCGCATCTTGTTGCGCGCGGCGGATGCCATGCCGCTGCCGGACTGGGTCTCCTTCGAAGATGCCGCAGCATCCGCGTTGACCTACGGCACCTCCTATCACGCGCTGAAAGATCGCGGTCAGCTGAAGGCGGGCGAGACGCTCCTTGTGCTGGGTGCCGGCGGCGGCGTGGGGATCGCCGCGGTCGAGATCGGCAAGGCGATGGGCGCGCGGGTAATTGCCGCGGTGTCGTCGCAAGACAAACTCGACGTGGCGCTTTCACACGGCGCCGATCACGGCTTCATCTATCCGCGCGAAATCGATAGCCCCGAGGCGAGCAAGAAGCTCGCGGACGCCTTCAAAGCGGCTTGCGCGCCCCAAGGCACGGCGGACGTAATCTACGATCCGGTCGGCGGTCCATATTCGGAGCCCGCCCTGCGTGCGGCGGCGTGGAACGGACGGTTTCTGGTGGTTGGCTTTCCCGCGGGCGTGGCGAAGATCCCCCTCAACCTGCCACTGCTGAAGAACTGCGCCATCGTCGGCGTCGCCTTCGGCGCGTTTGCGATTCGGGATCCCGCAGCCGCGATGGTGAATCATGCGGCCCTGATGGACCTGTTCCGCTCCGGCGCGCTGAAGCCGCATATCTCGGCGCGTTTTCCACTGGAACGCGGGGCCGAGGCTATCCAGGCCCTGGCTGACCGCAAGGCGCTGGGCAAGATCATTGTCACGATCGGCTAGATCGGGCGCGTGATCGGACGCGATGGGCTCCTGACCGGAATCCTGCAATACTCCTTTCGCTTCCGACGTGGTGACGAGGCGCGCCTTTATGGATTTCCTTTGGCCGTTGGGACTTTGGCTGGCGCCGGCCCTCGTCGCGCTGCCCTTCGCGTATGTGTGGCTGCTGCGCCGCCAGAAGCGCGCGCTGGTGTTCTCCAACCTGGGTCTGATCCGTGAAGCCGTGGCCGGCAAGGCCACCTTTCGGCGCCATCTGCCCCCGCTGCTGTTCTTTGCCGCGCTTGTACTGATGGCGTTTGCGCTGACGCGGCCCACGGCCATCGTTACGCTTCCCTCGGACCGTGCGACGATCATTCTGGCGATCGATGTGTCCGGCAGCATGCGCGCCCAGGACGTGCAGCCCACCCGCATGGCGGCGGCCCAGGCTGCCGCGCGCACCTTCGTGACCGAACAGCCGCCCGGCGTGCGCATCGGATTGGTCGCGTTCTCGGGAAACGCGATGGTGGCGCAAATGCCCACGCTGATGCGCCAGGATGTCCTCGATGCCTTGGACCGGCTGCATCCACAACGCTACACCGCCGTCGGCAGCGGCATCATCGCTTCGCTGCAGGCGATCTTTCCCGAAATGGAACTGGGCCAGTACCTGACGTCCGGGAACACGCGCGAGCGCGAGCCGCAATCGCGGGAACTCGGGAAGCCGCCGGAGGCAAAGACGGCTGCGCCCGCGCCGGTTCCTCCCGGCAGCTACACGTCTGCCGTGATCGTGCTTCTCTCCGACGGACGCACGAATGCCGGGTTCCCGCCCGTGGACGCCGCGCACATTGCGGCCGATCGCGGCGTGCGCGTGTTCACCATCGGTTTCGGCTCACCTCAAGGATCGACGGCTGACTACGGCGTCGGCTTCATGCGCATGCAGCCCGACGAAGAAACCCTGAAGCAGATATCCGAAATCACCAAGGCCGGTCATTTCAACGCCCAGACCGCGGGGGAGTTGAAGGAAATCTACAAGGGCCTCACCACGCAGTTTGTCGCTGAAACCAAACGAACGGAACTCACGGCCTTTATCGCCATGCCCGCGCTGATCCTGCTGGTGATCGCGATGGTGCTGTCAGTGCTGTGGTCGAACCGGATGGCCTAGCCGGGAACGGCTCCTCGCTCCGCTCAGTCCAGAAGGTTATGGACTTAGTGCCGTGAACCAGCACGGCGCGTGACAAATCGCATTTGGCTTCACCGCGAGATCGGGCAAAGTCTCCCGACGGCGGCCTTCCCGGTCGCCCCTCCGTCCTCACCAGGGGATCGACCATGCGCACGTTCGCGCTCCTCGCGGCGTTCTTATTCGGCGCAGTCATCGCAGGGCCCGTGCAACCTGCGGGGGCGGCCACGCTCCGCCTTGCCGTGACGGCGCTGCCGATCCAACTCGGCCATCCGTATCGTTCGGTCGGCGTTCCCGGCGTCTTTATCCTGAACGCAATCTTCGACGCGCTGACGAACATCGGTGCCGACGGTGAGCCGCAGCCCTGGCTGGCGATCGGGTGGGAGCAGGAAACGCCCGTGACCTGGGTGTTCCGGTTGCGGCCCAACGTCACCTTTTCCAATGGTGCGCCGTTCAACGCCGACGCGGTTGTGAAATCCGTTCAGTACCTGATCTCGCCGGAGGCCAGCGGCGACTTTGTCGCGACGGAGTTCCGCAACGTCGCAGGAATCGCCGCGCGCGATCCGCTCACGGTGGTCTTTACGCTTCGCGCGCCGGACGTGCTGTTTCCGCGGCTGGTTTCCATTCTGAACATTGTCGAGCCCGGCGCCTGGGCGGCGGGACGCGAGGCGTTCGCCAAGCAGCCCGTCGGCACTGGACCGTTCAGCGTTCAAGCCTGGCGTCCCGCGGGCGCGTCCCTCGTTGCGTTCAAAAAGTCCTGGCGCGCGCCGAAGGTCGACGGTGTGGAAGTGCTGGCGCTCCCGGATGCGACGTCGCGGGTGCAGGGGCTTTTGTCGGGTCGTATCGACCTCGCCATGATCCTCGACCCCGACAAGACCGACGCAATCGAAGGCGCGGGGCATCGCATGCTGGTCTATCCGCTCGGCGGCGTCATGGGGTTGGCGTTTGTCACCACGAAGCCCGAAACCCCCGTGGCCGACGTGCGCGTGCGCCAAGCCTTGAACTACGCAGTGAATAAGGAACGCATCGTCGCCGGATTGCTCGGCGGCGCGGGGCGTCCGTCCGGTCAGCCCGCGACGCATTCGTCATTCGGCTACAACCCCAACGTGGCGCCGTATCCGTTCGATCCGGCGAAGGCCAGAGCCCTACTGAAAGATGCCGGCTATGAGAAAGGCCTCGCCCTGCTGGCGGAAACCGTGCCCGGGACCATCGCTGCCGATGCCCAGGTGTTCGAGCAGGTCGCGAGCGATCTCGCCAAGGTCGGCGTGACACTCACCTTGCGCGTCACCACCTTCCCGACCTTCAGCAAGCATGTCCGGCAGGGCGGATGGGACGGCGATGCCTACGGCATGTATTACAACGCCGATCCATTCCTCGACCCCATGCGCCCGCTCAAATCGCATTCTTGCCTGTGGGAGAAGCCCTGGTACTGCGACCAGGCAATCATGCCGACGATCGCCAACGCGTTGGCCGCGCGCGATGTCGCGACCCGCACGCGCCTGACGCAAGAGGTGATGGCGCGCTACCATGACCAAGCGGCATCCCTGTTCCTCTATGAAGTCTCCGGCTACATGGGCATGGCGGCACGGGTGCAGAATTTCCGCATCGCGAACAATTTCATGTACCTGCACGACGTCACGCTCGCGGGCGGCCCATGACGTCACCCATTTCGTTCTGAAGGAACAACCGACATGGCACGACCGCATATCATGTTCATGATGGCCCAGGATATTCCCTGGCAAAAAGGCATCTACGGCGAAGGGCGCGCCGACGTGGAGAGCAAGGTGCTGTCCATCGACGAGGCGGGGACTGACGCGTCCATCGTCATCCGCTACCCGGCGGGGTGGAGCCGTGAGCAGCCTGAACACTGCACCGCGCACGAAGAATTTCTCGTCCTCGATGGCGCCATCACCATCGACGGCATGACTTACGACAAGCACTGCTACGGATTTTTCCCGGCGGGCTACACCCGCGAGAAAGCGGCATCACCGCACGGCGCGGTGCTGCTGACCATGTTCTATGACCGGCCGGAGATAAAGGCGGGGAAGGGCGCGGCGTTCGATGAAAAGCTGCTGGTCCGCTTCGTCGATCCCAAGCGCATGGAATGGGACCCGGGCCTCGTCGATCCGCAACTTGCCAAAGGCGTTGCGATCAAGCCCTTGCGCGAGGATCCCTACACCAAGGAAGTCTCGTTCCTCTATAGCTCGCCGCCGCATCGCGTTCCGCCCGTGGGCGGGAAGCCGCAGTGGACCCATCCGATGGTGGAGGAGCTCTATACCCTCGACGGCGAATACGTGTGGGCGGACGCCGGGCGCATGGGGCCGGGCGGATATTGCTGGTGGCGCGAGGACGTCTATCACGGCCCGTCCGGCACAGACACCGGCTACAACCTGTTCGTCCGCACGGTCAACGGCCCGTTGGTCAATCACTTCGACACGGTGAAAAAGCCGTTCACCTGGGAGCCCGCGTTCGCGCCGCATCTGCCACCGCATCTCAAGGCGATTGCAAAACCTTATCGCCGCGCACCGAACTACTAGGGAGGCGCCGCGTGGAAAGCGGGTTCACGTTCAACGCCCGTCGCGTCGTCACGTCCGATGCTGTCGATAACAGCATTCTTGCCGATGGCGAGGCACCGGACGCGATCACCCTCAACGGCTGCCGCATCGTGCGTCTGTGGCAAACCGCCACCGTGCCAGAGCGTTTGCCGGTATCTGCGGATGTCACCGCAAACAGCCTGGGGCCGATGCCCAATCCGTTCCGCGGCACGCGTTTCTATACGGCGGAGCTTCCCGCGGGCGCGCGCATTCCCCTGCATCGGGCCGACCAGATCGACTACATCGTCGTCATCAAGGGGCGGATCACGTTGGTTCTCGAGCACAGCGAACTTGAACTCGGCGTGGGGGAGACGCTCGTGCAGTGCGGCAACATGCACGGCTGGGAAAACCGCGCCGACGAACCGTGCGTGATCGCCGTAGTTGCGGTGGGCGCGCAACCCGCGGGCTGATTTAAGTCCAGCGAACCGACGGAAAGGCGCGCAGCTTCTGCTCGCTATTTTGCCGCTCGTAGTAGGGCACATCTTTCGCCGTGTCTTCGCGGCGGCGCGCGTCGTGGTCCTGCGTTGCCGCAATGATCGCCTCCGCCATCTCCGGCTTCAGCACCACAATGCCGTCGCTGTCTCCCAGGATGATGTCGCCCGGAAACACGATCACGCCGCCGCATATCACCGGAACGTTGAGAGATCCGGGTCCGTCGGCGCCCCGCGCGGTCGGCACCACGCCCCGGGCAAACACCGGAATCAGGTGTCGTTCGCGCGCGATCAAAGCGCTGTTCATGGTGCTGCCGTCGATCACCACGCCGGCGGCGCCGGCCCGGTGGGCGTTGACCGTCATGCTCTGGCCCCACACCGCCACGTCGGTGTGCCCGCCCGCATCGACGACGATGATATCGCCCGGCTTCACGTACTTAGGCGCAAGTTCCCCGACCAGCCGGTCCTCCCACTGTTCCGCGCGCACCGTGAAGGCCGTGCCGCATACCCGCCACGTCGGGTCCAGGGGCTTGATCGCGGCATGCATCACCTGTCGCGGCCCCGCCTCGAATCCGGCGACGCCCACATGGAGCTTAGCGACCGCGGCCACAAGCGCCGACGGTGGTCGCTGAAAGTCGGTGTTTACGACCTGGATTGCCGCGCTCATGAGATCGCCTCCGCCGTCATCCCACACTTTGTATCATCGGTTTCCAGTGCAACGAAGAGCGCCCCCGGGCCGCAGAGCCCAGCCCGATATGCCGTTAGAGAACCAACCCGCGTCCCGGCACGTATAAATCCCAACCATCTTCTGGCTTCGGGTCTTTCATGCTCAAAAACAACTGGTATGTGGCTTGCGACGCAACGGAGGTTCCGGTCGGAAAGCCGAAGCAAGTGCAGCTGCTCGGCCACAAAGTCGTGCTTTTCCGCGACAGCGGCGGGGCAATCCGGGCCTTAAGCGACATCTGCGTCCATCGCGGCGCCTCCCTGGCGGAAGGGCGAGTGACCGACGGATGCGTGGAGTGCCCGTATCACGGCTGGCGGTATAACGGTGAGGGTGCCTGCACGGTCATCCCGGCACACCCGGACGTGTCGGTGCCCAAGCGGGTTAGGGTCGATGCCTACCCGGTCGCCGAGCGCTTTGGCTGGGTGTGGGTCTACATGGGCGGCCTTCCGGAAGCCGAACGACCGCCCTTGCCGGACGTCGCCGAGTATACCGATCCCGACCGCCGCGCCGTGCGCGGCTCGTTCCTCTGGAAGGCAAATTACGGTCGCGTGGTGGAGAACGGCGTCGATTTTGCGCACGCCGCCTTCGTCCATCCGAGCTTCGGCGACCGCTCTCGACCCGAGATCAAGGAATTCGAGATGGAGGAGCGGGAGTGGTCCGCCCATGCGCGCATCGCGATGCGGCCACCCGCATTTCGCGGACTATGGAAACGCCTGCGACCGAACGAGCGGCCCGACGTTGTGGCGCGCCCGGAGTGGCACGTTGCCGGCCTGGCGATTATCCTGCGCATTCAGATCACGCCGAAATGGAGCAACGTACTGATCGACGTCAATACGCCGATCGACGAGCATACGACGCTGACCCACTGGATTCTGCTGCGGAACTTCTTCACCTCGAAGTTCTTCGATCGCGACACCTATAAGCGCAACATCAAGATCTTCGAGCAGGATCACGCGGTCATCTCCAAGCTAACGCCGACGGAATTGCCGACGCGCGTGCAGGACGAGTATTCCGTGCGGGCCGACGGCATGATGGTGGCGTTCCGAAAAAAGCGCGCGGAGCTTTATCGTCGCGGTTGGGGGCTCGATAGCCACGCTTATGAGCGCGATTACCAGGGCCGTAAGGCGGCGGTGATCGCCTCGCCGGCCCGCCGGGAAGATCCGAAGGGCTGGGTGTTCCCGGAGGCGCCGGAACTGGTGTTGCCGCCGGACCGCCTTGCCGCTGATTAGGCTTCATTCGTCGGTGCACGTGTCGGGTCGGCGCCATCACGTATCGTCAGTTGGATTGCTTCAGATACCTCCGCAGTCAGGATGACGCGCCCCCTCGCGCAATCGGGAGACGCATCACTGCTAAGGCGAGACGTTGCATGCCGCCATCAATCGACCAGACGCGGACCTGCTCGACATGTGCAATGAGCACTAAGGCCGCCGGTGACATGCAAGGGGGATAGCCGACGTAGGTCGCATAGCGGCCGAACAGCTGCAGCAAACGCAGGTCGTGACAATATGAACCCCAGCGCGCGCAGAGGGTGTCGAAGGGCCTCAATTCCAATAGGGCGTCGATCTGACTGAAGCCATTCCGTTGCGAGAGGCTGAAAACCAACGCATAGTGAAAATCGTCGGCTGTCTGTCCATCTGTTGGCCCGCAACAGACACGGCGCGCAATTTGCCGCCGACACTGCCGGCGCGTTCGATCACCGTGACGTCGAGGCCGCGCGCGGCCAGCAAGACCGGACAGGCAAGGCCGCCGCCGCCAACGATGACTACACGTTCAGTCCCTTGCATTGCGGAATTCTTTTCATGTGTGGTGCAAGAACGCCGCGCGCGGAATCTATCGCGGCGCATGCAGCGGAGTAGACAGTGTTCAGCAGCGTGTTACGCTTGGTGCGGATCGTACAGGGGGAGAGCGGGATGGACTCAAGTGGTCGGATCGAGCGCGCTCTGACGGCGGCATTCGCCCGCGCCGAAGCCGACGAACCACCACCCCAACTCATCGCGGCCATGCGCCATGCAGTCTTTCCCGGCGGCGCGCGTGTGCGTCC
This sequence comes from Fidelibacterota bacterium, assembly GCA_947476275.1. GTDB lineage: Bacteria > Pseudomonadota > Alphaproteobacteria > Rhodospirillales > Rhodospirillaceae > SCTM01. The sequence goes on from CANJPQ010000001.1 coordinate 254,810, forward strand.
AAGCCTTTGTTTAGCCGTTGCTGGCGCATGTGGAGATGATGCACCCCTGCTGACCGATGCAGCCGCGGCCGCCATCGAGCTTCTGCATTGCGCCTCACTGGTTCACGACGACTTGCCGTGCTTCGACAACGCACCGCTGCGACGCGATCGGCCGTCGGTGCATGCGGCGTTCGGCGAATCCGTCGCGGTGCTGGCGGGCGACGCGCTGATCGTGCTCGCGTTCGAGGCCCTGATGACGGCAGCGCACGTTGTTCCGGATCGTATTGCTGCGCTGCACCTTATCCTCACCCGCGGTGTTGGTATGCCGCATGGAATCGTCGCGGGCCAGGCGTGGGAAAGTGAGCCCGGCGCTCCGGCCGAGCGATGCCGCCGCGCAAAAACCGGCGCCTTGTTTGTGGCGGCCACCATGTGCGGTGCGATCTCGAGCGGCGCGTCGCCGACGCTCTGGAGCGCGCTGGGCGAGCGTCTAGGAGAAGCCTACCAAGTCGCGGACGATCTGCTCGATGCGATCGGCAGTCACGAGGAGTCCGGCAAGAGCGGTGGGCGCGATGCGGCCCTTGGCCGCCCGAACGCGATTGCGGAGCTTGGGGTCGACGGCGCTGCGCGCAAATTGCGGCAACTTGTCGAAGCCACCGTTGAGGCCATTCCGCCGTGCGCCGGACGCAACGTCTTGAGCGACCTCGTGCGGTTTCAAGCCAAGCGCCTTGTTCCGCAGCAACTCGGTAAAAGCGCGGCTTGACGCACTGTCGCCGTAATCCCTGATGGGACTCAATCTAGAGTTTCGGATTTGAGGACGGCATGGACACGATTCGTGGTCGTGCGCTCACTGCAGGGGGAGTAGTCTTGTCGTTGATCTCAGAATGATTAATATTTGTGCGCCCAAGGGGCTAACTTGTTTTACTCAATCTGGGAGAATTGCGGCATGTTAGACAAAGCGAAAGCGTTTCTGGCTCAAATTTTGGACATTGGCCTACTGTTGATCGCAGTTGCCATTGTGTTGCAGGTTATCTTTGGAAGTGTGGTTCCTTTCGTAGGCGGAGACATTGTGAAGAATGTTCTGGCCATCGTGAAGGAACTTGGCGACGGCGGCCTTGTGGGACTGATAGCAGCCGGCTTGTTGCTCCACTTGATTAACAAGAGGGGATAATTTCTCCTCTTGTCGTAACTAAGAAAGCGGGTGCTTTTGGCACCCGCTTTTTTTATCGCTTGCCGTATCGGGCTGATGTGCCGGAAGTGCCGTCGGACAGCTGGGTCAACGCAAGCGCAAATTATTGCCGCACTTGTCCTTCACAGGAAATCGATCCAGAGTCTGCGAGCATCTAGACTGCGTCTCGAGCGGCACCGGGGAGTAGGTGGCTCGCTTGCAGTCGACGAGTTCTTTGAGCGCATCGGCCCCAGGACAGTCGGGAACGACCGCGAGCGCGGCATCGACCAATTCGTCGAGTCTCGCGATCGCTCCTGAGAGTCCGCGCTCCGCAACCGACTTCGGCCTTCCAATGGCCGCGTCGCGCCCCACAGGTTTCCCGGCCTCGCTAGGTCGTGCGAGAACATCAAGGAGGTCATCAGCAACCTGGTGTGCCTGTAGTAGCGGCTCAGCCTCATGGGCGGTCGTGAAGAATATTTCGGATATAGAAACGATTATCCTAGGACGTCAGTCAGAATCCTCTCCGAGCAGCGACGTTGCACAGCAACAGTGATCGATTCCCGTCTCAGAAATTTTTTGGGTCCGAGGCAAGTTTGCGCAAAAAGTTGACCTCGAAATCGGCCTTCGGAGAAAAATGGGCCTCGCCGCACCGAAGAGTCGGAATGCCGGCAGAATTCGGCGTGAGAGAGCGCGGAATAGCGCCTAACTATCTAAAGAATCGCGCTTATTCCGAAATGCGATTAAGAGAATTCGCAGCTGTAAGGCTGGTTGGCTGGGGCGCCAGGATTCGAACCTGGGAATGTCGGTACCAAAAACCGATGCCTTACCGCTTGGCGACGCCCCAACGAGGCCAGCAAAAGCGGCCGGACATTATGCAAATTGGGCCGCAGCCGCAACCCACCAATCCGGCCGTGATTTCTGCAAGAAAGCCGCGGCATGCTCGGCCGCGCGCAGGGTGGGATAGAGCCCGAAGCACGTCGGACCGCTCCCTGAGAGACGCGCCAGCAGGCACCCGTTCGTGCCCATCAGCGCGGCTATCACGTCGCGGATAACAGGCAATTGCTCACGTGCCGGCGCCATCAGGTCATTGGTGCAGGCGTTTAGCCATACGGCAAGTTCGCGTGCATCGGCAAAGGTGTCGGGGAGTGCGGCTGCCTTGCCGCTGTGACGTCCGCCCAGCGCCTTGAACACGCTCGCCGTGGAAAGCGGCACGCGCGGATTGACGAGCACGAGCGCGAAGGGCGGCAAGGGCGCCACTGGCGTCAGCGTTTCACCGATGCCGCTCATCCGCGTGGCTTTTCGCGCCAAGCATACTGGCACGTCCGCACCCAAGCCTTGCGCGACATCGGCGGCGTCGAGCCGTTCGACCTGAAGATTCCAGAGTTTCGCACAGGCCCGGATCGCGGCCGCTGCGTCGGAGGATCCGCCGCCGATGCCCGACGCGACCGGCAGGTTCTTCGTCAGCCGCAAAGCGGCCCCCGCGGGTCCACCACGCCGTGCAGCGAGATAGCGCGCCGCGCGCAAAACCAGGTTGTCGTCCGCGGCGCTCAAGCCGGCCGCGAACGGTCCATCGATATCGAGCGACCATTGCTCGGAATCTTCCGCGGCGATCTCATCGCCCACCGCGGCGAAGACGACCAGAGAGTCGAGCAGGTGGTAGCCGTCGGCGCGTTTGCCGCAGATCTGGAGGAAGAGATTGATCTTCGCCGGAGCTGCTTCGCGCAAGGTTTCTGGCACGCGCGTCAACGGGGCTTCTGTGCCTCGTTGCTGGCGAGCCCTTGCGCGACTTTCTTTTGCAGGCCGGAACGCTGGGATTCATCCGGGTCAAGGCTGAGCGCCCGGCGCCACTGAAACATGGCCTCTTGGCGGCGGCCGATCTTCCAATACGCATCGCCTAGGTGCTCATTGATGGTGGGGTCCGCCGGCGTGCTTTCAACCGCTTTCTCCAGGTTCTTCACCGCGCCTTCGGTCTCGCCCATCAGGAACATCGCCCACCCGAGGCTGTCAGCGATGTAGCCGTCGCCGGGACGCAGCTTATAGGCCTTCTCGATCAGGGCGCGGCCTTCCTGCACGTTCACGCCGCGCTCGATCAGCGAATAGCCGAGATAGTTAAGCAGGCCTGCGTCCTGGTCATTGAGAGAAATTGCCTTGCGGAAATCCTTGTCCGCCCGCTCGTACTGTTTGATGCGTTCCAGCGCGATGCCGCGCGCGTAGAAGGCTTGCCACGATTCAGGCCCGCCCTTGGGCCACAGCTTGAATGCCTTGTCGTAGGCGTCCACCGCTTCGGCAAATTTCTTCTCACGGCGATAATGGTCGCCGATGGCGATCTGCGCGTCCGGCCAATCCGCCTTTTCCTTAGCGATGGTCTGCAGCAGCACGAGCGCTTCCGCCGGCTTGCTCAGACGTTCAAGATTCTCCGCCATCTGCATCTGCACGGCGAGATATCCCGGTTCGCTCTTCTTGATCGTTGCAAGCATCGCGTTGGACTCGTCGAACCGGTTTCCGCCCGCAAGCGTGATGCCGATGATGCGCCGCACGAAGCTCATGTCGGAGTTGAGGTAGAGCGCGCACTGGCCGTAGACCACCGCCAGCTGTGCGCTGAACGCGGTATTCACCGCTTGCAATATGATCTGCGACGAGACGAACAACGCTTCCGCCATGCCGTCCTGCACGGTCACCTTCTTCGCCACATGCGCTGGATCAACAAATGCGTCGAGGTAGCCGTCGGTCATCGGGCTGCCGCCGCGCGCTGCGCGATACTTCTCGACGATGGCTTTGGCTTCGGCGACCTTGCCCTGCCGCATGTACCCGGCCGTCACCTGCCGCACCATCGACAGCGCCTGCTGCTCGATGTGCCCGGCGATCGCTTCATAGTTCGCAAGCGCTTCAGGCCCACGGCCGTAATGTTCGTTCAGCATGCCGGCCATGACGTTGTAGAGGTCGATCGCGCCCTTCGGGCCCTGCAGGGGGGCCAGTTCCGCGAGCGCTTTGTCGACGCTTTCCTTCGGCGCGATTGCCCAGGCCCGCAGCATCGGCAGGGAGAATCCGACCGGGCTCTGGCCCGAGATCTTGCTCAAGAGCGCGTTCGTCTGGTCGTACTCGCCCTTCTTGAAATGCGCGACCGCCAGGATCAGCGGCGCCATGGAGAGTTGCTGCGACCCGTCATAGGACTTCTGCGCGGCGGGAATTGCCGTATCGAAATCGCCCACCTGCGCGGCGAGGAAGAACGCCTGGCGCAACAGCTCCTGGTTCTCCGGATCGAGTTGCAGCGCGCGGGTGAAGAACTGCGTCGCGCTCTCGTTGTCCGCATTGGCCTCCGCGTGGCGCGCCGAAAGGTACGCAGCGGTCAGGTTCTTGCTCTTTACTGTTTGCGGAGACACGGTCTGTTTCGCGGGTGCCGCGAAAACAGGGGCGGCGAGGGCGGCCGTCAACACGCCGGTGAACACGAGGGAGGTGAGGCGAAAGGTCATGGCACCCGGGGGAGCTGCGGTGGTGGTCGGCTGTGCCTGGGGCACCAGCCAAAAGCCATCATACCGGGGCGATGGGCTTCCGGCATGCTCTTTAGGCCGGCCCCAATCCTGAAAAAACCGAGAGGTTGGCCGCCCCAATTCCCCAGGGGTCTCACATGTTGGGGTAATTCGGGCCACCGCCGCCCTGGGGGACCGTCCAGGTGATGTTCTGGCTCGGGTCCTTGATATCGCACGTTTTGCAGTGGACGCAGTTCTGGGCGTTGATCTGGAACTTCTTCGTTCCCATGTCGCCGTCCACCACCTCGTACACGCCTGCCGGGCAATAGCGTTGGGCCGGCTCCGCCCACAGGGGCAGGTTCCGCCCGATGGGGATCGACGGGTCGATCAGGAGCAGGTGGATGGGTTGGTTCTCTTCGTGGTTCGTGTTGGAGATGAACACGGACGACAGCTTGTCGAACGAGATCTTCCCATCCGGCTTGGGGTAGGCGATGGGTTTGGACTTCGCCGCAGGCTTGAGCGTGGCGGAGTCAGGCTTGCCGTGGCCCAGGGTGAAGGGCAGCCCAATGCCGAGATTGTTCATCCACATGTCCAGGCCCGCCACGCCGAGGCCGATCAGCCCGAACTTGCTCCACAGCGGCTTCACGTTGCGCACGCGGTAGAGGTCCTTGTAGGACCAGCTCTTCTTCCACGCCGCCGGGTAAGCGGTGAGTTCATCCTGCGCGCGGCCTTCCTTTAACGCTGCGAACGCCGCTTCCGCTGCCAGCATGCCGGTCTTCATGGCGTTATGGCTGCCTTTGATGCGCGGCAGGTTGACGAAGCCCGCGGCGCAGCCGATCAGCGCGCCGCCGGGGAACGTCAGCTTGGGCACGGACTGCAATCCGCCTTCGGTGATCGCGCGTGCGCCGTAGGAAATGCGTCGGCCGCCTTCCAGCACGGGCTTGATCGCCGGGTGAAGCTTGAAGCGCTGAAACTCGTCGAACGGCGACAGATACGGATTCTTGTAGTTCAGGTGCACGACGAAGCCGATCGACACCTGGTTGTTCTCCAGGTGGTACATGAACGAACCGCCGCCGGTGGAGCCGTCGAGCGGCCAGCCCATGGTGTGCGTCACCTGGCCGGGCTTGTGCTGCGCTGGATCGACTTCCCACAGTTCCTTCAGGCCGATGCCGAACTTCGGGAAGTCGGTGTCCTTGGACAGTTCGAAACGCGCGATCAGTTCCTTGGCAAGCGACCCGCGTGCGCCTTCGCCGAGCAGCGTGTACTTCGCACGCAGTTCGATGCCGGGTTCGTAGGCGCTGGTCTTTTCCCCGTCGCGGCCGATGCCCATGTCGCCGGTCGCGACGCCGACCACCGCGCCGTTTTCGTCGAACAGGACCTCGGACGCCGCAAAGCCCGGATACAGTTCAACCCCCATGGCTTCGGCCTGCTGCGCCAGCCAGCGGCACACATTCCCAAGACTGACCACGTAGTTGCCGTGATTGTTCATCAGGGGCGGCATCACCCAGTTGGGGACCTGGATCGCGCCGCCTTCGGTCAGGAACAGAAAGCGGTCGTCCGTGACCGGTGTGATGAGCGGGGCGTCCTTGTCTTTCCAATCCGGAATCAGTTCGTTGAGGGCGATCGGGTCGATCACGGCGCCGGAGAGGATGTGCGCGCCCACCTCGGAGCCCTTCTCGATCACGCACACGCCGATGTCCTGCTCGGCCGCCGCAGCGAGCTGTTTGAGACGGATTGCCGCCGACAGGCCTGCAGGCCCGGCGCCGACGATCACGACGTCGAACTCCATTGCTTCGCGTTGGCTCATGGATGACCCCAATCCCGCCGTATCCCCAAGGGCTTAGGTATACTCTGCCTGAAGGGTGCGGGAAAGAGTCGGGCGTGCATATCAGGGCCTCAAACAAAGCCTGTCGCCCGGGACAAACCGCGCGGTAGCGTGGGGGATCGGGGATGACGGCCTGAAAGGGTATGACCTTGGATACCGCTCTCCTTCTGTCGCGCTGGCAGTTCGCCTTCACGATCTCGTTCCACATCATTTTCCCGGCCTTCACCATCGGGCTTGCGAGCTATCTCGCCATGCTCGAATTCCTGTGGCTGCGCACGGGGAACGACGTGTTCCAGCGCATCTATCGCTTCTGGCTGACGATCTTCGCCGTGTCTTTCGGCATGGGTGTGGTCTCGGGCGTGGTGCTGTCCTACGAGTTCGGCACCAATTGGGCGCGCTTCTCCCAGGCGGTGGGCAACGTCATCGGTCCCTTGATGGCGTTCGAGGTCATGAGCGCGTTTTTCCTGGAGGCGTCGTTCCTCGGCATCATGCTGTTCGGCTGGCAGAAGGTCGGCAAGAAGCTGCACTTCTTCGCCACCTGTGCGGTGGCCGTCGGAACGCTGATCTCCGCCTTCTGGATCGTCTCGGCCAACAGCTGGATGCACACTCCCGCCGGGTATTCGATCCGCGACGGCATCTTCTATCCGGAGGATTGGTTCGCGATCGTGTTCAACCCGTCGTTCCCCTATCGCTTCGCGCATATGGTGGCCGCGGCCTATCTCACCACCGCCTTCGCTGTGATCGGCACGGCAGCGTGGTACTTGCTCCAGCGTGTCCATGTCGCACCCGCAAAGGTGATGCTCTCCATGGGCCTGTGGTTCGCGCTGCTGTTCGCACCGGCACAGGCGGTGATCGGCGACTATCACGGTCTCGAAGTGGGCGCGATGCAACCTGCGAAGCTCGCCGCCCTCGAAGCGCACTGGGAGACGAGCGGCGAGGTGCCTTTGATCCTGTTCGCCTGGCCCGACATGAAGGCGGAAGCGAACCGTTTCGAGATCGCGATTCCGAAGCTCGGCAGTCTCATCCTCACCCACAGCTGGGACGGCGTGGTGAAGGGCCTGAAGGATTTCGCGCCGGAGGATCGGCCCTATGCGCCTATCCCGTTCTTCGGATTTCGCGTGATGGTGGGGCTCGGTCTGTTGATGATCGCCGTTGCCGCGATCGGTGCGGTCCTGCATCGCGGCGGTCGCGTCTATACGGCGCGCTGGTTCCTGCGGCTATGTGTGGCGTGCACACCCATCGGCTTCATCGCCGTTCTCGGCGGCTGGTTTGTGGCTGAGACCGGGCGTCAACCCTATGTGGTGCAAGGCTTGATGCGCACTGCGGACGCGGGCTCGCCGTTGCTCGCGCATCAAGTGGCGACGTCGCTCGCGCTGTTCGTGATCGCCTACGGCATTATCTTTGGCGCCGGCATCTACTACATCCTCAAGCTGGTGCGACGGGGGCCCGGCGCGGAACCGGAGGAGCCGGTGGCCGCAGCCATGGGCGCAAAATTGGCGGCCTCCACATGACGGAAGGTGACCTCCTTCCGATCGTCTGGGCGGCGATCATTGCCGGCGGCGTGTTCATGTATGTGCTGCTCGACGGTTTCGACCTCGGTGTCGGCATGCTGTTTCTGACACATCCCGACAAGGCCGCCCGCGACACCATGATGACGGCCGTGGCGCCGTACTGGGACGGCAACGAGACCTGGCTGGTGATCGGCGGCGCGGGCCTGCTGGCGGCGTTTCCGCGGGCTTACGGCATCATCCTGCCGGCGGCGTACCTGCCGATCACGGTGATGTTGATTGCGCTGATCTTCCGCGGCGTCGCGTTCGAGTTCCGCTTCAAGGCCGAAAGATCGCAATTCCTGTGGGACATCGCGTTCTGTGTCGGCTCGACCGTCGCGGCCTTTGCGCAAGGGGTTGTGCTCGGCGCGTTCGTGCAAGGCATCAAGGTGGAGCAGGGGGCCTATGCCGGCGGCGCCTTCGACTGGCTGACGCCGTTCAGCCTGCTTGTCGGCGTGGCGCTGCTGCCGGGCTATGTGCTGCTTGGCGCGTGCTGGCTGTATGGGAAAACAGAAGGCGCGTTGCGCGACCACGCCCGCCACGCCGCGCGGTTCGCCCTCGTTGGCGTCATGGCCGCGATGGGTGTCATCAGCCTGTGGATGGTCGCCTTCCATCCCGACGTCCGGGCGCGCTGGTTCGCCATGCCGAATATCCTGTTCCTCGCGCCGGTGCCGCTGGCGACGCTCGCTGTCGCGGGATTGCTGTGGCGCGGGCTCAGCAAAGGGCCCGACAGTCGCCCATTTCTCTACGCCATCACCCTTTTCGGTCTGGGCTACCTCGGTCTGGGCGTCAGCCGCTGGCCGTTCGTGGTGCCGCCGTCGTTGACCATCTGGGACGCAGCCGCCGCGCCCCGGACGCTTGCCTTTACCTTGGTGGGTGCGGCCATCTGCCTCCCGGCGGTCTTGGGCTATACCGCCTATGTGTACCGGGTCTTCCGCGGGAAGGTCAGCTCATCCCACGGATATCATTAGCTTTTTTATGTGAATTCCAGGGCACCTTGCGCCCGGCCCCTACATTGGGCACAACCCCGGTGCTTGGTCACATATAAGGATGCGTCCTTTGCGCACCGCTTCGCCCACCCTGATCTCCTCCGTCGCCACCATTGTGTTCATCGGAACGCTCGGGCTGCTGCTCGTGGTGGCCGGTTTCGGTGTCATTCGCGTCATCGAAGAAATGGCCGAGGCGCTCGGCTTCCTGCCGCCGCGGTGGGGTGAGAACAACCTGTTGATCCTGGTGGAACTGGCGGCGGCAATCTCCGCGCCGATCGTGGCCTGGTTCAGCGTGTGGTTCTTCAAGAAGGCCCGCGCCGCCGAGATGAAGATGCAGGCTTACGAAACCTCCAAGCCGGCTGCTTAAGCGGGCAGTGTCTGCCATACTTTCCGGATGAACCCGGACGCGCTTTCGTCGCCCGCTGAGATCTTGCGCTGGTATGTCGATGCCGGCGTGGACGAGTGCATCGGCGACGACCCGATCGATCGCTTTGCAGCTCCTGCCGCCGCTCCGGCGCCTGTCGCCGCGCCGGTCGAGCGCGTGGCGCCGGCCGTTGCACGCGCGCCGCTCCAGCCACCCACCGCGACTGGTGCCACAGCAGCGCATCTCGCCAGCGCCGCCACCACCGTCGAAGAACTGCGCGCCGCGGTCGAAGCCTATGATGGCTGTAGCCTAAAGCAATTCGCCAGTCGCACCGTCTTCTCCGACGGCAATCCGCAGTCGCGCTTGATGGTGATCGGCGAAGCGCCGGGCGAGGACGAAGACCGGCAGGGCAAGCCGTTTGTCGGCGTCTCGGGCAAGCTGCTCGACCGGATGCTGAATTCCATCGGCTACACCCGCGACAGTTTCTACATCACCAACGTCATGTTCTGGCGACCGCCCGGCAATCGCAAGCCGACCGCCGAAGAAGTGGCGCTGTGCCTCCCGTTCGTGGAGCGGCATATCGCCTTGGTCGATCCCGCCGTGCTGCTGTTCGTCGGCGGGCTGGCCGCGTCGACGTTGCTTGCCAACCCGCAAGGCATCACCAAGCTGCGTGGCCGCTGGTACGAGTTCAACGTGCCCGGCTTGCCGCGCCCGGTGCCGGCGATGCCCACGTTCCATCCGGCCTATCTTTTGCGGACCCCGCAGCAGAAGCGCCTCGCCTGGCGCGATCTGTTGGCGGTAAAACAAAAGCTAGACGCGACGCAGGGGTAGACGCCGTGGGCGGCAAGATCGACGAAACCAAACCGTTCCTCGCCATCAATATCGCCGTGATGACGGTGTCGGACACCCGCACCCTCGAGGCCGACACGTCGGGCGCACTGCTCGCCGACCGTATCACCGCCATGGGCCATAAGGTTGCCGCGCGATTGGTCATTAAGGATGAGGTGCCGCTGATTGTGGCGCAGCTCAAAGCCTGGGTGAGCGATGACGGCGTGGATTGCATCATCACCACCGGCGGCACCGGCGTGACCGGCCGCGACGTGACGCCGGAAGCCTTCGCACAGGTGTGGGAGAAAGAGATCCCCGGCTTCGGTGAACTGTTCCGCTACATCAGCATCAAGTCCATCGGCACCTCCACGGTGCAAAGTCGGGCCTGTGCGGGCGTTGCCAACGGCACATATATGTTCGCGCTGCCGGGCTCCAACGGTGCGGTGAAAGACGGTTGGGACGAGATCCTGAAGTACCAGCTCGATGTGCGCCACAAGCCCTGCAACTTTGTCGAGCTCATGCCACGCTTGAAAGAACATCTGTGGCCGAACCGGACCAAAGCGGCGCAGTAGCCGTGGCACCGGGGGGAAACAAAGCTGCGCGACGCACCTGCGGCTTCCGCAAAGAAAAGGCGTGGCTGAAAGAGCGCGCGGGCGCCGTGATCGCCGGCATCGACGAGGCGGGGCGTGGGCCCTTGGCCGGGCCGGTGGTAGCGGCGGCGGTGATCCTGCCGATCGAGCGATGTCCGAAGGCGCTGCGCAACGGCCTGGACGATTCCAAGAAGCTGTCGGCCGAAAGGCGCGAGGAACTCTACGACCTGCTGCTTGCCTGCGAGGGCGCGGTGATCGGCATCGGCCGCGCCGACGTGGCGGAGATCGACAGCATCAACATCCTCAACGCGACCTTCCGCGCCATGGGCCGCGCCGTGGAGATGCTCAATCTCGGCATCGACATCGCGCTGGTTGACGGCAACGGCAAGCCGCCGCTGCCGGCGCACATTCACGTGGACCCGATCATCGGCGGCGATGGGTTGAGTCTGTCCATCGCCGCGGCGTCGATCATCGCCAAGGTGACGCGCGATCGTATCATGTGCGCGTTGCATGAAGAGTTCCCCGGCTACGGCTGGATCACCAACATGGGCTACGGCACCCGCGAGCATTGCGCGGCGATGACGGCGCTGGGTGTTACGGTCCATCACCGCCGATCCTTTGCGCCGGTCCGCGCCGTGCTGGCGGGCGAGCGTATTCAACCGGAACTGTTCAGCGACATCGCTGCGGCGGAGTAGCGCCGAGCTGTTGCCGTTACACTTTTTTACGCGAATCCCACCCAGCCGACATCTTCGCGCACGGATCGGGGCGTAAGCTTCATCCATGGCCACAGACCCAGCCCTTGCCCGCCACCTTATGGACCGCCTCGGTTACGGGCCGCGGTCGGGTGACATCGCGCAGATTCAGAAGGACGGCGCGGATCGATGGCTCGACCGCCAGCTCACGCCCGAAACCCTGCCGCTGCCCGCTGTGCTGACGGCGCGTCTCAATGCGCTCACCACCACCAAACTGAATGCCGCCGAAGCCTTCGTCACCTATGGGCCGCCGTCCGTGCGCCAACCGGGTGAGCCGCCCCTGGGCGGCCAGAACCCCGAAGCGGCGAAAGCCGTCGTTCAGAACGGCCGTCTTCTCGCCGCCGAAGCGATCGACGCGCGCATCTCCCGCGCGCTGATGAGCCCCCGCCAGCTCGAAGAGCGGTTGGTCGAGTTCTGGTTCAACCACTTCAATGTGTTCGTGAACAAGGGGCTCGATCGTTTGTGGATCGCAGCCTACGAGAACGAGGCGATCCGCCCGCACGTGTTTGGCAAGTTCCGCGATCTCCTGACCGCGACCGCCAAGCATCCGGCGATGTTGTTCTATCTCGACAACTGGCAGAACACCGCGCCGGACAGCCCTGGCGCGCGCGGCAACTTCAAGGGCCTCAACGAGAACTACGCCCGCGAGCTGATGGAACTGCACACCCTCGGTGTGAACGGCGGCTATAGCCAGGACGACGTGGTGGCGCTTGCGCGCATTCTCACCGGCTGGGGCTATGGCGGCGCCGGCGCCGGGGGCGGACAACAGCGACAGCTGGGCCCAATCGCCCGGCGCATGCTCGATCAGCCGGACGGTCTGCATCGGCTCGCGCGTATGGCGCGCACCTTTCATTTCAATCCAGACCGTCACGATACCGGCGATAAGACGTTGCTCGGCCGCATCATCAAGGGCCGCTCGGGCGATTCCGGGATCGACGAAGGCGAGCAGGCGCTCGATATGCTGGCGCGCGCGCCGGCGACGGCGAAGCACATCAGCTTCAAGCTGGCGCAGTTCTTTGTCGCCGACGAACCGAGCCCCGCATTGGTCGACGCGATGGCTAAGACGTTCCACGATACCGACGGCGATATCCGCGCGGTGATGAAGACCTTGGTCAAGCACCCGTCCTTCCGCGACCCAGCCGCCTTCGGCACGCGCTTCAAGACGCCGTATCACTATGTCCTCTCCGCCGCACGCGCCGCCGATGTGCCGGTGCGCAACGTCAAGCCGCTGTTCGGCACGATGGCTGCGCTCGGCCAGCCGCTGTATGCCTGCCAAACGCCGGATGGCTTCAAATGCACGGAAGCGGCGTGGCTGAACGCAGACTCCATGACGCGGCGCATTTCCTTTGCGATCGCCTTGGGTGCGGGGCGTCTGCCGCTCGATTTGGACCCGGACTTCAAAGGCCTGCGGTTGCGGCAGTTGCAACAACGCCCAGAGCCGCCAACGCCAGTACCCGCGGAGGCGGCGATACCGATCTCGGCGGATAAACTTATCGCCGCTGCCGGCAGGCGCTTCTCCGCGAACACGTTGGCCGTGGTCAATGAAGCCGCGCCGACGCTTAAGTCCGGGTTGCTGCTCGGCAGCCCTGAATTCATGAGGTGCTGACATGACGCTCTCCCGCCGTTCGCTCCTCGCGCAAGCCGGCGTGCTGCCGCTGAGCGCCCATGCCTTTGCCGCCTCTGCTGCCACGCCCGGACGATTGATCGTCGTGTTCCTGCGCGGCGCAGTCGACGGTCTCAATGTCGTCGTGCCCTACAGCGATCATGACTACGCCATCGCCCGGCCTACCATTGCCATCGCGCCGCCGGGCGCCGTCGGTGGTGCGCTCGATCTCGACGGCACCTTCGGTTTGCATCCATCTCTGGCAAGCCTGATGCCGCTGTGGACCGAGCGGAAGCTCGCCTTCGTGCATGCCATGGGTTCGCCGGACCCCTCGCGCTCGCACTTCGATGCGCAGGACAACATGGAGACCGGCACGCCCGGCGCGAAGACCACCGGCGACGGGTGGATGAACCGTCTGATCGGCGTCCTGCCCGCGCCCCATAAAGTGACGGACGCGATTGCCTTCGGCCCCACCATGCCGCGCATCCTGTCCGGCAAGCAGCCCGCGGGCACGGTGCCGAACGGCCGCGGCGCCGGCGCGCAAACGCCGCTCGACCGCCCACTGATCAATGCGGCGTTCGATCGCCTGTACACCGGCGACGACGCGTTGAGTCACGCCTATCGCGATGGCCTTGCGGCCCACAAGCAAGTCGTCGCCGAGTTGCAGGGCGAAATGATGCAGGCCGACAACGGCGCGCCGTCGTCGGCGGGTTTCCCGTCGGACGCGGGGCGCATGGCCACGCTCATGCGGCAGGATCCATCTCTGAAGCTCGGCTTCTTCGCGCTCGGCGGATGGGACACGCACGTCAACCAAGGCGGTGCGGACGGACAACTCGATCAACGTCTCAAGCCGCTGGGCGACGGGCTTGTCGCCCTCGCGCGCGATCTTGGTCCTGTCTTCGATGAGACCGTTATCGTCGTCATGTCGGAGTTCGGCCGCACGGTGCATGAGAACGGCAATCGCGGCACCGATCACGGCCACGGCAACGTCATGTGGGTGCTCGGCGGCCGCGTCGCCGGCGGGCGCGTGTATGGCGCATGGCCCGGTCTGGCGCTCGAACAACTTTACGAAGGCCGCGATCTTGCCGTCACCACCGACTTCCGCACCGCGCTTAGCGCAGTGCTGATGCACCACCTCGGCGTGACGTCGACGCAGTTGGCGGAGATCTTTCCGGGCCACACACCGACGAGCGGCGATCTGTCGAGCCTGATCGCCGCTTAGCTTTAGGCGCGTGATCAGCCGCGAATCGCGCGTGTGCGTGATAAATCCGCACCGAATTTTTCGGGCCGCCTGAGTCCGATTCCCACACATTGAGTCCCCATGATTCACAGCCCACCACATGTGGTGGCGCTGCCGACTCGACATGCCTGCAACGTTAACTGTCTGTAAGGCGTTGATTCGTATGATTCTTTCCAAGGGCCCTTGCCGCTGTCCTAAGTGACGGCGCGGAAATGCAGGGGCCCAAATGTTGGGGACACGGCGGCCTGCAAGGTCGCGGTGAAGAAAAGTGGGGCCAGGAAGGCCCCGCGTTTCGGGGACGCGCTTCTCTCGCAACGAAGACTCCGTGGGGGACGCCGCTTTGGCTTCGGTGTGGGACGAATGACTCGGTCGGATACAGGAACAATCGCGATGAAAACCAATGTGATCATCTCGGGTGACTGCGTCGACGCGATGAATTCGCTCCCCGCCGGGTCCGTCGATCTGATTTTCGCCGACCCGCCGTACAACATGCAGCTCGGCGGCGAATTGAACCGCCCGGACAACAGCCGCGTCGACGGTGTCGACGACGCCTGGGACAAGTTCGACAACTTCGCCGCCTACGACAAGTTCACACGCGAATGGCTCACGGCCGCACGGCGTGTCTTGAAGGACACCGGATCGCTGTGGGTGATCGGGTCCTATCACAACATCTTCCGCGTCGGCGCGACGCTTCAGGATCTCGGCTACTGGATGCTGAACGACATCGTGTGGCGCAAGTCCAACCCGATGCCGAACTTCCGCGGCACGCGCTTCACCAATGCCCATGAAACGCTGATCTGGTGCGCCAAGTCCAAGGACGCGCGCTACACCTTCAACTACGAAGCCATGAAGAACCTCAACGAGGGCATCCAGATGCGCAGCGATTGGACGCTGCCGCTGTGCACCGGCGAAGAGCGTTTGAAGGGCGACGACGGCAATAAGCTGCATCCGACCCAAAAGCCGGAATCGCTGCTGTATCGCGTCATGCTCGCGGCCTCGAAGCCCGGCGACGTGGTGCTCGATCCGTTCTTCGGCACCGGCACCACTGGCGCCGTCGCCAAGCTGCTCGGCCGCAAGTACATCGGCCTGGAGCGCGATCCCTCCTATATCGCGGGTGCCAAGGCCCGCATCGCCAAAGTGAAACCCATAGAGGACGAGACTCTCCTGATGACGCCCAGCAAACGTTCCGAGCCGCGCATTCCGTTCGGCACTGTTCTCGAACGCGGCCTGCTTCTCCCGGGCGCCGTCCTGTCCGATCCGTCGGGCCGTTTCCATGCGCGTGTGCGCGCCGACGGCACGCTCGTCTCTTCGGACTCCCGCGGCGATCATCGCGGCTCGATCCACCAGGTCGGCGCCGCCGTGCAGGGCGCACCGGCCTGCAATGGTTGGACGTTCTGGCACGTCCGCATGGGCAAGGACCTGGTCGCCATCGACATGCTGCGCCAGAAAGTCCGCGCCGAGATCGTCACCAGCCTCCAGTAAGTTTCCCACATGACCGCCGACGCGCTAAGCTGGGTCATGCGCCGCATCGTTCCTTTGGTTGCCATCGTCGGTCTCGCACTTGCGGGCACCGCTGCACATGCCGCCGAACCGGCGGCCAAAGCCGCTGCCGCCAAGAAGGCGCCCGCCAAAAAGAAGGCGCCCGCGCAACCCACGCCGTTCGACGGCCACTATCGCGGCGTGTTGGTGCCTGCGCCGGCCCTCAACAAAGGCGGCTGCGGGCTGATGTCCGTGCCGGACTTCGTGATCGATCGCGGCAAGATCCTCGGCACGCCGGGACTGACCACCTTCGAGGGCAACATCACCATGGAAGGCTTCCTGTCCGGGAACATGGTGCAGCCCGACGCGACCAAGGTCCCGATCCAGGGCCGCGCGACCGACGAGCCCGACGGCAAACACATCCGCGCGGGCCTGATCGACAGCGCCAACAACTGCGCCTGGACGATGGAACTCAAGAAGCAGTAGCGCGGCGGGGCGTCCAAGCCCCAGCTATCGCGGACCTTTCCTGCGAATCTCGTGGCCGTTGCGCGTGTCCTCACGCTAGGCTTGCGCACGCGAATTCGCAGGGAGGGGGCGACCCATGAAGCGCAGGACTTTCTTCGGGGCGGCGGCAGGCACGGCCGCAGCCGGCCTCGCGGCGACGGCCTCCGCAGCGGCGGCGAAGCCCGCAACGCTGCAACTCGACACCACCTTCACCACCGATCCGAAGCTGGGCCGCAGCATCCCGGTGAACAAGGAGCGCGCCTATCAGGTGATGGACGAGCACAAGCTCGACGGACTGATCGCCCTGCGCACCATCAACGTCTACTACCTGACGAACACAGTGACGACACTGACGGCGTTCGGCGCGGAGTATCCGGCCTTCGCGACTTTCCCGCGCAAGGCGGATCAGCCGACGTTCCTGCTGTCGAGCATCGGCAACACCTGGGAGACCATCAACGCGGCGCGCGAAGTGCCGCAGGTGATCACCATGTCCGGCGCCAAGAACTGGCAGGACTACATCAATCCCACCGCGGAGAAGATGAAGGTCGAGCCCGAATCAAGCGGTCGTCAGGGCGGCAGGTTCGCCATGCGCGAGGGCGCGCAGCTGACCGAACGCGAGAAGGGCTGGAAGCGCGCCCAGGAAATCTACGGCGACACCTCCGGCGCCGGACCGGCGTGGTCCCTGGTCCATGCCATGAAACAGTCCGGCATGATGAAAGGCCGCATCGCCGTCGACGACATGCGCATCGCGCTGTTGCTGCAGGCCATCGGCGTGGAGGGGGTGACGTTCGTCGACGGCGACAACATCTTCCGCCAGATCCGCCACGTCAAAACCGAGAACGAGATCGCGCTGCTGCGCGTGGCGCAGAAGCTGACGCAGGATTCGGCGATGACGATGGCGCGCGCGCTCGCGCCGGGTATGACTTACGAGGAAGCCCGCCAACGCTTCTTCGCGGAGGCAGCGGCCCGCGGCGGCAACGCCGGGTTCCTGCTGTTGGGCATGACGCAAGGTCTGCTGCCCAGCAGCGTGGTGAAGAAGGGCGAGTCCTACATGATGGACTGCTCCGTGCACTTCAAGCTGTACCAGGGCGACTTCGCGCGCACGATCATGATCGGCGAGCCCTCGGCGGAGAACATGCGCCGCTTCAAGGCGCAGCAGATCGCGCGCGAGGAAGCGTTCTCCATCATCAAAGCGGGCGTGCCGTTCACGAAGGTGGAACAGGTGGCGCGGGATGCGATGGTGAAGGCCGGCATGCCCAAGGACATCCCGACCATCAGCCTTCATTCCATCGGCCTGCAACACGGCGACGACCCGGGCCGCATGGATACGCCGTATGCCGTCCGTCCGGAGTTGGTGTTGGCGGAGAACATGACCGTCACGCTCGACCTGCCGTACTTGCAGGTGGGCCAGGGCGGCGGCCACAACGAAGACATGCTGCGCATCACCAAGACCGGCTACGAGATCCTGAACGACCCGAAGGATCCGCTGGTGGTGGTGGGGTAACGGCGCCGGTCGACCGACTCGGGCCTGGGGGCGACGGCCGACCCCCGCCTTCGGCGCAAAAGAGGCGCGAAAGTTTCCGATCATCCCACCGCGCATTTACGCGGCGAATACGCGGTGAAAATTCCAGCCGTCCCGCGCGCATTTACGCGCGAATTACGCGCAAACGTTTCCGAGCTCCGGTGGGCGCGCGCGAGCCATTCACGATGAAAAAGAACAAACCACGAAATTATCGCCGCCCCGGCGATCCGTCAAAGCTCACGGTCTGTGCAGTTTTCGATGCGCCGCGCCGTCAGGTCGCCCGCAGCGCATCCACGATCGGCATACGCGCCGCACGGATGGCGGGGAACAGGCCGCCGAGGAGGCCCACGACACACGCCATGCCGACGCCCAGGGCAACAAGTCCGGGCGTGACGCTAAGATTGAACACCGATCCGCCGATGGTATGCGCGCGCCCATCGAACGCGGCCCATGCGACGGTACCGCCGATCAATGCGCCCGCAACCGCTAACGCCAAGGCTTCGGCGAACACGGAGACGACGACCGTGAGCGGGCTGAAACCAATCGCGCGCAGCGTCGCGATCTCTTGCGTACGGGTGCCGACGGCGACGTACATCGTATTGAGCGCGCCGACTAATGCGCCAAGCCCCATGATCGTGCCGAGCGCCAAGGCAATCGTCTTGAGGAACCGCAACAATCCCTCGGCTTGGCTGGCGACGAATTCAGATTCGCGCTGCACGTCGATCTGGAGAGAAGGATTACTTGTGAGCGCCGCCTTGAAGGTGTCGAAGGCGGCGGCGGATTCCAACTGCACGCCGACGGTGGAGTATTGCGGCCGGCGGAAAGCGGCGAGGAGGGTGTCAACGTCGCCTAGGAGCGCCGACTCGCCGATCCCGCCCGTGGACGTGAAGACACCGACAATTTTCCATTCCCCTTCCGGCAAGGATACGGTCGCGCCGATCTCCAGGCCGACGAATTCGCCCTGTGCCGCGCGGCCCACGATCACCTCATGCACCGCGGGCTCGAACATGCGGCCTTCGACGAGCTTTATTTCCGGCCGCAAGATGAACTCTCGGGGTGTGATGCCCTCGGTCACGAGAAACGCTTCGAGCCCGTCGTCTTTCTTGGTCAGCGGGACGGAAGCGTAGAAGTTAGGGGCTGCGATGGGCACACCTTGCGCGTCCCGTTTGACGCCCGGCGCGTCCATGACGGTCAGCGCGTTGTCGCGCGGTAAGACGCTTGAGCCGAGTCCGATGGCGCCGCGGGCGCGCACTATCGCGCGGTCCGGCTTGGCGGCGGCGCTGGCGCTGGCGAGAAAGCCTGTGGAGAGGGACATCACCGAGACGACGACGCCCACCACACAGGCCATGCCGATGACGATGACGCTCGAGGTCGCCTTGCGCTGCGGGAGAGAGCGAAGGCCGATGCCGGCGACGGTGAAGAGGTTGGCGAGGAACGACATCAGGCCAACCGCGACAACGCCATGATGGGCGAGACGCGCGCCAGGCGCCACAAGGCCGGGAGCGCGGTGAGCAGGGTCACGCCCAACGCCGCCGCCATGCCACTGATCGCGACCGACCAGGGCATGACGGGCTGCATCGGCAAACGGGCTGCGCCCAGAACGAGCGGCGCGATCGCGGCCGCGGCCGCTAGCCCGAGGGCCGCCCCAAGCAGACATTGAAACGCTGTCTCTGCAATCACGACTGCAGCGACACCGCCCGGCGAGAAGCCGAAGATCTGCAGCACGGCAAATTCCGGGACGCGTTCGCGCACCGATTGCGTAATGGCGGTTCCGGTGAGAAACAACAGCATGAAGAATACCGCGGCGATCACCAGGTCGAGGAACAGCGTGACGTTGCCGAGCGAGCTGAGGCCGCGTTCCGTCACCACGCGATCCGACGCGGCCTGCACTGGCGCGGAGGAGCTTGTGTACATGTCGACGATGCGCCGGCTGATGGCGACGGATTGAGCGGGGTCGACAATGCGCACGAAGAACTGCCAGGCGGAGCCGCGCAAGCCGTCGCCGCGCTCCTCGTCGATATAGCGGTAGTTGGTCACTAAGGTTTCATCGAGGCCCGGATTGTCGCGGTTGTCGATGATGCCGAGGATGTCGAACTCCCAGTTCCGGCTGCCGTCCTTACGTACCGTGGAGGCTTCGATACTGATGCGGTCGCCGGCTTTCCAGCCGTGCTTCTTGGCGAGCGCGGCCGTGGCGAAGGCAGCCTGCGGCGAACGGTGCAGCTCCGCGATAAGGGTGGGCGAAGGGGCGAATTGATCGCGCACCGCGAAGTAGTCCTCGTCCGCCGCCATGACCCAGACGAAGTTCTTGCGATCCTGATAGAAGCCGAACAGGCCGGCGCGACCAGACACTGCGGTGACGCCGGGAATACGCGCGATCTCCTCGCGATAGGCATAGGGAACCGGAACGGTGCCGAAGCGTGCGTTGACGCTGAGTTCATTCAAGCGTGCGACGGCCACGGTGCGGCGGAAACCTTCATCGACCGTGGTCAGCAGGCCGAACAACACGAATGCGATCATCAGGGACACGATGGTGAGCACCGTTCGCATCCGCTTGCGCCACAGGCCTGCCCAGATGAGGGGGGTGAACTTCATCGCTTATACGGCTCTAAGCGCATCCACGATCGGCATGCGTGCCGCACGGATGGCGGGGAACAGGCCGCCGAGGAGGGCGACGAGGCAGGCGAGGCCGACGCCCATTCCGATGACAGGGAGCGTGACGCGCAATGTCACGACTGCGCCCTGGATGACATGCTCGCTGCCGTCGAAGGATATCCAGGCGATCAATGTGCCGGTCACCGCGCCGATGGCACACAACACCAGCGCTTCCACCAGGACGGAGATCACCACAGGCGCGCCGCCGAAGCCCAGCGCGCGCAAGGTGCCGATCTCACGGCCGCGGTCGGCGACGGCGGCGTACATGGTGTTGAGCGCGCCGAACACCGTTCCCAACGCCATCAGGCTGCCAAGTGCCAAGGCCGTGGTGCGCAGCAGCTTGAGCGCGAACTCGTAGCGCTTGGTGTAGAAGTCGATCTCGCGCACGGCATCGACCGCGAGCGACGGATTGGTGGTGATGGCCGCGTTCACCTGCGCGAATGCGTCGGGCGAGTCCATCCTGACGTTCACCGTGCTGAAGTTCGCCTGGGACAACGCCGCCATCAGCGTTTCGACGTCTCCGACCATCATGGAATCGCCGATGCCGCCGTCGGTGGTGTACACGCCGACCACGGTCCAGTCGCCGCCGGGCAGGATGATCTGATCACCGATCTCCAGGCCTTCGAATTGCGTTTGGGCGCTCTTGCCGACGAGCAGCTCGCGCAGGCCCGACTGGAACATGCGCCCGGCGACCAGGCGCCGTTCGGGCCAGACCTGCATCGCCTTGGGGCCGACCCCGTGGATCATGGTGAACGCCATGAGCCCATCGGACTTCTTGATGAGCGGGATATCGGCGAACACGCTGGTCGTTGCAATTGGCGCACCGTCGATGTCGCGCTTCACGCCGGGCGTATCGACGATGGTCGGCGCATCGGCGCGGCTGATGCTGCTGCCGAGCGTGCCGATGGCACCCTTCGTGACGACGATCACCCGGTCCGGACGGGAGCCAAGGTCCAGCACCGTGCGGAAGCCGACGGCGAGGGACTGCAGCGAGATGAACACGGCGACGACCCCGGCCATGCCTATGACGATCACCGAGGACGGGCCGCGGCGCTGCGACAGGGTTCTCAAGCTGAGGCGCAAAACGGCGGCGATCTGGGCGAGGGTGTTCATGGCTATCGCCCCGCCAACACGTCGACGGTGGACATGCGACGCATACGCCACAGCGGCATGACGCAGCTCAAGGCCCCGACGAGGGTTGCTGCGACCACGGCGAGCCCGATAGCGCGCAGCGTCAGCGTCGGCGCATGGGGGGCGCCGGTGAGGCTGATGAGGGGTGCGGCCGCGGCCGCGCCGACCATGCCAATGGCGGCGCCGATCAGGCAGAGCGCGATGGCTTCCGCAACCACGATGCCGAACACGCCTTCGGGGGAGAAGCCGAGGATCGTCAAGACGGCGAATTCGGGCGCGCGCTCTCGCACGCTTTGCATCAGCACGTTGGCGGTGAGGAACAGCAGCATGAACATCACGCCCAGCGCCACGGCGTTGACCAGGAATTCCACGTTGCCGAGGCTGCCGAGGCCGGACTGGGTGAATGCGCGTTGCGAATTGGTGCGCGAGGGCGTGTCGGAGTTCTGGAAGAGCTTGTCGATCTCCTTCCCGATACGCACGGCATCCTTCGAATCGGCGATCTTGGCGAAGACCGCACCCACCGTGGGGTTCGGCCGCACCTCGTTGTAGTACGCATAATTGCCGATGCCAAAGCGCGCATTGTCGCCGAAGGGACTGTCGACGATGGCCACGATCTGGAAGTTCCAGACGCTCGTGCCATCCTTCAACTTGATGGACGGGGGCGCGGTGAGGCTGTACCGGTCGCCGATCTTGAGGCCCTCTTCCTTTGCCAGCCCGCGGGTCACCACAATTCCGTCGCGGGTGCGGGCGAGTTCATCGCGCTCCGCGCGGGTGATGATGACGTCGTCCAGCATGTCGAAGTAGGTGTCTTCGACGAAATTGACGCCGCGCGGCTGGCGGGGGTCCTTGGTGACGCCGAAGATGCCGGCCACATAGCAAATCTGCACGACGCCCGGCACGCGCCGGATCTGCTCGACGGCGGCGATGGTGAGGCGCTTGCTGAAGGCGCCGATGGTCACCAGCCGATCCTCGGGCGAGCGCGCCTCGATCTGGCGGAAGCCGTCGGACACGTTCTCAAGCAAGCCGAACAGGACGAACGCCGTCACCACCGCCATCAGGGTCAGCACCGTGCGTGCGCTCTTCCGCCACAGGCCAGCCCAGATGAGGGGGAGGAATTTCATCAGTCCCTCAACGCTTCTGTCAGAGGGCGACGCTCAAGACGCCAGGCGGGGAGTGAACTGCTCACCAGGGCCACGATCACGGCGGCGAGCACTCCCACGGTAATCGCGAGCCATGGCGGGTTGATATCGCGCGGAAAGTTCTGCGGCGAGAGGACGACCAGCTTGACGCCTACCAGCAATCCGATGATCGCCGCCGGTAGGCATTGCATCAGCGATTCCCCGATCAAGATCGCTGTGATGTCGCGGCCCTCGAAGCCCATCGCCTTCATGGTGGCGAATTCGCTCATTCGCTCCTGGGCGGACTGGCTCATGGTGTTGCCGGTCAGGAATAGCAGCATGAACAGGACCGCGGCTGCGACGCCGTTAATCAACACGTTGATGTTGCCGAGTCCTTGAAGGTTGTTCTCAGTGCTGGTGCGCTCGGACATCGTTCGCGTCGGCGCGCCGGAGTTGGCGAACAGAGCGTCGATCTCGCCGCTGATGCGCACGGCGTCGTCAGGATTGCTGATGCGCGCCATGAACCCGTTTGCGGTCCCCCGCGGCCCGGAGCGGTTTTCGTCGAAGTAGCTGTAGTTCATCATTGTGAACCGGGCGGTGCCAGGAGGGTCGAAAGTTGTATCGAAAACGCCGACGATCTCCAGCATCCAGGTCTTGTCGCCATTCTTCTGAAGCGTGGGCGACTGCAGGGGAATCTGATCGCCGGTCTTCCAGCCGTATTTGTTGGCGTGGCTCGTGCCGACGAGGACGCCGTTTGGCGTCTCGGCGAGCCGGCGCTTCTGTGCGTCGGAAACCAGGAGCTCAGGGCGGAATGAGAAGAAGCGCTCGTCCGTCGCGACGAAGAAGATCGGATTGCGAGGTTGTTGATAGAACCCGCCCAAGAAGGCGCGTGGGACCATCGCGGTCACGCCCGGGATGGCAGCGATTTGTTCAAGATAGGCCAACGGCAGCGGGGTGCCGAACCGCGCGTCGACCTGGAGCACATCGAGCGGGGATCTGTCGCGGGCGTGGCGGAACCCGGCGTCCACCGCGCCGAGAGTGCCCAACAGTGTGAAGCCTGCGAGCACGGCGAGGGCCGTAAGCACCGTGCGGGTCGGCTTGCGCCAGATCCCGACCCATATCAGCGGCAGGAATTTTGTCATGGCTAGCGCGTCCGCAACGCGTCGATCACGGGCGCGCGCGCCGCGCGCACGGCTGGCAGCAGGCCACCCAGGAATCCCACCATCGTCGCCATCCCGATACCAAGGGTGATGAGGGCGCGATTGACTCGTAACTCGAAGAGAGCGCCGCCGACGGTGTGAACGTTGCCGTTAAAGGCAAGCCATGCGATCGCCGCGCCGACGAAGGCGCCGATCAAGGCTAAAGCAAGGGATTCCACGAGGACGGAAATCACCACCGGCGCCGGGCCAAAGCCGATCGCGCGCAGCGTGGCGATTTCCCTCTGCCGGGTGCTGACGGCCGAATACATGGTGTTGAGGGCGCCGAACACGGCGCCGGCGCCCATGATGATTCCCAGCGTGAGACCCACAAACCGCAACAGACTGTTGAGCTGTTCCGCTTGTTCCGCCGCGATGTCGCGTAACCATCGGACATTCACCGTCAGCGTCGGATTCGCGGCAATTTCCGCACTCAAGCGGTCAAATCCCTGGGCGCCTTCAACGCGGACCTGCACCGTCGCGAAGACCGGACGCTGGAAAGCGGACATCAGGGTCTCCGCGTCGCCGATCAAGGCAGATTCGGCCAAGGCGTTGATGGAAGTGTAAGTACCAACAATGGACCAGTCACCTTGGGGGAGAGGGATCGTGGTGCCGACGTCGAGCCCCACGAACTGCTGCTGCGCCGCGCGGCCGACGAGTAGCTCGTGCAGGCCGGGTTGGAAGCTCCGACCTTCGACGATCTTCATGTCTGGATTGGAGGCGATGGCAGCTTGAGTCTGGCCAATCAGGCTGACAAAGGTGGTGAAGCCGTCGCCCCGCTTGGTCATTGGAACGCCAGCGTAGAAGTCTCCGTATGCGCGGGGTTTTCCTTCGGCGGTTTTGCTGATGCCGGGCGCATCTATTATCGTTAGCGCGTTATCGCGGCTGATGAATCTCGCCTGCGGGAAGCGTGCGCCTTGGCTCATCACCACGACCGCGTCTTTCGGGACGACGTCGCGGATCGCCGTCATAAAGCCTTCGGACAAAGACAGCACGGACAGCGTCACGCCCACCACGCAGGCCATGCCGATGACGATCACCGCGGAAGCGCCCGCGCGTTGCGGGATCGCCCGGAGGTTCATCATTGTCACCGCAGCGATCTGGGAGAGTGCCAGCATCGCCCCCTCACTGCGCCTGCAACGCGGCTGCGACGGGGATGCGCGCCGCGCGGATGGCGGGGAAGATGCCGCCGACCAAGCCGACGACGGCGGCCCAGATCAATCCCGTGACCAGCACGCGCGCGTCCACGCTGATCGGGAACACGATCTGGGTGAAGTTGCTGCCGAGCGTGCTGACCGCATTGCCGTTGAACACCACCCAGGCGACGGCCGCGCCCAGGAGGCCGCCAAGCAGGGACAGCAACAGGGACTCCGACAGGATCGACGCCACGATCGGCAGGGGGCCGAAGCCGATGGCGCGCAGGGTGGCGATCTCCAGCGTGCGCGCGCTGACGGCAGCGTACATGGTGTTGAGTGCGGCGAAGATCGCGCCGATGGCCATGATGCCGCCGACGACATAGGCGACGAAGAACAGGATCGCGTCGACCTGGCGGCTTTGGCCGCGGTAATAGTCGGGCTCGCGCACCACCTCGATGCCGAGTTCCGGATTGCTGGTGAGCGTGTCCTTGAGCTTGGTGAAGTCGTCCACCAGGGCGGTGATGGCCTGGTAGCCCTCGCGGCGATAGGCGGTGATGACGGCTTCCACGTCCGCAAGCATCTCGGACTCGTGGGTATCGCCGCCGCTGGTGAAGTTGCCGACGATGCTCCATTCGGTGCCGCGGATGGCGATCTTCTTGCCCACCTCAAGGCCCTGGAATTGGATTTGCGCCGCCTTGCCGACGATGAGTTCGTCCAGTCCCGGCTGGAACATGCGGCCGCTGATGAGTTTGATCTCCGGGCGCACGGCGAAGGCCACCGGGTTCACGCCGCGCAACGCGACGTTGGCGCCGTCCTTGTCGCCCTTCTTCGGCACGTTGACCATGACGATGGCCTCGGCGGAGGCGAGCGGCTGGGTGCTTTCGACGCGGATGCCGGGGCTGTCGATGATCACGGCGGCGGCGCGGCGGGAAAGGCTGGAGGATAGTTCCGACTGCGAGCCGCCGCGGAAGATCAGCACGCGATCGTTGCGCGCGGTGCTCGCCACCGTGTGCGAGAAGCCGGTCGCCATCGCCAGCACGGAGATCAGCACGGCGACGACGCCGGCCACGCCGATGACCACGACGAGCGAGGTGCCGATGCGCTGCGGCAGGTTGCGGATATTCATATCCGTCACGGCGATGAACTGGGTGAGGCTGCTCATGATCAGCGCTTACGCAATCCGTCGACGATGGAGAGCTGTTTCGCCCGCCAGGCCGGCGGCAGGATGGTGACGATGGCGAGGATGGTCGCGCAGCCGAAGCCCATGAGGATGACGTCGCCGGGCATGCCGGCGGCGTAGACCATGCTCTTGATCAGCCCGAACATGAAGTAGGCGAGCGTCATCCCGATGGCCGCCGCGCCGAGACACAGGATCAAGGCTTCGGCGGTCAACAGGCCGACCACGCCGAGGTCCGACAGGCCCAACGTCTTCATGATCGCGATCTCGGGGATGCGCTCGCGCACCGACTGCATCATCGCGTTGCCGGTGAGGAACAGGAGCGCGAAGAACACCGCACCGATGATGGCGCTGACGATGAGGTTGATGTCGCCGAACTGCTTGAAATAGGCCTGGGCGTATTCCTTCTCGTTCTGGGTCTGGGTTTCCTGGGGGCTGTTGGCGAAGGTGGCGTCGATGGCCTCGGCGATCTTGACCGACTGCGCCGGGTCGGCGATGCGCACGATGAACCAGGCCACCGTGCCCGGGGTGATGGTGCGGGCCTCGTCGAAGTAGGCGTAGTTGAAGAACAGGGAGTTGCTACGGCTGCTGTCGCCGGTGTCGTTGAAGATGCCGACGATATCGAAGGTCCATTCGCGGCTGCCGTCGGCCTTGGTCCAGATGCCCGAGGGGATGGTGATCTCGTCGCCGACTTTCCAGTCGTATTTCTTGGCGAGTTCGACGCCGATCACGGCGCCGGTGCGGGTGGTGGCCAGGGTCTCGAGGGTCTCCTTGGAGATCTGCATCTCCGGGAACATGTCGAAGTAGCGCCGCACGTCCACCGGATAGGACAGCAGGAAATTCTTCCGCTCGCGGTAATAGCCGCCGAACCACACGCCGTAGGTCGCGCCCGTCACGCCGGGCACCTGTTCGATGCGCTGGAGCATCGCTAGCGGCAGGGGCTCGATCATGCTGAACTTGCTGGCGACATAGAGGCGGTTGATGTTGGCGCTGCGCACGGACTGGGTGAAGGCGGAGTTCACGCCTTGCAGCATCCCGAACAGCAGGAACGCGGTCATCACCGAGAGCAACGTGAAGACCGTGCGCGTGCGCTTACGCCACAGGCCGGCCCAGATCAGGGGCAGGTACTTCATGGACGGTTCCTAGGCAGCGGCCGTTCGCGCTTCGCCTTCGACCAAGCGGCCCTTGTCCATATGCACCTGGCGCGACGCATAGGCCGCGGCCTTGGGATCGTGGGTGACCATAATGATGGTCTTGCCCTGCTGCTTGTTGAGCATCTGCAGGAGGCCCATGATTTCCTCCGCGGTCTCGCGGTCGAGATCGCCGGTGGGCTCGTCGCAGACGAGAAGCGTGGGATCTGAGATCAGCGCGCGCGCGATGGCGACGCGCTGCTGCTGGCCGCCGGACAACTCGCCGGGCTTGTGCTTGGCGCGGTCGGCGAGGCCCACCAGCTCCAAGGCCGCGGCGACGTTACTCATGCGCTGCGCACTGTTCAGCGGCGTGAGCAGGAGCGGCAGTTCCACATTCCGCTCCGCCGACAGCATCGGCATCAGGTTGTAGAACTGGAAGATGAAGCCGACGTGGCGCGCGCGCCACTTCGAGAGCTGACCGCCGGAAAGCGCATCGACACGCTCGCCGCCGACGGTGACTTCGCCGGCGCTCGGCCGGTCCAAACCGCCGATCAGGTTGAGGAGCGTGGTCTTGCCCGACCCCGATGGCCCCATCAGCGCGAGGAACTCGCCCGGCGCGATGTCGAGATTGATGCTGTGCAGGACCTCCACGCGTTCTTTGCCGCGCGTATAGTGCTTCACCACATTGCGCAGGGACACGACGGACATGGGCGGTTCCTCTCGGTTCGCAGATGGACGTTAAGGCGCGGCAGGTTCCTCGACGCGAATGCGCGCCTTGTCGGTCAGTTTGGACAGGTCGCCGGCGGCGAGTTGTTCGCCGGCGGTAACTCCCGAGAGCAGCGTTTGCCCTTCGGGCGTGCGGGCGCCGAGGCGCACCGTGCGCCGTTCGACTTCCGTGTTGTGAATGACGAACACGATGCCGGTATCGCCGTTCGCGCTGACCGCCTCGATCGGCACCAACACGCCCGGGGTGGCGGGCGCTTTCTTGTCACCCGCTTTCTGTTCGCTCAGGAACGAGACGCGGGCGCCCATCTCCGGCACCACGCGGTCGTCCTTTTCCTTGAAGCCGACGCGCACTTTCACGGTGGCTTTGGCGCGGTCGGCAGTCGGGATGACGGTGATGATCTCGCCGGGGATCAGCCAGTCCGGATAGGCATTGAGCTTGATGGTGGCGGGCTGGCCGGGATGCACGCGGCTGATGAAGTTCTCGCTCACGTCGACCTCGACCTCGAGGGAGTCCATGTCGACGATGGTGCAAAGTCCTGTCCGCGTGAAGCCGCCGCCGGCGGAGTTGGGCGAGACCATCTCGCCGGGCTGGGCGGAGCGGGCGGTGACGATCCCGGCGAAGGGCGCGCGCACGGTCATATCGTCGACGATGCGTTCCGCCATGGTGCGGGCGGAGCGGGCGACGTCCCGAGCGCGCGTCATGACGGCGAGATTGGCTTGCGCGGCGTCGTGGTTGGTCTTGGAGGTCTCAAAGGCGCTGTCGCTGATCACGCCGCGCTGGCGCAAGGCGGTGTTGCGCTCGTACAGCGGCCGCGCGTTGCCGTAGGCGACTTGTGCGGCGACCAGGTTGGCTTCGGCCTGGTCCACCTGCGCCTTGGTTTGCGCGAGGGCGGCTTGGGCATTGGAATCGTCCAGCCGGGCGATGATCTGGTTGGCTTCGACGCGCTGGCCTTCCTGGATCGGCACCTCGACCACCTTGGCGCTCACCTTGGCCGAGACGGTCGCCTGGCGCCGCGCGACGACGTAGCCCGACGCGTCGAGCAGGGAGGCGCCGCCGCTGGCGGACGCCGGGGCCGCGGCGCGCGCGGTGACGGCCTGCACCGGAATGCCCTTCGAGCCGAATAGACCTACGCCCAGCACGGCCGGGAGGAGCACGATCGCGGCGCCGCCGCCGATCCACCAAGCGCGGGGAATGGGGCCGCGCGCGGGCTCGGCCGGGCGTTCGATCCGCAGTTGATTGAGTAGGTTAGCCTTATGATCCACTCGGCCTTCCCCCTGGAGCTTCCCCTTGGGTTTCCCCAACGCCCAGCCAGAATACATCAAACCTTACCCAACCCGGGGCTGCAACAATAGAGGGAGGCCACGAGGCGGACTTACTTTTGGTTGATAAGGCAAATTTCCGCCGCTCCGGCGGGAATCCCGGAGGACCGGGGCCCGATTCGGGCTCTAATGCGCGCGCAATGGGGGCCTGGATGATCAGCACATACGATTTCGCGCGGTGGTTCCACGTCCTGCTCATGGGCTACTGGCTCGGCGCCGAGTTCGTGATCAATGCGTGGAGCTGGTACTTCGCGCGCGCGAAGCACATGACCTACACGCAGCGCATGGAAATCTGGGACATGGTGATCGACACCGATCAGCATGTGCGCAATGCGCTGATCCTGATCATGCCGTTCGGCTTCCAGCTTGCCGCGGAACTCGATCTGTCACCGGTAAAGGGCGATGGGTTGGTGGCGGTGTGGATCGTGTCGCTGGCGTGGTTCGCGCTGATGTGGATGTCGCATCTCACCCTGAAAAAGCCTTCGGGCAAGTTCTGGCGCGATCTCGATCTGTGGGTGCGCACGGCGGTGGCCGTGTTCTTCATCGGGCTCGGGCTGTTCAGCCTCGCGCGCGGCACGCCCTTCGGCGCCGGGTGGCTCTCGGCCAAGCTGGTGTTCTATGGGCTCACGAT
>CANJPQ010000002.1 GCA_947476275.1 Fidelibacterota bacterium
AGCGGCACCGCATCGAGAATGCTTTTTGCAGGCTCAAAGACTTCCGGCGCATTGCCACCCGCTACGATAAGCTGGCGCGAAACTTCCTTGCATCCATCCACCTCGTCGCAGCAATCGTTTGGTGGATTTTATGAGTCTGGACCCTAGTTCTGCCATAAGGAAACCAATGGCTTTTCGATTGGAGAATGTCTGTTCCAGAAACGAAGCCCTTTTGCTGCCCGTCAACTTTCCCAGCACGATCCCAAAGAGCTTGCGGGCGGTTCTCCACACCTTTCGCTGCTCAAACCAACCCGGTTCAGGTTCGGCTTTCTGCGCCACATCCACAGTATCCAGTATGTCTGCGGTCAGTGAAGTCAGCGTGGGAACCGAAAGCTCGCTGTGATTCATTCTCGATATGCGATCTAGGGCAACTTCGTACATTGTGCCGCCCTGAGGTCGAGCCTGGGAAATGAGACTCGACATGATGGACGTAACGCTCTCACCACCTTCTGCCTTTGAGATCAGGGAACGCCATACGTCGTCGCCAAGAGTGCCGCTGGGATCGGAAAATGAAAAATAGCGTCGATAGTATTGGGGGCTTCCCAAACGCTTACCGGACTCAAGCGCGGTCAACTCGTCTGCATCGACTTTGTCGAACACTTTGTCGTTGCTGATTCCAGGTATAAGTTCTCCGAGGCGATAAATTGAGTTCGGAGAAAAAGCATCTTCCGAGGGTGCCAACTTCTCTAGCTGCTGCTTAATGCTCTCCTTCTCATCGTCACGCAGTCTTGCGCCCATATTGTGAAGGGCAGCGAAAGTTCCGAGATAGCGCTCGGCCCAACGATATAGACCTTCATTCTTTAGACGGACGACTTGGAGCCATACTAAGTCTGGGAAATCCACATCCCTGGCGATGGGAGGGTAAAAGAGCCGAATGGCGTTCATCACTTGCGTGACATCACGGGGTGTTTCCAGCAGGCCTCCCTCTCGATCCACAACGGCTACAAGGCGCTCCGAGGTATCCAACGAGAGTGGTTGGCCGGCTATGTCTTTGCAGAGTTCAATACATTGCTTGTGAAACAAGCGCCGCAGATCAAATTCCTGAGGAATGGGGACGGCGAACGTGACTTGCACGATTTTTTGAAGGAAGGCCCTTCCGTCGCGGACTTTGAGCGATCGCTTTAGACTGTGAGCGAGCACATCCCGGTCATAGCAAAGAAGGTAAATAACGTTGGGAAAGTCTCCGACGGCTCTAATGAGGCGTGTGACTTCGGCGGCTTCCTTCGGCTCTAGGCGATCCAGATCATCTACGACAACCACAAATCTGTGTTGGAGAGATCTGAGGCGTCGAACGAGTTCCGCCTTAAGCTGAATAATCGACGTAGGCTTTTTGTCTTTCTCCAGCAGTTTTCCGCCTTCCTCCAGGGCCTTACCAATTGCCTCCATGAAGGGTACGCCAGCTAGGCCAGCCAAATTGACGGCAGATACAAGACGGCGGCTGGTTGCCGCTCCGTATGCTCGCATCATAGTTGCCAATTCTGCGGTCTTTTTTGCGGCCTTCTTGCTTCTCGGTGAAAGTGAGTCAACCGCCTTAGCTATATCGCCAATGAGAGCGGCAACCATGCTGTCTCGATCGCTGACAATCCAAGGGTCAAATTTTACTACTGAGACATTTGGGCCAGTTAGGCGTATGCATAGCAAGTTCAGGATGCTTGATTTCCCAGAGCCCCACTGGCCTTCAATCCCTATTACAAGGCCGTCCTTAGCGCCGCTGCTTCGGACCGAGGTGGCGAGGCGCTCTGCAATTATTCCAAATCCTAGTTCGTCCGCATCGGGGTTGTCGATTGGGCGATCGCCATCGAAATCGATTCTTGGCGACATGATCCCAGGTTCAAGCGGTCTTGCAGAATCATCCTCAGTTGCTTCGGCACCAAATAGGCGCTGCCAGATTGCTCGAAACATTTTTTCCCCCATTTCGAGGTCGCGACATCAAGTAACTCGACGCTGTCGCGGAGGTGCATGCTTGCACCTTCTAGGAAATATTTCCAAACTATAAATGTTTAGGGCTCATCGACTTAAGAACCTGTGCCTATTATTATACTAAAATATATGGCCGCAGTATTGTTAGACTAGAATTCGAAACGAACAGGCTTTTAAAGGGGGGCTCATTGATTTTGATCTTAGATGAATTGATGAAAGGCAACTTGGATATCGCGGAGCAGGTTTGCGAGACGAAGGCATTTTGGGACCGCTTCTTCGCAGATCATAAATCATCGTCGGAAGCTGAGATCGCAAAAGCTTTGGGCGATGAGCAGTTGTCCTACGAGACGGTATTTGACGGCGATCGAGCGCTTGGAAAATCTTCGATGCCTTTTACATGTCTCGCGTCCCTCTATGACGATCAGAAGGGCTTCGACAACAATCGCGCTCTGGCGGTACGCGTCGCGCGTGCGTTTCAAGGCAGCATGGTCAGTATTGAAGTGAAAGGTGCTGCAACTCGCGCTGCGATGGCCTATGGCCTCTATGAGTACGACAGCGCGCTGCTCAAGGATGCAAAGCGCTATCTCGGCATCTATGAATAGATGCCTATGTGGACGTTGCTGAATGCGGCTGGCAGGGTTCTCGCCTCCTACCCCGCCTTGCTCAACGTCTCCGTCTTCTGCGCCACCACGGTGAGCTGGCTCTTGGCGCGGCCGATCTCGCGCACCAGGTAATCCCGGAACACGGACACGCGGGTCGAGTTGCGCAGTTCGGCGGCGTAGACGAAGTAGGCGTCGATGGTGGTGCCTTCCAGTTCAGGCAGCACCTGCACGATGCCGGTGCCCTCGCGGCCGAAGTAGTCCGGCAGGGAGCCGATGCCGATGCCGGCTTTGATGGCACGGTAGATGCCGTAGATGTTGTTCACGCGGAGCGCCGTGTGGGGCTCCACGTCGATGGCGGCCAACTGCTCCACCAGCCAGTTGATGTTCTGGATCGGCGCGGTGCCTTCGCCGAACTGGATGATGTCGTGGTCCTTCAGCTCGGCGATGTTCTGGGGCACGCCGCGTTCCTTCAGGTACTCCGGCGAGGCGTAGAGGTTGGCGCGCATGCTGCCGAGGTGGCGCTGGATCAGGTCCGGCTGGGTGGGCTCGTTGAAGCGGATGGCGACGTCGGCCTCGCGCATGGCGAGGTCGAGCTCGCGGTCGTCGAGCTGCACCTGCACCTCGATCTGCGGGTAGGCGCGGGTGAACTCCTTCAGGCGGGCCACCAGCCACACGGAGCCGAAGGCGACGGTGGTGGTGACGCGCAGCACGCCTTCCGGGTTCTCCTTGGTTTCGGTGAGCAGGTTCTCGACGTTGTTGAGCTTGGAGAACACGTCGTGGACGGTCTTGTAGAGCAGGTCGCCCTGCTCGGTGAGGATCAGGCCGCGGGCGTGGCGGTGGAACAGGGAGACGCCGAGGGATTCCTCAAGCGCGCTGATCTGCCGGGAGACGGCGGACTGGCTGAGGTTCAAGGTCTCGGAGGCATGGGTGAAGCTGCCGGCTTCGGCGACGGCGTGGAACACCCGCAGCTTGTCCCAATCGAGACGGCCGCTGTTGCGTGAAGCCGAGTTCACCATAGGTCGCTCCTTGGCCTAACTTAGGTCGTCTCCCGTTACCCTGGACCCTCGGATCAAGTCCGAGGGTGACAACTTAAAAAAGTCGTCCTCGTGCTCGACACGAGGACCCAGGGTTACGGTCTCATCCGTGCGCGGCGGCGGCCAGGAAGCGATCCGCTTCCAGGGCGGCCATGCAGCCGGTGCCGGCGGCGGTCACCGCTTGCCGGTACACGTGGTCCTGCACGTCGCCGCAGGCGAAGACGCCGTCGAGTTTGGTGGCGGTGGAATCGGGCGCGGTGATCAGGTAGCCGTTCTCGTCCATGTCGAGCACGTTCTTGAACAGCTCGGTATTGGGCGTGTGGCCGATGGCGACGAACAGGCCGTCGACGGTCAGGTCCTGGATCGCGCCGGTTTTCACGTTGCGCAGCTTGATGCCGGTGACGCCGGGAGGTGCGGTCTTGCCGACGACTTCGTCCACGGCGGAATCCCAGACCACAGTGATCTTCGGATGGGCGAACAGGCGCTGCTGGAGCATCTTCTCCGCGCGCAGGCTGTCGCGACGGTGGATCAACGTCACCTTGGTGGCATGGTTGGTGAGGTAGAGCGCTTCCTCGACCGCGGTGTTGCCGCCGCCGACCACGGCGACTTCCTTGCCGCGGAAGAAGAAGCCGTCACAGGTGGCGCACGCGGACACGCCGAAGCCCTGGAACTGCTTCTCGGTCGGGATGCCAAGCCAGCGGGCGGAGGCGCCGGTGGCGACGATGATGCTGTCGCCGATGAAGGTGTCGCCGGAGTCACCGGTCGCCACGTAGGGGCGCTTGGTGAAGTCGATCGACGTGACGAGGTCATGGACGAAGCGGGTGCCGACGTGCTCGGCCTGCTTGGTCATTTGCTCCATCAGCCAGGGGCCCTGGATCACGTCCGGGAAGCCCGGGTAGTTCTCGACGTCGGTGGTGATGGTCATCTGGCCGCCGGGCTGCATGCCGGCGACGACGATGGGCGCGAGGTTGGCGCGCGCGGCATAGATCGCGGCGGTAAGGCCGGCGGGGCCGGAGCCCAGGATCAGCACCTTGGTACGATGTTCAGCCATGGAAACGGGAGAGCCTAACGTAAAGACCGGCTCGCCCCCCTGGCTCCCCGGCGTTGCGCCGCAACAAGTGGGGGGAAACATAGGGGGGTGGGGGTGGGGGTTCAAGCAAGGGTGGGGCGGGTTGCAAAGCTCCGTCTGCTTGGGCTATCTTGTAATTTAATTGCGTGATGGGCGGGGAAGCTATGCAGCGCGTGAAATTGGACCGGATCGACCGGCAGATCCTGCGGGACCTGCAGGAGGACGGCCGGATGACCAACGTCGATCTGGCGGCCCGGGCGGGCATCTCCGCGCCGCCGTGCCTGCGGCGCGTACGGGCGCTGGAGGAGGCCGGCTTCATCAAGGGCTACCACGCCCAGCTCGACCAGGCGTCCCTGGGCTACACGGTGACCGTGTTCGCCCATGTGGGCCTCAACAGCCAGGCGGAGGCGGACCTGGTGGCGTTCGAGAACCTGGTGCGGGAATGGGACGAGGTGCGGGAGTGCCACATGCTCGCCGGGGAGACGGATTTTCTCCTGCGCGTGGTCGCGAAAGACTGGGATGCTTATCAGCGCTTCGTCACCGAGAAGCTGACCGCGGCGCCGAAGGTGGCGAACGTGAAATCGGCGCTGGCGATTCGCAGCGCCAAGAACCTGCCGGGCGTGCCGATTGCGGTGGAACCGAAGCCGGCGGCTGAGCCGGCGGCCTAAACACGCACCGCCGTCATGCTTGCAGTCCGCAGGACTGCGAGCATCCAGGTTTTTTTCGGTTCTGGTATGAAAACAGATACCTCTGGATCCTCGGCCCTGCGGGCCAAGGATGACGCGCTTCGGCGCGCGGCGCGCGCCTAAGCGGTCACTTAAACTTCACCGTCACCACTTCGTAGGCCTTGCCGCCGCCGGGGGTGATGACTTCGACGTTGTCGCCCTTGGACTTGCCGATGAGGGCGCGGCCGAGGGGGGACTGCACGGAGATCTTGCCCTTGGCCAGGTCCGCCTCGTAGGGGCCGACCACCTGATAGGTGGTCTCTTCGTCGGTGTCGTCGTCGGCCAGCGTGACGAAGGCGCCGAAGCGCACGACCGAGCCGGACAGCTTGGACACGTCGATCACGTCGGCGCGGCTGACGATATCCTCAAGCTCGCTGATGCGGCCTTCGATGAAGCTCTGTTTCTCGCGGGCAGCATGATACTCGGCGTTCTCGGACAGATCGCCGTGCTCGCGCGCTTCGGAAATGGCTTTGATCACGGCATGGCGATCGACCGTGCGCAGTTGCCGCAACTCAGCTTCAAGCGGAGCTAAACCCTCCGCCGTCATAGGAATCTTGTCCATGACGCTCGATCCTGCTTTCAACCAGCCAACAGAAAGAAATAGCCCTCGCCGTGAGGCGGGGCTTGTCCAAACCCAGCAGTAAATCCTTACCGCTTAAAGTATGACTGGAGGGGGGCAACATCAAGGGCCCCGTCGGTCAGTGCCCGAATTGCTGCAACGGCCGCTTCCGCCCCCGAGAGCGTGGTGTAGTGGCTGATATTGCGGGTTAACGCCGTCCGGCGGATGTCGAAACTATCTTTCAAGGACTGGCCGCTGGACGTGGTGTTCACGACCAGCTGGACGTTGCCCGAGATCATGGCGTCGACGCAGTGCGGCCGCCCCTCGGCCACCTTGTTCACCCGCTCCACGGCGATGCCCTTCGCGGCGAGCCCTTTTTGGGTGCCGCTGGTGGCGATGATCTTGAAGCCGAGCTTGATGAGATCCTGGGCGATAGCGGCGGCGGCATCCTTGTCGCCGTCGCGCACGGAGATGAAGGCGGTGCCCTTGAGCGGCAGCACCGTGCCGGCGCCGAGCTGCGCCTTGGCGTAGGCGCGCGGGAAGTCGCGATCGAGCCCCATGACCTCGCCGGTGGATTTCATCTCCGGCCCCAGCACGATGTCGACGCCGGGGAAGCGGTTGAACGGGAACACGGCCTCTTTGACCGCGATGTGCTGACCGGCATCCGGCAGCGCCTCGAAGTCGACGCCGAGCTTGAAGCTGGCGATCTTCTCCCCGGCCATGACGCGCGCGGCGATCTTGGCCACGGGCACGCCGGTCGCCTTGGCGACGAACGGCACGGTGCGGCTGGCGCGCGGGTTGACCTCGAGCACGTAGACGTCGCCGTCCTTCACCGCGTACTGCACGTTCATCAGGCCGACGACCTTCAGCGCCTTGGCCATGGCGATGGTCTGGCGCTTGATCTCGGCGACGATCTTCTTGTCGAGCGAATAAGGCGGCAGGGAGCAGGCGGAATCGCCGGAGTGAATGCCGGCTTCCTCGATGTGCTGCATGATGCCGGCGATGTAGACGTCGGTGCCGTCGGCCAGCGCGTCGACGTCGACTTCGATGGCGCCGGAGAGATAGCTGTCGATCAGCACCGGGTTGTCGCCGGTGACCTTCACCGCATCGCGCATGTAGGCGTTCAGGCCGGCTTCGTCGTGGACGATGCGCATCGCGCGGCCGCCGAGCACGTAGGACGGACGGATCACGACCGGGTAGCCGACTTTCGCCGCGGCGGCGCGGGCTTGTTCGACGGTCATCGCCGTGCCGTTGGCGGGCTGGCGGAGTTTCAGATCGTGCAGCAGATGCTGGAAGCGCTCGCGGTCTTCGGCGAGGTCGATGGCGTCCGGCGAGGTGCCGAGGATCGGGATGCCCGCAGCTT
The DNA here is from genome assembly GCA_947476275.1 of Fidelibacterota bacterium. Taxonomy (GTDB): domain Bacteria; phylum Pseudomonadota; class Alphaproteobacteria; order Rhodospirillales; family Rhodospirillaceae; genus SCTM01. The sequence goes on from CANJPQ010000002.1 coordinate 7,312, forward strand.
CCAGCGCCTTGGACAGCTTCAGCGGCGTCTGGCCGCCGAGTTGGACGATGACGCCGAGCACCTTGCCGTTCTGCTGCTCGGTGGTGATCAGCTCGATCACGTCTTCCGCGGTCAGCGGCTCGAAGTAGAGGCGGCTGGAGGTGTCGTAGTCGGTGGAGACGGTCTCCGGGTTGCAGTTGACCATGATGGTCTCGAACCCGGCGTCGCGCAGGGAGAACGCCGCGTGGACGCAGCAGTAATCGAACTCGATGCCCTGGCCGATGCGGTTCGGGCCGCCGCCGAGGATGATGACCTTGGTGGCGCTCGACGGCTCGGACTCGCATTCCGCCGGATTGAGGCCGTCGCCCTCGTAGCAGGAATACATATAAGGCGTGCGCGCGTAGAACTCGGCGGCGCAGCTGTCGATGCGCTTGAACACCGGGCGCACCTTGGCCTTGTGACGGGCGGCGACGACGTCGGCTTCCTTCGTGCCGGTGAGTTCGGCGAGGCGCTTGTCGGAGAAGCCGAGCTTCTTGATCGCGAGCAGGCCCTGGTGATCGCTCGGCAGACCGCTCTTGCGTATCGCGGCTTCGGCGTCGACGATGGTCTTCACTTCGCGGATGAACCACGGGTCGTATTTCGCCGCGGCGTGGATTTCCTCGACCGTCAGACCGGCGCGCAGCGCCTGGGCCATGATCAGCAGGCGATCCGGGCGCGGCTGGGTCAGCACGACGCGCAGCTTGTCCTTGTCCATGGTCGGCGCGCCGGAATCGTCGACGTCGATCTCGTTGAGGCCGGTCAGGCCGGTCTCCATCGAGCGCAGGCCCTTCTGCAGGGACTCAGCGAAGGTGCGGCCGACCGACATCGCTTCGCCGACCGACTTCATGCTGGTGGTCAGCATGGGGTTGGCTTCGGGGAACTTCTCGAAGGTGAAGCGCGGGATCTTGGTGACCACGTAGTCGATGGTCGGCTCGAACGACGCCGGCGTCGCGCCGGTGATGTCGTTGGTGAGTTCGTCGAGGGTGTAGCCGACCGCCAGCTTGGCGGCGATCTTCGCAATTGGAAATCCAGTCGCCTTGGACGCCAGCGCCGAGGACCGCGACACGCGCGGGTTCATCTCGATCACCACCATGCGTCCGTCCGCCGGATTGATGGCGAACTGCACGTTCGAGCCGCCGGTATCCACGCCGATCTCGCGCAGGCACGCCAGCGAGGCGTTGCGCATGATCTGGTATTCTTTGTCGGTGAGCGTCAGCGCCGGCGCGACCGTGATGGAATCGCCGGTGTGGATGCCCATCGGGTCCACGTTCTCGATCGAGCAGATGATGATGCAGTTGTCCTTCTTGTCGCGGACAACTTCCATCTCGAACTCTTTCCAGCCGAGCACGGACTCTTCGACCAGCACGGTCTTCACCGGCGAGGCCGCAAGACCCGTGCCGACGAAGTGCTCGAACTCTTCGGTGTTGTAGGCGATGCCGCCGCCTTCGCCGCCGAGGGTGAAGGACGGGCGGATGATGGTCGGCAGGCCGACGTACTTGATGGCCTCGCGCGCTTCTTCCAGCGACTTGATCATCACGCTTTTCGGACTTTCCAGGCCGATCTTCGACATGGCGTCGCGGAACAGCTCGCGGTCTTCGGCCTTCATGATGACGTCGCGCTTGGCGGCGATCATCTCGACGCCGAGGCGCGCGAGCACGCCGCTGTCGGCGAGCTTCATCGCGGTGTTGAGCGCGGTCTGGCCGCCCATGGTGGGCAGCAGCGCGTCGGGGCGTTCCTTCTCGATGATCTTGGTGACGGTCTCGGGCGTGATCGGCTCGATGTAGGTCGCATCCGCCATGTCCGGATCGGTCATGATGGTGGCGGGGTTCGAGTTCACCAGGATGACGCGATAGCCTTCCTCGCGCAGCGCCTTGCACGCTTGCGCGCCCGAGTAATCGAACTCGCAGGCCTGGCCGATGACGATCGGCCCGGCGCCGATGATGAGGATGCTCTTGATGTCGGTGCGCTTCGGCATGGCTACTTCTTCCGCGCCTTCATCAAGTCGGCAAAACGGTGGAACAGATAGTGGCTGTCCTGTGGGCCGGGTGAGGCCTCAGGGTGGTATTGCACGGAGAACACCGGTTTGTCGGTGAGCTTCATGCCTTCGACGATGCCGTCGAAGAGCGACTTGTGGGTTTCGATGCAATTCTTCGGCAGGGTCGCGCGATCGACCGCGAAGCCGTGGTTCTGCGAGGTGATCTCGACCTTGCCGGTCTCCAGGTCCTTCACGGGCTGGTTGGCGCCGCGGTGGCCCATCGGCAGCTTGTAGGTCATCGCGCCGACGGCGAGCGACAGCAGCTGGTGGCCGAGACAGATGCCGAAGATCGGCTTCTCGGTCTTGATGAGTTCGCGCAACACCGGCACGGCGTACTTGCCCGTCGCCGCCGGATCGCCGGGGCCGTTGGACAAGAACACGCCGTCGGGATTGTGGCGCAGGATTTCCTCGGCGGTGGCGGTCGCCGGCACCACGGTCACCTTGCAGCCGACGTCGGCGAGGGAGCGCAGGATGTTGCGCTTGGCGCCGTAGTCGACCGCGACCACGTGGTACTTCGCATCCGTGAGCGTGGCGAAGCCGCCGGTGCGGCTCCACAGGCCCTGGTCCCAGGTGTAGGTCTGGCGGCAGGTGACGTCTTTCGCCAGATCCATGCCGTCGAGACCGGGCCATGACTTGGCCACGGACAGCAGCATCGGAATGTCGAACTTGCCAGTCGGCTCATGGCAGATCACGCCGTTCGGCGGACCCTTGTCGCGGATGCGCCGGGTCAGCTTGCGGGTATCGATGCCGGTCAGGGCGATCATGTCGTTTGACTTGAGCCACGCGTCCAGGTGCTGGGCGGAGCGGTAGTTCGACGGCGCGGTGATGTCGTCGCGCATGATGCAGCCGCGCGCCGCAACCGTGGTCGCTTCCAGGTCTTCCGGATTGGTGCCGACGTTGCCGATATGCGGGAACGTGAAATTGATGATCTGGCCGGCGTAGGAGGGATCGGTCATCACCTCCTGATAGCCGGTCATGGAGGTGTTGAAGCACACCTCGCCGACCTTGGACCCGGTCGCGCCGGCGCCCCGGCCCCAATAGACCGATCCGTCGTCCAAAACCAATACGGCTGTCGCACCAGCGGGCTGCCCCGGAACGGGAGGACTGGTGTTGGGGGCCATCGTCAGGTGCCGTGGAACGAGGAGAGGAGGGGGGACGTGGTCATTGGTGTCTCGCGTTCCTCTGCCTATATGGGCCTAGCTCTGGATGAACTGGGCCGCATCTGCCCGGACCGCTCTTGGCTGGGGCTCATGGTCCCCCGCCGCGAAAGCAGCCTCGCGCGCTTCGATGATGTGCGTTAAAGGCGCGGTGTAAGCATTCGATCCCGGTGAGTCAAGGCGCTGGAACACCAAGCGTTTTGGCAGAGACTTATCCACAATCTCGGTCGCCAATTTGGCGGCCGACCCGTGTAGACTAGCTAACCCGATTTTTCGTCCCCGAAGGTGACAGTACGATGAGCATTCGCGCCAAATTGACCGACGACATGAAGACCGCCATGCGCGCCAAGAACGAGAAGGTCCTGCACACGGTGCGGCTGGTTCTGGCGGCCATCAAGGACAAGGACATCGCGGCGCGCCCGTCGGGCAACACCGGCGGAATCGACGACGCCGCCATCCTTTCGCTCATGAACAACATGATCAAGAGCCGCAAGGATTCCATTGCCCTGTACCAGCAGGGCAATCGCCCGGAACTGGCCCAGAAGGAGCAGGACGAGATCGACGTCATCGCGTCCTACATGCCCCAGCAAATGGGCGAGGCGGAGGTCGCCGCCGCGGTGAAGGCCGCCATCGCGGAGACCGGCGCCGCCAGCATGAAAGACATGGGCAAGGTCATCGCCAAGCTGAAAGAGAGCCACGCCGGCAAGATGGATTTCGGCGCGGTGTCGGCCGTGGTGAAGCAGCACCTGTCGGCGTAACATTTACGACTCCCGCGCCGGTTGGCGCGGGCGCCGGAGCGTTAGATGGCGACGTTCTCTCCCCAATTCCTGGATGAAATCCGCGCCCGACTCTCCGTGTCGGGCGTGGTCGGCCGGCGTGTGAAGTTGATCCGCCGGGGCCGGGAGTATGTGGGCCTGAGCCCGTTCTCGAACGAGAAGTCGCCGTCGTTCACGGTCAACGACGACAAAGGCTTCTACCACTGCTTCTCCACCGGGGAGCACGGCGACATCTTCGGCTTCTTGATGAAGACCCAGAACCTGACCTTCCCCGAAGCCGTGGAGCGGCTGGCGGAGGAGGCGGGTGTGGAGATGCCGCGCCAATCGGCGGAAGAATCCCGCGAGGTCGCCCGTTCCGCCACCTTGCGCGATGCGGTCGAAGCCGGGTGCGCCCTGTTCGAGAAGGCCCTGTGGGCACCGGAGGGCCGCAAGGCCCTCGAATATCTCAAAGGCCGCGGCCTGACGGATGAAACCATCCATCGTTTTCGCTTGGGCTATGCGGCCGGCAGCGGGCTGAAGTCCACGTTGCTGAAGAAAGGCATCCCTGAGGACGTGTTGATGGAAGCGCGGCTGATCTCGCCCGGCAAGGAGGGGCGCGACAGCTTCGACTTCTTCCGCGACCGGGTGATGTTCCCGATCTTCGATCTGCGCGGGCGGCCGGTGGCGTTCGGCGGCCGCGTGATGGGTGCGGACGAGCAGCCCAAGTATCTGAACTCTCCGGACACGCCGCTCTTCCATAAGGGCCAGATCGTCTATGGCCTGTCGCTGGCGCGGGAGTTGGCGTCCACCAAGCGCGAGATCATCGTCGCCGAGGGCTATATGGACGTGATCGCCCTCGCTCAGGCCGGGTTCACCAATGCGGTGGCCCCGCTGGGCACGGCGATGACCGAGACCCAGATCGAGCTGTTGTGGCGTATCGCGCCGGAGCCGATCCTGTGTTTCGACGGCGACCGCGCCGGGCAGAAGGCGGCGCTGCGTGCGGCCGACCGGGCGTTGCCGCTGCTCAAGCCGGGGCTGTCGCTGCGATTCGCCATGATGCCGGCGGGCAAAGACCCTGACGACATCTGCCGTCGCGACGGACCGGAAGCGATGGCGACCGTCCTGCAAGAGGCCCTGCCGCTGTCGGAAGTGCTGTGGCGTCAGCTGCTCGGGGAACACGCCTCCGACACGCCGGAACGGCGCGCCGCGCTGGAAAAGGCCGCTGAGGCCATGGCGCGGGCGATCGGCGACGGGTCGGTGCAGAACCAGTACCTGCGCATGTTCAAGGACCGGCTGTTCACCCATTTCAGGCCGCCGCGAGCGCCCCAGGGCGGCCAGGCGCCCCGCTGGAGCAAGGGGAAGGGCCAAGGAAAAGGCGGCAGCCGTGATTTCGGTTCGCGCCCGGGTTCGGTCTTTCCGCCATCCCGGCCGATCCATCCGGGGGCGGCCGATGAATCGGACCGCATACGCGAAAGAATCTTGCTTGCGACCCTTCTGAACCATCCGCAGATGTTCGATCTGGTCGAGGAGCGCCTGGGCGGGATCATGTTTTCCGACCATCGCCTTGACTCACTGCGACAAACCGCACTAATCCACATCGCCCAAAACCCTGACCTTGAATTCACCTCGCTTGGCACCTACTTGCAGGGCCTTGGGTTTGCTGCGGAAATTGCTTCACTCTTGCATCCGGACGTTTATCTTCACGCGGGTTTCGCCCGCCCGGATACCCCACTGGAGCAGGCAACCGTCGGCTGGGATCACACGTTCGCTCTATGTCAGCGAGCGGGACTTGAGGCCGATCTCAAGCGGGCGGAGCAGGAGCTGGCGGAAAATCCAACGGAACAAGCCTTTGCCGTCTTCAAAGCGCTGCGTGAGCAAGCGCAAGCCTCCGGGGTGGGGGATGAGGATCGCGGCGAAGTTTAGCGACTTCGACTGAACACTGTTTTTGAAGAGACGGTCATACGAAATGCCATCAAGCGCGCGCGTGAATAAAAAGGCGCCGGCGGCCAGCCATAAAAAGGCGGCCCCTGTTCCCCCAGCGAAGTCCAAGGCCGCGGCGAAACCGGCCGCGAAACCCGCGACGGCGGCCAAGCCGGCCGCAAAGCCGGCGGCAAAAGCAGCGCCAGCGCCGGCGCCCGTGGCGAAGGCGGTCGCGAAGCCGACTGCGCCCGCGCCCGCCAATGCACCGAAGGCCGACCCAAAGATCGTTGCCGCCACGCTGAAGGCGCTTAAGGCCGCCGGCAAGGGCAACGCGAAGGATGCGACCGGCGAAGACGGCGCGCCGCCCGCGACCACGGGCGATAGCCCGCTGCTCGATTCAACCAATGCCTCGATCAAGAAGCTGATCGCGAAGGCCAAAGAGCGCGGCTACATCACCTACGACGAACTGAACGCCGCGCTGCCGTCGGAGGAGATGACCTCCGAGCAGATCGAAGACACCATGTCGATGCTCTCCGAGATGGGCATCAACGTCGTTGAAGGCGAAGAGCAGGAAGACACCGAAGAAGCCGCGGAGAAGGACGGCGAAGGCAAGTCCGAAGCCTATTCCGGCGGCAATATCGACGAAGACGACGTCGGCCGCACGGACGACCCGGTGCGCATGTACCTGCGCGAGATGGGCTCGGTTGAACTGCTGTCGCGCGAAGGCGAAATCGCCATCGCGAAGCGCATCGAAGCCGGCCGTGAAATGATGATCGGCGGCATCTGCGAAAGCCCGATCACCATCCGCTCGCTGCTGTCGTGGCATGACGCCCTGCAGAACGGAAAGATGCTGCTGCGCGACATCATCGATCTCGACGCCACCTATGGCGCGGGCGCGTCCGACACCGCCTCCGACCAGGAGCTGGAAGTCGATGTTGTGTCCGAGCCGGCGGATGTCGAGGACGAGGACGGCACCAAGCCGGCGCGCAAGCCAGAGCCCCGGCCGGCGCCCGCCGCGGTCGCGGCACCGAGCACGACCAGCATGCCCGGCGTCGGTGGCGCCCCCGGCACGCCCGGCGTTCCGAGCGGAGCGCCCAGCGGCGAAGGCGAAGAAGGCGAAGAGGGCGCGGTCTCCCTCGCGGCGATGGAAGCCTCGCTGATGCCCCAGGTGCTCGAAGCGCTCGAGCAAGTGGCGTCCACCTACAACAAGCTCAAGAAGCAGCAGGACATGCGCCTGCAGACCCTGACCAAGGGTCAAGAGATCGACAAGACCGTCGAGCGCAAGTTCCAGAAGCTCAAGCAGGAGCTGGTGGAACTGATGGAAGGCGTGCATCTGAACAACGCGCGCATCGAAGCGCTCGTCGAGCAGATGAACGAGCTGAACCGGAAGATGCTCGGCATCGAAGGCCAGATCCTGCGCTACGCCTTGAAGTGCAAGATCAAGCGCGAAGAGTTCCTGCACGAGCACTACGGCAGCGAACTCGACCCGAAGTGGATGAAGCGCGTCGGCAAGCTGACCACCAAGGGCTGGAAAGATTTCGGCGTACGCTACGTCAAGGAAGTCGAGGCCCTGCGTGCGCAGATCGGCCTGATCTCCGAAGAAGCCGGGCTGTCGATCACTGAGTTCCGCCGTATCGTCAACACGGTGCAGAAGGGCGAGCGCGAAGCGTCCCGCGCCAAGCGTGAGATGATCGAAGCCAACCTGCGCCTCGTGATCTCGATCGCCAAGAAGTACACCAACCGCGGCCTGCAGTTCCTCGACCTCATTCAGGAAGGCAACATCGGCCTGATGAAGGCGGTCGATAAGTTCGAGTATCGCCGCGGCTACAAGTTCTCGACCTATGCGACGTGGTGGATCCGTCAGGCGATCACGCGTTCGATCGCCGACCAGGCGCGCACCATCCGTATCCCGGTGCACATGATCGAGACGATCAACAAGCTGGTGCGCACCAGCCGCCAGATGCTCCACGAGATCGGCCGCGAGCCGACCCCGGAAGAGTTGGCGGAAAAGCTGCAGATGCCGCTGGAGAAGGTGCGCAAGGTCCTCAAGATCGCCAAGGAGCCGATCTCCCTCGAGACGCCGATCGGCGACGAGGAAGACAGCCATCTCGGCGATTTCATCGAAGACAAGAACGCCGTACAGCCGCTCGATGCGGCGATCCAAGGCAACCTGCGCGAAACCTGTACCCGCGTGCTGGCGAGCCTGACGGCCCGCGAAGAGCGCGTGCTGCGCATGCGCTTCGGCATCGGCATGAACACCGATCACACGCTGGAAGAAGTCGGCCAGCAGTTCTCGGTGACCCGCGAACGTATCCGCCAGATCGAGGCCAAGGCGCTGCGCAAGCTCAAGCACCCGAGCCGCTCGCGCAAACTGCGCAGCTTCCTCGACAACTAGCGTTTTCGACAGACGACGATGCAAACGGCCGGTCCTCACAGACCGGCCGTTTTGCTTTGGGCGGATCAGCGCGGATCGAGACCGCGCGTGGTGGCCTACAGTCCCTTCAAGAATTTCGCGATGCCCGCAGCGACGCCCCTCGGGTCGGACAAGGTCGGCAAATTCTCGCCGCCGACGATTGCGACCTTGCCGTCGGGGCGCAGGGCGCAGACGTCGGCAAAGCTGGGATAGAAGAAGTCCTCCGGTGTCGTCATGAACAGCAGGGGGCACGTTAGTTTCTTCACCAGCGCCATGGAGTCATGGAACGAGACGGCGCGATAGGCCTGCGGACGGCCGCGCCAATTGCGCGCCATGCTGACGACCTCGTCATGGACGACGGCAAGATCGGCGTTCGGGTTGAACTTATGGCAATAGGTCCAGTTGTCGAGCAGGTGCGTGCCGTCCGCGCGCCGCCACCTTGGCCGAGGCGTGGCAGCAAAGCTGCAGGGTCTGAAATTCGAACCACATTTCACAACGCGAGCTTCGCGACGCCGGTTCGTATCTTGGAATGTTTGTCGGCCAACAACAGCCAGTGTTATGGATAGAACAGCGGGCCGAGGGGGCTCGCGCGGTCAAGAACCAATAGCCGGCACACATTGTGAACCGTTCGCGGTCACGGCCACGCCTGCTCTCCCGTTCTCCGCGCCAACACGACCTAGAGGGGACAGACATGCGACGCGGAAATTTGAGGGGCGCTGCGATCAGCTTCGCGGTGGCCGCGACAATCCTCGCGGTCAATGCGAGCCAAGCCTGGGCGCAGCTTGAAGAAATCGTGGTGACGGCCCGTAAGCGCGAGGAAGCGCTGCAAACGGTTCCGCTCGCGATCACAGCATTCACCAGCGACGATCTTGCCAAACGGTCCGCCGTGGGCATGAGCGACATCGCGCGCCTGACTCCGGGCTTCAGCTTCGAGGACTTCGGCGGCACCGGCAACACCGCGCCCGTCATTCGCGGCGCGACCCAAATCGCGGGTTCGACCGAGCAGCCGGTTTCATTCTTCCTGGACGGCGTCTACCTGCCGCGCGCCTACGTCACCGACGTCGGCTTCTGGGGGATCGAGCGCATTGAAGTCGTGAAGGGCCCGCAAAGCGCCCGCTACGGCCGTAACGCCTTCACCGGCGCCGTGAACTACGTCACGAAGAAGCCAGCCAAGGATCGTTGGCACATCGACGCGGAAGGCACCGCGGGCATTTTCAAGCGCCTGGATGGCGGCGCGACGGTCACCGGTCCGATCGTGGAAGACAAGGTCGCCGTGCTCGGCGGCGCCTACAAATCGACCTTCGACGGCAGCTGGAAGAACCTGCATCCTTTCTGCGACAGCTATATCCGTCCCGGCACGAACTGCCGCGTCGGCGGTTACGACAAGACCACCTACAACTTCGGCGTGACCGTGACGCCGACGGACAAGCTGACCCTCGACCTCACGTACTTCAACTTCAAGAGCAAGCGCGAGGAAGCGCAGCTGTCCTACTTTGGTGAGCTCGATTCCCGCAGCGATCTCATGAACTGCGGCGTCTATAACCCGACGGTGCGTCCGCTCTCTGCCGGCGGCACCGGCGCGGGCGGCCAGTGGTACCGTCTGTATTGCGGTTCGGTTCCGTTCAACCTCATTCCGATCGATCCGCGCGGCTATGCCAGTCAGCTGGGCGCCAACTTCATGCGCGTCGGCATCAGCTACCAGTTCACCGACGCCGTCCGGCTCGACTATTCCTTCGGTCGCGTCCAGGCGAACAACCGCGTGAACATCTACAACGACCAGTTGCCCGGCTGCCCGTACTTCACGGATCCGACGGGTTGCGTGTTTTCGACCGTCGGCGTCAGCGCGCACCGCACCGAATCTCATGACATCCGCGTGTCGTACGACGACGACGGAATCGTGACGGGCGCGATCGGCTTCCTGTACTCGCCGTCGCGCGACAATACCTTCAGTGCCTTCGCGTCGGCACCGATCCTGACGGCGGCGCCGACCTCGCCGCTGCGTCCAGATGTGCGCTCGGACTACGGCGCGGTGTACTCGGTCCTTGGCCAGTCCCTCACAAAGAACAAGATCAAGTCGCCGTTCGGTGAAGTGCAGCTGGCCCTCTTGGACAAGCAGTTGCGGATCGGCGTTGAGGGACGTTGGACCCAGGAAGAGCGCTATCAGCAGGCTCTGGCGTCCGGCGGTTCGGGCGGCCTGCTGGCGACGTCGGGTGCAGCCTACAATGCGACCTACAAGTTCTTCACCCCGCGCTTCACGGTCGATTACGATTGGGCGCCCGAGCATCTGGTCTACGCATCGGTGGCGAAGGGCGTGAAGTCCGGCGGTTTCAATACCACCGCATTCTTGCCCGCGAACCGCATCTACAGCGGTGACAGGAACTGGACCTATGAACTCGGCACTAAGAATGCATTCGGCAATCTGCGCCTGAATGCGGACGTGTTCCTGATCAAGTGGAGCAACATGCAGATCCCGGCGGCGGACCCCGGCAACCCTGCGGCTCTGCCGATCGTGATCACGCTGAACCTCGGCAACCTCACCTCGCGCGGCTTCGAGGGCGAGGCGGCCTATGCGTTCTCCAAGAACTTCACGATCAACAGCACGCTCTACTACGGCAAGTCGACCTACGACACGGGCACCTACCACCTGAACTACGCCCGCACGCCCGCGATCTGCGACAACAAGGTGTGCCCGAGCAACGGCTACATCGGCGGCAAGTCGACGCCGCGTGCACCGAAGTGGATGGGCACCGTTGGGGCCGAGTTCAAGGGCGGCCTAACGGGCTCGCTCGACTACTACGTCCGCAGCGATCTGGCGTGGCAGTCGAAGGCCTATGCCGACGAAATGAACTTGGCTTGGGTGGACAGTCGCGTCCTCGTCAATGCCAACTTCGGCGTCACCCATGACAACTTCGACGTGATGTTCTGGATCCGCAACCTGTTCGACCGCAAGTACCTGGCGGTCGCCGGCATCCAGCAACCGAACGTCGCCTACAACGGCAACATGGGTGACCGCCGCACGGCGGGTGTGACGATCAAGGTCCACTACTAGCCGATACGCGCGATGAAGCAGGCCACCGCGGACGACGTTCGCGGTGGCCTTTTCTTTTAAGCGCGCACGAAGAAGACGATCGTCACCGTCACGCTAATGGCGATAATCATGGCGCGCAGATGCTGCGGGTTCATGCGCCGCGCGTAGTGCGCGCCGAAATAGCCGCCTAGCAACGCTCCCGCCATCACCACGAGCGCTTGTGGCCACCACACCTTGCCGCCGGCGGCGAACACGACGATGGTGATGCCATTGATCGCCCCCCCGAGGATGCTCTTCGCTGCGTTCATGGCGTTTAGGTTCGTCAGGCCGAACAGGCCGTAGAGGGCGAGCATCACGATTCCCATCGCACCGCCGAAATATCCGCCATAGATGCCGATCAGGAACTGGATGGACAGCAGCGCGACAGGCCCGATTTGGAAGAGTCTCCGCAAGTGCGGTGTGATCCGTGGGCCGAAAGTGAAGATCACCGTCGCCGCCAGCAGCAACCAGGGCACGATCACGTCAAAGGTCTTGTCCGGCGTGTAGAGCAGCAGGACCGCGCCGATCAACGCGCCGGTCAGGCTGACCGCCATCATCGCTTTGAAGGGCACATTCTCGACGTGCTGAAAGTCTCGGCGATACGCCCAGGCGCTGGCGAAGGCGGCGGGGAACAAGGCAATCGCATTCGAGGCGTTGGCGATGACCGACGGGACGCCTGTGAACACCAGGGCCGGGAAGGTGACGAAGGTGCCGCCCCCGGCGATTGCATTCATGATGCCGGCAATGACGCCCGCCACAGCCAGCAACGCATAGTCCGTCATCGAAGACCCCCGGTGCGGCCGGCAGAATGCTGCGGGCGCCTGGCGCGCGCAAGGCGCCACCGCCGCGCCGCCATGACGCGCTCGAATATGACGGGTGCGCGCCGCGCAAAGCTTGACCCCGCGCCCGCGCCCGCTACTGTCCCGCCCACGGTGGGCCTGTAGCTCAACTGGTTAGAGCAGGCCGCTCATAACGGTCTGGTTGCAGGTTCAAGTCCTGCCGGGCCCACCAATAATTCCCCGCGCTTTCAATTCTCTAGCTGGAAGACAGGCGGTCGCCGTAAAACCGCGCCGTTGCGAGTGTTGTTGTGCCCCGTGGCGGCAATGGTCTGGCGGAGAGAGCAAGGGACAGAGGGCATTTCCTTCAAATTTCCCGAGATTCTCTGTGGGCCAATTTGGCCTCCAGGCCTTGCTGAGGCCCATTTCAGCATCTTCTGGGGAACTTGTTGCTGAGCCAGACGGCAGAATGGCGACGGTGGGTCGTGTTTCGGGAAACGATCTCCGCGCGCGCTGGCGAGCGCTGAGATATATCAGCCCAACTCTCCCAAGACAGACTCAATCTTAGCCTTAAGCGTGTCGGCGCTGAACGGCTTCACGATGTAATTGGAAACGCCTGCCTTCTTTGCTTCGACTACGTTGTCCGTCTTGCTTTCCGCTGTGACCATAATGAAAGGCACTGCTCTCAATTGCGGATCGCTTCTGACGGCACGCAAGAACTCAATCCCCGTCATTGGATGCATATTCCAATCAGATATAACAAGGTCGTAAGCCTTGCTCTTCAACATCTGGAGGGCGCGACCTCCGTCGCTGGCGTCATCAATGTGAGCGAAGCCGATTTGCCGTAGCAAACTGCGTTCAATCTTCAGCATCGTCTCGTAATCATCGACGATCAGAACATTCAGATCAGAGGGCTTCTTCACGTTGTCCAACCGGATCTATGCAAAACTGAGTATCGCGAAAAGATGGCCTTTTCTGCTCAGAGGTCCTTGTGGCTTCCGTCGCAGAGCGGCTGTCCTTTTGTAGCTTTGCATCCACAGAAAGCGACCTTCCCTGACTTCTCAGGAGTGTAGGCCAGAGGACGAAACTCGGTATCTTTGTGTGAGCCATCACAAAACGGCTGCGACTTACTCTTGCCGCAGGTACACCAGTAGTAGGTCTTGCCCCCAGTGACCTCGATTAGATATGGGGCTTTTTGAGCAACAGTGGATGTGGACACTAAAATCTCCAATCAAAACGTTATGGTACGGCGGCAAGTTATCTTGCGGTCATTTGGTGTTCAAGGCTACCCGGACAATTCAATGCGGTTGGAGTCGGAGGCCATCCGCACGACACTGACCGGCTTCCATTGAGTGGCCCGCGTCGAATGTTAGTTTAGCGGTAGGCGCGCTGTGCTGGAGTGCACAGTAAGAGGAATAAGCTTCCTGCAGCCGATGCGGACGGTCAGGCGAATGATGTGAATCGGCGCGGCGATTGATCCAGTGCCGGTGCCGAGCAGTGCCCCCTGTTTCTGCGACGCAATTTGCTGACACTGCTTATGAATTTCCCAACGCACCGGCGTCCTTATTGGAAACCGAGAAGGGGTCAAAGTTGGGCGCCGTTTCACACCTTCGCTCGCGGGGAAGAATGAAAAGCGCCCCGGCCGATGGTGGGACGTTTTACGTGAGGAGCGGCCGCCTAGAACGACTGCCAAGTGCCGGCAGGAGCTTGCTGCCCCACGCCGGGCTTCGACCAGTCGCAGACCCCTGCGGGGAATACCTTCTTGAGCCGTGCAAGCTGCGCATCCGTGACTTTCACGCGATAGTCCGCCGCAGTCACAGGCTTCAGCTGACACTTGATCACATCCTGCAACTCAGACTCCCCGGCAACCATGCGGGGCGACGGATAGGTAGGATAGTACTCATTACATTTTCCGCCCGAAAACGTCTGCTTCTCGGCGATGCGCTTACCCTCGGGGTCGAAACATGACTCGACCAGATCCTGCGGCTTATTGCGGAGGGTCTTGTCGCGCTTGGATCCAGCGCCCGTATCATGGACGATGGCGGTCAGCCACTCGTCCATCTTGCCGATGGCATAACGCGACATGGTGTCGCCGTTCTGACTTGCCGCATAGAAGCCTTCACGATGGCTCTCGAGTAGGATGATGTAATTGTCGCGATTTCCGGCCTCACGCTCTACACGTCCGGCCGCCGCGAATGTGCCGGCCTTGAGGTGGTTCGCTTCCGGATCGTGATCGGAATAATTCCGTTGCTCGATGACGGGAATGTCCTTGAGCCCGAGCCCACCGTTCAGTACCCGTCCCGAGCGGTACGCTGCTTTGATGCCTTCGGGATCGCCGGCGCCGCGGCCCGGCATCCAATCGCCGTTCACGTCGAATCCGCCGATCTGCTCGTTCAGTGCAAGAAACTGTTCGACGTCGATGGCCCCGCTATTGAGCGCCGCAAGACCGTACTGCACGCCGATATTGTCGACGACGTTACGGGCGAAACCGGTTTTCGGGTCGCGGCCCAGGGAGTTCACAAAGTGATCGCTCCACATACAGCGAACACCTTTGGGATTTGTCTTGGCGTCGAACCGATTCTGCTTCGGCAGCACATCCGGGCAATCCGTGGCGATGGAGCGGCCGATCTGCGATGGCTTCGTATTCAGCGTCACGCCCGCGATGGCGTGCTTCTGGATCTCCGTGAGCCCCTTCGCGCCGGGCTTCTTGAACCAATCGAACACGAGGTTGACGTCGGACGAGTTCTGGCCGAACCGCACGAAGTCCACCGAGGTGCACATCGGCATGATGCCGTCCAGGACGCCGGGATAGTTGTCGGCGGTGAGCAGGACCTGATGCGAGCCGCCCGAGCATCCCCAGCCCACGGTGAACACCGGCATTCCTAGCCGCTCGATCGCGTGCTCGCGCGTCATCACGGCTGTCTCCGACGACAGCAGGTCGTCACAGTTGTTCTGGAACACATTCAGCGTGTTCGAGATGGTCGCGTAGCCGAGCCCCGTGAATTGCTCGCTGAGGACGTTCTGGGTCGTGCGGCCCTGTCGATACATGCCGCCGCAGCCGCCGGCGAACAGGTATGCAAATCGATGGTTCCAGCCCTTCGGCGCACTTGTCGGCGACGGGTCACCTTCCGCAGCCGGGTTGTGCAGCACCGCGATCTCGTAAATCCCGCGATTGATGGTGCCGGTTTCGATCCTTACTACGTAAGGAACCTTATCCCCCGTCGACGTCGTCGTTTGCGCAACATCCTCAGGCAGTTTGTTCCTGTCGGGCAGCGGCTTGAAATCGCGGGTGCCTGCCGGTCGATAGACATAGGTCACGACCGTATCGACCGAACAGTCCGCATCCTTCGCGGCCGGCAGGAACTTCCCGTCCTTCAGCTTGAACTGCGCGGTCTCGCAGATAAACGGTGTTTCCTTCGGGCCGGAGAACAGCGGTCCGGTGATGGGAAAGTTCTTGATTTTGACCGATGCGGTGTTCGCCCCCTGATTGGCGGTGAGCGTGTTGTCGCCGTTGATGAAGCCGCTCACGAGTCCAATATAATGTCCGTCGGCGCCATTGAAGGCGCCTGAGACGTCGCGGCCGTTCGCCGCAACGGCTGGCTTCCCCGCCGGCGAAATGATTTCGACAAGCGCGTCGCCGCCTGTGACGCGCGAGGGGTCGGATGAAAGAACGCGCATGCTGAAGTCAGTCGCCTGCGTGGCCGCAAACGCCGAAGCGCCGACGATGAGGCTCAGGACGATGCCAATAGGCCAAGCTGCGTTCTTCGACATGAGATGATCCCCCTTTCTCTTCCGATACCAACCGATATTCCACGGATGAGCCCCGGTTTCGGGTGACACCGTAACTAGAAGGGCCGCCGGCGGCAATTCCGGGCGGCAATTTCCTAGATTTGACGATCTTGGGCTCGGCCAGCGTGTAGAAGATATCGCCGCTCAGTAACTCATCGCTCAGCTTTCCGTTGGAGCAGCCAGGATATCCCGCACGTTCGATTTCGGACCGCGCTGTGGACCGTCAAAAAGGGGGGGAGGCGGCTTCGGATCAAGCCGGCTCAGGTACCACGAATGATCCCGAGCGGCGCACAGGGGACGGTGGGGAACACCGACTCGATTTGCCGCTGATTCTGGCGCTTCACCAGTACTTCCGCGAGTACTCAGCGACGGTAACGCGTTTCATGGCGTCGCCCAGATCGTCGGTGAAGCCTTGCGCGCTGACATCGGCTCCGCCCGGGGGCTTGCCGAAGTACCCACCGCGACCCATGGTCTGTAACTCCATGAGTTCGCGCGCGTAGTTCTCGTTCGGGTGAGCGGCGATGCTGTCGGCATTGTCGAGATAGAAGGGCATCGACATCGACGAGGCGATGCCTTCCAGCATCTGGCGGAAATTGCCAAATGCATTTGGGCGGACGATGTCGCGGTCGTAGACGAAGAGTCCGATTTGGCACTGAGAGCTCTTGGCGGCTGCCACGTTGAAGTGGCTGAGCCAAAAACCAGTCATGACTTCGCGGAGCTGGTGCCGGCTGTGGGCATTGCGGATGTACCCCGCGGCCCAGAGTTCGATGATCGTCCGCGTGAATTCGTACCCGTTGTTCAACATCAGCGGCGTGTTCATCTTGGCCCACAGGGCCGCGCCGCTCATATTGATGTATTGGAGCGGCCGGTTCTCATCCACCGCCGGCCAGCTCACGCCCATCTCGCTGTAGGCGGGGTACTGGATCGGAATGGTTTGGGTGCTGAGATATTTGGCGAGGTCCGTGTCGTCGCCGACGGGCGGGTTTAGCTGGTTCTCGACCCAGGCCGTCCAGCCGCTCTGCTCGACCAGCTGAATGTCGACGTCGCGCTCACCAAAAGTGACGCGGTTCAGCGCGATCCGTTCCGGTACTGGGCTGCTCGGCAACATGTCGCGGACCTCTAGCCAAGAAAGCTAAACGGTTTCGGCTAAATACAACTGCAGGGAGAGTCTCGCTGGAGTAAGTGCGTGCCATTGCTCGCAAAAGTTGCAATCTATCGGATCAAAAACTCACGAAATGGAAGCTTAAACTTGGGGCCGAGTTCCTTGAGCGGAGCGTGCTGCTCGCGAGCCTTGCGTTCCAGCGAGGCACCAGACATCGAGGTAGAGTAGCGCGCCAAGAGGCGTTCATAGTGTTGTTGGACGGCGATCGGCCCCCTTCTACGCGCCACTTGTGGCAATGCGCCCGTGAGCTGCGGTTGTAATCTAGATTCCAGCGCATTTGTCGCAGAGCAAAGTGCGGCACCTGCTGGCCTCGATATACTCTGGTGGTCGTGGAGCCCACGGAAGCGCTCCAATCTGGGGGACGGGAGATTTCCATGTTTGATCGTCGAGATGTACTGACTGGCATGGCGGTGGGTGTTGCAGCGCTGGCCGCGGCCGGTGATGGAAACCAGGCCCACGCGAATTGGGGCATGCCTGGCTCCAATCAGCCCTTCGACCGCCGCATGGTCGTCAATAAGCCGCGCGCCTATCGGATCATGGAGGAGGAAAAGCTCGACGGCATCATCGCGCTCAATCCCCTCAACGTCTTCTATCTTTCGAATTTCGTCAGCTATCGCGCCAAGATGATGACGCCGAACCCGACGTACGCGGTGATGGCGCGCGACCAAAAGCGACCGATCGGATTGACGGTGGCGTCGACCGACATGGCGGACATCGTCAATGCCGTGCGCGACTACGCCGAACTGGTGATCCCCTACAGCTCGCCCGTCGACTGGCGCGAGATCGCCGAGCGCGGCGACTTCACGCGCGAGCCGCAAGCAGCGCCCGGCGGTGCGCGTTTGTCAAGCAATGAAGCCACGCAAACGTCGCGCGAAAAAGCCCAAGCGCAATCCGAACGCGCCTGGCAGGGCAAGATGGCACCCACACCAGAGTGGGGTTTGGTCCGGCTGCTGAAAGAGATGGGCTTGAGCAAAGGCCGCATCGCGGTGGATGACTGGCGCGTTGCGATGACATTGCAGGCGTTGGGCTTCACCGGCGTTACCTGCGTGGACGGCGACAACACGTTCCGGCGCATCCGCATTATCAAGAGCGACGTGGAAATTGGCTGGCTGCGCCTGGCGGCGCAAGCCAATCAAGAGGCGGCCATGGCGACCATGAAGCAGATCCAGCGCGGCGCGACCAACGCCGACATCGAACGCATTTTTATGATTGAGACCGCGAAACGCGGGGCGCTGTTCGACACCCTTCAGGTCGGCAACACCGGCGGCCTGCCGGAGCCGGAGCTGAAGACGGGGCAGTCCGTCATGTTGGATTGCACGAGCTGTGTGAACTACTACCACGGCGACTTCGGGCGCACATTTGTCCTGGGCGAGCCTTCGGCGGAACTGAAAAAGCGGGCCGCGATGATGAAGGTGGGCTGGGACGCGGCGTTTGCGGCCTTGAAGCCCGGTGTAAAGTTCTCTCAGATCAGCGCTGTCGGCCGCGAAGCGATGAAGAAATCGGGGCTCTCCGAACTGACCGTTGGTGTGGGACCGCACTCGGTAGGACTGCAACACACCGATCATCCCTTCGTGCCAGGGCTGCCCTACGCTGTGGCTGACGACCTCACCCTGGAAGAAAATATGACGCTGACGATCGATTTCCCGAGCCTGTCCATGGGCTACGGAAACGCGCACCTGGAGGATTTAGTGCGGATCACCAAGACCGGTGCCGAACCGCTGGCCAATATGGACGGGGTGCTCGTCGTCGGCTGATGGTCGGCCGTTTTCGTGCGCTCACCGGAATATGTGAAGTTTGCGGGGCGAGGTAGCCAGCAGCGCCGACGCGATGTAATCCATATCGCCGGATACTGATGATGATAATGGGGTGACCATGTTCGTGGGACACATCGCTCTGGTGCTCGCAGCTGCGTTTGCAGGCGCGGCATTCTATATCAATGTGGCTGAGCAGCCCGCACGACTAGGCCTCGACGACAAAAGCCTGCTGCAAGAATGGAAGCCGAGCTACGCGGGCGGCTTTGCGATGCAGGGCAGTCTTGCGGTTATGTCGGGGGTGCTGGGGCTGACTGCGGCCTGGCTGACCAAGGATTGGCGCTGGGTCGCGGGAGCCACGCTCATTCTTGCCAATTGGCCCTATACCCTTCTCGGCATGATGCCGACAAACAATAAGCTGAAGGCCATTCCAGAGAATGAAGCCGGACCAACATCGCGTACGATGATCGAAGCGTGGGGAAGGTTACATGCAATCCGCACTGCTCTCGGAGTATGTGCGACGCTCGCATACCTTTGGGCGCTGAACTGATAATTCCCGCTGGAAACTTGGGACTGATCTAGGAACGCCGCCGGGCCGGAGGGCGGCCATCGCGAATCTCGCCGGTCCGTTTGGTCACGAGGGCAGCTGTAGCGGTGCTTTGTCGCCGCTTAAACTGTAGAACCGAGCGGCGGGCATAACCAATGGCATCCCTCGGCCTCAAACTCCGGTCTCGTCCGTGAGAGGGTGTCAATGCCCGTTAGAGGGTGTCAATGCCCGTTAAGACAGACTGTCGAGGGCTGCGGGCTCCCGCATTAAAAGTCGCCCGCTAGGCCAATGGCTAAGCGTGCTTCTTGTCGTCCGCATTTTGGCGCGGGCGTCCCGTGGCATTACTGTGGCATCGCCAAACCGCGAAAGGAAACGAGAGCAGTCCTTACGCATATCAACCTTCGCAGTAGTTTCGACCCGAGCACGGGGATTCGCGATGCCAGTGATCCTTGAGGACCTTTTCTTATCGTTTTGCGGAACAGGTGCTAAACGCGAACCTGGGACTCACGCTTTCTTTTTCGGCCGGATGTTAGCGTTCAGGTGGAAGAAGTTGGTCGGGTCGTACTTGGTCTTGATCTCGACCAGACGGTCGTAATTGCCGCGATAGTTCTTGCGAATTGCGTCGGAGCCCTCATCGGTAGTCTGGTTGATGTAAAAACCGTCGCTGAAAGGCGCGATCGCCGCCCAATAGTCGCGCGAGTATTTCAGCCACTTTGCACTGTCGGCCGGATCATCCCAATCAACACTGACACTGATCTCGTACTTCGCGTCGCGATGTGCGTAGGCGGTTGCATTTTCGGGGACTCGGCCTGCCACGCCGCCGTGCGATGCGGCGCCGATGCTGCCCATGGGCACAGGGTTCTTCATGAAATAATCCAGCATTGCTACAGGTAGCTGGGAATCGACTTTATTAAAGAAACCCGATTTTGAGTAATAGTTCCGTCCGTGGGCGAAAATCTTATCGGCTGCGGACTGCACGGCCACGTAATTGGTTGCGGCGATCCGGCTTGTCGTTGGTTTGCCGTATTTGACCACCTTCGCCAAGGCACCTTCGGCCTGGGCCGGCGTGCCTATGTAGGCCCCGCTGATCGAGACCGAGGCTTCGCCCTTCGCGTTACGGCGTAGGCCGACGCTGGTCGTGGCTTCGTCCGGAGACTCAGTATCCCAATCAAAATAGAATTTCATTACGTCCAAGGCGGCGTCGATGGGATAGACAAAGGAGAAAGAAGTGATCATCGGATCCATCGTATGGAGCTGAAATTCAAAGTCAGTGACAACGCCGAAATTGCCGCCGCCGCCGCGTACTGCCCAGTAAAGATCCGGATTCTCGGCGGCATTCGCCTTGCGCACCATGCCGTCGGCGGTCACGATCTCGACGCCGCGAACATTGTCGACCGTCAGGCCGAACTTCTTCATCAGCCGCCCGTGTCCGCCGCCGGTGGCGAGGCCGCCAACGCCGGTGTGAGACACGAAGCCGGCGGTGGTGGCCAATCCATGCTCAGCCGCCGCACGATCGAGATTGCCGAGTAGCGCGCCCCCCTGAAGCCGACAAGTCTTGGAACCCGGGTCGACTTCACTTCTCTGCATCAGGGATAGGTCGAGCACCATGCCGCCATCGGTGGCCGACTGCCCGGAATAACTGTGTCCGCCACCGCGCACCGCCAGCAGGATATTGTTTGTCCGTGCGAACTGCACGGCGCTGACAACGTCGCTCACGTCCGCGCAGCGTGCAACCAGCGCTGGGCGCCGGTCGAAGCTGCCGTTCCAGACCTTGCGCGCCGCCTCGTATTCTGGGTTCGAGGGAAGGATGACTTGACCCTTAATGTTCTTCTGGAAATCCACGACCGCCTTTTCCGATAGGCTGATCTTGTCGCCTGAGCCGGCCACCGCCGGGAAGTCGGCGGCGAAGCCGTTGCCTTCAGGGAAAGTCGAGGCCGCAGTAAAGGTAAGCGCGGTCGTTATAAATTCACGCCGTTTCATGTGGTCCCTCGCGGTTCGTATTGGCCGAATTGTGATGAAGTCGATCTAAGGCCGACTATGAGACAAGAAGCAGGAGACGCCCACTAGGCCCAGCTTACTCTAGAGCCGTATCTGGGTTTCGACCAGCGTAGGAATGGCCGGCCAGGAGAAGACCCTCGGTGTCGGCGGCCTGTATCCCAACGATGAGTGCGGCCGGACGGTGTTGTAGTATTTGCGCCCTTGCTCGATCACGATCTTGGCCTCTGCCATGGTGTAGAAGAATTCGCCGTTCAGGAGTTCGTCACGCAGTTTGCCGTTGAAGGACTCGACGTAGCCATTCTCCCGCGGACTACTGGGCTCGATGTGGGCGGTCTTTGCACCGACATCAGCGATCCACTTGCGCAGAGCTCTGAATGATCCGATCGAGCCGTGCCGTGCGCAGCGCGTGCGATACCGTTCGATACCAAGCGTTCGCCTGGGAATCTCGATTGGATTGTGCTCATCTTGCTGGATGGGGAGGGCATAACGATGCAGACATTTTCCATCGGACGAACCGTGCGGTTGGTGCTGGCCCTGTGGGCTTTGGCAACGACAGCGGCGTCGAGCGTCTGGGCCGCGCCGAACGTCCATCACGACCGGCGCGAACTTGAGATGGTGCTTGCCGACCTGATCGCATGGCTGCCGGGGGAGTGGAACTCGTTCCCGCAGGTGTATTACGAGCGCACCGTCACCATGCCGCCGGAGGGTGAGCACGAGAACTGGCACCGCACTTTCGCTCGCATCGACGCGTCGCAGATCGGGGACGTGGTGTTCTATGGTCAGATCAACGTCGATGGACGCAATGGCACGATCCTGGGCGGCAGTCAGGTGCTTTACAAGGCCTGGATCGACGAGGCGCGCGGGGTCGTTGTGATCAATGGCCAATCGCCAGCGGACCCGGAGCGGTTCGAGAACCTACAGGACAAGCCTGATCTGTGGTCGAAGGTGAAGATGCGCGACGCAACGGCCGTCCGCTGCGATTTTATCTGGCGGCGGGACGGCGATCACATCGTTGGCGTGCTCGACGGGCGGGTGCCCGAGCGGCAGAAATACGGGCCCGGTACCTGCACGTATATCTCGGAACGCGCTGATGCAGAATTCTTCGCCGATGCGGAATGGGTCCTGACCCCCGAGCATCTATGGCTCTACGACATCAATACGATGGGCGGGCGCATCTTTCAGGGGCGTGACGACAAGACTCATATCCGCTTATCGCGGGCGCGGCCTTACACTTGCCGCATACACGATGAGGATGCGACGCGGGTACGCGATGGCCATGACCGCGGGTTCGCCATGCCGGTCAAGGCCGGTGGTGGGCAGAAGTTGGAGGCGCTGCTGCTGCGTGCCGACTACCCGGCGCAGGGACCCGGGCTCACGGATCGGATGCGATTGATGCTGAGCGAGCCGACGTCCAAGCAGATCGTCGCGATGACGGATGCGACGCCGCTGGCGAAAACCGTTGCGCTCAAGGCCAATGGTGTTGACGTGCGTTGTACGCTTCAGAAGAAATTCGGTCCGCTGCTCTCGCGCTGATGGTGGCGTCTCAGCAGTAGCTGGCGTATTCGAACGCGTGCTTGCCGCCTCAGGCGCTACAGCGCGGCCCCGTACGCGTAGAAAGAATCTGCGCCGTTTCTAAGTCCTTCGTCTAACTGCTCGCGCCGATAGCGCCCGAAGAGTTGTTGCGTTAACGTCGCAACACTATCCCGAACCACCTATTCATCCATCCGCGACTGGAGTTTGAAATGAAGCGCCTCGGCAGTTTGCTCGGTCTCATTGCATTGCTGCTCGTCTCATCGCTACAGGCCGCTCACGCTGCGGCAGAAAAAAATGTACTTGTCTTTGGTGGGGCGGGAAACCTGGGCTCCGATATTGTGAAAGAGTTGGTCCGTTCCGGGGCAAAATTAACGGTCTTTGTCAAACCCAGCACGGATCGCAAACGCCTGGCGGGTTTGCCAGTCACCTATGTCGAGGGGGATGCCAGGTCTGATTCAGACGTCAAGCGGGCCTTCGCGATGGCTAAATTTGATGTTGCGATAAACGCTCTGGCGCGGCGTAACGGAGAAACTAACTTTTGGGACCGCACCCAAATGAGCATTACAGCCGCCGCAAAGGAGACCCGTGTTGGCGAGGTCGTCTTCCTAAGCTCAGTGGGAGCGGGTGATAGCGCTGCAGCGTATTCACCACAGGCCTACGAGAAGGCGAGGATCAGCCTTATTGAGCGCTCCAAAGCGGAAGACGACTTACGCGCTAGCGGGCTGCGCTACGTCATAGTGCGGACAGGCGCCGTGCTGGGCATTACGACCCCAGCGACCGGGAAAGCCCGGCTAACAGAGGATACAACGGTACTTGGACCCGTCACACGCCCAGATCTGGCGAAACTTGTCGTTGATTGCGTCACTGACTCGAGGTGCGCGAATAAAACTTATCATGCGACGGATGACACGCTCAAGATTCCTGTCGAAAGATTGAATTAGCGCCTTTGCCAAGACGCGCTGCAAGGCGGAGCGCAAGATCATGAAAGAAACATTTTACGCCTCAGGTTCAGTACCTCGCTTCTCGGTGCTTCCCCCGCTCGCGTGCGGCATGCGGTTCGGCCACTAGAACCGCCTGCACCGGTACTCGATCCACAGTTCGAGCGATCAATTTCGCGGGCCTGCTAAAGAAACCCCCGCAAGCCCGCCGTATTCCTTCCACCAGCGGTATACGTCTGCGCTGAAATGTCCGCATCCTTGCAGGCCAATGCGGCGGCCTTGCCAGACGCTATTCGCACTTCGAATTGCCGAAGCTTCGTAATGATCGGCTCAGGCGTGAGCGTGTGTCTCCCCATTTCCAGTTCCTTCTGCCCAGGGCAATTCTTTCAAATCGCCCTGCACGGAAAAGCCCGCAGGTGACCAGCCAAGGACGCCCGCGAGATCGCTCCGTGAACTCATCAGCGGGATCCCGTTGTTGGTTTCGCCCGAAGCGCCGATATTGGGGCCCATGGTAGCCGCATACGCACGATAGCGCCGATCTCTGCAACAGCGCGTCAATCGGGAAGGACACCGTCATGGACCGTCGCGACATATTGGTGGGATTCGGCGCCGCCGCTGCTGGGCTGACTGTCGCGGGCAACGCGGAAGCTGCGGCGAGCGCCCCTCTCAAGAGCGTGCCGATCTCTCCAGAGTACAAATATACCGGCGTTGACGGCAAGTTGCCGATCAACAGACAGCGCGCCTACGCCGTGATGGAGGAAATTGGGGTCGTTGGACTCGTCGCCCTCAACCCTATCAATGTCTACTACCTGACGAACACCATCAGCCTCGGCGCAAAGTTCCGCGCCGAGTTTCCGGCCTTTGCGACCTTTCCCAAGGACCCGTCTCAGCCGACCTATCTGATCGGCGGCGCCTCGCAAGCGCTTGAGATGGCCAACAACGAACGCGAGGTTCCCGAGTTAATTGTCGTTTCGGGCGCATCGAATTGGCAGGATTGCGTCAAAGCCACGCCGGCCCAGATGAAGATCGAACCAAAGTCCAGTACGCCAGGTTTCAATTCCACCGGCGGCTTTGCGGTCAGGCCAGGCGGCCCCTATACCGAGCGCGAGCAGCGTTGGATCAACGCCCAGAAAGCCGCCGGCGCGCGGTCGGCGCCGACGCCGGCTTGGGCATTGGCCAAGGCGCTCAAGGACTCGGGCATGAGCAAGGGGCGGATTGCCGTCGACGATATGCGCATCGCCTATCTCCTCGATGAAATCGGGATGACTGGCATTACCTGCGTGCCGGCTGAGAAAGCCTTCCAGAAGATTCGCATGGTCAAGAGTGACGTAGAGATTCCGCTGATGCGGATCGCCGGACGCAACAACGCTGTGGCGGCGATGAACACCATCAAGTCGATCGAGAAAGGAATGACCTTCCAGGAGATCGAGCGGCGTTTCAGCACCGAGGCCGCGGCTCTTGGGAACCTGAACCAATCTTTTATCGCCGGCGTGTCGCTAGCCCTCCTGCCGGACGGCGTCACCGTGCCGGGCAAGCCGTTCTTGATCGATGCTGTCAGTCACTTCAGACAGTATCACGGCGATTTCGGTCGGACGGTTGTGCTCGGCGAGCCTTCAAAGGAAATCGTCGCGCGTGAGAAGGCGCACAAGATCGGCCGCGACGCAGTGTTCGAGATCGTGAAGCCTGGGGTGAAATTCTCCGAATTGCGGCGCGTCGCCAAGGACGCCCAAGTCAAAGCGGGCTTGCCCGAGCAGGTCGTAATTGTCGTCGCGCACTGTGTCGGGCTCGCGCACGACGACAATCCGTCGCACCCGGAGGTGCCCTTCACCGCGCCCTACGACCATGTCCTTGAAGAGAACATGGTCCTCACCATCGACCTCGCCAACGTTGAGATCGGGTGGGGGGCTTGCCATCACGAAGACATGTTCCGCGTTACCAAGACCGGGTTTGAATACTTGGGCCCGCCCGGCGATCCACTGGTGATCGTCTAGGATTTCGGCGGAGAATTGTCTGTCACGGCGGGCCTCCTCGTCAGTCGGCAAATAGGGCCCCGGTCGGACCGGGGCCCTTCAAGTTCCTTCGCCCAACTCGGTTCACGCGTTACGGATGAAGTGCCTCACCCCAAAGCCCGGCAAAGCGATGACCGGCTCTTTTGGTGCTGTGAAGCCGCGCCTGCCAATCTCGGCGGTGAAGTTCATGGCGTCGAACTCCTGATGCCAGACTTCGTCGTTCCAACGGCTGTCGAACCACAGTCCGTACATACCCCATGCGGTACCTTTGTTCGTGCCGCGGGTGTTGAAGTCGATTGGATAGTAGATGCCCCCGGACCGAGCCACGCGCCGCGCCTCGTTGATGACCTTCAACGTGCTCTCCGCAGGCATCTCGTGGTGCATGATGTAGGACACCGTGA
Source organism: Fidelibacterota bacterium (assembly GCA_947476275.1). GTDB lineage: Bacteria > Pseudomonadota > Alphaproteobacteria > Rhodospirillales > Rhodospirillaceae > SCTM01. Next base: position 33,581 of record CANJPQ010000002.1, read on the forward strand.
TGTCAAAGTAGTTGTCCGGGAATTTGGTATCCTGCGCTAGGCGTTGAGCGAAGTTTGCCCCGATGCCGATCTTTTGCGCGCGGGTGTGGCCGTAGCGGACCATAGGCGCACCGACGTCGATGCCCCACACCTCCGCATCTGGGAAGCGCTCCTTAAGGGCGGTCGTGAACTGTCCAATGCCGCAGCCCATGTCAAGAATGCGCTTGACCTTGCCATCGGCCGGCGTCGGCAGGCGGGCTACAGTCTTCTTGTGAATTTGGTCTTGTTCGTTGTGGCCAAGCACGCTGATGTAAAAGCTATTGGTGCCGTAGTGGTAAATATGACCGGCGAACGGATCGCCGACATAGCCGCCGGGCTGAATGTGGATTTCATGCCGAGCCTCTGACGGAATCTCCATATTTGGATTCAGTTCGAGTTTGCCGGGTCCAACTTTGTCGAAGCTTTCCATCTCGGCGAGATAGAAGTCGGCGTTCTCGTGGAAGAAGTCCTGCAACGACTTCCACATGATGCGTTGATTGAATAGCCACGTCTTCTGCGCGATGTTGATGGCCGGATCGTCCTCAATCGCCTTCATGACTTCGTCGACAGTCATTAGCGCCTCGGATTTGACGCCTTTCTTGTCCAGGGCGCGCATAAACATGGCCTGGGCGGTTTCCCGCATCTTCTTGCCCTGCATGAGCCGGACGCCGTACGAGAAGTCGTGCTTACTCTCCAGATCGAGTGCCCCGAGGAGTTGAAGGCGTCCGTCGCGGCCTCGGAAGTTGAGATCCTTTACTTCGGCCGCAAGCGATTTGCCGGCTTCTGCTGCTTCCGCCACCCGATTCTTGAAGATAGCGCCCATGGCCGCAGAGGCCGCTGTGCCCCTAAACATCATCCGACGATTTATCATTCTCATTTCTCCCTGCGGGATATCGCGTTTAGCCGCGCGTAATAAAGCCAGCCGAGGCAGGACGGGTGGCATCGTTGCCTAAGTTGCCAAGGCTAGATTCCACGAACGCGTCGCGTTCTACTTCCCATGCCGCCACCTCCTGTTCGGTCGGGCGGTATTTCTCGACCATCTCTTGGGTAATGCCCTGCTTGGCCAGCAGCGATTCCAAGACCTTCATGCGGCGCTTCGTCGCCCAGACGTCGCCGCTCAGCGAGATCAGGCAGGCAACCACATTGTCCAGAACCGGGTTGCCCAAGAACAAGCTGTTGCCGATGTCTGATTTGATTGCATCGACGGTATACGTAGGACGTTTGGATTTAATTTCGACCATAGCAGCTCCCAACGTTGCATTTTCCAGGGCGAAAACGTCCCAAACGTATCAACAACCGAGGGGCCCTCGAATTCGTAGTTGTACTTACTGTTGTCCTGCGCTCCCGCGTCGCGTTGGCCAGGAGCTCTTGAGCGGCCTGATCACGTCTGGTCATGGCGGCGGGCACAACGAATGGCATCCCTCGGCCTCAAACTTCGATCTCCGCCGTGGGAGGGCGTCAATGCGCGATACGGCAGACTGTCGAGGGCTGCAGGCTCCGGATTGGACTTATCGCGGGGTGAAAGTTCGGTATAGGTGAATGCCAGCTCCCGATTTGAACCTACCGGCACCAGCTCCGGTTTGCGTGCCGCAGGATTCGAGCTTCCCTGCTCGAGAAGGCAGGCTTCGTTTTCTCGTGAAAAATTCCTTGTCAATTCGGTAGGGAATTCCGCGAAAACGGTAGTGTTTCTGCACCTCCGGCGACGTTGCAGTGCAGCAGCAGCCTCCAAAGATATGGAATTTCCCTGCAATTACAATCTCTTATAGATCGGTCCTCGTTCCGCCGTTCCGGCCGAAAATGTAGCATCTCGCTGCGACGCTTCGTGCATGCGCTTGGAAAAGAACGCGTTGAAGAGAGGGCGCCTCGCGCAGGTCGCGGCGATGGCTCTCTCGCCGAAAACGCCCCCAGACCGCAAATGGCCGACCGTTCGTCAACTCCCACGATCATCTGAGCAGGAGCGTGCGCTCGCCCGATGAGCGCGCGCGTACATTGGGTGTTGTTGCCTAGCACCGCGGCGTTCGATTTGCAGTAAGCTCAGAGCGGATGAATGTCGCCGTTGATGTTGGCGCTAGTCGCTCCGCCCCGATCGGGCCCTCGCAAGTGACTTCGCCACGTCGTTGAACGTAGGAGGATGGGATGTCTGCGAAGCATATGAAGTTGGCGCTATCCACGGCAGCCTTCTTGATGGCCGCCAGCGCCGATCAGGGGCAGTCAGCCGAAGTTGCCCAAGACTTTATTCGCGGCGTCGTCACCGGTGGCGCAGGCCCTGAGGCGGGGGTTTGGGTGATCGCGGAGACCAACGACCTCAAAACCCCCTTCACCAAAGTCGTCGTCACTGACGATAAGGGCCGTTACGTCCTGCCGGAATTGCCGAAGGCGAAATATAAGATTTGGGTGCGCGGCTACGGCTTGTCGGACAGCAAGCCGGTCGATGGAACTCCCGGCCAAACCGTTGACGTCAAAGTCGCGAACGCGCCCAATGCGCAAGCCGCAGCAAAAATCTATCCCGCGAACTATTGGTCGTCGCTCCTCACCATCCCGAGCAAGAGCGAATTTCCAGGAACGGGCCCCAAGGGCAACGGGATAAGCCCGGCCTTCAAGACTCAGGAGCATTGGCTCCTCAATCTCAAATCGCGCTGCGCGTCGTGCCATCAGTTCGGATCCGAGGTCACGCGTGAAGTGCTGATCGATGACGCGGTAGAAGCCTGGACGCAAAAGATAAACAAGGCGCGCGAGCCGGGCGATATAACGCTCAGCAATAGTGCCAACGATTATAAGAATACGATGAGCAACGGCATGACCTCTTTTGGGCGCGAGCGCGCCCTCAAGATGTTCGCCGACTGGTCCGTCGCAATTCGAAATGGCGCCGTACCGCAGACGCCGCCGCGGCCAGCAGGGTTGGAACAAAATGTTGTTCTGACGATGTGGGATTGGGGCGCGCAGCACGCCATTCACGATGAGGCGGCGACCGACCAACGCAATCCTACCGTCAACGCCAACGGCCCGATCTACGGCGCGATCGGGCTGTACGGCGAAGGGCCGGGATTTGGCGCGATCTCCGTCGTGAACCCCGTGACCCATGAAGCGAAAGTGATCCCGGCCGAGCGCATGGATCCGAAGTCGCAATCCAAGCCGCCTTCCGGCCTTGAGTGGAACCTGCACACGCCCATGCTGGACCAAAAGGGCCGGGTTTGGGTGACGTCCGTCACGATGGAATCAACGCCCAACCCGGTCGACTGCTTCGATCCCGCCAACAAGTATGCCAAGTATTTTCCGATCGAGGCCAATCGCGCCAAGGCGGCCACGGCATCGAATGTGGTGACGATGTATGACCCCAAGACCGGGGAGCAAAAGACAATCCCGGTGTGTTTCTTCAGCCACCACCTCCGATTCGGTTACGACGCGGACAACACGCTGTTCTTCAGCAGTATTCAAAACCGGGAATCCATCGGCTGGCTGAATACGCGTGTCTACGACGAAACCCATGATCCGAAGAAAGCGATGGGCTGGTGCCCGCTGGTCCTGGATACCAGCGGTGACGGCAAGATCGATCCCGACCGCACCAAGTGGACGCGCCTGACCGCCGATGTGAAGGGCGCCTCCGAAGGGAAAGAGGAGGCCGCGGAGACCGGGCCTCAGAAGGGGAAGGCGCCCATTGCCGGCGCTGACACCCAATACACCTTCGGCAGTTACGCGATCGCTATTTCGAAAGCGGATGGGAGCATTTGGTTCGCCGCACCCAGTTCGCCGCACCCGGGGGGAATCGGCCGTCTCAGCTTGGGCAAGAACCCGCCCGAGACCTGTGTGACCGAATACTATCAGCCGCCGAAGAATCCCGACGGCAGCGCCACGGCGTTTTTCAATCAGGGCATGGATCTGGATTCGAAAGGCATCGCGTGGGCTGCCTTCTCTAGCGGCCATCTTGGCAAATTCGATCGCAGCAAATGCAAAGTGCTGAACGGCCCGACGGCCACCGGCCAACAGTGCCCGGAGGGTTGGACAATCTACGAGACGCCCGGTCCGAGAATTAAGGACACGAATGTCAGCGGAGATTTCCACTATCTGATGTGGGTCGATATCCACAACACCCTTGGCTTGGGCAAAGACGTGCCCATTGTCGCAGGGACGAACTCGGACTCGTTGCTAGCGTTCTTGCCGGACCAGGAAAAGTGGGTCGTGATGCGCAGGCCCTATCCCCTCGGATTTTATGCGCGCGGCCTCGACGGGCGAATTGACGATCCGAAAACGGGTTGGAAAGGTCGTGCGGTATGGAGCGCGGACGAAGCGATCCCGCTGTTTCAGCTCGAGGGCGGCGAGGGATCGACCGGCAAGGCCGTCAAGTTCCAAGTGCGTCCCGACCCTCTCGCGCATTGACCTAGAAGACGCTGAACGCAAAGCACATCCTGCGAGCTCATTTGCGCGGTAAGAAATACTGTCTCCGGCTCTTGGCGGGAGTCTTCTTGGCGGTATCGTTGCCCGCAATCAGCGTGCGTGCGAACGGCGACGAATTCTTTGACCCGCTGGAGGTTCCTGGGCAGCCGGAATATGTGGTGTTCGGCAGCGTAAAGGATGACCGCGGCAACTACGTTTCCAGCGCCGTGGTGAAGGTTGAGGTGGAGGAGCCGGTGCTCATCTACGAGACCGCGACGACCATCCTCGGCAGGTTCCGCACCGTGGATATCGGCCGTGCGGTTATGGATCTCGGGTACGATTTGGACCCGGCCCGCATCAAAGTTTCCGTCTCTGCACCCGGCTACGTCCTGATGCGGCGATTCAATCGCGCTTCCCCGCGCCGGGCGCAGGGCGCGGTAGAAATCGATTTCGTTATGAAGAAGCAATAGCGCCGGGGGCCGTCGTGCCATCGCGCAATTGCAAACGCCCGAAACACTTCCCATGATGGCGTCCAGCGCTGCGGCGAGGCATGCGCGCAATGGAGATGACCATGAGAAATTCCAACACGACGCGTGCGAGCCGGCGCCAGCTTTTGGCGGGCGTTGCCGCGTCGTCCATGCCCATAGTTTCGCCCGCGGCAGCGGCACCGGCGCCTGAAACACTGGTTCCCGATCCAAACGCCCACCAGCGTGGCGTGACCCGGGCGTATGCCGCCGACGCACAGGGCCAAATCCACTACCGCATTGCCGGCAAGCCGAGCGCGAAGCCGCCGCTGATGTTGCTGCATCCCAGCCCGCTCTCGGGATATGTGTTCGAGGTCTTCATGGCCACCATGTCGCGCGAACGTTTGGTGATTGCCCCGGACACGCCGGGTTTCGGCCTTTCGGATCCGCCGCTGCAGCGTCCGGAAATCGCGGATTACGCAGCCGCCATGCTGCGCCTCGCGCGCACGCTCAAGCTCGGCAAGATCGACGTCCTGGGTTACCACACAGGCAGTGCGACCGCTGTGGAGATGGCATTGCAATCCCCCGCGACGGTGCAGAAGCTGGTGATCTTGGGGGCGAGTTTGCTGAATGAAGCGGAGTTGGCGGATTTCAAAGCGCGCTATGTCGGGCGGCAGATCGACGATATCCCCGGCGCCTTCGCGCGCCGCTGGCCCGTCTTCCGCGATAAGGACTGGCGGATGGTGTCTAGTCCGGCGCGCCAGATGAACATCCTCCTCGACTCGTTCCGAAACCCGGATGTGTCGCATTGGGGTCACCGCGCAGCCTTGAATTATCCCCTGACCGAGAAGATGCGCGCGGTTCCACAGAAGACTTTGGTCATCAATCCCGAAGACGATCTGTGGGCCTATACCGGACGCGCTGCGGACCTCCTCAAGAATGTGAAGGTTCAAGCGTATCCAGGGTGGACGCACGGCTTTCTCGACACCAAGGCGAGCGAAGTGTCGTCCCTGATCGAGACGTTTCTCCAGACTTGAGATCGGTGAGTTGGCCGGCGTCGATCTCAGCCGACGTTCTCATCGCTAGGCGATCGCGAGCAGCATCTCCGATAACGCTTTCGGCTGGGTGACCATGACGTCGTGGCCGCTGTCGATGGTCTTCCAAGTCCACTCCGGGTTGCCGCGTGCGATAGCCTCCGCCGGGTCGGGCTCACCGGGGCGCGCGCGCTGCGTGCAACGGATGAACGTTTTCGGCACCCCTGCAATGCCGCCGTTCTTGTACTGCACAGGTTCCGAGAGCGCGGGCAAGAAGTGCGGCGTGAGGTGCCGCTTGAGCCACGGCATATCAGGGTGATCCGCCGGTACACCGAATGACGCGGGGTCGGGGACGGGCAAGAGATAGCCGTCCTTCGCGGTCTTCGCCCATGCCGCGCTGACCTCCGGTGCGAGGAACGCTTTCCCATCCACCGGTATCATCGCATCGAGAAAGACGAGGTGACGCAAGCGCGGCTTGATCCGGTCCGCCACGCGCGCAATCACGAGACCGGCATAGGAGTGGCCGACCAGAATGACGTCGTCCAACTCTTCAAATGCGATCAAGTTCTCCACGTCGGTGGCGTGGGTGGAGCAATTGATCGACGGGTTGGCGAGATGGACCCTCTCGCCATACCCGGTCAAAGTCGGCGCATACACAGCATGTCCCGCGGCGCGCAATTGCGGTGTCACGTGTTTCCAGCACCAGCCCCCGTGCCACGCCCCATGGACGAGAACGTACGTTTTGGGCTTTGCCGCGGCTTTGGCATTCGGCGCGTCCATGGCAGCGCCCGCCGCTGCCATGGCGAACAGATCCCGTCTCTTCATCGTGAATCCCGTCTGAATACCGAGTCCTCGGGGCGCGCTTACTTCTTCTTCTCGTTCGCCGGCACTTTGAGCTTCGTCCGGTCGATCCGCTTGCCGCCCAGGATCACGGTATCGATCTTCACCGTGTTGCGGATGTCAGCGACGGGGTCTGCCGACAGCAACAGCATATCGGCCAGCTTGCCGCGCTCGATCGATCCGAGGTCCTTCTCCTTGCCCATGTAGATCGCGGCATTCAACGTCGCCATGCGGGTGACGGCGAGGTTGGGGATTCCGGCCTCTGACAGCAGTTCCATCTCGCGATGGACATAGGCTCCCATCGACCGGTCCGTGCCCATGGCGAGGACGCCGCCGTTGTCATAGATCGCGCGAAGGTTCTTTTTCACTTTCGCCAACAGGCTGGCGCGAAAGCCACCGCGTGCGGAATCGGTCTTGTACATCGGGTTTGATTTATTGTCGGCGCGATCCTCGTCGTTCAGGGTCTCGACAAAGATTTGGCGGTCGAACACGCTGAGGTCCGTATCGACGCGGCCCATGGTGGTGGACACGGGAAGGCCCTTCGCCGCCACCAGCTTCGCGAAAGTCGGCGATGCGTCCTCAAGATAGATTGGATGCGCGAGGGCATCCACGCCGGCAGCGATGCTTTCCCGCGCCACTTCCTCGTCGCTGATATGGACCGAGACGCGGAAGCCGGCTTCGTGAATGTGATTGATCAGACGGGTCATCACATCGAGCGGGATCAGTTCCAGGTTTTCCGATTCGGCGCTCATGCCGCGACGTTCCCGGGTGATTTTGATCATGTCCGGCTTCTGGGCGAGCATCTCATCGACCTTACCGACAGTGCTGTCGTAGTCGGTCACTTGCAGCGCGCCGGCGCAGCACTGATAGCCTTTCGCGGGGGTCAGAAGCCTGATCGCCGTGTAAAGGCGCGAACCCAGGATGCGGCCGGCATGCTCTTCCTCACGCATCTTCAAGATGAACTTGTCGTGGTTGCCCGAGTCATACGCCGCAGTCACGCCGGAATAGAGCATGGCCTGCAGTACAGCGGTTCCGAGTTCGATGTTGGTCACCAATTTCCGATTGGCGCCGGAGCCCTCACGTCCGCCGGGCAGATGGATGTGCGAGTTGATGATGCCGGGCATCAAGAACTTGCCCTTGCCGTCGATCACCGTGGCGCCGCGCGGCGCCTTGATATCGCTCGGCGAGATCAGCGCGATGCGCTCGCCGACCACCAATACCGAGGCGTGCTGCAACGGCTCCGCGCCGGTGCCGTCGATCAGCGTCACATTCTTGATCAACAGTGAGTCTTCTGCCGCCTGGGCGGTGCCAACACTAAGCAGGCAAGCGATGCCTAAGATGATCCCGTGTATGCGCATGAGAAACGTCCCCCCTGACTGACACGAACACGTCGCGTTGCATCTACCGTAACACACGGGCGCGGGCGGGTAAGCGCCCCTCAGTGGTACACGGTAACGGTATACTTTAGGCGGTCGCTGATCTTGTGGGGTCCGGAAACGCAGCCCGCTCGCGTTCGCTCATCGGCAACTCTCGTGAGTCAGGCGCTCACAGTCTCGGCCTTAGCGGTGCTGAGTGGCACGCATCGCCTGGGCATTTCCAGATCCGCGGATGTGTGACGGACGCGCGGGACCACTTCCGCGATCTTCCGCGAGTGAATGTCCAAAATTCGGCGGCAGCGGTGGCTCTGCCGCCAAGGGGTCGCGTTCGCGCGGCGCGAGAAGCTGCCGTTTACCCGGGCGAGAGTTTACAGGGGAACAAACACGGAGCCTTCGACCCATAGCATCGGCGGAATTTATATTGTAAAATCAGCCACTTATATGCGAATCCCCTGCCTCCGGGCGCTTCTGCCAACGCGCGGTCGGGGCCGCGGGCGCTTATGATATCTTCTCATCTGTAAGCTTACCGGGACATGCGCGCGGGGAAGATATGAACCGTATCGTGCCGAACGACTTCGATGGGACCGGTCAAACCGACAGTTCGGCAACGTAATCCAGTCGTGGATCAAGGAAGGCCGCTATCGGCCCGGCGACCGCCTGCCTGCCGAGCTCGAACTCTCGCGGCATTTCGGGGTGACCCGCCTGACCGTGCGCCGCGCGCTCGACGTGCTTGAGGCGCGTGCCCTCATCTGCCGGGCGGGACGCCGCGGCACGTTCATCGCCGACAACGCCTTGCTGCCGCCCGTGGTCACGCCGCTGAGCCAGTCCTTGCGCCAGGTGATGCAGCGCACCGACGGCTATTCCGTGACGTTTCTCGGATGGGCAAGAGCGTTGCCCACCCAAGACGTGAAAACGGCCCTTGCGATCGAACGCGATCAACCCGTCCACGAATTCCGTTTCTTGCGCTCGCGCAACCGCGAGCCCCTGGGCTACTTCGTGTGCCGCGTGCCCGATCCCATCGCAAAGTTGATGGGTCCCATCGAGCTAAGCGAGAACTTCCACCTGCGCAGCACGCTCATCGCCAAGGGCTTTGAATCGCAGCGCATCCTGCAACGCATCGGCGCGCAGATTGCCGACGCTGCGACTGCCAAGGTGTTGTTGCTGAAAGGCACAGAAGCCGTGCTGCGTTTCCGGGCGACGCACTTCGACGCGCGCGATCGTCCGTTCCTCCATACCACGTTCTTTTTCCGGACCGAGGACTACGAGTACGGCATCGAATTCGTGGACGACGCCAAGATCAAGAACTTGCGCGACGCCTAACTTGCGCGCGGCGGAATCGAAAAGGGCCCGACCTTGCGGTCGGGCCCTTCGATTAGAGCTCGCGGTTTCCTTAGAACTTGTACTTCGCGCGGATGCCGACTTCGCGCTTTTCCGGCGCCGTCACAGTCAGGCCGTTGTTAAAGTTGAAGGTCGTTGTCCCCGGCACGAGCTTCTGCAAGGAACCCGGTTCGGAGAAGGAGGCCTGGCGGTTGATCGAGTTCCAGTGCTTGTCGTTCAGCAGGTTCTTGGCGTACACCTCGATCATCAAGCTCTCGCCGCGCTCTACGCCGAGGCGCGCCTGCACGCGGAAGTACGCGTCGCTTCGCACGATATTGGCTTCGCTGTCCCAGGCCGAACCGACGTAGTTCACGTCGCCGCGGACGTACCAGTTCCACTCGCCTGACAACTGATCGCGATAGGTAGACGAGAGAGATCCGCTGTAGGTCGGCACGCGGGCCAGATGCTTGCCCGAGAAGCCGCGCAAGCCGAGAACCAGCGAGGTGGAGACCAGGCCCTGGATGTAGTTCTCATACGTGCCGGACTGGTAATTGGCGCGGAAGTTGACGTCCCAATGGTCGGTCAGAATGCCGGTTGCCTCGAACTCGATGCCGTGCAGCTTGGCATTGCCTGAACTCAGCAGTCCGGTGAAAGCCGCTGACGGTGTCGGATTGGTTTCAGAGATCGGCACCGGCAGGGCCGAACTGGACGGCAGGTTCTTCCACTTCATGTAATAGCCCGCCAGCGTGTAGTTCAGGCGGTTGTTGAACAGCTGTTGCTTGGAGCCGAGTTCAAAGCTGTCGACGCGTTGCGAGTTCAGGATGTTCTGGCTGTTGGGCAGAATGCTGCGGATGTAGGTCTGTTGGAACGGCGTGGCATTGGCATACTGGCTGTTGAACTGGCCGGGCAGCGCGCCCCGCGCCCAGCTGCTGTAGAGCGTCCACTCGGGGGTCGGCTTGAAGTTGAGGATGACGCGCGGCAGCCAGTCCTTGAACTTCGCGGTGAGCGAGGTCGGGTTGGAGGGTTGCAGCAACGACTTGTCGACCTGGTAGCGGACTTCGCCGGTGAGCTTCAGTTGATCCGTGATGTCGTACTCCAGGGACATGAAGCCGGCGTACACCTTCGCGCGCTCGCCGTCGCGATTGACCGGGGTGCCCGGCACGAAGCCAAGCTGCGGCGACGTCGGCGTCGTGCGGATGCGGTACTGGATCGAACCGTTGGAGTGCAGATCGAACGACCCGGCGTAGTAGTTCGCGCCCACCAGCCAGCGGAAGCGCTGCTTCTGGCCCGACTGCAGACGCGCTTCGGCGGTGTAGTCGTGAAACAGACCCGGCGCCTCGGCATAGGCGTTCTCGAGGTCGGAGATGTCGGCATCGACAATCAGGTTAGTGTCGGTCTGGTCGTAGGCGAGGTTGACCGTCGCCGTTATCTCGTTCGGGAACTCGTACTGAAGCACGCCGCTGTAGCGCTGCGTCAGGCGGATCATGCCGAAATGATCGAGCTTGGGCGCGCGGGCGACAAGAGGATCGTTCAGCGAGTTGTTGACCAGCGCGTTGCGCAGAGCATCGGGCTGGCCGATGCTGGCGAAGTAGCGACTGTTGATCAGGGTGTTCGAGGTAATGACGCCTTCGCCCAATTCCGACAAGGTCGGGACATGGCCGCAGAAGTACGGTTGGGTGATCGCGAACTTCCGGATTGCACCGGTGTCGTCCTGACCGGACACCGTGACGCCGTTGCACGAATTGCCGCCGTACTTCGAGCCTGCCAGGTAGCCCCAGGTGGAGGGGCCGTCGCTGTCCTTCTGGTACGAGCCGCGCAGACGGATGGAGAAGTTGTCCGAAGGGGTGGCGTAGATCGTACCGGTGATGGAGTGTGTGGTTTCTTCGCCGAGGCTGCCGCCGTCCGTGGCCTTGTATGTCGGGGCCTGGCGGTGTTTCAGCAGCGATACGCGCGCGGCGACTTTGTCGGCGATCACCGGCCCTTCGACGCTGGCGCCGAAATCATATGAGCCCCGTGCAGACCCTTCGGCCGAAACCTCGCCTTTGAAGTCCTGACCCGGCGTGCGCGTGATGAAATTAAGCGCGCCGCCGAAAGTATTGCGGCCGTAGTAGGCATTCTGCGGCCCTTTGATCACTTCGACGCGCTCGACGTCGGCTGTATTCACGGAGGTGATGCCGCCCAGTACGTAGATGCCGTCAACGAAAACTGCGCCGGTCTGATTGCGGGGAAGCGGAGAGGCGTAAGTCATGCCGCGCATGATGAACATGGGCGAGTAGCGCCCGCCGCCGCTGTTGCTGCCGACCGAGATAAACGTCAAGCCGGGAGACTGCGTCGCGATCTGGCGCACGTCGAACAGCTGCGCCTTCTGGATGTCTTCCGAGGTGAAGGCGGTAATGGCGATGGGGATGTCGAGGAGCTTTTCTTCACGCTTGCGCGTCGTGACCACAATCTCCTCGAGGCCCAGGACTTGCGCGGTCTGTTGCGCAAACACCGGAGCGGGCAGGAGAGCCGCAAGACCCACGAAGCTGGCGGTTGTGCTCAAAAGCATGGTTTGAAAGCGGCGCATCATTGAAGGTCCCCTCATGAAAATCGAAACCCCCGGTACGCGCCCTTTCGGGCGCACCGCGGGTTTTCCCCTGCAATGAGAGTCCGTGCGCGAGGGTGTGGCGTCAAGTGGTGCGCGCGCCGTACCCGGCGAATGTGAAGAGGTGTGTACTCTAGGCTACCTGATAGGTGATCCAATTTCGCGCGCGCGATGTCCAAGTGGCCCGAACATCCCTGACGTGACTGAGATATTCCGGCTCGTCCAAAGTCGCGCCAATCGGCATAGTACGCCTCGTCAGTGGGGATAGTGGATGCATTCCGGGTTTCGTATCGACAGGCGTGCGGCGCTTACCGGCCTCGGCGCCGCGCTGGTGGCAAAGCCGGGCGCTGCGCAAGGCGCCCAGGTTGACGTCGTTGTCATCGGGGCGGGCCTGTCGGGCCTCAACGCCGCGCTCTTGATCAAGGACCAGGGGTTCAAGGTCGCCGTGCTCGAGGCGCGCGACCGCGTCGGCGGGCGTCTCCTGTCGCTGCAAGGCGTTGAAGGGACCCCCGAACTCGGCGGCGACAGCATCCTCGGCGGCTACGGCCGCATGCAGGATACGGCGCGCCGTTTGGGCGTGAAGCTGATCGACTTCGCCGCACGGCGGGATTCGTCGCCGGGGTCGCAGCAGGATCCGACCACCGTGGAACTCGCGATCGGCGGGCAGGTCATCCGTCGCGACGCATGGCCCACGCATCCATTGAATGTGATGCCCGACGGCGCCAAAAGCCGGTTTCCCGGCCGCGCTTTCTTCGAGAGCATCGTCGACAAGAACAATCCTCTGCGCTCAGCGGAAGACTGGGCGGAACCCGACAGCGCCAAGTTCGATGGCACGGTTTACGCGTTCCTGAAGAAGCAGGGCTGGAGCGACGCCGCCATCGACCTGAACTACAACACCAACACGTCCTACGGCACCTCGGCCCACGAGGTATCGATGCTCATGTGGTACTACTCGCAAGCGTGGTTCAAACTGCAGTCCGACATCGCGCGGGTGTCGTTCAAAGCCGACGGCGGCAACCAGCGGGTTCCGCAGGCCATGGCGGCGGCGGTGGGAGATGTCCGCTTGAACAAGCGCGTCGTCGCGTTCCAACAGGACGGTGCGCGCGTGGTTGTCCGGTGCGACGACGGAAGCGCGGTCTCGGCAAAGCAAGTCATCTGCTCACTGCCGATTCCCGCCATGCGCGGCGTGAAGTTCGATCCCGTGCTGCCGCCGGCGAAAACCAAGGCGATCGCGACGGTACCCTTCCAGAAAGCCACCAAGATCGTCCTGATCCCCAAGAAGCCTTTCTGGCGTGAAGACGGTCTCTCCCCGGCCATGTGGACGGATACCGACGCCGGCGACGTGCGCGCCATGCGCGAGGGTCGCGATCCCAACCGGATCAACTGTCTCCTGGCCTGGGGGCGGGGCTTCCTGGCGGATCGGTGGGACGCGCTGGGGGAAAAGGCTGCGATCGCGCGCGTCATCGCGGAATACGAACGTCTGCGCCCTGCGGCCAAGGGGCAGCTCAAGGGCGTGGCCTTCAAATCCTGGCAGAACGATCCTTACGCCGGCGGCGTGTGGGTGATCTGGAAGCCGGGCCAGATTCATGAGTGCCTGCCGGCGCTGCGCGAAGCGGCGGGACGGATTCATTTCTGCGGCGAGCATGTCGCGGTATCGAACCGCGGCATGGAAGGCGCCATGGAAACCGGGGAGCAGGCAGCGCTGCAGGCAATGGCGCTGCTCTAACGTATTCGAACGACAACTTGGGAGGAAAGACATGAGAACGACATATATAGGGCTGTTCGGGCTGGCGCTGGTGCTGGCCGCAGGCCATGCCAATGCGTCGAGCCCTGGCAAGCCCGGCAGTGCCTTCAAAGACTGCAAGGACTGCCCGGAGATGGTGGTGGTCCCTGCCGGCAAGTTCATGATGGGCTCGGACGTGAAGACCGAAATGAAGGACGGCAACCGCACTGAGGGGCCGGTCCGCGAGATCACGTTCAAGAACGCTTTCGCGCTGGCGAAGTACGAAGTGACCTACGCGGAATTCGCCGCCTTCGTGGAAGTGACGGGCTATATCCCGGCAAGCTTCTGCGGCACCAGCAACGGCACCGACGTTCATCTCACCTTCCGCGGCCCGATCAACGGCCTGAAGCCGGAACCGAAGCAGCCCGTGACCTGCGTCAACTGGGAGGACGGCGTCGCCTATGCCGCGTGGATGTCGGGCAAGACCGGCAAGAAATATCGACTGCCGACGGAAGCCGAGTGGGAATACGCCGCCAAGGCCAACGCCAAGACCAAATGGCCCTGGGGTGACGATGAGGCCCAAGGGTGCCAGTACGAGAACCTGTTCGACATCGATGGCAAGGCGAACCCGAATCCGCCCGATGGGAAGAAGCTCAACTATGACCCGGTGAACTGCAAAGACGGCTACGCGATGCTGTCGCCTGTCGGCAAGTTCAAGCCCAACCCCTTCGGCCTGTACGACATGCTGGGCAATGCCTGGGAATGGGTGCAGGACTGCGCGATCAATCCCTATCCGGCGCAGCCGACGGATGGGTCTGCTGTGGAGCGGATGGACGGCGAATGCGAGAAGCGTTCCGTTCGTGGCGCCAGCTGGTACACCCGCATGGATCGTCATCGCCCGAGCTTCCGCGGCGCCGACGCGGAAAACACGGCGTCGCATCAGTTCGGCTTCCGTCTCGCGCGCACGCTCTAACGCGACTGAAGCGGCCTCATGAACAAAGGGCCGGTCCACAGGACCGGCCCTTTGCATGAGCGGGGATCGGCGTCCGCCGTTACTCGAGATCGCGAACGATTCGGATGCCGAGCGTGCCCATCGAGGCATTGGCGAATTCGCGACTGCGGGCTGCGGCGCGGTTGAACCAGTTGCGGGCGTACCAGCCGCCACCCTTCACCACATGGCGCTCGCAATCCTTCTTCCAGGCTGAACCGTCCGTCGGTGCGCCTTCGTAGTTCGGCGTGTAGCAGTCGACGGTCCATTCCCAGACGTTGCCGATCACGTCATACAGCCCATAGGCGTTCGGTTTGAACTTCCCGACCGGGGCGGTGTAGACGTAGCCATCGCGGCACGCCATCAGGCGCGTCGGGTCTTTCTTCAAGTCGGGGTGCGGCTCGGCGGCGGCCGCATCGGAGATATTGCCGTACTTGCAAACCGCGCTCGCATCGTCGCCCCAGTAGCGCGATGTGGTCGTGCCGCCCCGGGCGGCATATTCCCACTCCGCCTCGCTCGGCACGCGGTACTTCTTCTTGGTCTTCGCCGACAGCCAAGCCGCGTAGGCGTTGGCGTCGTCAAGCGACACGCAGGCCACCGGGTCGTTGTCCGTCTGCGGGAAGTTGGTCTTGTCCCAGGTCGCGCCCTCGACGTCCAACCAGGTGTTCTTCTCCTGGTTCCAGGTCGTGCAGACTTTGCTGCCCGGCTGCTTCGTTTCTTTCACGAAGGCGGCGTATTGCTTGCGCGTCACCTCGTACCGACCGATGGCGAATGATCTTCCGATCGTCACCTTATGTGTCGGCTGCTCGCGCTTGCGGGCGTCGGCGTCCATGCCCTCCGGCGTCGTCTCGGCGTCGGTCGATCCCATGGTGAACGATCCCGCGGGGATCACCACCATCTCGGGACACTCACGGCAGTCCTTGAACTTGGTGCCGGGCTTGGACTTGGCAGTTTGCGCAAGGGCGGGTGATGTCATCAACGCCGCCGCGAGAAGGGCTGCGGCGGCAGCAGAAAGAGAGCGGGCGCGGATCATGTGAGGTTCCTGCCGGATGGGGGAAGGTCACGCGCAGCGTACACGATCTGCCGCGGTTCGTGCCAAGGGGGCAATAATGACCACGCATTCCGTGGCCCAGAGTGCGGGGCAGGCATTTTGGAGCTGGAATCGGCCTTGGATCGAGCCCCGGGCTTTTCCGGCGCGCCGTGGGGCGGTGAGGGGTCTGTTGCCCGGGTCTGGCGCCATCGTTAGTCTTTTCGCATCGGCCATGACGCCAGGGAGAATCGTCGATGAAGCAGCAACCCGTCTATCCGGCTCATATTGGGGTGTCCGATGTCAGCACCACCTCGTTTGAGCAGATGCGTGTCGAAGCCTACTTCGAAGGACAGCCTTCGATCATGTTCGACGAACCTGCCGGCTTTGACATTGGCGATCCGCCGGATTTGCAAGGACGCTCGCGGGGCTGGACGCCGGTCCATGCGCAACTCGCTGCGTTGGCCGGCTGCACTTCGATCACCTGTGCGGTGGTCGCGCGCGACCAAAAATTCAAGTACGCGAGCTTGCATACGGATCTCCGCTCGCTGATCGACATTCGTGGATTCTTCTTCGATCTGCACCTCCAACCCCAGTACGAGCAGCTGAATTTCAAGATCACTTTGGATACAAAGGAATCGGCTGCCCGCATCAAGGCTTTCGCGCATGAAGTCGACCGGCGGTGCCCCCAGATCGGCCTGTTTCACCGCGCGCGGATACCATTCGCCTTGAGTTGGTTCCGCAAGGGCGGCAAGACGCCCGTGCACGAGGATCGCTTTCACTTTCCCAAAGGCCCCACGCCGGAAGACCGCCTCATCGCGCAAGCACAAAAAGAGATGCGCAAGCCGGCTGCGGGACGTAAGCGAAAAAAAGCGTGAGCGGCGGCGGTCGCGGCCGGCGCGCCAATGATCGGCCAGAGCTAAAGTGACTTCGCTAAGGCGCCATAGGCGGCAGCTTGGCACGGGGTTAGCCATTCGCACCGGTAACCGGAGCGGAGTTTGCATCGTGGTTACATTGGCGTTAGAAGCACCCAAGACAATACACACGCGAACCCTGTCACCGTTCTGTCCTGACCGGATTTCGCCGCTTCTAGGGGCTCACGATGGCTAAGAAAGCTGACGTATTGACCGCCGCAGCGCTCCTCGTGAAGGAGTACGGCGAGGATGCCTGGCTTGAGGCGAGTTCCAAGGCGTCCGATCACAAGGCTGCCGGCGACGCTGCGGCGAGTCAATTCTGGGCGCATGTCGCCGACGCCATCGCTGCGATGTCGGGACAGGAAGCGCCCGGCGCGCCGTCGTACAAGCAGTAGCGCAGACGCGTCTGCCCGCCGCCGCGCCTAATAGCTGCCGTTGCCCTTTGATCGCGCTGGGCGTTTCCGCGCTGGCTTTCGCGGCACCCCGCCTGCGAATTGCGCCGCTGTCGGCGCGAGTGGTGGACGTCGCGTCTACCGCGCTGGTCGCGATTGGTACATTCTGGTTCATCCAGCACAGCTTCGGCTAACCCGCACTGTCGCATTGCCATGGCGCTTCCGTTCCTGACGCCGTTCACCAACTGGCTCGCCGCCACGCCCCTGTCTACCATGATGGGTGACGTGAGCTGGATTATCCCCACCGTTCAGAGCGCGCACATCATGGCGATTGCGGTCGTGGCCGGTTCCGCGCTCATGGTCGATCTGCGCCTGCTCGGCGCCTTCGGGGAGGGCGAGTCGATCCCGGCATTCGCCCGGCGCTATTTGCCCTGGCTGTGGTGGGCGCTATTGGGGCTGCTGCTGACCGGCGTCTTGATGATCGCCGGCGAGCCGCACCGCGCCCTGCAGACCACGACCTTCGTTCTCAAGATGGCGTTGGTGCTGGTGGCAGCGGCTTTGACGGCCTTGATCCAATTACCGCTCAAGGCCGACGCCTGGTTCTGGCAGGACAGAAAGACGCTCGGCCGCCTGCTCGCCGTCGCCTCCTTGTGCGTCTGGACGGCGATCGTCTTCTGCGGTCGTTGGATCGCCTACTCGCAAAATGTGCAGCCATGAGCGGCATCTGGCTCATCCTCGAACAACTTCCCTGGGCGATTGCGATCCGCGAAGGCGCCTATCTATTCCCGATGATCGAGAGCGTGCATGTGCTCGCCATCGCCTTGGTGGTCGGCACCATCATGATCGTGGACCTGCGGCTGCTCGGTCTGCCGGACCGCGAAAAGGCGGTGCGCCGACTGACGGCGGACGTCTTGCCCTACACCTGGGCATTCTTCGGTCTCGCCGCGCTGACGGGCGGACTGATGTTCATCTCGCGCGCGGCGGTCTATGCCGCCGCAGTGCCGTTCCAGTTCAAGTTTGTCGGCCTGGCCCTGGCAGGCCTCAACATGGCGGTGTTTCAACGGTTCACCTTCCGCAGCGTCGATGCGTGGGATCGGTGCACGCCTCCGCCTTTTGCGGCAAAGCTCGCCGGTGCGCTGTCTCTCTGCGTGTGGCTCGCGGTCATTGTGCTTGGACGCTGGACAGGCTTCGTTATCCTTTGAGCGGGTGTTCCCGCGCGTTTTCCCTGCTAAACAAGTGACCTGACGTGCCTGCGCGGGGGTTCTTCTGTCGTTCGATCCGTTCACTATCGCCGTTGTCGCGCTCGGATTTGTCCTGGGCGGTTTGACTAAAGGCGTATTCGGCCTTGGCTTGCCGCTGATCGGCGTGCCGGTAATGGTCGCGGCGATCCCGTTCCAGACGGCGATCGCGCTGTTTGCGGTCCCAACGTTCACATCGAACTTGCAGCAGGCGATTGCCGGCAAGCGCTTGATGCCCAACCTGCGCCGCTTCTGGCCGCTGTTGCTCGTGCTCACCGTGACGACACCGATCGCGGTGCAATGGCTGGTCACGGCGTCGCAGGACACGGGGCTTCTGGTACTGGGCGTCGTCTCGGTGATCTTCGCCCTGGTGCAGCTGTTCCCCTCGCACCTGGTGGTGCACCCGCATCAGGAAAAATGGCTCGCGCCCCTGGTCGGCCTCGCCTCGGGCGTGATGTCCGGTATTTCGGGCGTCTACGGGCCGCCGCTGATCGTTTATTTGGTCGCGTTGCGCCTCCCGAAAGAGGAGTTCGTCGCGGCGATCTCGCTGATGTACTTCCTAGGGTCGGTCACCCTTTACAGCACCCTGGCGCTGCACGGCGTCTTGACCGGACCGGTCCTGATCGCCTCGGCCCTCGGGGCGGCCGTGGTCGGTGGAATGATGGTGATTGCGCGAAAACTTCGCCACCGCATCGACGAGGCGCGTTACCGCAAGCTGATCCTGGGCCTGCTGATCGTGCTGGGGCTGGACATGATCCGGCGCGGGCTTACCTGATCCACGGCCGGCCTAGATGTAGGCCTTTTCCATATCCAAGGTGGATTGCACTTCGAGCTGATCGTAGTTCGCCTCCAGCCACTTGTCCGTGGTGGCGAAGCCGAGATCGCGCAGGTGCTGCAGGAAATGCCAGTCCGCGTTGAACTTGGACGACGCGCCCAGATGGCTCATCTCCGCTTCCGCCACGATCATGTGGAAGTTGACGTGATGGAACGGCGTATCCTTCAGCTTACCTTCATCGATCAGCTTCGAGATGGTGGCGATACCGCTCATCTCCCGGGCGAGCGTCGAATTGAAACTGACCTCGTTGATCCGGTTCAGGATCTCGCGCGAGGTTTGCGGGATGTCCTTCCGGTTCATCGGATTGATCTGCACGATCACCACATCTTTGCTGACGCATTCGTGGATCAGCGGCAGGATCGGCGGGTTGGCGAGATAGCCGCCGTCCCAATAGGACTCGCCCTCGAACTCGACCGGACGGAACATCAACGGCAGGCACGCGGACGCGAGCAGGGACTCCACATACATTTCCGGCGTGCGGAAGATCTTCAGCTTGCACGTACGCACGTTTGTGGCTGCGACGAACAGCTTGATGTCCGGCCGCTTGCGCAAGCCTTCGAAGTCCACGAGCTCGGTCAGGATCTCGCGCAGGGGATTGAGGTCAAGCGGGTTGAGCTGCTGCGGCGTGAACGCGCGGCTCATCACATCCATCATCATGAACATCGGTGTGTGATCGACGTTCCACGTATGCTTGCCCTCGTGGCTGAACCAGCGGGTCATGGAATGCAGTGGCGAACTAAAGCCACGGTCGCTGACAGCCCGCCATAGCTGGCCGACCGCGTCGATCGCACCTTGGCGTCCGCCGCGGATGAATCCGTCCGCAAACACGATGCCGTTGATGGCGCCCGCGCTCGTGCCGCTGATGCCGTCGATGAAGATTCGGCGATCGCTCATCAAACGCTCGAGCACGCCCCAGGTGAAAGCCCCATGCGCGCCGCCGCCCTGCAATGCGAGGTTGATTCGCTTGCGTTTCGGGTTTGGCTGACCGTCCACGAACCCTCTCTCTTCCCCGACCCGTAGTTGCGGAATTTAGCCTGCTGCGAGAGCCGCGCCCACTCGCGCGACCACGCTGTCCCAATCCCCCGCCGACGGCTGGCGGAAAAGCCGTGCTGTCGGATACCAGGGTGTGTCCTCGCGCTCAAGCATCCAGCGCCAATCCACGCCCACCTCGGGCAATAGAACATACACTGTTTTGCCCATGGCGCCGGCCAAGTGTGCCACCGACGTGTCGACGGAAACGACCACGTCCATCAGGCTGACCAGCGCCGCCGTTTCGGCGAAATCGTGCTGGTCCGCGCCGAAGTGCGCAATCCGCCCGGCGGCGGCCAGCCATTCTGCGTCGCCCGACCGCAACTCCTTCTGCAGACTCACGAATTCCAGATTCTGCTTCAGGATCGGCGCCAGCCGCGGGAGAGAAAGCGACCGATTGCTGTCGTTCTTGAGCAGGCGACCGCCGCTCCACACCAAGCCGACACGCCGCTTGCGTTGCGGCCCGAGGCGCTCCTGCCACCGCTTGACCACCTGTGACTCTGCAGCGAGATACGGAATGGCTGCGGGGATCTGCGCCGATGTGGTGCCGAAGGCCAGCGGCAGGCTCATGAGTGGGCAGTGCAGATCGAACGCCGGCAGCGCATCGCCGAACGCGACTACCTCCGCCGGTCCGGCGAGGCTGCTCATCAGGCGTTTGAGGGGAGCGTGCACTTCCAGGATGACCCTCGCGCCGCGGGCGGCCGCCAGGGTCGCATAGCGGCAGAACTGGATGGAATCGCCGAGGCCTTGCTCGCCGTGCAGCAGGATCGTCTGACCGGCAATGTCCTCCTTTCCGAGCCACAGCGGCTGCGCGAAGTCGCGTTTCCACGCGCTGTTAGGCGCATTGCGCCATCGGGCCTCATAGCCGGCAAAGCCTTTGGCGAGGTCGCCGGCCAGCAGGCTGCACAATCCAGAGTCGAAACGCGCCTTCGCGTCATCCGGCTGCAACGCAAGCGCGGCTTGAAAGCTCGCCTGGGCTTCGTCGAGTTTGTGAAGGCTCATCAATGCAAGCCCGCGGCCGATCTGCGCGTCCGGGAAGTTGGGCTGCAAGGCCAGCGCGCGATCGTAGCCCTCTAACGCCTCCGCAAACCGCTCAAGTTCCCGCAGCGTGTCGCTGCGATTGTATATGAATGCTGCGCTCTGGGGCTGAAGGCGGATCGCCTCATCGACCGCGGCGAGAGACTCTTCCAGCCGTCCCAACTCTCGCAGCACGACGCTGCGGTTGGACTGGACCATGGCGCTGTTGGGTTGGATCGAGAGCGCGAGGTCGAAGCTCGAGACCGCTTCCTCCAACCGGCCAAGCCGCCGCAACGCGCCGCCGCGGCTGTTCAAAGCCGCGAGGAAAGGCGTCATCAGCGACAGGGCTTCGTCAAAATCCGCCAATGCCTCGGTGGCACGATCCTTGGTGAGCAACGCGTTGCCGCGGCTGATCCGGGCAACAACATGTCCGGGATTGGCCGCCAGGGCGCGATCGAACAACTCCATGGCCTTTTCGGTTGCCCCGCGCTGGGTCAGAACAGTCCCGAGAAGGTACAAGGTCTCGGCGTGATCCGGCGCGACCGCGATGACCTCGCGGTAAAGCCGCTCGGCCTCGTCCAGCTGGTTTTGCTGATGAAACGCCGTGGCTTGCTGAAGACGCGCATCGCTCATGGCGGGTTATTTGGCGGTTTTTCAGCCCCCTGGCAAGGCACGCAAAAGCAAGGGCGGGCGGTTGCCCGCCGGCCCTGTCTCAATATGTCGAACCGCTTGAATTAGGCGGCAGGCTCCCGCTTGCGGCGGATTGCGCCCAGACCCGCGAGGCTCATGCCCAGCAAGCCGAGCGACACCGGCTCCGGCGCACCGGTGCCGGCACCCGTGCCCGCAACATCCGTCATCTGCACGCTGCTGAGTTTGGTCGTAACGCTCGATGCGCTGAAAGTGAAGATGCAAGTGTCGTTGGCGTTGATGTCGAAGTTCGGCAGGAAGAAGCGCGTCCCCAAGGTGCTGAATTGCAGCGCCGCGGCATTCTACGCGGTCGTCGTCGGCGAGCCGGACGCATGCGCGTTGTCGGGGATCGCCAGCGGATTGAAGCAGCTGCTCAACCCTTGGCTCACGTCCTGGATGCAGATTCTGGCGGAGATGTCTGCCAGCATCAGGCTACCCAAGCCGTTCGCGTTGGTGTTGATCGAAAACACGAAGCCCCAATCGGTGCCGGTCTTGCCCGGCTCGGAGGTCGTGCCGGTGTTGACGTTGCCGGTGCCGAAATAGACGCCCGGCGGGTCGATCAAAGTCGTGTCGAAGGTGGTCGCCTGCGCGCTCGTCGCGAAGTCAACGGCGGTGGTGGCAATCGCGACCAGCGCGGCGCTCTTAAAAGTACGCATCATCAGTCTCTCCGGCAAAACGGGGAAGTTCCCCCAGCCAATGAGAGAGCAAGAACGATGCCGCGTTCGGTCCCGGCGCGATTCCAGTCACTTAGCGGTGCGCCCGGCGCAGAGGAGCCCACTAAGCGTAAAGTTCTGCGATACCCGTAAAAGTCTTTTTTACAGCGCCAGCTGTTTCCTAAGTCGGCATGCGCCGATAAGTTGTACGCCATCCGAACGGCGACGCGCCGGCCTTTGCGGGGGTCGCGCGCACATTCTAGAGTCACGCCGAAAGCCGCAAAAAAGAGGTCTGCCATGGTCAGCCGCCGAGACGCCCTATCCGCCGCCTTGGTTGCCGGTTCCGGTTTGGCGGTGACCCCCAGCTCAGCAGCGGAGCGACCCGTGAACACTGGCGTGAACAACATCCTGGCGAGCGGCGCGGACATCCTGCGCGGCGGTACGTTGATGAACCTTGCGCGGGCCTATCGCGTGATGGAAGAGGAAAAGCTCGACGGTCTGGTGATGGCGCTGCCCACCAACGTCTATCACCTGACGGGATACTGGGATCACGTTTCGATCCGCCACGACGCGCCCAACTCGATCGTGCTGTTGTCGCGCGATCCGAAGCAGGCGCCGGGCCTGGTGATGGGTCAGTTCCTTTACTACTACAGCTTCTCCGACGCGCCGACGGAAGCGCCGTTGCAGACGTTCCTGTTCACAGGCTGGGACGGCCGCGTGGCCGATTTGATCGGCGCGACGCGCGCGCCGGAAGCCAAGGCTGTGGGCGCGATGATTTTTGAGGACCTCAAGCAGGCGCCTCTGGGCGATCTCGAACAGCACCGCCGCCTCAAGCTGAAGGCCAGCATGGACAAGCGCCCGCTCGAGGCTAGCGCCGAGCGTGCGCTCGCGAAGGCCGCGAAGGAGATGGGCCTCGACAAAGGACGCATCGGCTATGACCACGCCATCGTCGCGGGCTCGTACGACATGGCAGGGTTGCCTGCCACCATGGTTTATGCGGACCGCACGATCCGCCGCATCCGCATGGTCAAGTCACCGCGGGAACTCGAACTGATGAAGCTCGCGATCCGCGCCAACGCTGAAGCCGCCCTTGCCGCGGCCAAGACGGCGCGTGCCGGGGCGACGCATCGCGAACTGCGCGCGGCCTTCTGGACGGAATGCACAAAGCGCGGCACCGACGCTATGTTCATGCAGCTCGACGGCATTATCCCCGAGACCGACAACCGGGAATTCAAGAACGGCAGCGCCTTCATGATCGATTGCGTCAGCCTTGGGTTCCACTATTTCGGCGACTACGGCCGCACGGTGTTCGTGGGCGAGCCCAGCAAGACCATGAAGCGCGCGGCGGACTGCATCGCCTTCGGCTGGGACGCGGTGCGCGACAGGCTCAAGCCGGGCGTCACTTACGCCGATATCAAGCGCATGGGTACAGAGGCCCTGAAGAAGGCCGGTTACGACTTCGACGTGCCGTTCACGCCCCACAGCATCGGGCTGTCACATACCGACGAGCCGGGTCCTGGCGGGTCCTCGACCTTCTGGACCAAGGACAACATCGTGCTCGAGGAGAACATGGTGTTGAGCATCGACATGCCGATCAAGGCGAGCGGCATCGGCGGTTCGGCGCACCTTGAGGACCTCACCCTGATCACCAAGGACGGGGCGGTGCAAATCAACGACATCGGCGACCGCAGCTTCATGGTCTGACGGCGCCCGTCGTCAATCGCAGCGCGAGTAAGTGCGGGTGCCGCAAACCCCCGCTACACAGTTGTTATTGTTGGACAACATATTCGGCGCATTTGTCTGATCCTGTGCGACTTCGGCATGAGCAGCGGCAATGGCCTCCAGCGCTTGCAGGCCGCGCGCACCTGAAAACTAAAGGTTGTCCGTCCCGACACCTGCTTCATCCTGGTCACCGGGTCCGGCCAGCCCACCGTCGTCGAATCCGCCGGGCAACTCGACGTGAACGGCTATCTCATGAAACCGGCGGCGCCAAAATCGATTGAAGCGGCCGTCATGAAAGCGCGATCACGCTCCGTGCGGCTCGAACAAGTATGGAAGCGTCGTGCTGCCGCGCCTCTGAGCCAACCTGGCCGCGGCGAAATCGGTCACGAGCACTTTGTCGAGCGCATCGGCTTCGATTGGCATTTGCAGGATCGGCACGCGGCTGTAGCGGCGCTCGAGCGAAGCCCGAACGTATCCAGTGATGAACATGAACGGGACGCTCCGCGCGAGCAGCGCATCCGCGAGCGGATACGTCTGCTCGCCATTGAGATGGAGATCGAGCAACGCATCGTCCAGGCGCACGCGTCGGTACGAGATATGTCGGGGTAAAATGTCGCGGCGTGCGTGGCAGCTTTAGTTGAAGCTGCGCGGTTGCATGCGACTATAGCGGCCGTCGCGGTCGATCAGTTCGGCTGGCAGACCCGTTTACCGTACTCCATACCCGGGTGCATCCCTCTCGGGCAGCCGCGCGAGGTGTCGTAGAAGGTCTGACCCGTCATGTCGTTCCGGCAGACCTTATTTCCCATCGAATCTATCGTTGGATACGCGCCGTTCGGACAGCCCGAGGCGCCCCGCGCGGTGGTCACATCCTGTCCCGTCATGGAAGACCGGCACACTCTATTTCCCATCGTGTCGACCGTCGGGTAGCTGCCCGACGGACATTGTGCGCCGCCGCCGGCCATCGGTGCGCCGCCCATGCCAGGCCCGATACTAAGCCCGCCTGTGGCGCAGCCTTGGCCCATTAGGAACATGAGCGCAGCGGTAGCGAGAATGGATTTGACGATCTTCACGGCAATGGCCCCCGGCATTGAGCAATGAATCGCTGCCGTCAATTTATCACGGCAGACCGGGATGTACAATCTGACGTTGTGTTAGGCTGAGGGAACCCGTGCCTTAGATCAGCTTCGCGCTCTTGAGTTCGGCGAGTTTCGCCGCGTCGAGGCCCAGCAGCCGGCCGTAGACCTCCGCGTTGTGCTCGCCCAGCAGCGGTCCGCAGGCGTTGATCTTGCCGGGCGTCGCCGACAGGCGCGGCGTCACGTTCTGCATGGCGATGTTGCCGAACAGGGGATGGGCGATGCGGGTGATGCTCTCGCGTGCCTTGAAGTGCGCGTCCGCCAGCATCTCCGGTGCGCGATAGGTCTTGCCCGACGGCACGCCGTACTTTTCCAAAAGCGCCAGAAGCGGGTCGGCGTCGTGCAGCTGCGACCACGCGCCCACAATCTCGTCCAGCGCATGCTGGACCTTGGCGCGCGCATTGTGGGTGGCGTATGCCGGATCGTCCGCCATCTCGGGCTTGCCCATGGCGGCCGCCAGGCGCTTGAACACCGTGTCCTGGTTCGCGGCGATCAGCACCAGCTGGCCGTCCTTGGTCGGGTAGATGCTCGACGGCGCCAGCCCCGGCAGGATCGGCCCGTTGCGCTCGCGCACGTAGCCGGTCTGATCGTACTCCGAGACGAGGGATTCCATCATCGCCAGCACCGCTTCATACAGCGCGGAATCCACCACCTGGCCCTTGCCGGTCTTCTCCTTCACCAGCAGCGCCATGATGCCGCCGAGGCAGCCGTAGGTGGCGGCGAGGGAGTCGCCGATGCTGATGCCCACCCGCGGCGGCGGCCGGTCCGGGTCGCCGACGACATAGCGCATGCCGCCCATCGCCTCGCCGATGCCGCCGTAGCCGGCGCGCGTCGCGTAAGGCCCGGTCTGTCCGTAGCCGGACATGCGGATCATGACGAGGCCCGGATTGATCGCACTCAGCGCGTCATAGCCCAGGCCCCATTTCTCCATGGTACCGGGACGGAAGTTCTCGACCAGCACGTCGGACTGCGCGATCAGGTCCCGCGCCATCTGCTGGCCCTGCGGGTCGCGCAAGTTCAGCGTCACGGATTTCTTGTTCCGCGCGATCACCGGCCACCACAGGCTCTGTCCGTCCTTCTTGACCTGGCCCCAGTCGCGCATCGGGTCGCCCTTGTCCGGGTCCTCGACCTTGATGACCTCGGCGCCGAAGTCGCCCATCAACTGGGCGCAGAACGGCCCGGCGATCAGTTGGCCCATCTCGATCACGCGCAGGCCCGTCAACGGGCCGTTGGCGAAGTCGGATATCGTCTTGGTCGCGGCAGTCATGGCGGTTCACCCCTCCGCGCGATCAGGAAAAGTGGGTACCGGTTTTCCGTCGGATCGCGCGCCACTTATTAAGCGTGGCTTCTCTATCAAGGGCGCGGAGGCATGCCAAGGCGTGGGTGGACCCGTCGCACGATGTGGGCGTTAGACGTTGACGGTCCGCTGCGGCGTCGCCGATGCCAGCAGGTCCATGAGCTCGGCGCCCGTGTCCTGGGACTGGGCGATCATGTACTCGAGGTCGGCTTTTGCCAGCTTCACGCCCAGCATTTCGCAGCGCGCGAGCATCCGATCCACGATCAAGCCTCGGTAGCGGTCGACGCTCAGCCCGGCGCTTTCGGCTTGCGTCTCCCGCAGCACGCCGACCGCGGCGCTGACAACCGGCAGATAGATCAGCGGCAACTCCGCGCGACGCCACAGTTCGTTGAGTTCTCCAGCCGCTTCGCTCAATACGCGCCTGCGGGCGTAATCGGCACTCACGCGGCACCGCACCGAGAGGCCGGCAATCACCAGGTCGAGATTGCCCATGCAGAGGCTGCGCATCAGCAGGGAAGGGGTAATGCGCGCGTTCTCGAACAGCTGCTCCGCCAGCGCTTCCAGGGACTCCGGATCCAACCCCGTCGCCAACCCGACGGTGGCGCGCTCGCGGGTTTCGAGCGCTACGCGGGCGGCGGTCGCGATCGGCAGGCGATGCCGGCTGATCAGCCGCCCCATCAAGTTCGATGACACCAGCGAGACCATGCGCTCGATCACCGTGGCGGGCAGCACGTCGCGGTTCACCAGCGCGGCTTTGATCGCCTCTTCGCTGCCGTGCAGATCGATGATGCGGTGCAGGCCCGCTTCCGGAATGTCGGCGCCGGGATTGTTCAGGAGGATGCCCGCGGTATCCGCATCGGCTTTTTCGATCAGCCCGAGCGACACTGCGCTCGGCACTTCGTCGCGGCTGGCGATCGCGGCAAATTTTTGCAGGCTGTCGGACTTGTCGATGATCGCGACCAACTCTTCCGGCGTCAGCACCTCGCTCGCCGACAAAACCGGCACGGCGACCAGATCGACGTCGTTCGCCAGCGCCAGGATCACGTCGCGCGGCGCGTCGGTCCGGTTGGCCAGGGTTTCGGCAAGGGCCTGGCGAACGCGCACCTCCGCATCCTCCAGGATCGTCTGGATGATCAGCTTCTGGGCGATGCCGTAGGCGTCGTTCGCGCTGGTGCCGGCCGGGGCGTCCAGGGCCCTGCGGGCCAGCGCGATGCGCTGTTCGACCGTTTGACCGGCTTGAGTTGTGGCAACGTACTCGCGTGGATTGATCACGTCTGGCTCCCGAATCCGGAACAATCGTACGCCGCAGACCGGGCGCCTGCCCAGACACCCCGCCGTGAGGGCGGCAAGGCACGGAATTCAAGGGGTTTTGCCCTCGCCGCGGCATTGTGGACGCGCTCCGCCTCGGGTAGAAACCGGGCCGGTCTCCTCCCACCCTCAGGACGTCCCGATGGCCAGCTACCAGTACATTTACGTGATGAAGGGCCTGTCCAAGGCCTATCCGGGCGGCCGCGAGGTCGTGAAGGACGTGTTCCTGTCGTTCCTGCCGGGCGCCAAGATCGGTGTTCTCGGTGCCAACGGTTCGGGTAAGTCCACCTTGCTCAAGATCATGGCGGGGCTCGACAAGACCTATAACGGCGAAGCCTGGGCCGCCGAAGGCGCCAAGGTCGGTTATCTCGCCCAGGAACCGGAACTCGACCCCAAGAAGGATGTGCTCGGCAACGTCATGGACGGTGTCGCCGAGACCAAGGCGCTGCTCGATCGCTTCGAGGTCGTCTCGGCGAAGTTCGCCGAGGAACTGTCGGACGACGAGATGAATGCCGCCATCGCCGAACAGGCCGAATTGCAGGAGAAGATCGACGCCGCCGACGCCTGGGACCTGCAGCGTCAGTGCGAAATCGCCATGGATGCCCTGCGGTGCCCGCCGTCGGATGCGGACGTCACCAAACTCTCGGGCGGTGAACGCCGCCGGGTGGCGCTGTGCCGTCTGTTGCTGTCGAAGCCGGACATGCTGCTGCTCGACGAACCGACCAACCACTTGGACGCGGAATCCGTCGCCTGGCTCGAGCACTTCCTGGAGAACTATCCGGGCTGCGTCGTGGCCGTGACCCACGACCGCTACTTCCTCGACAACGTCACCGGCTGGATTCTTGAACTCGCCCACGGCCGCGCCATCCCGTACGAGGGCAACTACTCCTCCTGGCTGGAACAGAAGCGTAAGCGTCTGGCCCAGGAAGAGCGCGAGGAAGAAGCCCGCGACAAGACCATCGAGCGCGAATTGGAATGGATCCGCCAGGGCGCCAAGGCACGCCAGACCAAGAGCAAGGCGCGTATCCAGGCGTTCGAGGCGCTGGTGGCCGAGGCCGACAAGCGCGCGCCGGATCAGGTCCAGATCGTCATTCCGGTCTCCAGCCGTCTCGGCGGCACGGTCATCGAGGCCAAGGGCCTCACCAAGGGCTACGGCGATCGTCTCCTCATCGAGAATTTGGAATTCAGCCTGCCGCCCGGCGGCATCGTCGGCGTGATCGGCCCGAACGGCGCCGGCAAGACGACGCTGTTCCGCATGATCACCGGCCAGGACAAGCCGGATTCAGGCTCCATCAAGATCGGCGAGACCGTTCACCTCGGCTACGTCGACCAGTCGCGCGACAGCCTCGAACCGACCAATTCCGTGTGGCAGGAAATCTCCAACGGGCATGACGAAATCATGCTTGGCAAATTCCCCGTGCCCAGCCGCGCCTACGTCGGCCGCTTCAACTTCAAGGGCTCGGACCAGCAGAAGAAAGTCGGCCAGCTCTCCGGCGGTGAGCGCAATCGCGTTCACCTCGCCAAGATGCTCAAGACCGGCGCCAACGTGATCCTGCTCGACGAACCGACGAACGATCTCGACGTGGATACGCTGCGCGCCCTGGAAGAGGCGCTCTTGGAATTCGCCGGCTGTGCGGTGGTGATCTCGCACGATCGCTGGTTCCTCGACCGCATCGCCACCCACATCCTGGCCTTTGAGGGCGATAGCCATGTGGAGTGGTTCGAGGGCAACTTCGCGTCGTACGAGGAAGACAAGAAGCGTCGCCTGGGTGCGGATTCCGTCGAGCCCCATCGCATCAAGTACCGGCCGATTTCGCGCTAAGGCCGGTATGTAAGCCCAGCGAAGGGCGATATTGTTGAAGGCTGGCCGCCCGGTGGCCATATATTGGGCGGGCCGCACCCCCCATCCAACCGGGGGCGAAGATCGTGGTACGCTGTGGCTCGGCTCGCGGGTGGGTTCAGGGCCGGACTGCAAGAATGGGAAAAACCATGTCTGAACAGACTGTCGGCCTCTCCAACTCCGTGCCCAGCCGCCGCGCGCTCCTGAAGGGTGCAGGCGCAGGTCTGGTGCTGTCCTTCAGCGCGTCCCACGTCGGCCATGCCGCAGAGGCCGCGCCAGCGGCCGCGCCCGCCCGCCCGCCGGTGCCGCCATTGGCCTCCCCGTTCTCCGGCTTCCTGCAGATCGCGCCCGACGGCAAGATCGCCATCTATTCCGGCGGTGCGGAACTCGGTCAGGGCATCTTCACCAACCTGCCGAAGATCCTCGCCGAGGAACTTGAAGTCGATTTCGACCAGGTCGAATGCAAACTGCCCTACGGCGATGCCAAGGCGCTGGGTGTCGGCGGTCGTCAGACCATCGGCGGCTCGACGTCGACGCTGGGTTACTTCCCGATCATGCGCAAAGCCGGCGCCGCCGCCCGCGAGATGCTGGTTGCCGCCGCTGCCGCGCAGTGGAAGGTCCCGGTCGAGCAATGCCGCACGGTCCAGGGGCGCATCATCCATGACCTCTCCGAGCGCGTGCTGACCTACGGTCAGGTCGCCACCGCCGCCGCCAAGCTGCCGGTCCCCCAGGAGCCCAAGCTCAAGGACAAGGCGGACTTCAAGTTGATTGGCCACACGGTGCTGCGCAAGGACACGCCGCCGAAGGTCGATGGCTCCGCGCAATTCGGCGCGGACATTAAGGTGCCGGGCCTGATCGGCGCCGCGGTCGTCATGGCGCCGCGCGTCGGCGCAACTCTTGCACTATTCGACCCAGCATCGGTCCAGGGGATGTCCGGCGTCATCAAAGTGGTGCCGCTGACAGATCCGGACAAGAATCTCAGCGCCGTCGGCGTGCTGGCTGAAACCTATTGGCAGGCCCGTCGCGCCGCCGATGCCCTGCATGTGATGTGGACGGGCGGCGACCCGACATTGAGCTCCGCGAAGATTTCGCAGTCCATGCGCGAGCTGTTGAAGGACGACAGCAAGGCGCAGACGCCGCCGAAGGGTGGTAAGGACGGCGACGTTGCGGCCGCGATGAGCGCGTCCGGCGTCAAGACCATGGATGTCACCTACGAAGCGCCCTACATGGCGCACGCGTGCATGGAGCCGATGGTCATCACCGCCCAGGTAAAGGACGGCGCGTGCATGGTGTGGGCGCCGACCCAGCAGCCCGACGTGTTGCGCAAAACCGCCAGCGACCTCACGGGCATCCCCCGCGAAAAGGTCACGGTGCAGACCACGTTCCTCGGCGGCGGCTTCGGCCGCAAGTGGGAGATGGATTACCCGACGCAAGTGATCCAACTCGCCATGGCCGCCGGCGGCCGCCCGGTGTGTCTCCAGTGGACGCGCGAGCAGGACATTCAGAACGACTACTACCGTCCGGCCTCGATCGTGCGCCTGCGTGGCGCCGTCGATGCGCAGGGCAAGGCGACTTCATTCCAGGCCCGCGCCGTCACGCAGTCGATCGTCAACTACAAGCGCATGGCCCCAAAGCCGATTTTCGACGGCACCGCGGTCGAAGGTTTCGCGACCAAGTACGCGATCCCCAATACGCTCGTGGAATGGGTCGATCCGGGCTACTACGTCCCGGTCGGTTTCTGGCGCAGCGTCGGTCTGTCGCAGAACCTGTTCATGGCCGAAGGCGCCATCGACGAGCTGGCCCATCTCGCCGGCCGCGATCCCTACGAGTTCCGCCGTGAACTCCTCAAAGACAAGCCGCACGAACTGAAGGTGCTGGAGACGGTCGCGAAAATGGCCGGCTGGGGTCGCAAGCTGCCCCAAGGCCATGGCCTTGGTATTGCGTTCGGCGAAGGCTTCCGGTCGACCTACGCGCAGGTCGCGGAAGTGTCGGTGAAGAACAACGAGCTGCAGGTGCACAAAGTGTGGTGCGCGCTTGATTGCGGCCTCGTCATGGACCCGGGCGCGTCCATCGCGCAGGTCGAAGGCGGCATCAACTTCGGTCTGTCGGCGGCGCTGTTCGGCGAGATCACCCTCGACAAGGGCGGTATCGTCCAATCGAACTTCACCGATTTCGGCATGGTCACCTTGCGCAATGCGCCGGACATCGAGGTCGAACTGCTCACCGGCGGCGAGAACCCGACCGGCGTCGGCGAAGCGGGCGTGCCGGCGGTTGCCCCGGCGGTCGCCAACGCGATCTTCGCCGCCTCCGGCCAGCGTCTGCGCAAAATGCCCTTACGTTTGTCCGGCCTGACCGTGGCAGATACGCAGCGACCGCTGAGCGCGAGCTAAGGGACCGTTTCGGGTCGTTAGGAATACCGGGACATTTACGGTACACTCTGTCCGCGTTTTCGGAAGGTCGGGGTGACGATGAAGCGCCGCAATCCGTTTTTGATCACGACATGGTGGGTCATCGTTGCGGCGTCCCTGTGCGTCCTGCGGCCCAACGGCAGCATGAAGGTCGGCATCATCATGTTCGCCTTCACGCCATTCCCGCTGATCGTCGATATCGTCCGCCGCAAATTCAGCGCGGCCCTCAAAGCTCCCGCCAAGCCGGGCAGCGATCACTAGCCGCTATTGCGCAGCCCCGCCGCGATGCCGTTGATCGACAGGTGAATACCTTCCACCACCCGCGCGTCGGTGTCCCCGGCGCGGTGACGGCGCAGCAGCTCCACCTGGATGTGGTTCAACGGATCGACATAGGGGAAGCGGTTGCGCATCGAGCGGGCGAGCAGCGGATTGCGTTCGAGCAGCGTCTTCTGCTCGCTGATTTTCAACACCGCCTCAACACACGCTTTCCACTCGTTCCGCACGCGCATGAAGATGGCCTTGCGCAAGGCCGCATCTGACACGAGTGCGGCATAGCGCGCAGCGATGCCGATGTCGCTCTTGGCGAGCACCATGTCCATGTTGGACAGCATCGTGGTGAAGAACGGCCACTCCGCGTACATCGCTTGCAGCGTCTGCAGGCCGTCCGGATGAGCCTTGAGATAGGCCTCAACGCCCGCGCCGAAGCCGTACCACCCCGGCAGCATCAACCGGCACTGCGACCAGCTGAACACCCACGGGATCGCGCGCAGGTCCTCGATCTTGCTCGACTTGGTGCGTGACGATGGACGGCTGCCGATGTTGAGGCTGCCGATCTCGCCGATAACCGTGGACTCGCGGAAGAACGTCTCGAATCCGTCTGTCTCGTAGACCAATCCGCGATACGCCGTGAATGCGGTGTCGGAGAGTTCGTCCATCACCGCCAGGAACGCGGGCTTCACCGCGCCGTCGGGATGCGGCAGCAAGGTCGCTTCCAGCGTGGCGGCGGCCAGCGTCTCGAGATTGCGCCGGCCGACTTCCGGGTTGGAGTATTTCGCCGCGATCACTTCGCCCTGTTCGGTGATGCGGATCGCGCCGGTCACCGCGCCTTCAGGCTGCGCGAGGATCGCTTGATAGCTCGGGCCGCCGCCGCGACCGACGGAGCCGCCGCGGCCGTGGAACAGCCGCATCCGCACCCCGTGTTTGCGGAACACCGCGATCAGCGCGACTTCGGCCTTGTAGAGTTCCCAGGTGGATGTCGTGTAGCCGCCGTCCTTGTTGCTGTCGGAATAGCCCAGCATCACTTCCTGCACGTTGCCGCGGGACTTCAGGAACGCGCGGTACACTGGCAGGCTGAACAGCCGATCCATGATCGCCGGGCAACGCCGCAAATCGTCGATGGTCTCGAACAGCGGCACCACGTCGATGTCGAGCGCCTGTTCGCTCGGCCGGCACAGCCCGACCTCCTTCATGAACACGGCGACGGCGAGGATGTCGGACGCGCGGGCACACTTGGAGATGACGTAGTGTGGCACCGCCGCCGCGCCGTATCGCGCGCGCCCTCTCGCGGCGACGCGGTGGATCGCCAGTTCGCCCTTGGTCTCGTCGCCATAGGCCAGATGGGACGAGGCGAGGGGGCGTGCGCTTTCCAGTTCGCGCGCGAGCACGTCGATGCGGGTGTTCTCCTCCATCGCCGCGAAGTTGGCCGACACCCCGGCGGCCTTGAGCAGTTCGCCCATGACGCGTTCGTGGATATCGGCATTCTGCCGCATGTCGATCTCGGCGAGGTAGAACCCGAACAGATCCACCGCGCGGCGCAGGTGCCGCACGCGGCCCCGCGCCAATTCCGGCGAGCCGTTGTCGGCCAGCGACGCACAGATCACATCGAGGTCGCGCAGCAGTTCGCCGGCATTGAGATAGGGGGAGGCTTCCGCCACCGCCTGCAGCGGCGATTCGCTCTGGTCCAGCTTCCACGCGGTCGCCGCCAGGCGTGCATACATGCCGCTGATGGCGCGGCGGTACGGTTCGTCCTTGCGCTGCGGCGAGGTGTCCGGCGAAGCCGCGACCAGGGCGCGCAAGTCGTCCGACATCGGCACGATGCGGCCGTCGAGGGAAAGCTCGCCGCCGAGCCGATGCAACTCGCCGAGATAGAATTGCAGCGCCCGCGTGCTTTGCGTGCGCAGCGTGTCGCGCAAAACGTCGGCCGTCACGAACGGGTTGCCGTCCCGGTCGCCGCCGATCCAACTGCCGATGCGCAGGAACGACGGCACCGCCAAGCCGGTCCACGCCGCATCGATCGCGCCGAGTTGGTCTTCCAGGTCGGCGTAGAACCGCGGCAATTCCCGCAGGAACGTCTGATCGAAATACGCCAGCCCGTTGGTGACCTCGTCGATCACCCGCAGGCGGGTGTCGCGCAGGATGCTGGTCTGCCACAGGGTGACCACGGCGCGTTGGAGCGCATCGCGATTGGCCTTCAGTTCCTCCGGCGTAAACGGAATGCGATCCCGCGCGTCGAGCAGATGCGCGATCTCGATCTCCCGGTCGATGGAACTGCGCCGGCGGATCTCGGTCGGATGCGCCGTCAGCACGGGCACACACAGGGCGTGGGCGAAGAACGCCGCCAAAGTGTCACGGGTCAGGCCCGCTTGTTTGCCGCGCTCCAGCACATAGGGCATGGACCCTTCGCGCGGCGCTGCCCCGGCAATGGCATGGGCGCGGCTGCGGCGGATGTGGTGCTGGTCCTCGGCGATATTGGCCAGGTGCGAGAAATAGCTGAAGGCGCGGATGATCTTGGTGGCGTGCTCGCCCGCGAGATCGTGGATCAGCGATTCAAGCTCGCCTTGGGCGCTCTTGTCGTCGTCGCGGTGGAAGCGCACCGCCAATTGGCGGATGGCTTCGACGGCGTTGAAGGTGTCTTCGCCTTCGTGCGTGCGCACCGTGTCGCCCAGGATGCGCCCCAGCAGCCGGATATCGTACCGGAGCGGTTCGTCCTTAGGGGCTGCGTCAGG
This sequence comes from Fidelibacterota bacterium, assembly GCA_947476275.1. Taxonomy (GTDB): domain Bacteria; phylum Pseudomonadota; class Alphaproteobacteria; order Rhodospirillales; family Rhodospirillaceae; genus SCTM01. The sequence goes on from CANJPQ010000002.1 coordinate 68,801, forward strand.
GGTCTCGGGGGCGGCATCCATGGCGGCGTCTCTCTCAAGATCGTCAGGGAAGCACTCCGACCGGGCGGTCTAGCCGACCTCTTTCGCGAGGTCGCGCGCCCGGCTTTCCAAGGCGCTGATCAGTCCCGGCATCCCGCCCTGCTGCGAGATGATGGTGGCGTATTCCTGGCGATAGGTGATCGCCATGCTCACGCCTTCGATGATCACGTCGACCACGCGCAAGCCGTCGTCTCGATTCCGTAAGCGCCACTGCACGGCGAAGGAATCGTTCGATCCCTTGCCGACGATGCGGGAGTTCACGACCGAACCGTCGGTCCCGTCGGGCGCGGTGGATTCCACCTTCAGCGTCTGGCCGTTGTATTCCGAGAAGCGCCGGTTCCAGGTGTAGACAATCACGTCCTCGAACACCTTGAGGAACTTTTCCTGCTCCGCCGGCGGCGTGGTGCGCCAGAAGCGGCCGACGACGAACCGCGCGATGGCGGGAATATCGAACAGGCCCTTGAACAGGGTACGGAACCGCTCCGCCTTTTCCTTCTGGCTGATCTTCGCTTCAAGCACCTCGACGATGCCGACCTGGGCGAAGTGGCTGACGAAAGCCGACGGATCGCTCTTCCACTCTTGCGCAAAGGCGAGTGCGGGGCACGTGAGCGCGGTGGCGGAGATCAGGCAGAAACGGCGGCGGTTCATCGGATCACCTCAAACGGACGGCGCCAGCTTAACGGGGCGCTTGCGGCTTTTCCGGGGCAAAGGGGTCGCCGTCTTCATCGTCGAAGCTGGGCATCGACCCGGCCGGCGGCGGCGCGCCGTTGCGGATTTCCTTCGCCCGGTACTGACGATAGGCCGAACGCAGCGCGGCGTAGTAGTCGATCGATGATTTCTTCAACTCGTCCGTGGTCGCCATGGTTGTGGACTTGGCGTCGACCAACTCGGCGCCCAGGTAAGCCCACTGGATCCACTGGATGTTGTGAGAGTTGTAGGAATACCAGCTGACCGGATCCAAGCCGAAATTGTCCACGCCCAATCCAATGCCATCGCGCACGCCGGACGGCCCCAGGATCGGGAGATACAGGAACGGGCCTTCGCCCGCCCCCAATACCGCCAGCGTTTGGCCGAAGTCTTCGGTGTGGCCGGGCACGCCCACGCGCGCACCGACGTCGAACAGACCGCCGAGGCCGATGGTGGAATTGATGATCAGGCGCCAGAAGGTCTCCAGCGCGCGCGTGGCTTCGCCTTGCAGCACGTCGTTCACGAAGGTGATCGGCGAGCGCAGGTTGGCGATGGCGTTGGTCACGCCGTTGCGGGCCGGCTGCGGCACCACTTTGGTGTAAGTCCAGGCCACCGGCCGGATCAGCGCCGCGTCGAGGCCCTGGTCGATCTTGAACATCACCCGGTTGGTCGGCTCCCAGGGGTCGTTGATCTGCTGGAACGCCCGCACCGCCGCCGGATCGCTTGCGGGCGGCCTGGTGGCGCAACCGGCCAGCATCACTGCGGCGGCGAGGATCAGCAGGCGAGGGAGGACAGCGGTCACGGGGGAGCCTCGGTCGATCCACCTAAGCGGCGGAAAACATTGCGAAAGCAGGTCAGGAACCCAGGGTTAACACGGAATCCCGCGTGGGCGCCAGACGGGCCGCGGCAACCCTGTACAAAGGCCATATGATCGTGGTTTGTTCCGCTCCCCTTGGATTGCTCAAGAGAAAGTGCCTCCTGTGGCTGCCTCCCTTTCGCCCCCGATCTCCGTGTCCTTTGAGTTCTTCCCGCCGCGGACGGAGAAGATGCACGAACAGCTGTGGGCGTCGATTGAGCGGCTGGCACCCTTGCGTCCCGCGTTCATGTCGGTGACCTATGGCGCCGGCGGGTCCACTCGGGAACGCACCCACGACACCGTCACCCGCATTCAGCGCGAGAAGGGCATCCAGGCCGCCGCGCACCTCACCTGCGTTGGCGCCACCCGCGCCGAGATCGACGAGGTTGCCAAGCACTACTGGCAGTCCGGCATCCGCCACATCGTCGCCCTGCGCGGCGATCCGCCGGAAGGTCAGGCGAAATACGCCCCGCACCCGGGCGGCTACGCCTACGCCGCGGAATTGATTGCCGGCCTGAAAAAGGTCGCCGACTTCGAGATCAGCGTCGCCGCCTATCCCGAAGTACATCCCGAAGCGCGCAGTCCCGAAGACGACATCGAAAATCTGAAGCGGAAAGTCGCTGCCGGCGCGTCGCGCGCCATCACCCAGTCGTTCTTCGACCCGGACGCGTTCTTGCGCTTTCGCGACAAGGCCGCGGGCCTCGGCGTGCCCTTGGTGCCGGGGATCATCGTCGCCACCAATCTCGCGACGCTGAAGTCCTGCATCAAGATGGGCACCAAGGTGCCGCAGCGCATGTTCGATCTCTTTGCCGGGCTGGACGAGGACGTGGATACCCGGAAGCTTTTGGCGGCGACACAGATCGCGGAGCTGGTGCGCACGCTGGAACGTGAAGGCGTGAAGGATTTCCATTTCTACACCTTGAACCGTGCCGATTTGACCTACGCCATTTGCCATCTGCTGGGCTTGCGCCCGGCCGCTTCGTCCTGATGTCGGATCCCTTCGCGCTCGACGAAGACCCCACGCCCGCACCGTTCACCCCCGCGCGCGGCGCTGTTGCCGCGCCCGTTTCCATGGGCCCGCCGCCCGCCTGGATCACCAGCCTCAACGCCGAGCAGCGCGAAGCGGTGGAGACCACCGAGGGCCCCGTGCTGGTGCTCTCCGGCGCTGGCACCGGCAAGACCCGCGTGCTCACCGCGCGCCTCGCCAACATCCTGGCGAAGGGCCTCGCGAAACCGTGGCAGGTCCTGTCCGTCACCTTCACCAACCGCGCCGCGCGCGAGATGCGCGAGCGGGTCAGCGCCCTGGTCGGCCCGGTGGCGGAAGCCCTGTGGCTCGGCACCTTCCATGCCATCGGCGTGCGCATCCTGCGCCGCCATGCGGAAGCCGTCGGCCTGAAATCGAATTTCACCATCTTGGATTCCGACGACCAACTCCGCCTGCTCAAGCAGGTGATGGAAGCCGACAGCATCGATTCCAAGAAGTGGCCGGCCCAAGGGCTGATGGGCGTGATCCAGCGCTGGAAGGATCGCGGGCTCACGCCGGACAAAGTCACCGCCGGCGAGAAAAGCGAGTTCGCCGCAGGCCGCGCGCTGGCGCTCTATAGCGCCTACCAGGATCGCCTGAAGCAGCTCAACGCCGCGGACTTCGGCGATCTCCTGCTGCACGGCCTCACGATCTTTCAGTCCCAGCCCGAGGTACTCGCCCAGTACCAGGATCAGTTCCGCTACATCCTGGTGGACGAGTACCAGGATACCAACGTGGCGCAGTACCTGTGGCTGCGCCTGCTCAGCCAGAAGCAGAAGAACCTGTGCTGCGTCGGCGACGACGACCAGTCGATCTACTCCTGGCGCGGCGCGGAAGTCGGCAACATCCTGCGCTTCGAGAAAGATTTTCCTAACGCGAAGGTGATCCGCCTCGAAAGCAACTACCGCTCCACGCCCACGATCCTCGCCGCCGCCTCGCACCTGATCGCCCACAACGAGGACCGCCTCGGCAAGACCCTGCGCACCGGCCGCGACGGCATCGAAGACGGTGAGCAGATCGAAGTGCGCGGCGTGTGGGACGGCGCGGAAGAAGCGCGCTGGGTGGTCGAAGAGATCGAAGGCCTCCAACGCCGCGGCCAGAAGCTCAACAACGTCGCCATCCTGGTGCGCGCCGGCTTCCAGATGCTGGAATTCGAAGAACGCCTGATCCAGACCGGCGTGCCCTATCGGGTGATCGGCGGCCCGCGCTTCTATGAGCGTCTCGAGATCCGCGATGCGCTGGCGTACCTGCGCCTCATCAACCAGCCCGACGACGACCTCGCGTTCGAGCGCATCGTCAATAAGCCCAAGCGCGGCATCGGCGAATCCACCGTGCAGAAGCTGCACGTGCTGGCGCGCGCGCAAAACGTGCCGCTGATGGAAGCTACCTTGCGCATGATCGAGACGGACGAGCTGCGCCCCCAGGTGCGCAGCACGTTGCGCGACCTGATGGCGAGCTTCGCCCGCTGGCGCACCATGCGCGAGACCCTGCCGCTGACGGAACTGACCGCCCTGGTGCTTGAAGACGCGGGCTATCTGGAAATGTGGAAGAACGACAAGTCGCCGGAAGCGCCGGGGCGGCTCGACAACTTGCGTGAGTTTGCCACCGGCCTGTCGGAGTGGGACAGCCTCGCCGGCTTCCTCGATCACGTCAGCTTGGTGATGGAGAACGAAGCCAACGCCGCCGACGAAGCGGTGTCGTTGATGACCCTGCACGGCGCCAAGGGCCTGGAGTTCGATGCGGTGTTTCTGCCGGGCTGGGAGGAAGAGATTTTCCCCAATCGTCGCGCGCTGGATGAAAACGGCCAGGCGGCATTGGAGGAGGAGCGGCGGCTCGCCTATGTCGGCATCACCCGCGCCCGCCAGCGCGTGTTCATCTCATTCGCCGCCAACCGCCGCGTCTTCGCGCAGTGGCAGTCGAGCCTGCCGTCGCGGTTCATCGACGAACTGCCGAAGGAGAACGTGCGCCTGCAGTCCGACGCCGGCCAATTCGGCAATCGCGGCTTCTCCGAAGGCTGGCAGAGCATGACTGCGAAGTGGGGCAACGCCGCCCCCGGCGGGTTCAGTTCCCAACGCCGTCCACCGGTGGTGGACACGAAGTGGGAAGTCGTCCCGCGCGAATCCCAAGGCGGCATCGACATCGGCGACCGCGTGTTCCACCAGAAGTTCGGCTACGGCATCGTGACGGCGGTGGATGATTGCAAGTTGGAGATCAACTTCGAGAAAGCCGGCGTGAAGCGCGTCATGGACAGCTTCGTGACCCTGGCGCACTAACCAGGCACGAACGTAGCGCCTCACTCCGAATGTCATCCCGGACGAAGCGCGTCAGCGCGAAGATCCGGGATCCACTTCTCAACACGCACGAGCCCTGCGATCCGTGCCGCATGGTGCACGCTGACGAGTGGACCCCGGCCTTCGCCGGGGTGACGGTCTGAGTTCGTCCCAGCCGCTTCCCCCACACCGTCATGCTTGCCGTCCACAGGCCCGCGAGCATCCAGGGGATTTCGTCTTTCGTCAGAAAATTAAAAAAGCTCAGACTGAGTCGATCACGTCCCTCAAAATTGCATTGAGGTGTTCTGGTCGCTCCAACGGGACGTAATGGCCGCAGTCGGGAATGACGTGAAGACATCCATGGGGCGCCTGTTCGGCTTGTAGCGCACTTGTCTGCAGTCCGGGCGCGCAGTCCTCTGCGCCCGTCACCACAACGACCGGAAACGAAAAACGCGCGAGAAAAGCATCGCGGGGTTTTCGGGTATGGAAAGCTGTTATGCCTCGCCAAATATCTTCTCGTGACTGGCGAACCGCAATTGCCTTGGCATTGGCGATCACCGCGGCCTCTGCTGACTTTGAGAACAGCGGCTCCCATGAAAGGTTCCACGCCTCTTCCAACCCCTTTTCTTGAACCTGTTTCAGCGATGAAGCATGTAAGGCCGGGTCGGGGTTGTGTCCGGCTTTGGTGCCGATGAGTACCAAAGCCGCAATGCGGTCGGGTGCCGCAATGGCTACCTCGACAGCACAGGAACCGCCGACGGAGCACCCCACCACGACGAGGCGATCACTCTGCACCAGCCGCAATGCTTCTGCTGCCCACTCTTCGACAGTTGCTCCCAAGCCATAGAGCGTCGGAGCGTGCGTGGCGCCCGGAAGAAGTTCCTGCTGTCCGGCCCACATCGAATCGTCGAGCGGAAGTGCGTGCAACAACAGAAACTCCACGGGAGCCTTTCTATTTCATCGACTGTTGGGCGATCCGTTCACGCGGTCATCACCGTATCCCTGCCTTCTCCTTGAACCGCGCGATGTGGAAATCCATCCGCGCCGCGAGCAGTCCGGGTTTGTGGCCGATGGTGTAGCCGATCTCGAACCAGTTATCCGTGTCCGCGCGATAGGGCTCCCAACGCGGCAGGCCGTCGCCATTCGGATCGCCGGTCTTGGCGAAGTTCGTCCAGTACGATGCCATCTGGTCGCTGACCCTGTAGTCGGCCGCAACCGCGCCGGTCTCGAACTTCTGCAGCGCCAGAAACACATACGGCAAATCGTCGGCATGGCGCACGCCTTGATAATCCTCGCGCCATTTCTGGGTCACATACGACATGAAATAGAGATACGCCGGTGCGCCCGCGCCGCCAGTGGCGCCGCCCGCGCGCGCCATGTTGGCGGCCTGGAATTTCGCGCCGGCCAGCGCCCGGCTGTCGCCCATCCATTGCTGCGCGATCCATTTCTCCGGCTTCTTGCCGTACAGGGCCTCGAGCTGATCGCGCGAGACGTCGGGCGCGATCCGCTCCAGAACATCCGCGCCCACGCGGCCCATCTCGCCCTCGAGGCTGTTGGCGCCGAGCAGGAACGGCACCGAATGCTGGCGCCCCTCGGCGAACATCTTCGCCACCGGCTCAGGCACGATGGTGCCGTCGACGAACGGCCATCCGCGCCCCGCCAGTTGCCGCTTCAGCAACAGGTCCACGGGCAACGCCCGCAGGCCCTTGGCGTCAATCGCATCCGGCAGGCCTTCCAATTTGACGAACGCCTGCGCCAACAGCATCGCCGACGGCCGCTGCGGCAACGAAGTTTCCATGAAAGTCTCATCCGTAACGGCGCTGCCGCCGGATTGGCTGATGGCGCGCGCGAACAATCCCTTCGCGAGCGGGGAGACCATCATCATGCTGATCGAGCCGCCGCCGGCGGATTCACCGAACACGGTAACGTTGACGGGATCGCCGCCGAAGGCGGCGATATTGCGCTGAACCCACTGTAGGGCCGCGATCTGATCCAGGATGCCGTAAAGCCCCATCGGCTCATCCGGATAGTGCGCGTCATGTTCGGCCTTGAGGGCGGGATGCGCGAAGAAGCCGAGCCGGCCGAGCCGATAGTTGATGGTGATCAGGATGACGCCCTTCTTGGCCAGCGCCTTTCCGTCGTAGAGCTTCATCGTGCCCGACCCGGTCGCGTAACCGCCGCCATGGATCCACACCATGACGGGCAGCTTCGTCCCGCCGCGCGGCGCCCAGATGTTCAGGTACAGGCAATCTTCCGACATCGGGCCGGGCGCGAAGGTCGCCCACCGGTTCTCTTGCGGGCATCGCGGGCCGACCGCCGTGGCGTCGCGAACCCCGTCCCACACCTTCGGCGCCTGCGGCGCACGCCAGCGCAACTCACCCACCGGTGGTGCGGCGAACGGCACAGCCCTGAAAACGTCGATCTCGCCATCGGCGACACCCCGCAGTTGGCCGGTTTCCACGGTGACGAGTGGTTCAGCGGCGAGTATGGGCCGCGCCAAAAGGCACGCGCCGAGCAACACGACGAACCGAGTGAGATTTCGCATGGCTCATATATTCCCTTGAACTTGGCGCGTTGGCCAGTACCCCCCAACCGTCACCTTTCGTCGTCCTTGGCCCGTAGGGCCGAGGACCCAGGGGTTTTTGTTTGCGATCTAGAAACGAAAAACCCCTGGATGCTCGCGGTCCTGCGGACCGCAAGCATGACGTTCCGATGGGAGCAGCCTGGGTGACAGTCGGAAAACGAACAGCAGCGTGAGTCTTTTTCCGCTGCTAAAATGAGCGGTCATGATTGCAAACACATCGCACCTCCGCTGCACCCGCTCACGCGACACCGCGAAAATCTTAGCGCGTAATTGGCGCGAAACGGGTTGCACCTGCTCACACATCGCCGAGTCGAATCTTGGCGGTGCAGCATGAGCGCCGCTGTGCTGACGACGCTCACTGCGGCCGACGGGCATCGCCTGTCCGCATGGCGCGCCGATCCCGTCGGCACCCCGAAGGGCGGCATCGTCGTGCTGCATGCCGTGTATGGCGCGACCAAGCATATGGGCGACGTCTGCGCGCGCTGGGCGGCGGCGGGCTACACCGCGCTCGCGCCGGCGCTGTTCGACCGCATCGCCCCCAATCGCATTCATCCCTATGACAAACCCAGCGACGGCACGGCGGACTACAACACGCTCACCGAGGCGCAGATCTTCGCCGACATCCAGGCCGCCGCGAAAGCCGCCGGACCCGCCACCGCGATCTCAGGTTTCTGCACCGGCGGCACCTGGGCCTGGCGCGCGGCGGCGGTGCTGGATTTTCCGGCACAGGTCAATTTCTACGGCAGCCACATCCCCGCATTCCTCGATCTCACGCCGCGCTGCCCGACCATCCTGCATTACGGCGACAAGGACGGCATCGTGCCGGTCGCGCAGATCGACAAGATCCGCGCGCGCCATCCGGAAGTGGAACTCCACGTCTATCCCGGCGCGGGCCACGCCTTCGAGAACGCGGAACAGGCCAATCACAATGCCGCCGCCGGTGATCTCGCTTGGCAGCGTTCCATCGCCTTCATGGACCGCCATGTCGCTGGAACCAATGAGACCTAAACAAGGAGAACAGTCATGATCGGACGTCGCTCGGCGCTTGGCGGCATTGCCACAAGCATGACCGCGCTCACGGCCTTGAACGGCGAAGCGCTCGCCGCGGCGAAGTCGCCCGCTTTCAAGAGTCCCGCGATCAAGTTGCCGCCGCCGCAAATCGGCCCGCGCATGAATTTCGCGCAAGCCGAAAAGATCATGAACCAGCTTGGCATCGATGCGCTGGTGGTCGGCAGCGGCACCAACGTCTATCACGCGCTCGGGCTCGATCTGACGACGACGCGCATGGGCCATGCGCCGAGTGTCTATGCCGTCGTCACGCGCCACGCGGAGCGGCGCATCGCGCTGATCGCGCCGGCGTTCCTGTACTACTACACCATCGCCCAGGACGTGCGCGGCCAGGACATCCCGACCTATGTCTACACCGCCCCCGCGAAAGACGGCGAGCAGGCGGAAGGCATCGTCGCCTTGCGTGGACGTGAGCAGGCTGTCGCCGGCGGCGCTGCCGAGCCGTCCGCTGTGCCGCTGACCCTGTTCAAAGACCGCAAGGAAGCGCCGCTCGACAACATCGAGGTCATGCGCGACCAGGTCGTCACCGCGACCATGAAAGCGCAACCGCCGCGCGCCAATGCGGTGTTCGCCTTGCGCAAGGCGCTGAAGGATCTCGGTGTCGACAAGGGCCGCCTCGCCGTCGACGTTGAGTCCGTGAAAAGGGAAGTCGCCGCCGCCGCACCGGAGGCGAATATCTCGGATGCGGACGATGCGTTGCGGCGCATCCGGCCGGTAAAATCGCCCATGGAGATCACGCTCATGCGCTATGCGGCGCAGGCCAATATGGATGCGGCCCTCGAAGCGGTGCAGGTCGTGCGCGCCGGCGGCGACGTTCGCGATCTCCGCGCGGCCTACTTCGGCGCCGTCGGCAAGCGCGGCGGGCGTCCGGTGTTCATGGTGATCAACCGCGTCAGTTCGCCGACCTTCGTGGACACGTTCCACGACGGCCAGTGCTTCGCCATCGACTGCGTCAGCGATTACATGGGTTATCACGGCGACTTCGCGCGCTCGGTGTTCGTGGGCGAACCCGCGCGCAGCATGAAGGGCGTCACCAAGGCCGCCGCGGCGGCGTGGGACGCGATCCGCGCCAACATGAAACCGGGCGTGCGCTATTCGGAAATCATAGCCATGGGCAAGACCGCGCTCAAAGGCTTGGGCGTGGATTACGGCATCTCGTTCACGCCGCATAGCGTCGGGCTGTATCACGCCGACAATGCCGGCGACACGGGCCTGCCGCCGCTCGGCGACGTGGTGCTCGAACCGGGCATGACCATGAGCGTCGACTGCCCGCTGCTGGAAGCAGGGGCGGGGGGCTCACATCATTTGGAGGATTTGACGCTCATCACCGAGACCGGGTCAGAGCAGATCAACGCGATCACCCACCGTACCATCACGGTGTGACGGGCTTAGCGGACCGGCTTCAGCGCGCGGGCGGTATCGATGTTTGCCTGGGCGACGAGGCTCAAGCGGCGCTGCATCTGCGGCGAGGTCTTTCGAAAGACGCGTGTGGTTTCGGTCTCGCAGATGTCTTCTGCGGGGCGGGGGTCCACGGCGGTTTCGGCGGTATAGGTGCTGGCGTCCATCTGTCTTCTCGCAATCTGATGGGGCCTAGGGTATCCCGCAGGTGCGAGAGCACCACTGCAGAGGTCGCAGGCCAGCCACGAACAGGTTGCATGTCGCTTGCTGCAACCTTTTGGGAGTAATCACGAAATTGACACAATCTCCGCTCGCCTGGAGCGCCCGGATCACGGTTCCGGCCGCCGCCGTCATGTCTTTCGAGGCGGTGTTCACCGACCTGACGGACGTGGTGAGTCTGTTCGAGGTGGAGGAAAGCCCTGACGGCACCTCCCTGACCTGGTGCGTGGAGGGCATGTTCGCGGACGTGCCGCCCAAGACGGAGATCGCCTCGCGCGCGGCCCTCATTGCGGCCGCCGAAGGTCTCCCTGAGCCGGCCCTGATTGTCGCCCGCGTGCCGGAAAAGGACTGGCTGACCGAGAACGTGGCGAGCTTCCCACCCCTCACCGCCGGGCGGTTCTACATCTACGGCGACCACGTCACCGCCGCGCCGCCCTCGGGCACGATCCCGCTGCGCATCAACGCCGCCACCGCGTTCGGCTCAGGTGAGCATGCCAGCACCTATGGCTGCCTGCTGGCGCTGGACGGCCTCGGGCGCCGCCGGGTGGTCCAGCGTGCTGTGGCGGCCCATGGGGCGCTCGATATGGGGTGCGGCTCAGGCATCCTGGCGCTGGCCATGGCGAAGCTGTGGGCGCGGGGTGTCCTGGCGGCAGACGTCGACCCGGAAGCGGTGCGGGTCACGCGGGTGAACGCCGCTCGCAACGGCGTGGGCGCTGCCATCCGGGCCTTGGTCAGCGAAGGCACCGGCGACGCGACCGTCGGCCGTAATGGGCCTTACGCCGTCATCACGGCCAACATCCTTGCGCGCCCCTTGCGGGCGATGTCGGCGACACTCGCGCACCTGTTGGTGCCGGGCGGGCATCTGATCCTGGCGGGCCTTCTGCAAAAGCAGGAAGCTCTGGTGACCACTGCCTACCGCGCCCAGGGCCTGCGGCTGGTCCGGCGGATCGTCCGGCGGCCGTGGAGCATCCTGGTGTTCCAGCGCGCGTTCCCGTTTGAAAGCCGGGGCACGGGACCTTAGGTTTTACCCATGGACATGCCCTATCCCACCGCCGCTGAACGCTTAGGCTCTTTGCGCGCCGCTATGGCCGCCGCCGGCGTGGATGGCTACCTGATCCCGCGCGCCGACGAGCACCAGGCCGAATACGTGCCGGCCTTCGCCGAGCGGCTCCAGTGGCTGACCGGCTTTACCGGCTCCGCCGGCGCTGCGGTGGTGCTGACGGACGCCGCCGCGATCTTCGTCGACGGGCGCTACACCATCCAGGTGCGCGATCAGGTGGACGGCACACTCTACGCTTATAAGCATCTGATCGAGGAACCGCCGGCCGCATGGCTGGCCACCAAGCTCAAAGGCGGCACGCGCATCGGCTATGACCCGAAGCTGCACACGCCCGCGGGCTTGCATAAGATCGAAGAGGCGGCGGTGCGCGCCAAGGCGACACTTGTGCCGATCGACGGCAATCTGATCGACAAGGTGTGGGTTGGCCAGCCGCCGCATCCAACTGGGCCGGCCATTGTCTATCCCGACAAGTTCGCCGGCCGCCGGTCGGTTGAGAAGCGCGCCGAGATTGCCAAGCTGATCAAGGCCGACGGCTACGACGCCCTGGTGATCTCCGCGCTCGACGACATTGCGTGGCTGTTCAACATCCGAGGCGACGACGTGGAGTTCTCGCCGCTGCTGCTCGCCTACGCGGTGCTCACCAGCGACGGCCGCGCCAGCCTGTGCGTGGATGCCCGCAAGATCCTGCCCGACGTGCGCGCCCATCTCGGGCCGGATGTGACGGTGTCTCCCTATGACGTCTTGCCGGAAGTGCTCCAGGCGCTGCCGTCATCTGTGCAAGTGGTGGCCGTGGACCGCGACACCGGTTCCCGCTGGCTGCACGATCAAGTGACTGCCGCCGGTCGCACGCTCAAGAGTGTGGCGGATCCCATTCAGGCGGTGAAAGCGCGCAAGCATCCGGCGGAGTTGGAAGGTGTGCGCCAGGCTCATATCCGCGATGGGGCTGCGCTGACGCGCTTCCTCGCCTGGCTTGCGGTCGAAGCGCCCAAGGGCACGCTGACGGAGATCAGCGCATCGGATCGCCTGCAGGCGTTCCGCGCCGAGACCAATCTATTCCGCGGTCCCAGCTTCCCGACCATCGCCGGTGCTGGCGGCAACGGCGCCATCGTGCACTACCGCGCGACCGAGCAATCGAACGCGCGCGTTGCGCCGGACATGGTGCTGCTGTTGGATTCCGGCGGTCAGTATCTCGACGGCACCACCGACGTGACACGTACGGTCGCGGTGGGGCAGGCGACGGCGGAACAGAAGCATCGCTTCACGCTCGTGCTCAAAGGCCATATCGCCTTGGGCCGTGCGCGATTCGTCAAAGGCACCACCGGCAGCCAGCTCGACATGCTGGCGCGCGCGCCGCTATGGGAAGAGGGGCTGGACTACGACCACGGCACCGGCCACGGCGTCGGCACGTTCCTGGGCGTGCACGAAGGTCCCCAGCGCATCAGCAAGGTCGGCAACACCGTCGCGCTGGAGCCCGGCATGGTGATCTCCAACGAGCCGGGCTACTACAAGACTGGAGCCTACGGCATCCGCATCGAGAACCTGGTGGCCGTGCGCGAGGCTGCGGCGCCGACGGATGCCGAGAAGAAGCTGCTCGAGTTCGAGACCCTGACGCTGGCGCCCATCGATCGTCACATGATCGCGCCCGCGCTATTGAGCCAGGAGGAGAAGGCCTGGCTCGACGCCTATCATGCACGCGTGCGCGAGATTGTCGGGCCGCTGGTGGATGCGGTGACGAAGGCTTGGCTGGAAAAAGCAACGGCGCCCATTTAGGGCGCCGTTTGATAAGCCGAGCTAAGAACCTTTAGCCCTTCTTCATGTTGCGCTTGCCTTGCGGCGTCTGGCGCATCTTGCGTGCGGCGTACTTGGCGTCGCGCTTGGCTTTTTGCAACGCGGCGGCTTCCGCCTGCGCCATCACCTTCTGACGCGCGAGTTCTTCGATGGCACGCTTCGCAGCTTCTTCCGCCTCGCGGCGGGCCTGCTTCGTGGCTTCCTTGGTGGCAGCCTCTTCCGCCTTGCGCTGCTTGTAGGCTGCCTGACGGGCAGCTTCCCGGGCGTCGCGCTCCGCGGCGGCCTTGGCGCGTTCGGCTTGCTGTTCGGGTGTGAAAACGGGGGCTTTGGCCTTGGCCTTTTCCAACAGCGACTGCTTAGCCTTGGCCGAGGCAGCAGCGCGATCCGCGAAAGTAGGTTCCTTCATTCACTCCACCTAAAGGGCGTCATACCAGCAAGGCGGGTTTATGCCGTGCCGGACTGGAATTTGTCCAGGGGCGGAACCCGGTTTTGCAACGGAAAAAGGGGGAAATGGCCTGCAAATGCCATTTCCCCCTCTAAGTCTAGGTCGTCTTGAGGCGCTACGGGCCGAAAGCGTGCTCCGCGGCGGGACGGGAGGGTGCGTCCTTCAGGCCCTCGGACCCCGGGGGCGGTGGTTCCGAGCACCAATTCCTGCATGTGCTGGCGGGCGCGCCACAGGCGGCTTTTCACGGTGCCCACCGAGCAGCCGATGGACGTGGTGGCTTCGTCGTACGAAAGGCCGCTGGCGCACACCAACACCAACACCTCCCGCCGCAATTTCATGGCGTGCGGTTAGCTGTCGATAAGCTTCAAGTACTCATCTTCGGTGAGGACTTTTACGCCCAGCGCTTCGGCTTCTTTCAATTTCGAGCCGGCGCCGGGGCCAGCGACCAAATAGTCGGTTTTCTTTGAGACAGACCCCGCCACCTTCGCGCCAAGGGCTTGTGCCTGGGCCTTGGCTTCGCTGCGGCCCATCTTCTCGAGCGTGCCGGTGAAGACGATGGTCTTGTCGGCGATCGGCGAGTTGGACGTGTCGGCGCGCACGAAGTCCTGGATGTCGAGTTCCTTGTCGAGACGGTCGAGGATTTCCAGGTTGTGCGTCTCGCCGAAGAAGCCGGCGATGTCGTCGGCGGTGGAGGGGCCGATGCTCTCGATACTCGTCAGTTGGGAAAAGGCCTCGCCGTCGCGGTCCTTGGACGCAGCCACCATGGCCTTGCGCCAGGCGGCGAGAGACTCATAGTTCTTCGCGAGCAGCCGCGCCGTTGCCTGGCCCACTTGGGGTATGCCGAGCGCGTAGATGAACTTCTCCAGCGGGATCGTGCGGCGCCGTTCGATGGCGGCAAGCAGGTTGTCGATCGATTTCTGGCCCCAGCCCTCGAAGTTCTCCAAAGCCGCGCGGTGCGTCTTCAAGACAAAGATATCCGCTGGGTCCTTGATCAGCTTTTCGTCGAAGAACAGCTGCAGGCGCTCCTCGCCCAGCCCTTCGATGTCAAAGGCGTCGCGCGCGGTGAAATGCCGCAGGCGTTCGACGGCCTGCGCCTTGCAGAACAAGCCGCCGGTGCAGCGCTTGGCGACCTCGCCTTCCTCGCGTACCGCGTGACTGCCGCACACGGGACATGTGTCCGGGAACTTGAACTTGCGGGCGGTCGTGGGGCGCTTGGAGAGAACGACTTCCACCACTTGCGGGATGACATCGCCGGCGCGTTGGATGACGACCGTATCACCAATGCGAACGTCCTTGCGTTCTATCTCATCTTCGTTGTGCAGCGTCGAGCGGGTGACGGAAACGCCACCAACATTCACAGCCTGAAGGTGCGCAACCGGCGTCAGTGCGCCGGTGCGGCCCACTTGAATCTCGATATTCTCAAGCACGGTCTCGGCGCGTTCGGCCGGGAACTTGTGCGCGATGCCCCAGCGCGGCGCGCGGCTCACAAAGCCCAGGCGTTTCTGCCAGTCGAGACGGTTGACCTTGTAGACCACACCGTCGATATCGAACGGCAGCTTGGCGCGCATTTCTCCGAGCTTGTGATAGGTCGCGATCACGTCGTCGATGCTCTTGCAGAGCTTCGATTCCTTCGAAACGGGAAAGCCCCAGTGCTTGAGCTGCTGCAGGTACTCCCACTGGGTTTCCCAGGGCGTCGTGTCCGCCGCGCCCCATGCGTAGGCGAACATCTTCAGTGGGCGCGAAGCCGTTATCTTGGGGTCGAGCTGGCGCAACGACCCGCCGGCCGCATTGCGCGGATTGGCGAAGGTCTTCGCACCTTTCTCCGCTTGGCTTTCATTGAGCGCAGCGAAGTCTGCCTTGGTCATATAAATCTCGCCGCGGATTTCGATATGCTTGGGCACGTCGCCCATGAGCATATCGGGCATCTCCTTAATGGTCCTGGCGTTGGCCGTGATGTCCTCGCCCTCGGCGCCATCCCCGCGCGTCGCCACCACAGCGAGACGGCCGTGCTCGTAGCGAGCAGAGAACGAGAGCCCGTCGATCTTGGGCTCGGCGGTGTATTCGACCTTTTCGTCTTCGCCTAAGCGCAGGAAGCGCCGGATACCGGCATCGAACTCGCGCACGTCTTCTTCGCTGAAGGCGTTGTCGAGCGACAGCATCGGCACCGCGTGCTTGACCTTGCCGAACCCGGTCGCGGCCGCCGCGCCGACCTTTTTCGAAGGGCTATCCTTGCGCATAAGCTTGGGAAAGCGCTTCTCGATCGCGGCGTTGCGCTTGTCCAGCGCGTCGAACGCAGCGTCGGTAATGGCAGGTGCGTCTTTCTGATAGTAGAGGTCGCGGTGGGTTGCAATTTCCATGGCGAGCGCGGCAAGCTCGAGTTTCGCGGTTTCCTCATCGAGGTCCGCGACCTTCACGTCACGGATGCGCGAAAAGTCGATCCGACTGCCGGTTCGTTTAGTCAAGAGAGCGGTCCGCTCAACAGGCTATCGGCGGCGGCGCGAGCCTCGTCGGTGATCTTCTCGCCCGCCAGCATGCGCGCCACTTCCTCGCGGCGGGCGGCATCGGTCAGCCGTTCGATCCTGGTCGTGGTGTGGCCTGCGCGGGTGGCCTTCGCCACGCGCCAATGGGCATCGCCCCGGGCGGCCACCTGCGGCGCATGGGTAACGACCAGCACCTGCACGGACTTCGCCAGGCGCGCCAGGCGTTCGCCGACGGCGTTGGCCGTGGCACCGCTGATCCCGGCGTCGACTTCGTCAAAGATCAGCGTGGCGCGGGCCTGGGTGCCGGCGAGTACGACTTTGAGCGCCAGCATGAAGCGCGCCAGTTCGCCGCCGGATGCAATCTTGGCCAACGGCCCCGGCGGTTGGCCGGGGTTGGTGGCGATCTCGAAGGCGACTTGGTCCACGCCCGCAGCGCTCCAATGGCCTTCGGGCTTGGCGGCGACCAGGGTGCGGAAGCTCGCCTTCTCCAGCTTCAGGGGTGCGAGCTCCTTCGCGACCTTGTCGTCGAGTTGCTTGGCGGCCTTGGTGCGCGTGGCGCTCAGCGTCTTGGCGGCGGATTCAAACGCGGTCCGGGCGGTCTTCTCGGCGGCCGCCAGCCCTTGCACGCGTGCCGCGCCGCCGTCGATGGCGGACAAGCGCGTGCGCATCATCTCGGCGTGGGCCGGCAGGTCTGCGACCGTGCACCCGTATTTGCGTGCCGCTGCTTTCAGGGCGAACAGGCGTTCCTCGGCGCGCTCCAATTCCGCGGGGTCGACCTCGAACCCGGCAACGATGCGGTCGAGTTCGTTTGCGGCGTCGCTCACTTCGATTGCGCCGCGATCAAGCGCTGCCATCGCCGCGTCCAAACGGCCGGCGGCCTGATCCGCGACGCGCGCGAGTTTGTTGGTGGCGATCCGGATCGCGCCTTCCACGTCAGTGGCCTCGACCATCGCGCCGCGGGCTTCCGTCACCGCTGCCATGATCTGCTCGGAATGGCGCAGCAAGGCGCGCGATGCGGCCAGCTTGGCCTCTTCGTCGGGCTTGGGCGCAAGGCGATCGAGTTCCGCCACGTTGTGACGGATGAAGTCTTCTTCTGCCATGGCCGCGGCCAGGGTTTCCTGCGCGGTCTTCAGCGCATCGGCGGCGCTGTGCCAGGTCGCCCACGCGCCGGCGACGGCTTCATCGGCAGCTGTGCCGGTGGTCGCGCGGCGATAAGCGTCCAGGGCGGCGATGTGATTGGCCGGATCGAGCAGGCCGTGGGTGTCGAACTGGCCATGCACTTCCACCAGCGCGGCGCCAAGGGTGCGCAGAAAGCCGACACTGACCGGCTGGTCGTTGACGAAGGCGCGACTGCGGCCGTCGCGGCCGACGCTGCGGCGAAGCACCAGCGCGTCGTCGTCGCTGGAAAGGCCTTGCTCCGAGAGAAGCCCGAACACGGGATGGCTGCGCGGCAAGGAGAACACGGCGCTGACATTGAGCCCGTCCGCGCCGGCGCGGATCAGGCTGGCTTCGGCGCGCCCGCCGAGCGCTAAGCCCAATGCGTCGAGAACGATGGATTTGCCCGCACCGGTCTCACCGGTGAGAACGCACAGCCCGCTCGCGAAATCGATGTCCAGCTTATCGACCAGCACCACGTCACGGATGGAGAGGTGGGTCAGCATCGGTGGACTCGTTTACCCCCGCGTGGGCCTTACCAGAATTTGAACCAGGGCTTCGCGCCGCTGGCGGCCGCCGGCATGCTCTTGCCTTCGACGATGGCGTAGGCGTCCCGATACCAATCGCTGCCGGGATAATTGTAACCCAACACGGCCGCGGCCTTCTGCGCTTCTTCGACGAGGCCGAGCGCCATAAAGCTCTCGGTCAGGCGCTCCAGGGCTTCCGGCGAGTGCGTGGTGTCGCCGTACTGGTCGACCACGACCTTGAAGCGGTTGATGGCGGCGAGGAACTGGACGCGGCGCTCATAGAAGCGGCCGATCGCCATTTCCTTACCGGCCAAGTGATCGCGCGTGAGGTCGATCTTCAAGCGGGCGTCGCGGGAATAGGTCGTGCCCGGAAAGCGCGTGAGAATTTCCTGCAGGGCATCGAGCGCCTTGCGCGTCAGCGTCTGGTCGCGCTGCACGTCTGCGATCTGTTCATAGTAGCACAGCGCCTTCAGGTAATAGGCATAGGCGATATCGCGGTTGCCCGGATGCACGGCGATGAAGCGATCGAGCGCCGTCACCGCGTCATCGTACTTGTTGTTCTGATACTGGGCGTACGCCGACATCAGCTTGGCCTTGGTCGCCCAGACGGAATAGGGATGCTGGCGTTCGACTTCGTCGAAATACGCTGCGGCTTCTTTGTAGCGGCCTTCCTCAAGATAGCCGAGCGCCTGGCTATAAATCTCGTAGACCGACTGCTCCTTGTAATCGGCGTCCTTGTTCTTGGAACAGGCGCCGAGGGACGCAGCGATTACGCACACCGCCACAATCGCCAGGAGGCGGGGGATCATCAGCCGGAAGTACATTAGCGATCTGCCTGGAATCTCAAGGGTATGCCCAGGTCTGGGCCCGGGCGCGGCGGAGTATAGGCAGGCGGGGGGCGGGAGTCACCAGTGGGTAGTCAGGGCCAGATAAACAGCCGAAAGCGCCTTGGGAAACCTTAACCGAACGCAACCATGGCGTCGCGTTCTGCCCAGGCGGCGAGGGAGGTGTCGTCCTCATAAAGGTCGATCAGTTCCCAGCCGGTCGGGTCGGCCAACACCTTGCGCATCAACGTCGCGGTATCGGCGTGGCTTGAGCAACGGCCGACGAAGTGGCCGATAATGGGGTGACCCGACAGGTACAGGTCACCGATGGCGTCCAGGGCCTTATGGTGCACGAACTCATGGGCGTGCCGCAGGCCTTCCTCGTTCAGGATGCGGTTGCCGTCCACGACAATGGCGTTGTCCAGGTTGCCGCCGCGGGCCAAGCCGGCTTCACGCAAGGCGGTGACGTCGGACAGCAGGCCGAAGGTGCGGGCCCGGGCGATCTCGGCCTTGAAGACGTCGCGTTCGACCATGAACGAGCAGGACTGGCGCCCAATCGCCGCGGCGCGGAAGTCGATCGTGAAATCGACCCGCAGGCCACCGGCCCAGGAGCCTAAGGCGACCATTTTGTCGCCAGTCGCGTGGGAAAAGGACTTGGTGATGCGCAGGGCCTTGCGGACGGCGTCTTGCTCGACCGCGCCAGCGCACTCAATCAGGAAGGCAAAAGGGGCGGCGCTGCCGTCCATGGCCGGGACTTCCGGCCCGTTGATCTCGACAATGGCGTTGTCGATTTCCAGGCCGCAGAAGGCAGACATAAGGTGTTCGACCGTGGCGACGCTGATGCCGTTCTGGTCGGCCAGCACGGTGCACATGCGGGAGTCGGTTACATTCGCCCAGGTAGCGCGGATCTCGGCCCCGCCGCCGACCAAGTCGACGCGGCGGAATACAATCCCGGTATCCGGTTCGGCCGGGTAAAGCTTCATGCTGACGCGCACGCCGGAGTGAAGGCCGATACCGGCGCAACCGATGCTGGTTTTCAGAGTCTTTTGCAGGATCGGCTGACGGCCACTACCCATATTTTGGGAGGCGGCGCTGCCATGCAGCGCACCGGGGGTTCTCGCGTCAAACTTCATACGTCACCGACTCTTAAGTTTAGGCCGAAGGAGACGCACGTCTGCGCCGTAACGGTGGCCGCTGTTGCAACTCCCCCGAGAAGCTGCAAAGTCGCGGCATTGTTGCAAATCGACCGCATTTCGCAAGGAAAAGTTCCGGCTGGCCAACATTTTAACTTTCTTGCCGCCTCGGTCGCGATCGTCAAAGCGCTTGGACCATAACGAGCTTTTTGGGCGAAAAGTTGTCCCCCGAGAACGACAGAGGCCCGCAGTTGACCTGCGGGCATCTAAACGCGCGCAACCCGTGAAGGTTGCGCAACTCTACAGCGTGCTAGTTGGCTTGCCGGCGCAAGAAGGCTGGGATCTCCAGTTCATCCTCGTCGTGCGACGTCACCCCACCGCGGTCCTGCGGTGACATGGAGATCGCCATCCCAGGACGGGGATCGACCTTCGCCTGGGGCTCCGGAGCCTTCGGCGGGGTCGGGTCCTTGCGGGCAGTGAGGCTGCGGTAGCGCGTGAACAAGCTCAGGCGCCCTTCAGCCTTGGGGGCCTCCGCCACGGGGGCGGGTGCCGGGGCGACAGGGGCGGGAGCCGCCACGGCGGCTGGCCGCACCGGCTCACCGAGCGGCAGGGTTTGCGGCTTGAACTGCGGCTCCGCCGGGCGCGGGGCCATCGGCTGGCGCATCGCTGGAGCCCTCGCCATCGCTTCCATCACCGCGGCGGCCTGGGCTGCCACCGGTGCCGGAGCAACCGGGGCCACCATGACCGGTGCAACCGGGACCGGCTGCGGCGGCATGGGGGCCGGGGGGGCTACCGGCGCAGGCATCACGTCCATCGGCGCGCTGACAGCCGCATCAGCGACCGACGCGAGATCGAAAGGCTCAGCTTCCTCGTAGGCCGGCTCCATTCGCGCAGCCGCTGCCATGTCGGCGAGCATCTGCTCTTCGGTTGCCAGGTCCGAGGTGCCGAGCGCCGGCGCCAAGGTGCTGCCGCCCACCGCGAACGATGTCGGAGCGAAGGATGCGGGAGCGAACGCCGGTTGAGCAACCCGCGCCATGATCGGCCGTGCGGCCGGCGCGGCCGGTGCCACGACCGGTGCCACGACCGGGGCGGCGACGGGTGCCGCCACGGGTGCGGCCACGGGTGCGGCCACGGGCGCGGCTGCGACGATCGGCGGGATGGGCGCCGGCGCCGGGGCGGCCGAGGTGCGGATCTCCGGCACGATCCGGCTGATCACGCGGGTTTCCCGCTGCGGCATCGGCCGCGGCTGCACGCCCGCCTCGGACTCGATGCCCGTCGCGACCACGGAGACGCGGATCTTGCCCTCCATGCTCTCGTCGAAGCACGAACCGAAGATGATGTGCGCATCGGTCTCCACTTCGTCGCGGATGCGGTTGGCCGCTTCATCTACCTCGAACAAGGTGATGTCGGAGCCGCCGGTGATATTGATCAACACACCCTTGGCGCCGCGCATGGAGGTGTCTTCCAGCAGCGGGTTGGCGATCGCGGCTTCGGCCGCATCGAGCGCGCGACGGTCGCCGCAGGCCTCGCCGGTGCCCATCATCGCCCGACCCATCGCCGCCATGACGGTCCGCACGTCGGCGAAGTCGAGGTTGATGAGACCCGGCATCATCATCAGGTCGGTGACGCTGCGTACGCCGGCATGAAGCACGTCGTCGGCCATCTTGAAGGCGTCGGCAAACGTGGTCTTTTCGTTCGCGACCCTGAACAGGTTCTGGTTCGGGATCACGATCAGGGTGTCGACAAAGCCGGCCAAATCGTCGATGCCGGCTTCGGCGAGGCGCATGCGATGCGCGCCCTCGAAGTGGAACGGCTTGGTGACGACGCCGACGGTCAGCACGCCCATTTCGCGCGCCGCCCGAGCGATCACCGGAGCCGCACCGGTGCCGGTGCCGCCGCCCATGCCGGCCGTGATGAACGCCATATGCGAGCCTTCCAGCTCACGGGCGATCAGCTCAAGCGCTTCCTCGGCCGAGTTGCGGCCGATCTCCGGCCGTGCGCCGGCGCCGAGGCCTTGCGTCGTATCGCGACCGAGCTGAATACGCCGGTCGGTGCGCGACAGGGACAAGGCCTGGGCGTCGGTGTTGGCGACGACGAAGTCGACGCCGTCCATGGCGCTCTGGATCATGTTGTTGACGGCGTTACCGCCGGCGCCGCCGACACCGATGACGCTGATGCGCGGCTTCAACTGGGCTTCGATCGTGGTTCTCGGAACACTGATGTTGATGGTCATATTTCCCTCCGCTTGGAATTTTGTTCTTTGAGTCTGTGCAACGTCTCGTTCACATCTCGCGTACTTCGTCTTCGTTTTCTTCTGGGGGCCGGTCCCGTGCCGACGGCCGCCGCGTGCTGTGTGTGCGTCATGCTCAGAAGTTCTCCCGAAGCCATTGGCCGAGACGGCCGATGCCTCGCTTGTTCTTTGCGGCGTTCATGGCGCCGAAATCCGGACGGGCGACGTGTTCGCGCAGGCCGTAGCGCAATAGTCCGCCGCACGTGGCGAAGGCAGGGCCCGACACGGACTCCGGCAGGCCGCGGATCGCTTTGGGGCGCCCGAGGCGGACCTGGCGGTCGAGCACCATCTCCGCCAAATCGCGCACGCCTTCCAGTTGGCTGGCACCGCCGGTGAGCACCACGCGCCGCCCGGCGAGCTTGCCGAAGCCGGAGGTTTCCAACTGAGCGCGCACGAGTTCGAAGGTTTCCTCCAGCCGCGGCTGGATGATCTGCACCAGCATCGACTTGGGCACTTCGTTTGCGCTGGATTCGTCTTCCTCGCCGACGACCGGGACCTTCAGCATCTCGCGGGCGTCGGACGGCATCTGCATGACGCTGCCGTAGACCGTCTTAAGGCGTTCTGCCTTTGCCACAGGTGTGGAGAGACCCTTGGCGACGTCGTTGGTGACGTGATTGCCGCCGATCGGCAGCGAATCCACGAACACCACCTGGCTTTCCATGAACACCGCGATCGACGTCGTGCCGCCGCCCATGTCGATGACGGTCACGCCCAGTTCCTTCTCGTCTTCCACGAGACATGCAAGGCCGGAGGCGTAGGGGCTGACGACGCGATCCTCGATATCGAGGTGGCAGCGATCGATCACCGTGGAGAGGTTCTTTGCGGGGCCGATGGCGGCGGTGACGAGGTGAACGTTCACGCCTAAACGATCCCCGTACATGCCGCGCGGATCGAGGATGCCGTTGCCGCCGTCGATGGAGTACCTGGTCGGGATGCAATGGATGAGTTCGCGGTCGTCCGCGTCGTACATCGCGCTGCCCTGGTCGAGTACGCGGCGCACATCGGTGTCGCGGATCTGGTGGCCGGAAACCGCAAGTTCCACTTCAACGCGGGTGGAGCGCGGGCCGCCGCAGGACATGTTCACGAAGACGGTGTCGACGCGCGCGTTCGCCATCTGCTCGGCGGCATCGACTGCGGCGCGCACCGACGCTTCGACTTCGTCCAGGTTGGCAACCTGGCCGCTGCGCATGCCGCGAGAGCGGTGATGCCCGACGCCGACGACTTGGAAGTCCGGTCCTTCACCGCCTTCGCCGCGGCTGTCGCCGACGTTGGCGATGAAGCAGGCGACCTTGGTGGTGCCGACGTCGAGTGCGGCAATCGTCGTGTTGCGCGGAATGGGTTTTGCCACGGTTTCCCCCTAGGTGCTCATCAGGTCGTTTGTCCGGATCCGGCTTGCCGAATCACGGCCGCAGGGCTCGTTTTCTTTTTCGCCAGCGGCTTCTCGGGCACCGCGTTGGGATCGTTGCGCAAGCGCACGATCAACCGGTCCGGCAGCCGCAGGTCGATGAAGGCCACATCGCGCTCTAGAATCTTGGAGGTGCGCTCCAACTCCGCGAGCCGCGTCCAGGCGCCTTGCAGATCGTCCTCGGGCAGGCGCACCGCGATGCCGCCTTCGAAGGTGTCGAGATAAACATTCCAGCGCCGCGCGCTGACGCGCACAGCGGCGCGCACGCGTTTGCTGAGCTCCGGGACCTTGTCGAGTTCCGCGAACAGCTTTGCGGCGTGCTGCGGCGCATCCGCGCCGACGATCACGCGCATCGTGCGATCCGCTTCGGGCACGGTCACGATCGGGTGGCCGTCGCGGTCCACCAGGGTGTAGCGGCTGCCCTGCTGCCAGAGCGCGTAGGGCTGACGCTCGTGGATCACCACATGCACGGTATTCGGCAGGCGGCGTTCCACTTGCGCGGCCTTCACCCAAGGCAAGGCTTCCAGCGCGGCGCGGGCGTCGTCGACGTCGATCGACAGGATCGGCGTGCCGCGCGTGACGTCGAGGGCGGCCATCACGTCTTCCGCCGCGGTCATGCTGCGGCCTTCGACGGTGAGGGCTTCCAGGCGCAAGCCGGCCAGCACCGAGGCGTTGACGAACACGCGCACGGCGCGATCCTTCAGCGGGATGAGCGTGCTGGGCGGCGGCGCATATTTGATGGCGGCGAAGGTCATCACGCCGGCAAGCGCTAAGGTTCCCAGCGCGAGCGCGCCCGCGCGGATCACCTGGGGCGGGACTTGGAGCTGGCGCTTTACGCGTCGCATTGCGCCGCCTCCACCATCCACGTCACCAGGTCCTCGAAGCTCATGCCGACGTGGGCGGCCTGTTCCGGCACCAGCGACGTCGGCGTCAGGCCCGGTTGGGTGTTGACCTCAAGAATCACCAGCTTGTCGCCGTCGAGACGGAAGTCCGCACGGCTGGCGCCGCGGCAGCCCAACGCTCGGTGCGCAAGCACGGACAGTTCCATCGCTTTCTTGGTGATGTCCGCTGGCAACGGCGCCGGGAGGATGTGCTTCGATCCGCCGTCGGAATACTTTGCGTCGTAATCGTAGAAGTCGTTGGCTGTGGTGATCTCGGTGACTGCCAGGGCGCGGTCGCCCAGGACCGCCACAGTCACTTCGCGGCCCGGGATGAAGGCTTCCGCCATGATCAGGTCGTCATCGCCGAGGTCGAGGTCGTCGAGTGGCGGATGGTTCGAGCCGGCGCGTACGATCTTCACGCCGACGCTGGACCCTTCGTTGGTCGGCTTCAGCACATAGGGCCGCGGCAGCACGTCGCCGCGCTTGGCTTCGCGCAGGGTCACGACTTTCTCAGCCGCCACGGGAATGCCCGCGCTGGCGAACACGCGCTTGGCCATGGGCTTGTCCATGGCCACGGCGGACGCCATGCGGCCCGAGGCGGTGTAGGGTAGGGCCATGATGTCGAGCAGGCCCTGGATGCAGCCGTCCTCGCCGAAGCGACCGTGCAGCGCGTTGAACACCACATCCGGCTGTGCGGCTTGTATCGCGGTCACGAGTTTGGACACGTCGCGCGGCACGTCGATCTCGCGCACATCGAAGCCGCGGGCGCGCAGCGCTTTGCTCGCAGCCTTGCCGGAGACGAGCGAGACCTCGCGCTCCTTGGAGTAGCCGCCCATCAATACGGCGATGCGTTTGGCGGTCATCGTGCCCCCGCCAAAGCCTTGGGATGATCCGGCGCGAAGCCGATGCGCCGGATTTCCCAGTGGAGATCGATCCCGCTGGCGGCTTTTACCCGCGCGCGCACGTCCTCGCCCAAGGACTCAAGGTCCGTGGCGGTGGCGGCGCCGGTGTTGATCAGGAAATTGGTGTGCTTGGGCGATACTTGCGCGCCGCCGCGTGTGAGCCCGCGGCACCCGGCTTCATCGACCAGTTTCCACGCGCTGTGGCCCGGCGGGTTGGCGAAGGTCGACCCGCCCGTGCGGGCCTGCGTCGGCTGGCTTTCTTCGCGTTCGGCGCGGATCTCGCGGATGCGCGCGGTGATGGCGTCCTGATCGCCCGGCGTGCCGATCACTTCGGCGCCGAGGAAGATCCAATCTTCGCCGATGTCGGCGTGGCGATAGGCAAATCCCATTTGCGCGGAATCAAGGCGCACGATATCGCCGGCCCGGTTCAGGCCCGTGGCGCTGACGAACACATCCTTGATTTCGCGGCCGTAGCATCCCGCGTTCATGCGCAGCGCGCCGCCGATGGTGCCGGGGATGCCGGTGAGGAACTCAAGGCCCGCGATGCCCGCATCGCGCGCGGCTGTCGCCACGGCCGCATCCGCTGCACCCGCGCCGGCGCGCACGATCAGTCCCTCGGTGACGATGGTGGCGAACGCGCGCCCGAGGCGGATCACGACGCCTGCCACGCCGCCGTCGCGCACCAGCAGGTTGGAGCCGAGACCGAGCATGGTCAGCGGCACGTCTTTCGGGCGCTCGGCGAGGAACATTTGCAGGTCGGTGGTGTCGGCGGGCGTGTACAGCACTTCCGCCGGACCGCCGACGCGGAACCACGTCAGCTTGCCCAGGTCGGCCATAGCCTCATACCGGCCGCGCACTTTCGGCAGCCGGGCGATCAGATCAGAGGGTGCGCGGAGCGCAGCCATCATCCCTTCGCTCCCTTGGTCTGGGCGATCGCGGCGAGTTCAGCGGGCAGTGCGTGCGCCCAGGCAGTGATGTTGCCGGCGCCGAGGCAGACGACCACGTCACCCGGCAGGGCGACGTCGTCGATAACGGCGGCGAGATGCTTGTGCGAGATGAGCGCCGTGACTTGCGGGTGCCCGTGCGCGTGCAGGCCGTTCACCAGCGCGTCGCGGTTCACGCCCTCGATCGGCGCTTCGCCGGCGGGGTACACGTCCGCGACGACCACATGGTCGGCGTCGTTGAAGCAGGTGCAGAATTCCTCGAACAGCGACTGCAGGCGGCTATAGCGGTGCGGCTGCACCACTGCGATGACGCGGTTCTTGGTGGTGGTGCGCGCGGCCTTCAGCACCGCGGAGATTTCCACCGGATGATGGCCGTAGTCGTCGATCACGGTGATGCCGTTGACTTCGCCGACCTTGGTGAAGCGTCGCTTGACGCCGCCGAACTTGGCGAGGCCCTCGCGGATCACCGCATCCGCGATGCCCATCTCGGCCCCCACCGACACGGCGGCGAGCGCGTTCAGCACGTTGTGCTGGCCGAACATGGTGAGGCGGATGCCTTGGATCGTGCGTTCGCCGCCGGTGACGCGGTCGGAGATCACCGCATCGAAGCGCACACCTTGGGAGTCGAGCAGGACATTGGTGCCGCGCACCTGCGCGAGCGGGCTCAGGCCATAGGTGATGATCTTGCGGTCGGTCAGCTGCGGCAGCAGGGATTGCACTTCCGGATGGTCGATGCACATCACGGCGTAGCCGTAGAACGGGATCGATTCCACGAAGGTGCGGAAAGCCGCCTTCACCTTCGAGAACTCGCCGTAGAACTCCATGTGTTCCGGGTCGATGTTGGTGACCACGGCGATGGTGGCGGGCAGGCGGGTGAAGGTGCCGTCGGATTCGTCGGCCTCCACCACCATCCATTCGCCCGCGCCCAAACGCGCGTTGGTGCCGTAAGCATTGATGATGCCGCCGTTGATGACGGTAGGATCGAGCGCCGCGGCATCGAGCACGCTGGCGACGAGCGACGTCGTGGTGGTCTTGCCGTGGGTGCCGCCGATCGCAATCGACCATTTCAGGCGCATCAGTTCCGCCAGCATCTCGGCACGGCGCACCACCGGCATCATGGCCTTGCGCGCGGCGAGAACCTCCGGATTGTCGGGCTTCACAGCCGACGAGATGACGATCACGCGTGCTTCGCCCAGGTTCTCGGCGCGATGGCCCACCTCGACCTTGATCCCAAGGCCGCGCAGGCGATCCACATTCGCATTCTGGGCGATATCGCTACCCTGCACCTGGTAGCCGAGGTTGTGCATCACCTCGGCGATTCCGGACATGCCGATCCCGCCGATGCCGATGAAGTGGATGGTGCCGATATCGAGCGGCATGGATTGCATCAGACCGCTCCGTTGGTCGTGTTGGAAATCGTGGGCGTGGACATGGCGCTCTTCACACGAATGATTGACGCCACCACGGTCGCGAGACGTGCGGCGGCGTCGGGAATGGCAAAAGCGGCGGCGGAGGCGGCTGCTCCCGGCAACACCTGCGGCGCGGCCAGGAACTGGCTCAGGCGCGTCGCGACGCTGTCGACGGTGAAGTCGTCCTGCTTCATCAGCCAGGCACCGCCGGCAGCCGCGAGCGCCTTGGCATTCGCGGTCTGATGGTCGTCGGCGGCGTAAGGATAGGGCACCAGCAAGGACGGTCGGCCTGCGACCGCAAGCTCAGCCACTGTTGAGGAACCGGAGCGGGCGATCATCAGATGCGTATTGGCAAGAAGCTGCGGCATGTTCTCGAAGAACGATTGCAGCTGCGCATGTACGCCGATCTCGCCGTAGGCAGCCTCAACGCGCTCCAGATCTTCCGGGCGGCACTGCTGGAAGATTTCCAGCCGACGCGCGAGGCCGCGCGGCAGTTTCGCGATCGCCGCCGGGATCACCTCTGAGAACACACGCGCGCCTTGGCTGCCGCCGGTGATCAACAGGCGGAAGGGCCCGTCCTGGACCGGCGCGTTGTAGGCAATCTCGCGCACGGCGGCGACGGCCGGGCGCACGGGCATGCCGGTGCGTTCAACGTGCGGGCCGGCGGGAATGTCGACGTCCGCGAACGATGTGCACACGGTCTCGACCCGTGGCGCGAGCATGCGATTGGCGCGGCCGAGGATTGCGTTCTGTTCGTGGATCACGCTCGGCAGGCGCAGGTTCGTGGCCGCCAGTACACTGGGTGCAGCCGCATAACCGCCGAAGCCGACGACGACGGACGGACGGGTGCGCTGCAGGATCTGTCGCGCCTGGAAATAGCCGAGCGCCAGGTTGGCCATGCCGCCGGCACGGTCCAGCAAGCCGCGGCCCGCGAGCGCGCCGGCGTTGATACGCTGCGTCTCGATCTGGCCGAGCGTGCCGCCGAAGATCGCGCCGCGCCGATCGGTGATCAGCATCAGGCGATGGCCCTGCGCTTGCAGTTCTTGCGCCAGGGCTTCGGCAGGAAACACGTGGCCGCCGGTTCCCCCGGCGGCAAGCGCGATCAGATGTCCTGCGTTGTGCTTGGCGATCATCATGCCGACAAGCCCTCCGCATCGCGGCGTCGCCGGGTGAGCGCGAAGATCATGCCCATGCCGACGCCCAGGGCCAGCAGCGACGAGCCGCCGTAGGAGATGAACGGCAGCGTCATGCCCTTGGTAGGCATCATGCGCAGCGACGACGCCATGTTGATCATGGCCTGCAATCCGAACTGCACCGTCAATCCGCCGGTGGCGAGCAGCACGAACAGGTTCTCTTCCTTCATGGCGCGCGTGAGGGAGCGCAGCACGAGGAACGTGAACAGCGCGACGATGGCGAGGCACAGGAAGATGCCGAATTCCTCACCGGCGACGGCGAAGATGAAGTCGGTGTGCGCGTCCGGCAGCGCTTCCTTCACGCGGCCTTCGCCGGGGCCGCGCCCGAACAGACCGCCTTGCTGGAAGGCGAGCATCGCTTGCGTCACCTGATAGCTGTCGCCGGTGGTGGGATCGAGGAAGCGGTCCACCCGGCTGGTGACGTGCGGCAGCAGCATGTAGGCGCCGACAAAGCCGCCCATGCCGATGATCACGAACAGGATCACCCAGTACATCGGCAGGCCGGCCATGAAGAACTGCGCGCTCCACACGGCGGAACACACCAGCGTCATCCCGACGTCCGGCTGGCTCAGCAGCACGGAGATAGTGGCGAACAACAAGCCGATGGCGAAGATCTTGCCGGGGAAGTTCTCCTTCATGCGGTCTTCGGAGAACATCCAAGCGGCGGTGACGGCCAGGAACGGCTTGATGAACTCGGACGGCTGCAACGAAAGCGGGCCGAGATAGATCCAGCGGCGCGCGCCTTTGACCTCCGCGCCCATCACCAGGGTCAGCAGCATCAGCACGAAGGTGATCGCGAAGCCGACGGCGGCAAAGCGCCGCACACCCAGCGGCGAAAGCAGCGAGATTAGGAACATCACGATCACCGCGAGCGGCAGGAAGGTGAGTTGGCGCTTTACGAAGTGATAGGTATCCGCGCCGATACGGCCCGCCGCCGGCGGATCGGCGGCGAAGGTGAGATATATCCCGATCAGCAGCAGGCCCGTGACGGCGGCGATTAGCCACTTGTCCACGGTCCACCACCAGCGGCCGACTATGCTCGTGTCGTTGCGAGACAGCGTATGGGCCGTCATGCGGCGCTCCCGTTGGTCTGGGCGTTAGTCTGGGGCCACAAGGCATGCACCTCGGCCCGGAACGCTTCGCCGCGCTCTTCAAAGTTCTTGAACATGTCGAAGGACGCGCATGCCGGGGACAGCAGCACCGTCGCGCCCGGCAGCTTGTCGTTCAGCGCCATCTCGCCGGCTTCCTCCACCGCACTCTCGAGGTCTTCGTAGAGGGTGATGGGGACGTGGCCTTCCAGCGTATCGGCGAAGTCATCCGCCGCATCGCCGATCAGGAAGGCGTGTTTGATGCGCGGGAAGTACGGCTTCAGGGAGTCGATGCCGCCTTCCTTGGCGACGCCGCCGGCGATCCAATAGATGTTCCGGTAGCAGGCCAGCGCCTTCTCGGTGGCGTCGGCATTGGTCGCCTTGCTGTCGTTGATGAACGACGCGTTGGCGATCTGGCCGATCAACTCCTGGCGATGCGCCAAGCCGCCGAATGTGCGCAGGCCCGCGGCGATCTCCATTCCGCTCAAGCCCTGGCTACGCGCGATCGCCGTGGCCGCCGCCGCGTTCTGCCAATTGTGGAGACCCGGCAAGCGCGGCAGTTCGCGCAGGTCGATGATCTTCGCGGGGCGCGTGTCGGTGGCGTCGATCAACTGGCCGCGATCCACGTACACGCCGCCCGGCGTCGCCACGTTGACGGAAATCGGCGTGACCTTGTGCAGGCCGTCACGCTTCAGCTCTGCGGCCATAGCCGCGCAGATCGGGTCGTCGATGCCAATCACCGCCGTGCGTGGGATGCGCTGGGTGTCGAAGATGCGGCGCTTGGCGGAGATGTAGCCGTCCATGCCGCCGTGACGGTCCAGGTGATCCGGCGTGATGTTGAGCAGCGCCGACGTCTCGGCCGCCAAGTGCGGCACCAATTCCAATTGGTAGGACGACAGCTCCAGCACATAGATGCCGCCGAGGCCGAGCGGATCCAGTTCCAGCGCCGGAATGCCGAGATTGCCGCCGACCGCGCACTTCCGGCCGGCATGCTTGAACAGATGCGCCGTCAACGCGGTGGTGGTGGATTTGCCGTTGGTGCCGGTAATCGCGACGACCGCTGCGTCCGGCTGCGCTTCCAGCAGCAGGTCGACATCGCACACCAGGGGGATGTTCGCTGCGCGCGCCTGCACCGCCAGCGGATGCGGCTTGGGATGCGTATGCGGAACGCCCGGGCTCCAGATGATGGCTTTGACGCCGTCGAGCGCGCGTTCGCCGCTCGCCATGGCGGTCCAGCCTTGCGCCACGGCGGCGGAGCGCGTGGCGGTGTTGTCGTCCCACACGATCACCTGGGCGCCGCCTGCACGCAAAGCCGCAGCCGCGCTGAGCCCGGACTTGCCGAGGCCCATCACCAGCACGCGCTCGCCTGCGAAACGGAGGACTGGGACCATGCTACCTCAGCTTCAAAGTGCTGAGGCCGGCAATGGCCAAGATGACGGCGATGATCCAGAAGCGGATGACGATGGTCGGTTCCGCCCAGCCTTTCTTCTCGTAGTGATGATGCAGCGGCGCCATGCGGAAGACGCGCTTGCCGGTGGTCTTGAAGGAGATCACCTGCACGATGACCGACACGGTCTCCAGCACGAACAGGCCGCCGACAATGGCGAACACGATCTCATGCTTGGAGATCACCGCGACGGTGCCAAGTGCTCCGCCCATCGCCAACGAGCCGGTGTCGCCCATGAACACCATGGCCGGCGGCGCGTTGAACCACAGGAAGCCGAGGCCGGCGCCGACGACTGCGGCGCAGAAGATCGAAAGCTCGCCCGCACCGGCGATGTAGTGTTCCTGCAGGTAGCCCGCAAACACCGTGTTGCCGATCAGATAGGTGATGATTCCGAACACGCCGGCCGCGATCATCACCGGCACGATCGCCAAGCCGTCGAGGCCGTCGGTCAGGTTGACGGCATTGCTGGCGCCCACCATCACGAACACCGCGAACGGCAGGTACAACAGGCCGAGCTTCAGCATCACGTCCTTAAGGAACGGTATCGCAAGGCCATCGGCCAGCGCCGGCGTCGTGACTTGGTAGATCCACGCCGCCGCGGCGAGCGCGATGGCGATCTCAAGGATCAACTTGACCCGTCCCGGCAGTCCGCCGGAGGAGCGCTTCGTGACTTTGCGGTAATCGTCGAAGGAGCCGACCAGGCCGTAGCCCATGGTGACGAACAGCGCGATCCACACATATTCGTTGCGAAGGTCTGCCCACAGCAGCGTCGCCACGGCGATGCCCAGCAGGATCATCATGCCGCCCATGGTCGGCGTGCCGGACTTTGTGATGATGTGGCTCTCGGGGCCGTCCTGACGGATCGGCTGGCCCATGGGCTGCTTTGTCTTGAGCCAGCGAATGATCGACGGTCCGCATAGCAGCGCCACGATCAGCGCCGTCACCACCGCACCGCCGGCGCGAAATGTCTGGTAGCGGAAAACGTTGAGGACGTTGACTTGGCCGGAAAGCTCGGAAAGGAAATACAGCATCGGTCCCCTCAGTGTCCGTTTGCCGCGCGCGGGCCTGGTGCGGGGTCAAGCGCTCCCAACGCCTTGACCACCACCGACATGCGGCTACCGTTCGAACCCTTCACCGCCACCACGTCGCCATCGCGCATGGCGCCGGTGATCAACGGCACCAGACTTGCAGCATCTTTGGCGTGCCCGGCGCGCATCTCGCGCGGCAGCGCATCGTGCAGGCGCTCCATCAGCGGCCCCGCGGTGAACACCAGGTCGATCCCTGCGGTGCGCAAGCTGTCGGCAAGTCCCGCGTGCAGGTCGCCCGCCGCTGCGCCGAGTTCCAGCATGTCGCCGAGGGCGAGAATCCTGCGGCCGTGGTCGATCCCCATGGCGCCGACCATCTCCGCCATAGCGCGCACGGAGGCCGGGCTGCCGTTGTAGCTTTCGTCGATCAGCGTGAAGGCGCCGTTGGGCCCGTGGACCTCGCGCCGCGCGCCGCGCCCAATCGGCGCGGTCAGATTTGCGAACGCCGCCGCGGCACGGCCGACGTCGGCGCCCAATGCATGCACGGCGGCCAAGACCGCCACACTGTTCAGCGCCCAATGGCGGCCATGGGCACCGATCTCGTAGGTGTGGCGATGCCCGCCGATATCCGCGGCGACCTGTGTGCCCGACGGCGTCAACGTCCACGACACCAGCAAGGCGTCGCTGGTGCCGTCATCTGCGCCGAACGACACGATCTTCGCGCCGTAGCCATGTGCGGCTTTGACGAGGGTGTCGTAATGCGCGCTGTCACGGGGCAGCGCAACCGTACCGCCGGGCTCCAGGCCCGCCATGATCGCGGCCTTCTCGTGCGCGATGCCTTCGACGGAATCAAAGTTTTCAAGATGCACCGCTTCAACCGCGGTGATCACCGCCACATGCGGGCGCACCTGCTTGGACAGCGGCGCGATCTCGCCGGGATGATTCATGCCGAGTTCGAATACGCCGAACGCGGATTCGCGCGGCATGCGTGCGAGCGAAACCGGCACGCCCCAATGATTGTTGAGATTGCCGAGTGTGGCGGATGTCGGGCCTTGCGCGCTCAAGGCCGCGCGCAGCGCTTCTTTGGTGCTGGTCTTGCCGACGCTGCCGGTGACCGCCACGATTTTCGCTTCTGTGCGGGCCCGTGCCGCGCGTCCAAGATTCTCGAGCGCTGCAAACGTATCCTTAACTACTACGGCGCGAGTATGCGAATTGTCGGAATCCAAATCCGATACCGGCTGATGCACAAGAACGCCGGCGGCGCCGGCCTTGAGGGCGGCGCCGACAAATTCATGACCGTCAAAGGTCGGGCCCTTCAGCGCGACGAAGAGATCGCCGTTCTGCACCGTCCGCGTGTCGATCGAAATGCCGCTCGCGGTCCACGCGCCGGTGCACGTGCCGCCTGTGGCCGCCGCAATCTCCTGAGACGTCCAGAGCGCCGTCATGTGCGCGCTCCTAGCGCAGCCCGTACCACGTCGACGTCGTTGAACGGCAGTACGCTGGTGCCGACGATCTGGCCGCTCTCATGGCCTTTGCCGGCGATCAACAAGACATCGCCGCTCTTGAGAGATGCGGTGGCCGTGGCGATCGCATCGGCGCGGTCGCCGATCTCGGTCGCGGTTAGGCAGCCTTGCATTACTTGCGCGCGGATGTCTGCCGCGGCTTCCGTGCGCGGATTGTCGTCGGTCACGTAAACCACATCGGCGAGGCTCTGGGCGCGTTCACCCATGAGTCGGCGCTTGCCTTTGTCGCGGTCGCCGCCGCAGCCGAACACAACAATGAGACGTCCGCCGCTGCCGACGTGAGGGCGCAGGTTTGACAGCACCGTCTCCAAAGCATCGGGCGTGTGGGCATAGTCGACATACACCGGCGCACCGGAGGCATGCCGTCCGGCCTGTTCCATGCGGCCGGGGACACCGCGCAGATTTTCCAGCGCCGCGATGGCGCGGTCGGGCTCAGCGTCGCTGCCGAGCACGCAGCCGAGCGCACACAGCGCATTGCTGACTTGGAAAGCGCCCGCGAGCGGCAGGCGCACCGTGTACTTCTTGCCGAACACCAGAAAGGTGATGCGCTGCGCGTCGCCGTCGACCGTATGATCGGTGAGTTGGATGGCCGCGCCGTTACGACCGAAGCTCATGATCGTATGGCCGCGCAGCTTGGCTGCGGCCTCGAAGGCATGAAACTCGGAAGCGTCCGCGTTCAGCACCGCGACGCCGCCGCTGATCATGAGATCGCTGAACAGGCGCAGCTTGGCGGCGAGATAAGCCGCGATCGAGCCGTGATAGTCGAGATGGTCGCGCGTCAGGTTGGTGAACGCGGCGACGGACACCTTCACCCCGTCCATGCGGAACTGGTGCAGGCCGTGGCTGGAAGCTTCCATCGCCAAATGTGTCGTGCCGTGCTTCGCCATGTCGGCGAGCAGACTGTGCAGACGCACCGGGTCCGGCGTCGTGAGGCTGCCGTCGACGTGCACTCCGGGCGCCCAAGCCCCCAGCGTACCCAAGTATCCGGCCTTGCGGCCGAGCGCTGACCAGAGTTGTTGCGTGAAATGCGCGACGGAGGTCTTGCCGTTCGTACCCGTGACCGCGACGACGGTGTCGGGTTGCGCCCCGAAGTAGCGCGCGGCCATCAGCGAGAAACGCCGGCGGGGGTTGGAATCCGTGATCAGCCGCACCGGGCCGGCATCGCCGACTGTCGCCGGGCCCAGATCGGTACCCGGCGGTGCCAGAATTGCAGACGCGCCGCGCGCGACCGCTTCGCCGATGAAGGCGCGGCCGTCCGCCTGCGCTCCCGGCAGGGCGGCGAACAGATATCCCGGCTTCACCGCGCGGCTATCCGCGGTCAAACCTGCGATATCAAGGTCCTTCAACGCCTTTTGATCCATACCGCGTTCTTCAAGAAGGTCACTCAAGCGCACCGAGATCTCCGTCATCGACAGGAACCTCGGTGGCATCGGCTCTGATCAAGGTTGCAATTGAATCCGGGCGGCTTGAGGGCATCGGCGTCATGGTGATGGTCGGGCGCGCAAGCTCGTCCATCATCATGGCGGGCACGGAGCCCTTGGCGACCCGGGCGTATTCGTTCTTGCCGTCGCCGCCGTTCATGGCCATCAGGGTCTGCAGCGGCTGGAATTGATCGGTGTGACCAAGCGGGAACACACCCAGCATCGGCGCGATTTTCGCGATGATGGTTCCCGCGGTCGGCGCGGCGTTCCAGCCGGCGGTGGCGAAGCCGGCGGTCTCCTTGGACCCATGCGGCTCATCGAGCACGACCAGCACCACGTAGCGCGGTGCATCGATGGGGAACCCGGCGACGAAGGACGTACGCAGAGAGTGTTCGGCGTAGCCGCCATGGCGGCCGACCTTTTCGGCAGAGCCGGTCTTGCCGCCGACTTCGTAACCGGCGACATCCGCCTGCTTGCCGGATCCTTCGACGACGATCATGCGCATCAGGGCGCGCAGTGCGTCCGACGTGGCGGTCGAAATGACGCGGGTGCCTTCCGGTACGTCCTCGGGTTTGCGCTTGATGATCGTCGGCGCCCGCAGAATGCCGCCATTCACCAGGGCACTGACGCCGGTGACGACATGCACGGGCGTCACGGAGATGCCGTGGCCGTACGAAATCGTGATGGTGTTGATCTCGCGCCAGTTCGACGGGAACTGCGGCGTGCCGACTTCCGGCAGCTCGAGACTCAGCGGCGACAGCAAGCCGAAGCTGCGGAAGTAGCGCTTCTGCGTTTCCGTTCCCGCTTCCATACCCATGCGCGCAGCGCCGAGGTTGGAGGAGTGGATCAGGATTTCCGGCACCGTCACGATGCGGTTCAGCCCGTGGAAGTCCTTGATGGTGAAGCGCCCGATTTTGATCGGTTGGGACGCATCGTAAGTGGATGTCAGCTTCGCCGTCCCGGCGTCGAGCGCCATGGCGGCGGTGAACAGCTTAAAGGTCGATCCCATTTCGTACAGGCCGAGCGTGGTGCGGTTGAAGCGCGCATCCGCGTCCACATCGCCGCCGCCTTTGGGATCGAAGTCCGGCAGCGACACCATGGCGACGATTTCGCCGGTGTTCACGTCCATCACCACGGCGCTGCCGGCTTCCGCATGGAAGCGGGCGATGCCGGCGGCGAGCGTCTCGTGCACGGCATGCTGCACACGTACGTCAAGCGAGAGCTTGAGCGGCTCGCGGCTTTGCGAGAGCGATTGATCGAACGTCTTCTCGACGCCCGCGCTTCCGCGATTGTCCGGGTCCGTCGACCCCACGGCATGCGCGAACAGCGAGCCCTGCGGATAGATGCGCCGTTCGGAGTCCTCGAAGTAGACGCCCGGGATGCCCAGCCGGTTCACGGCCATCTGTTCCGCCGGCGTAAGATGGCGGCGCAGATAGATGAAGCGCTGGCCGGAGCTCAAGCGGCGAAACACGTCGTCGTATTTGACGTCGGGCAGGGCGGCCGATAGCTTTTCGGCCGCTGCCCTGGCATCGCCGATCTTCACGGAGTCCGCGTAGAGATTCACCGTCGGCAGATTGGTGGCGATGATCACGCCGTTGCGGTCGACGATGTCGGCGCGGGCGAGGCTCACCTTATTGACGGCACTCGCGGTGCGCAGGCCGGGGGCGGCGGTGTGCTCCTTGAAGAGCATCAGGTCCACCAGCCGCACGCTGATGCTGAGGAAGGCGCCGCAGAACAGGAAGGCTGTGACGGCCAGGCGAACGCGGCCGGTTTCGATTGCGTGCTTCGTCACGCCCTGCAGCCGTACTTTCGGTTGCGCGCTCGGGCGCACTTCCTCTCCGGGATACAGGAATTTGCTTCTCTTGGGGGTGCGCACGCCGCGGATCATCGGGGCACCGCATAGGATGTGGTCGCCCCGACGGCTTCCGGCAACAGCATGCGCTGAAGACGGGCTAGAAAGACCGGTAAACCGGCGGGGCGTTCAAAAGCCGGCTGCGCCAAGCTGGGCGCTGCATCGGCACGGATCATTTTGCCCGCCGGAACCGGCGGCGGAGCAGGGGTGTCGACGCGGGCGCCGGCGGCATCGCGCATCGGCAATTGGCCCAGGGTAGTAACGTTTTGCGGCACGGACGGACCGAAGCCGAGATGCTGCGCGCTCAAGCGGCGCAGCCGGCCGGGATCGTTCAGATAGGTCCATTCCGCCTCAAGCACGCGGATCGACCCGCGGTCGCGGACGATCTGCTCCTGCTTGGCGATCAATTCGTCTTCCAGCGCCTGGACCTTGTACTTCACCAGGAACATGCCGACGCCCACCATGATCGCGAGCGCGAGCCACACGATGATGCCGGTGAAAATGCCGCCTCTCATGCGCGGCCCCCGACGATGGCTGTCAGCGCGGTCGCCGCGGTGCGTTCCGCAACGCGCATGCGCGCCGAGCGGGCGCGGGGGTTATGGGCGATCTCGTTCTCGCCCGGGACGACGGGACGACGGCCCAGCGGTTTGAACGTGGCGCGCACCGGGCTGTGCGGCGCCAGCATGGCGGGGGCATGGCGCGACGGCTGGTCGGCGGATACCGAGCGGCTGCGCAGGAAGGTCTTCACGATGCGGTCTTCGAGCGAATGGAACGACACCACCGCAAGCCGCCCGCCCGGCTTGAGCAGCCGTTCGGCGGCGGACAAGCCGCGCTCGAGTTCGCCGAGTTCGTCGTTCACGTAGATGCGCAACGCTTGAAACGTCCGCGTTGCAGGATCGATCCCGTCGTGGGCGCGACGGACGGCGGCGCGGATGACATCGGCCAGGCGCAGAGTGCGCGAGATCGGGCGTTCGCGGCGGGCCGTGACGATGGCGCGCGCAACGCGGCGCGCGTGACGCTCTTCGCCGTAGGTGAAGATGATGTCGGACAGTTCCTTCTCGGGCATGTCGTTCACGACATCGGCGGCGGACCGGCCGCTCGATTCCATGCGCATGTCCAGCGGGCCGTCGCGCAGGAAGGAAAAGCCGCGCGCGCGATCGTCGATCTGCATCGAAGACACGCCGATATCGAGGGCGACGCCATCCACGGTGCTCACGCCGCGGCTCGTCAGAAGCTCGGCCATGTCGCCGAAGCGGCCGGGGACGAGATGAAGGCGTGCGGGATATTTCTCCCCGAGCTTCCGTCCGTTTTCCAGCGCATGCGGGTCGCGGTCGATCGCCCACACAACGCTCTGCGCGGCTTCGAGGATCGCAGTGGTATACCCGCCGCCGCCGAACGTGCCGTCGACGTAGACGCCGCCATCCTTGGGGACCAGGGCTTCGACAACTTCCTTGAGCAGCACCGGAATATGTTGTTGTTCGGCGGTCACGGCGTCCGGGCGCTCCGTGCCGGTCATGGGGCGGACCCCTGCAACCGGGCGCGCCGCAATTCGGCGTTGCGCTGCTTTATCTCCGCCGCGAGCTTTTCGTAGGCGGCCGGCTCCCAGATCTGGAAAATGTGGTTCAGGCCCACGAACGTCGCCTGGTCGCTCAAGTTCGCGATCGCCAGGAAATCGTCCGGCAGGACAATGCGGCCGCCGGCGTCGAACAGCGCCTCACGCACGTTGCCGATCAGGAGATGCGCAATTGCCTCTTCCCGCTGCCCCGGCAACGGGTCGTCCGGCAGGGATTCGGCCACTTTCTCGATGCGGTCCATGCCGCAGCCTTCGATGCAGGGGAAATCGAGGGACGGGTAGAGCGCCACGCCCGACTGGCCACGGGACTGCACAAGCGCGCGGAAAGGCGCAGGGACGGAGATCCGCCCCTTGCTATCGATCTTGTTAACGTGTTGGCCGGTAAAGATTTTCAACCCGAGCCCCTGCCAATCGCGTCCGCCCAGACGCAAAAGTGCATCGCCGACATTAACCGGTGTCCTTATGGTATCTCATGGGAATTTATGGGTGTCAATGGGACGGCGTGCCGTTTTCCGGGACCGCATGCCAAAAAAGCCTGATACCACAGGCTGTTGGCGAGAGCCCGGTCCGCTAAGTGTGATTCAAGCAGTGGTAGAGGAGGGGGTACCTGGGCCCTAGGGGCCCTGTGGATAAGTATGCCAGATGGTCTGTAAGCCGGGTTCTGTCCACCGTGCGGACACGATGGGATGACCATTCCTCTGGGACGCGGGTTACCCCGCGCCTCACGCGACCGACCCGGACGACGACGTGAAGACACGTCTTCCGGCAGGCGAACCCCCGGACGGCCGTCCCTATTTGGTCTTGCTCCAGGTGGGGTTTGCCCTGCCGCCGCCGTTACCGGAAGCGCGGTGCGCTCTTACCGCACCTTTTCACCCTTACCGAGGCCGAGGCCCCGGCGGTTTGTTTTCTGTGGCACTTTCCCTGGGGTCGCCCCCGCCGGACGTTATCCGGCACCTTATCCTCATGGAGCCCGGACTTTCCTCGATGCCGGCAAGCCGGCACCGCGGTCATCCGACCATCTGGCCGGCGGACCATGGTCGTCTCGGGCACCCCGGTCAAGGCAGTGAGGTCAAGCCGATGGGAAATGGGCTGCCACGGCAGCGATCAAGCTTTCGGTCTCGGGGTCGAGCAGGCCATCGGTGCGCGAAGGCCGAAACCGTTGCTGAAAAGCAGTGATTACGTCCTTCGCCCCGGTCAGCGGGTCGAGCATCTCGCCCCCGGCTGCGTCGGGGACAGCATATCCTATGGTCGCAAGCGCATGCCACGCGCTGCCGGCCGGCGCGGCACCTGCCTGCGGCCACGCGCCGATGCCGGCTTGGGCAAGCACGGCCCATGGAAACAGTTCGCCAGGGTCCTGTTTGCGCCCGGGCGCGATGTCCGAATGGCCCACCACATCCTGCGCGGCGATGAGATGCCGCGCCAGAATGTCACGCGAGAGCGCGATCAGCGCGTCGACCTGCGGGCGCGGGAACGGGCGATAGCCGAAGGTGTGGCCGGGATTGACCAATTCAATGCCGATCGAGGTGCTGTTGATATCCCGCGTGCCGCGCCAGAAAGCGCGTCCGGCATGCCAGGCGCGACGATCTTCATCGACCAGCGCGAAGATGCGGCCGTCCTCTTCGATCAGGTAGTGGGCGCTCACTTGCGCCGCGGGATCGCACAGGCGTTCCAGGGCTGCGGGGCCAGACTCCATTCCGGTGTAGTGGATGACGAGATGCCGAACACCGAGACGTCCATCGACAGGCAGACGAGCCCCGCTATTCGGCGATTGAAAGTTACGGATCAGGGGCGGCATGGCCTGGTTCACGCCCCAGGTTAGCATGACGAACCGAAGTTGGGGATCGACGGTCGCCGCGCGGGGTTACAAATACACTGCGCGCCGCGGATGTGGCGCGTGGTGTGGGGCTTGCGATGACGTACTGCGTCGGTCTGCGTCTTCGCGACGGCCTGGTGATGGTCGGTGATTCCCGCGCAAACGCGGACATCGACAACACCAACTCGTTCCGAAAGTTCCATGTCTTCGAGAAGCCGGGCGAGGCGGTGATCACGCTTGCGACATCTGGCAATCTGTCGATCACGCAGTCGGTGGTCAGCATGATGACCGAGGGGCTGGCGAACCCGGAAACCGATCCTGGATAGTGCCGTCACGTTCGAGACAGATCTCTACGCTGCGTTGAAGATCGGGCTGATTTCAATGGACCCGACTATGCGGTCCAACCTAGCAGTGGGGTTGCCGATTGAACTGGCTATCCCGCCGCGTGACGCATCGCAGGTCGAACTGTCCTATCGCATTGAACCGGGCGATGAATATTTCTCGAACCTGCATCTGCGCTGGTCTGAAGCGCTACGGGCTACGTATCAGGCCATACCGCGCCCAACCTATGCCGCCGGTCCCGGCCGCTAGGCGGAAGTTTCTGCGCCGCGCGTGAGTTGACGGAGTCCGGCAAACGGCTCATTTTTTCGGCTGCGTCGCTGGTACCGCCAGCGGCGCCCTTGAACCGGGGTTTTGTAGACATGACGACCTATACCGTTCCGTTGCGCGACATGCGTTTCGTGCTGCACGACGTGTGCAACGCGGCTGACACCCTGAGCGTGCTGCCGGGCTACGAAGAAGTGTCGGCTGACCTGATGGACGCGGTCCTCGAGGAATGCGCCAAGTTGTGCGAAGGCGTGTTGTTTCCGCTCAACCAGACCGGCGACAAGGAAGGCTGCACGATCAAGGACGGCGTCGTCACCACGCCGAAGGGATTCAAGGAAGCCTACGCGCAGTATGTCGAGGGCGGTTGGTGCGGACTGACGGCGAGCCCTGAGTATGGCGGACAGGGATTGCCTGAAACCATCGACTACCTGGTCGCGGAGATGGTGGGGTCCGCCAATCTCTCGTTCGGTCTGTATCCCGGCCTGACTCAGGGCACGATTCTCGCGCTCGCAGCCCACGGCAGCGATGACCAGAAGAAGAATTATTTGCCGAAGCTCGTGAGCGGAGAGTGGCAAGGCACCATGTGCTTGACGGAATCCCACGCCGGATCCGATCTCGGGCTGTTGCGCACGAAGGCGGTGCCGAACGGCGACGGCAGCTACGCCGTGACCGGCACCAAGATCTTCATTTCTGCCGGCGAACACGACATGACCGCAAACCATGTGCATCTCGTGCTTGCGCGCCTGCCGGATGCGCCTGAGGGCAGCCGCGGCATCTCCATGTTCCTGGTGCCGAAGTTCCTGCTGAACGCCGACGGCACGCCCGGCAAACGCAACGCCGTGTCCTGCGGGTCGATCGAACACAAGATGGGCATGAAGGCATCGGTGACGTGCGTGATGAATTTCGACGGCGCCACCGGCTGGCTGGTAGGTCCGCCGCACAAAGGTCTCGCCGGCATGTTCGTGATGATGAACAAGGAACGTATGTTCGTCGGCGGGCAGGGCATCAGCCAGGCGGAGACGGCCTATCAAAGCGCGGCCGCCTACGCCAAGGATCGCATCCAAGGCCGCGCGGCGTCGGGTCCGCAGCGCCCCGACAAGGCCGCCGATCCGATCATTGTGCATCCCGATATTCGCAACAAACTCTTGTACGCGCGCAGCGTGACGGAAGCCCTCCGCGCTTTGGGCGTGTGGGCGCATCTGCAGGTCGACATTTCGCATAAGCATCCGGATGCGAACGTGCGAGAGCATGCGGACGATATGGTTGGTCTGATGACGCCGATCCTCAAGGCCTCCGGAACGGACCTCGGGTCCGACATCACCAACAGCTGTCTCCAGGTGTTGGGCGGCCACGGCTACATCGGCGAACACGGGATGGAACAGCTGGTGCGCGACGTGCGCATCACCGCAATCTACGAAGGTACCAATGCCATCCAGGCGCTCGACCTGGTGGGCCGCAAGCTCGGCATTGGCGGCGGGCGGTTGTTCGCCGGCTGGCTCAAGGAAGTCGATCAGACGCTCGCGAGCCTGAAGGGTCGCAACGACCTGCGCGAATTTGTTTTGCCGTTCCAGGATGCGATGGCACGCCTCAGTGCCGCGACGGTATGGCTGAACGAAGCCGCGGCAACTGATCCCAATGCGCGGGGGGCGGCGGCCAACGAATACCTGCGTCTGTTCGCACTGACGGTGCTGGGGTGGATGTGGGTGCGTATGGCCGCAGTCGCGACCGCAAAAACGGATTCGGGCGATCCGTATTATGAAACCAAACTGCAGGTGGGCCGCTATTTCATGTCGCGTGTGCTGCCGCAAACCGGCGCGGTCGACGCTGTGATGCGCAGCGGCAGTTCACCGCTGATGGCGCTTTCGGAAGCCGCGTTCTAGCCGTGCCAATCGCGCGCCGGATAAATCCGGCGCGTGAACCTGTCTTACGCTTTAGCGGTTCTCGGTTTTCGTGGTCGTCTCGGTTGTGGTTGCAGCGCCCGGCGTGATGACTGCCGGGGCCGTCGTGGTGGTGGTGCGCTCGATGGTCGTCTTCCCGCCCGCCACGGGGCTTGTGCCGCCGCTGCCGTTGCCGCCGAAGAACAGGAACATGCCCAAGCCGACAATCACGACCAATCCGCCGACGACAAAGTACAGACCGCCATTGCCGCCTTCACCAAAATTGTCCGCCATCTCGCATCTCCCTGATTATAAAATGGTCTTTTGGAAGGGTCGCCGGCCGTTGCGTTGTCTGGCTAACGCCTTGGGAAGACAATGGTTCCGTACACAACCAGCGGTAATGCAACGCCGCGGCTACGCCAGACGTTTAATTGCGCATTAACCAGGTTAAAGCTAAACCGTTAAGTGTAGAGGTCGGTACGCACGAAGGGACGTCCAGAACGGGCGGCCGCGGCCAATCGCAGGCGGAGTGCCAGAGTTAAAAGATGTCGCTGACGACAACCCAAGTTTCCGCGCTCACGACCACGGTGTTGGTGGCGCTGACGACGA
The DNA here is from genome assembly GCA_947476275.1 of Fidelibacterota bacterium. Taxonomy (GTDB): domain Bacteria; phylum Pseudomonadota; class Alphaproteobacteria; order Rhodospirillales; family Rhodospirillaceae; genus SCTM01. The sequence continues at coordinate 112,216 of CANJPQ010000002.1, forward strand.
CGCAGCTGCAGCAGTTCAGCGCGATCGAGCTTGGGTACTTGAACACGACCCAGGTCACGAATCTCACCACCACCCAGGTCAACGCGCTGTCGACGAACCAGATCAAGGGTTTGAACAGCACCTTCATGGCGTCCCTCTCGACCACCCAGGTCGCGAGCATCTCGACCTCCGAACTCAACCAACTCGCTTCCTCGCAGCTGCGCGCGCTCGGCACCACGGCGTTCAGGGCCATGTCGACGACACAAATCGGCTCTTTGGCAGCGGACAAACTTGCATCCCTCGCGGGCACGCAGTTCAGCTCCCTGGGCACGACAATCCTGCAATCGCTGTCGACAGTCACACTGCGTGGGTTGAGCACGGCCCAGGTTGCGGCGATGACCACGACGGCGTTTACGTCGTTGACGACGACACAGGTCCTCGCGCTCAGCGGTACGCAGCTGTTCTATCTCAGCAGCTCGAACTTCTCCCGCCTGTCGACGACGATCATGAATACCCTCAACACGACACAGTTGAAGGGCTTATCGACCAGCGAGATGGTGAATATCGCTCACACCCAACTTCTGGCGATCGATCCGGGCGCCATTCCTGCGTTTCTGGTCAATCAGCTGCGCTATGTGACGACGACTAACATAGCGCTGTTGACGACGGCGCAGCTCGGCGGCTTGACGGCCTATCAGATCGGCGGATTGACCGCCCAACAGGTCGGCGCGGTTCCGGGCGGCAATCTCTTCCAACTCGCGACCACCCAACTCGCATCATTGAAGCCGACACAGATCGCGGCGCTCACGACCACCAGCGTCACGGCGATGACCTCGACGCAGATCGGCCTGTTAACGGCGACTCAGTTGAAAGGCTTCTCAGGAACGCAGCTTGCGGTCCTCTCGACTAGGCAGATTGCGGGCATCTCGCAAACCCGTATCGCCGGTCTGTCGAGCCAGCAGTTGGTGCAGTTCACCACCAGCGTGATCTCGAGCCTGACCACGGTGCAATTCGCCGGCCTCAACCGGTCGCAACTCATGGCGCTGACGACATCGCAGATCGCCAGCCTCAAGACCGTACAGATCGACGTGCTAAAGCCGACTCAGGTCCAGGCCTTCAGCACGCGCCAGGTCACGGCCCTGGATACGACCCAGTTGCTCGCGCTTACCACCACTGCGATCGCAGCTCTGCGGCCGACCCAGATGGCGGGACTCAATTCCACCGACATCACGACGTTCACGACCACGCAAGTGGCGGCATTCATCGTCCAGGATCTCAAGGCGATGAATTCCCTGCAGAAGGGCGCATTCACCAGCAGCCAGATTGCCGCCATGTCGACGGCGCAAGTCGCGGCCATCACAGGCTGACGTTCGGGCAAGAATTGCCGGGTCGCGCCCATCTCTCCCATCGTTGCTAACAACTAAGCCTTTCTCCCGATTTGCTTTTTCATCGGCCCGGGCTGGCACGCTTCCTGCCTCGCGCTGATCGGATCCATCGCGCCACAACGGCGCGCAATAGGGACGACGGCGATGGGCGGCACAGTTAACGGCGACATCTACACACGCTACCGGCAGGCCGTGGAGCAACTCGGCCAGGGCATGACCCGCTGGCGCGCCATGGGCGTTGCGGCGAACGCGATGACGCCCGAAGTCGCGCCCGCGCCCGCGGCCGAACGCTGGCGGTCCGCCGGCGTGCAATTCAATGACCAGGTCTCCCGCCAATTGCTCGAAACCCAAGCCGCGGCCGAGGAGACCGACGCCGGCGATGATGTCGACCCGGCGATGGAAGATCTAGGCGAAGTGGATCCCGGTGCTGAGGATCCGGGCGAGGTAGATCCCGACGCACCTGACGGCAGCGGCGACACTGGCGCGGGCGACAGCATGACGCCAACGCCGATGCCTGCGCCTACACCCACACCCACGACGCCGCCGGTCTCGGTCGATCCTCCGATGACTCCGATGCCGACGCCGGTCATCGATCCGACGCCTGACGTGCCTGTTCAGCCCACCCCGACACCGAGTCCGGAGCCCAAGCCGGTGAGTCCGGAGCCCATGCCGGTTCCGGCGCCGACCCCGGTCGTGGTCGCGCCGCCAGTCCCTCAGCCGCCAGTCCTCCAACCGCCAGTCTTGCAGCCACCTGTCGTGCTCCCGCCGCCGCCACCGGCCGCGACACCGGCGCTGGAAGCGCTGAGCGCAATCGTGAAGGCACGCAATGCCGCCGTCGACCCGGTGGCACAGTCCAAGCGTCAACTCTTCAGCGGCATCGATACGGACCGTGATGGCGTCATCGGCGCAAATGAACTCACCGCGGCCGTCACGAAAGGCGGCGGCACTGCGGCCGAGGCCGACGCGTTGCGCGCGAAGCTCGATCCGGCCGGCAGCGGCACGGTCACAATGCAGCAATTCTCCGACAATTTGCCGTCGCCCTGGTTCCAGCAGCTCGATTTCGAGTCCGGCACCATGATGTCTATGCCCGGCAACACCGCAAACGAAGCTGTCGCGGCGCTCTACAGCAGCGGCGTGGGCACCACGCAAGTGGAACGCCCAGCCGCGCAGACGTCCTCCGCGGGCCCACTGTCGCCTTTCGATATCGACCGCAACGGCTCCCTGCAGCTCCATGAACTGATGGTTGCCGTGCAGCGCGGCGGCGGCACGGCGCAGATGGCGCAGTCTGTCGCGTCCTATGCCGATCCGAACGGAACCGGCGTGACCCTCGACTTGCTTGCCCGACTCAGCATGCAGGCGAACCCGCTGTTCGAGACTGAATCCTATATCGCGCCAATCGATATGAATGCCCAAGCCGGATTGCAGGCCTTGTTCACCGCGGTTGCGGCTGAAAACACACCGGAACGCACAGCGGCGCGGGAATTATTCAGTGGTCTTGACGGGAATGCGGACGGCACCGTCAACGCCAACGATGTCATGAATGCCGTCACCAGCGCCGGCGGCAGCCGCGACGATGCATCGGCGCTGTACCAGCAACTCGATCCCCAGAACACGGGAGGCATCACCATGGAACAGTTCGTGGCAAATCTGCCGCCGATCGACCTCAACACCAACGGTATGATGAGTGTCCGCGCGTCCGCGCCGGTTCAGCCGACCCCGGCCGATCCGACTGGCGCCCAGACCGGCATACCACTGCCGATGTCGAGCGACGTGATGTCGGTCTTGCTCGGGCTACAGACCAGCGGGTCGCCGTCTTAGGACGCGATCCGAAAAGATTTAGGTCCGAAACGCTTTGAGGACGTAGACCCGGATCGCGCTCGACAGATTGCCCGCGCGGGCGCTGTCGATTTTCGTGATCAGCTCATTGAGGGAAAGCCCCTCGCGCTCCGCGAGTTCCTTGAGCGCATCCCAGAACGGCGCCTCGATGGAGACGCTTGTGCGATGTCCGGCGATATCGACGGATCGCTTGCGGATCACACAGGCCTCGTCACGCCGAAGGCCCGATCATATCCCCTGCACGCACCCACAGATCGAACTGATCGCCTGTGACGTAGCCGAGACGCACCGCCGCTTCCCGTAACGTGAGATCGTGCTTGTGTGCGGTCTTGGCGATCTCCGCAGACTTGTCGTAGCCGATGTGAGGCGCCAGCGCCGTCACCAGCATCAGCGAGCGCTCGACATGCGTGGCGATGGTCTTGAGGTTCGGCTTCAGCCCTGCGATGCAATGCTCGGTGAAGCTCTCGGACGCATCCGCAAGCAGCTGGATCGATTCCAGCACATTGCGCACGATCACCGGTTTGAAAACGTTGAGTTCGAGATGGCCGAATGACCCGGCGATGGTGACGGTGGTGCCGTTGCCCATCACCTGCGCGCACACCATGGTCAGCGCTTCCGCCTGGGTCGGGTTCACCTTGCCCGGCATGATCGAGGACCCCGGTTCGTTTGCCGGCAGATCGAGTTCACCAAGGCCCGACCGCGGGCCTGAGGCCAGCAAGCGGATGTCGTTGGCGATCTTCATCAGCGACACGGCAATGGTGGTTAGCGCGCCGGCGCATTCCACCATGGCGTCGTGCGCCGCCAGGGCCTCGAAAAAGTTCGGGGCCGGTTGGAATTTTTGGCCCGTGAGCGTGTTCAGCTCGACGGCGAACCTCTCCGCGAAGCCTTTCTTGGCATTGAGCCCCGTGCCGACCGCCGTGCCGCCTTGGGCGAGCATCAGCAGGCGGGGCAAGGTGGCGCGGGCGCGCTCGACCGCGAAGGCGGCCTGCGTCGCATAGCCCGAGAACTCCTGGCCCAGGGTCAGCGGCGTCGCATCTTGAAGATGTGTGCGGCCGATCTTGACGATGTCGGCGAAGTCTTTCGCCTTCTTGAGCAGCGCATCGCGCAAGCCCTCAAGGGCTGGGATCAGCCGTCGCGTGAGTTCATGCACCGTGGCGATATGCATCACGGTCGGGAAGCTGTCGTTGGACGATTGGCCGCGGTTCACATGATCGTTCGGGTGGACCGGCGCTTTGCCGCCGCGCCCCGTGCCGAGAATCTCGTTCGCGCGTCCCGCGATCACTTCGTTCGCGTTCATGTTGGTCTGCGTGCCGGAGCCGGTCTGCCAGACCACCAACGGAAATTCTTCGTCGAGCTTGCCTTCGATCACTTCCTGCGCGGCGGCCGCGATGGTTTCCGCCAGTTGGGCATCGAGTTCGCCCAGCGCGGCATTCGCCAAGGCTGCGGCTTTCTTCTGATAGCCGAGCGCGCGCACCACTGGCAGCGGCATGCGCTGTCCGCCGATCTTGAAATTCTCCAGGCTGCGCTGGGTCTGGGCGCCCCAATAACGGTCGGCGGGAACCTCGACCGCGCCCATGGTGTCGGTTTCGGTGCGGGTACGGGTCATGGCGCCAAGCGTGCGAGGAACGTCGTCGCGGCGTCAAGGGCTTCGCGCCAGTTTTGCTCTTGCGTGCGGCCCGAAGTCTTCCGCGGCTTCAGGTCGTGGTCGCCGTCTTCGGCCCAATGAAGACGAATGTTCTTCCGCAGACGCAGCGCGCCGATCGCTTCACGGTCCCCCATGGGGTCGCGCGTGCCCTGGCAGATCAGGGTGGGAACCGCGATGTTGGCGAGATGCGCGATGCGCGGCTTGTCCTTCCGCCCCGCGCCGTAGAACGGATACCCGAGGCACAGAAGCCCGATAACGGACTCCGGCGGCTCTTCCGCTGCGATCAGGCTCGCCATCCGCCCGCCCATGGACTTGCCGCCGATGACGACCGGTCCTTTGATCTCGCCGATCACGTCGCGCCAGCACTGCAGCAATACCGGCGCCCGATCCGGCGGCTTCTTCTTCCCCGTCAGGCACCGCGCCGCCATGTACGGAAACTCGAACCGCGCCACGCGCAGCTTCGCTGCAGCGATCCCCGCGGCGAAGAATGTCATGAACGCCGTATCCATCGGCGCCCCCGCGCCGTGCGCGAGCACGACCGTCAGCAGCGCCTTCTTGGGTCCGTCGAAAATGAATTCCAAGGGCTAGGTCAGCTGCGCGAAGAAATCGTTGCCCTTGTCGTCGACGACGATGAAAGCCGGGAAGTCTTCCACCTCGATCTTCCAGATCGCTTCCATGCCGAGTTCCGCATACTCGATCACTTCGACCTTCTTGATCGACTTTTCGGCCAGCATCGCGGCCGCGCCGCCGATGGAGCCGAGATAGAAGCCGCCGTGCTTCTTGCACGCTTCGGTCACGCCCTTGGAGCGGTTGCCCTTCGCCAGCATCACCAGCGACCCGCCCGCGGCTTGCAGCGCATCGACATAAGAATCCATGCGTCCCGCGGTCGTCGGTCCGAACGCGCCCGACGCATAGCCTTCCGGCGTCTTGGCGGGGCCGGCGTAATACACCGGGTGCTGCTTGAAGTAGTCCGGCAGGCCTTCGCCGCGATCCAACCGCTCCTGCAGCTTCGCGTGCGCAATGTCGCGCGCCACGACCATCGGTCCGGTGAGCGACACGCGCGTTTTGGTCGGATACTTGCTGAGGATGGCGCGGATCTCGCTCATGGGCTTGGTGAGGTCGATCTTCACCACTTCGTCGGGCAATTTCTCCGCCTTGATATCCGGCATGAAATGCGCGGGATCGGTCTCAAGCTGTTCGAGATAGATGCCGTCCTTGGTGATCTTGCCCAGGATCTGGCGATCGGCGGAGCACGAGACGCCGATGCCCACCGGGCACGACGCACCATGGCGCGGCAAGCGGATCACGCGCACGTCATGGCAGAAGTACTTGCCGCCGAACTGCGCGCCGATGCCGAATTGGCGCGTCATCTCCAGCACTTCCTTCTCCATCGCGAGATCGCGGAAGGCCTGGCCCTTGGTGCCGCCGGACGTCGGCAATCCATCGAGATAGCGCGCGGAGCCGAGCTTCACGGTCTTGAGGTTCATCTCGGCGGACGTGCCGCCGATGACGATGCTCAGGTGATAGGGCGGGCAGGCGGACGTGCCGAGGTGCTTGAGCTCCTCGTTGAGGAACTTCTTCAGGCCGGCCGGATTGAGCACCGCCTTGGTCTTCTGGAACAGGAACGTCTTGTTGGCCGAGCCACCGCCCTTGGCCATGAACAGGAACTTGTAGGCATCGCCCTCGGTCGCATAGAGGTCGATCTGTGCCGGCAGGTTGTTGCCGGTGTTCTTCTCGTCGAACAGGGACGTGGGCGACATCTGCGAATAGCGCAGGTTCAGCTTTGTGTAGGCCTCGGCCACGCCTTCGCTGATGGCCTGCGCGTCGTCGCCGGTGGTGAACACCTGCTGACCCTTCTTGCCCATGACGATTGCGGTGCCCGTGTCCTGGCACATGGGCAGGATCATGCCGGCGGCGATGTTGGCGTTCTTCAGAAGCTCCAGCGCGACAAAGCGGTCGTTCGGCGACGCTTCTGGGTCGTCCATGATGTTGCGCAACTGCTGCAGGTGCCCCGGCCGCAGCAGGTGCGACAGATCCTTGAAAGCCGCAGCCGTGAGTGTGGCGATGGCCTTCGGCTCGATCACGACGATGTCTTGGCCGCGGAACTTCTCGACGGACACGCCCTCGGTCCCGAGCTTGCGGTAGGGCGTCGCATCCTTGGCGAGCGGGAAGATCTCGGAGAAGTCAGCGTCGAGCATGGCGGTATCCGTCATTCAAAATGGCAAAGGGCTGCCCGAGCCGATGGGCCCGGCGATCGCGGGGATTATATCGCGGATAGGGGGTGTGCCCAGACGGGCGCTATTTCTTACGAAACGCGTCCAAAGTCACGACTTTGCTGCCGCTCTCGGCCGGTTCCGGGTCGCTCGCCACAGGCCGCAGCTGCGGCACCTTGCGGCCGCCCTTGGCCTGACGGCTGACTTTGACCGAATCGATGGGCACCAGGTCATCGCGCGGTTCATCCTCGCCCAGCGGCGGGTCGCCCGCGTCGTCGTCTTCCATATCCAGTTCTTCGTCCGCGGCTGTGCGTTCCTCGAACTCGACATGGAACTGCAGGCCGAACTTGGCATGGGGATCCGCAAACGCCGTGACGGCGGCGAAGGGGACGAACAGGTGTTGCGTGACGCCGGAGAAGCTCAGACCGATCTCTAAGGACTCCTGGGAAACTTTGAGGTCCCAGAACTGATGCTGCAGCACAATCGTCATCTCGTTGGGATGCTGCGTCTTGAGCGTGTCGGCGATCTTTACGCCCGGGTGGGTCGTGTCGAACGTGATGTAGAAGTGGTGCGAGCCGGGCAGGCCTTGCGCCTCGGTGATCTTCAACGCCTGGCGCAGCACGCCGCGCAGCGCGTCTTCGACCATCTTCTCGTAGCTCAGTTTCGTGACGTCCATGGTATCCGAACAAAAAATTGATGCCGCGCTGTCGTGCGACGGCATAAGAAAACATTCTGGTACGGGAACCCCTTCCGGTTCAATGGGTAAGCGCCGGGGTGCACGGCGCGCGGAGTTGCGCGGAATATGGTTGGCGACGCGTGAGGTCGAAAGAAAGTGGGGGGGCTTCTGTTGCCCGGTGCCCCCCCGAACCGCGCTTTGGACATATAGTCTAGCGGCCGTTAGGCAGCGAGACGGACGTCCTCAACGAGTGCAACGTTGTCGTTGGCACTTTTAGTGATGGCCCGATGACGGCGGAACCATGCCGGGAACAACTTTTATCTTTACTGCGCACGTCGAGCCTGTTTCGTCCCCATGGACTCCGCGCGGCCGAGGACAACATCGGCAGCTGGAGGGAAATGGTGGAGACGCCGGGCACTGCCCCCGGGTCCGCTACGCCTATGCCATAAAAGGTTTAGCGCCATAGCCGTGTTGCCACGGCACGCCTAATATAGGACGTGGCGGCCAGATTGCAAATGAGCGTCCGCCAAAGGCTTGAATAACTTGAGCGTTTCTCGCCTTGGCCAAAAGCGGCTAGGCTTGCGGCGCGCCAGATCAGGATTCTCGAACGCCCGATGCAGCAGTATCTCGACCTTCTCGACCACGTCCTCACCACCGGCGTGCGCAAGACCGACCGGACCGGAACCGGTACGCTCTCGGTGTTCGGTTACCAGATGCGCTTCGATCTGGCCGCCGGCTTCCCGCTGCTGACGACGAAGAAGCTGCACATCAAGTCCATCGTGTATGAGTTGCTGTGGCTCCTGAAGGGCGACACCAATGTCCGCTTCCTCAAGGACAACGGCGTGTCGATCTGGAACGAATGGGCCGACGCCAACGGCGACCTTGGGCCGGTCTACGGCAAGCAGTGGCGCAGCTGGGCGACCCCCGGCGGCGGTACGATCGATCAAATCTCCCAGGTGGTCGAGAGCCTGAAAAAGAACCCCGATTCCCGCCGGCATCTCGTCACGGCGTGGAATCCGGCGGACGTCGGCCAGATGGCGCTGCCGCCGTGCCATGCGTTCTTCCAGTTCTATGTGGCCGACGGCAAGCTGTCGTGCCTGCTGTACCAGCGCAGCGGCGACATCTTTCTCGGCGTGCCGTTCAATATCGCGTCCTACGCGCTGCTCACGGCAATGATGGCGCAAGTGGTCGGCCTCAAGCCCGGCGAGTTCGTGCATGTGCTGGGCGATGCGCACCTCTACCTGAACCATCTCGAGCAGGCCCGCGAGCAGTTGACGCGCCAGCCCCGTGCGTTGCCGACCCTGAAGCTCAATCCCGCGATCGCGGACATCTTCGGCTTCGCATTCGAAGACATCGCCTTCGAGAACTACAACCCGATGCCGCATATCGCCGGCAAGGTCGCGGTCTGAGCGTGATCGTCGCGCCCGTCCGCATCGCCTTCGTCGTCGCGCGGGCACAGAACGGCGTGATCGGCCAGGACGGCAAACTGCCGTGGCACTTGCCCGCCGACCTCCAGCACTTCAAACGTCTGACCCTGGGAAAGCCCGTCCTGATGGGCCGCAAGACCTATGAGTCCATCGGCCGCCCGTTGCCGCGGCGCACCAACATCGTCATCACCCGCGATACCGCCTGGCGCGCCGAAGGCGTGGTCATCGCCCACGACATCCCCACCGCGCTTTCGATTGCCTATGAGGAAGCCCACCGCGTCGGCGTCGACGAGGTCTCGGTCATCGGCGGCGCGGAGCTGTATCGCCAGATGTTGCCTCAGGCACAGCTCATCTATCTGACCGAAGTACACCGCGACTACGCGGGCGACGCACAGTTCGATCTGCCGCTCTCGGGTTGGCGGGAAACCGCACGCGAGCTCCATCCCGAGTCCGATGGCCAGCCGGCGTACAGCTTCGTGACGCTGGCCCGCGCTTAAGAGATCATCGCGCGCACTCAGTTAGGCCTAGCGCTTGAACAGATTGCCTAAGCTGATCTTTGGCGCGGCTCTTTGCTTGCCGTTGAGCTTGTCCCACAGCCGTTCGGCGATCTTCATGTACGCTTGTGCGTGTGGGCTGTCGGGCTGAGCGTCCACGATGGGATGGCCGCCATCGGAGGTCTCGCGGATCTTGAGATCGAGCGGGATTTCCCCCAGGAACTCCGCGTCCAATTCCTTAGCCGTCCGCTTCGCTCCGCCATGGGCGAAGATGTCCTCGCGATGCCCGCAGTTGGTGCAGATGTGATAGCTCATGTTCTCGATCACGCCGAGGATCGGCACCTCGACCTTTCGGAACATGTTGAGGCCCTTGCGCGCGTCCAGCAGCGCGATGTCCTGCGGCGTCGAGACGATCACGGCGCCGGACAGCGGCACGCGCTGCGACATGGTGAGCTGCGTGTCGCCGGTGCCCGGGGGCATGTCGATGATCATCACATCGATCTCGCCCCACTCGACGTCGCGCAGCATCTGTTCGAGCGCGCCCATCACCATCGGTCCGCGCCATACGATCGGATCGTCTTCCTTCACCATGAAGCCGATCGACATGACCTTGATGCCATGGTTCGACAGGGGCGTGACCCGCTTGCCGTCGGAGGTCGGTTTCTTTCCGGAAAGCCCCAGCATGCGCGGCTGCGACGGCCCGAAAATGTCGGCATCGAACAGCGCCACCTTTCGGCCTTGGCGCGCCAATGCCAGCGCAAGGTTCGCCGCCGTGGTGGACTTGCCGACGCCGCCCTTGCCGGAGGCGACCGCGACCAGGAACTTCACCGTCGGCAGTTCGATTCGGCCGCTTTTGGCGGGCGCCTGTTGCTGTGGGGCAGGCGCAGCGGCCGTCAGCACGGCCGTCACCGACACCACGCCCTTGAGCGCATGGACGGCTTTCTCAGCGGCGGCCCGCACGGGCTCGAGTTTCGGCCCCAGGTCCCGGGGCACTTCCAGGGCAAAGGTGACGTGCCCATCCTTGACCAATACGTCCTTGGCCCAGCCGCGGCTGACCACGTCGATCCCCCCCGTTCCCGAATCCACGGTCTGAAGGGCGGTCAAAACTTCGGCTTCTGTGATCGGCATGGGCTGGAAATCTCCAGAACTCTAACCAGGTAACGTTTGAGTGAGATCGAAAAGGGGCAACTAGGTGTGAACCTGGTTGATTTGCGACACGGGGGCCGATGTCCTATAACGCGACGGTCGGTTTCAGCCCCGTCCAAGCCACGGATGTCGCGGCAGGCGAAGGATTAATCCATTGTTTTACAAACAACAAGGCGGCGGACCCTGGGGCAGTGGGCCTTGGGGCGGGGGCGGTGGCGGCAATAATAACCCCTGGGGCGGCCGCGATCGCAGCGGCGGCGGCGGCGGGTCCGGTGCGCCGGACCTGGAAGAACTGCTGCGGCGCAGCCAGGAACGCGTGCGGCGATGGCTGCCCGGCGGCTTCGGCGGTGGACGCAGCCTTTGGGCCGTGGCGGCCCTGATCCTGCTGCTGTGGGGTCTGAGCGGCTTCTACAGAATCCAGCCAGACGAGCAGGGGGTCGAACTTCTGTTCGGCAAGTACGTGAAGACCACCCAGCCGGGCCTGCGCTATTGGTTCCCCGGCCCGATGGGCGAGGTCATAAAGCCCAAGGTCACCCAGACCAACCAGATCACGATCGGGTTCAGGGGGTCGGGAAGCAATCTGCGCGACGTGCCCCAAGAAAGTTTGGTGCTCACCGGCGATCAGAACATCGTCGACGTGAAGTTCGTGGTGCAGTGGCGCATTCGCAGCGCCGGCGAGTTCCTCTTCAACATGCGCGACCCGGAGGTGACCGTGAAGGTCGCCGCCGAAAGCGCCCTGCGCGAAGTCATCGGCCGCAATCCGCTCCAGTCCGTGCTCACCAACCAGCGCGACACCATCGCGCAACAGGCGCGCGAACTGCTGCAGTCCATCATGGACGAGTACAAAGCCGGCGTGACGATCCTCGACCTGCGCATCCAGAATGCCGATCCGCCGAAAGAAGTGATCGACGCCTTCAACGACGTGCAGCGCGCCAAGCAGGACGAAGAACGCCTGCGCAACGAAGCGCTTGCCTATCGCAACGATATAGTTCCCCGCGCCAAGGGTGACGCGGCCCGTATGGTGCAGGCGGCGGAAGCGCAGAAAGAACGTCTGGTGAAGGAAGCGGAAGGTCAGGCGGCGCGGTTCACCGCGTTCTACCAGACCTACGCCGCCAACAAGGACATCACCGCGCGGCGCATGTATCTCGAAGCCATGCAGGAAATCCTGTCCAAGACCGACAAGATCCTGCTCGACGAGAAGGGTCGTGGGAACGGGGTCGTCCCGTACTTGCCGCTGCCCGAAGTCCAGCGCCGTCCGGCCAAGGAGGCGCCGCAATGATCTCGGTTCGTCAAATCTCTCTGATCGTCGCGGCAGTCATCGCCTTGATGCTGCTCAGCGGCTCGCTGTTCACCGTGCATCAGACCCACCAGGCGTTGGTGCTCCAGCTTGGCGAACCCAAGCGGGTTGTCACCGAACCCGGCCTGCATGTGAAACTGCCGATGGTGCAGGACGTGTTCTACTACGACAGCCGGGTGCTCGATCTCGATCCGCCGGGGCAGGACATGTCCCTGATCGACCAACGGCGCATCAACGTCGATGCCTTCGCGCGCTACAAGATCGTCGACCCGTTGACGTTCTTCCAGGCTGTGCAGACCGAGACCGCCTTCCGCGACCGCTTCGGCTCGATTCTGAACGGTAGCGTGCGCGATGCACTCGGCCGCGCCGAGCTTGCCGACGTGCTCGGCGACAAGCGTAACTTCGTCATGCGCGAGATCACCGACGCCGTGCGCCGCCGTGCGCCGGAATTCGGGATCGAGGTTGTCGAGGTCCGCATCGGCCGCACCGACCTGACGCAAGACACCACCCAGGCGACCTACGGCCGCATGCGGTCCGACCGTATCGCCGAAGCGGCGGAGAAGCGTGGTCTCGGCCAGGAGCAGAAGTCCCGGATCGAAGCCGAAGCCGACAAGGATCGCACCATCATCATCGCTGAGGCGGAACGCCAGGCGCAGATCCTGGTGGGTGACGGGGAAGCCGAAAGCCGCAAGATCCTGAACGCGGCGCAAGGCAAGGATACGGAATTCTATGCCTTCTTCCGCTCGCTTGAGGCCTATCGCGCCTCGATGGGGGCCGGCACCACGATGGTTCTCAGCCCGGATTCCGAGTTCTTCCGCTACTTCAACAAGGCCCCCGGCAAATAGCCGGGAACCGCTCGGCTGCGGCGCGCGTAGGTGCTAGCCTACGCGCGCCGCTTTTTTTATGGAGCATGACGTGAAAGCCTTATTCCGGTCGGCCGCAGCGTGCCTTGTGGCGATGGTGGTCACGCTCACAGTTCCCATGAGCGCCGGCGCGCGCGGGCCGGAGAACTTCTCCGACATCGCCGAGAAGCTCCTGCCGTCGGTGGTGAACATCTCCACCACCCAGATGGTCGACCGCAAGAAGGCCGACGAAGAGGCCGGCGAAGCCCCGCTTGAGGAATGGTTCCGCGACTACTTCGACAAGCGGCGCGGCGACGACGAGGGCGGCCGTAAGCCGGCCAAGCGGCGCCAGACGTCCCTGGGCTCCGGCTTCATCATCGACAAGTCCGGCTACATCGTTACCAACAACCACGTCATCGAGAACGCCGACAAGATTTCCGTGATCCTGCACGACGATACCGTGCTCGATGCGAAGCTGATCGGTCGCGATACCAAGGTCGACGTGGCGCTGTTGAAGGTCGAGCCCAAGGCCGAACTCAAGCCGCTGGCCTGGGGCAACTCGGACCAGGCCCGTGTGGGCGAGTGGGTCATCGCTATCGGCAATCCCTTCGGGCTCGGTGGTTCGGTCAGCGCCGGCATTATTTCCGCGCGCGCCCGCGACATCAACGCCGGCCAGTACGACGACTTCTTGCAGACCGATGCGGCGATCAACCGCGGCAACTCCGGCGGGCCGCTGCTCAACCTCGAAGGCCAGGTTATCGGCATCAACACCGCGATCTATTCCGTCACCGGTGGCAACTCCGGCGTCGGCTTCGCGGCGTCGGCCCATCTCGTGCGCCCGATCCTGGAAGATCTGCGCAAGTTCGGACGCACCCGCCGCGGCTGGCTGGGCGTGAAGATCCAGACGGTCAATCCTGAGATCGCCGAAAGCCTCGGTCTCGACCGCGGCCGTGGCGCTCTGGTGTCCCAAGCCGATCCGGCCGGACCTGCGGCGAAAGCGGGCGTGCAGCAAAGCGACGTGATCATCACCTACGACGGCAAGAGCGTGGACAAGATGCGCGACCTGCCGCGCCTGGTCGCCGCCACCGCCGTGGACAAGACCGTCGACGTGGTGGTCTGGCGCCGCGGCAAGCAAATGACCTTCAAGATGAAGGTCGGCGAGTTGAAAGACGACGGTACGCCGGTGGCCTCCATCGAACAGAAGAAGGCGCCCGTGCAGATCACACGCACCGAGTTGAAGGCGCTCGGCATTGGCGTCGCCGAAATCAGCGACAAATCGCGCGAGCGTTACGATATCCCCAACGACATCCACGGCCTCGTCGTGGTGGATGTGGACGACGACGCGGACGCGGCCTCCAAGGGCCTGAAGCGCGGCGACGTCATCGATGAAATCCAGCAAGCCTCCGTTACCACGCCGGCGGAAGCCCAGGCCCTTATCGATACCGCCAAGAAAGCCGGCCGCAAAAGTGTGCTGCTGCGCGTCGTCTCCGGCGACAACGTGCGCTTCGTGGGCGTGAAGATCGAAGGTTAGCGCGCGGATGCGGGTCGACTTCTACCACCTGCAGGACTCGCCGCTGGAACGGGCGCTGCCAATGCTGCTGGAGCGGGCCATGAACGTAGGCCTGCGCGCCGTGGTGATGGCGGCCTCCGACGATCGCCTGGAGGCCCTGTCGGGCATGCTCTGGACCTACACCTCGGACTCCTGGCTGCCCCACGGCACCGCCAAGGACGGCTCCGCCGCGGAGCAGCCGATCTGGCTGACCACGGCGGAAGAGAACCCCAACGGCGCCAAGCTCCTGGTGCTCACCGACGGCATGTCCTCGTCGCACCTGGGCGAATTCGACCGGTGCCTCGATCTGTTCGACGGCAACAACGAAGCCGCCACCGCGGCGGCGCGGGAGCGCTGGAGGGTGGCAAAATCCGCCGGGCATGAGCTCCATTACTGGCAACAGACCCAGTCCGGCTGGCAGGAAAAGGCGACCTAGGCCTAGCGTGCGGCCAGGAAAAGTGGACTTCCGGTTTTCCGTCCGGTCGCACGCCAAATTAAGCCCCGGCATTGCTTGCGCGGGCCCGGTTGTCTATAACCCGCGCGGTTTTTCCGCCCATTTCCCTGCGACGAAAGAAGACTCTCATGGCCGTTCAACGCACCTTCTCGATCATCAAGCCCGACGCCACCCGCCGTAACCTGACCGGCAAGGTGAATGCCATGCTGGAAGCCGGCGGTCTGCGCATCGTCGCCCAGAAGCGCATCCACATGACCCAGGCCCAGGCCGCGAGCTTCTACGGCGTCCACAAGGAGCGCCCGTTCTTCAAGAGCCTGTGCGATTTCATGACCTCCGGTCCGGTCGTGGTGCAGGTGCTCGAAGGCGAGAACGCTGTGGCGCGCAATCGCGAGATCATGGGCGCTACCAACCCGGCCAATGCCGAGCCCGGCACGATCCGCAAGGAAGTCGCTGAGTCGATCGAGGCGAACTCCGTGCACGGCTCTGACTCGCCGGAAAATGCGGCGATCGAGATCGCCTACTTCTTCGCCGGCAGCGAAATCGTCGGTTAATGGAATAGGGCGGGGGAGAACGACACGCGATGTCGCATTTCCCCGCCCGTCCAAGCCTGGCGTTCCTGGCGTCCCACAACGGGACGAACATGCGCGCCATTGTCGCCGCCTGTAAGACCGGCGTGCTGCGCGCCGTGCAGCCGATCCTGCTGATCAGCAACAACGGCGACAGCCAAGCCATCGCCTGGGCCAAACAGAACAAGATCGAAGCGCGCCACATCAGCGCCAAGACCGAAGGCTCCGAGGCCGCTGCGGACGATACGATTGCCGCGGTGATGTCCATGGCCGGCATCGATCTGGTGGTCCTCGCGGGCTACATGCGAAAGCTCGGGCCCGAAACCCTTAAGGTGTTCCACCGCCGCATTCTCAACGTCCACCCGGCCCTGCTGCCGAAGTTCGGTGGGGCGGGCATGTATGGCGCGCACGTTCACAACGCTGTGCTGAAGTCCGGCGATACGGAAACCGGCTGCACCATCCACGTCGTCGACGACGAATACGATCACGGCCCCGTGGTCGCCCAAGCCAAGGTCGCGGTTGCGCCCGGCGACACCGCCGAGACCCTCGCCGCCCGCGTCCAAGCCCGCGAACAGACGCTTTACGTGGAAACCCTCAAGCGCATCTTCTCCGGCGAGATCGACCTCGACCGGCTATAGGGCGCGCTTGCGGAACAGCGCCGGGCCGAGTTCCGCGACGATCACCCCGGCCATGATCAAGGCGCAGCCGACCAAGGCAATCGCGCCCAGCCGCTCGCCCAGGAAGATTGCGCCGGCAATCGCCGCGAACACACTCTCCAGAGACATGATCAACGCCGCTTCCGGCGCCGGTGTGTGGCGCTGGGCGATGTTCTGCATCGTGAATGCGATCCCGCCGGAGATCAGCCCCGCATACAGGATCGCCGGCATGGCCGCGACAATGCCGGCCCAATGCACCGGCTCAATCGCCAACCCGATGCCGAGGCCCAGCACGGCGGTCACGCTGTACTGGACCAGCGACAGGAAGAACGCCCGCGGGACGTGGGTGAGGAAAAGTCCGACCAGGCTAATGCCGAACGACCACGCCACGTCCGACACGATCAGCAGGAAATCGCCGAAGGCAAAGGGCTGCAGGGAGCCATGGGCGCTCAGCAGATAGGCGCCAAGCAACGAGATCGCGCTCGCGGCAAGCACTTTGCGGCTGATGCGCTCGCGGGTGAGGAACCACGTCGTGAACGGCACCATCACCACGTAAAGCGCCGTCAGGAAGCCGCCGTTGGTCACGCTGGTGGTGAGCAGGGCGGTCTGCTGCAGGACCGATCCGGTCAGCAGGCACAGACCGATCACCCCGGCCATGAACCACGCCCGGCGCGTGACTGGCTTTTGTGCCTGGCGTGATTCGCGCCAAGCCAACGGCAGCACCACAAGCGCAGAGAACAGGAACCGCGCGCCGACGAAGGTGATCGGCCCCATCGTCTCGTTGGCGGCTTTCTGCGCGACGAACGCGGTACCCCAGATGATCGCCGTTATCAGCAGCAGCGCATCGGCGCGCAGCCGGGTCATCAGGCGCGGAGGTGCAGATCTGCGTCGGCGAAGGTCACGCCGATCGGTTCGATGATCACGCGCTTCGGGCCCGCTTCCACACGCCCTGCGATCCACGCACCGACACCTGCCTTCTGGGCCACGCTCACGGTCTTCTCCGCGTCCTTCGCATCCACGAACAATGCGAAGCCTGCACCCATGTTGAATGTGCCGTAGGCTTCGGCGTCGCTCAGGCGGGCGGCCTGCTGCAGGTAGGTCAGCACCGGCGGCACCGGCGCGAGGGTGTCGAAGCGATAGGTGAAGGCTGCGGGGTGGCGCATCACCTTGCGCCAGCCGTGGCCGGTGATGTTGGCGCAATAGTGCGGAATGATCCCGGCGGCGAACAGCGCTTCCGTCACCGGCGAATAGAGCACGGTGGGATCCATCAACGCGTCGCCGAACAGGCGGCCATCGCTCAACTTCGCGCGATAGCCCAGCGCGCTATCCGCGGCCACTTTGCGTGCGAGCGAGACGCCATTGGCATGAATGCCGCTCGCGGCAAGCATCACAATGGCATCGCCGGCCGCCAGCTTGTCGGCGATGGTCAACCGTTCGCGCGGCCGCACGATGCCGATGCAAGACGCGGCGAGATCGATGGTGTTCGGATTGACGACGCCCACCAGGCTCGGCGTTTCGCCGCCGCCCCAGGCCACGCCACAAATGTCACAGGCCGCTTTCCACCCGCGCACCAGATCGGCGGAGCGCTCCGCGTCGTCGAACCACTCGCTGGAGCCGGCGGCCCAATAGGCCTGCACGGACACCGGCGTCGCGCCGACGGTGATGATGTCGTTGATCGCCATGGCCAGGGTGTCCTGGGCGAGGGCGTCGAAATAGGTCTTGCCGGTGATCGGCCGCATGGCGTCGGCGATCAGCACTTTCGTCCCCAGGCATTCGGTGATCGAGGCGAGCAGGATGTCGCCCATGTCCACCACGTACGCGGATTCGCCGCGGGATGCGGCAATCTCGGTAAACCCGGTGTGTTTGAGATTCCCCGCGGTCTCCCGCGCGGCGCGCTGGGCATCGATCTTGAGCGGGTCGATCTTGCTGTAATCGACGCCGGCGGCTTTATAGTCGATAGGCGTGTTGCTCATGAGCCTGTTGATAAACGGGCGGTTGCGGCCTGTCGACCGGGGCGTTTTTGTAGGCTAAACCGGGGGCCATGAATGACCGAAATCATGCCTCCCGTCCCGCGGCTGCGAACATACTGATTCGACCCCGCTTTGCAAGTTATGCGCGCGCCCTCCTGGCCGCGGCCTCGTTGCTGTGGGTTGCGGTGCTGGCCCCGGGGCCGGCGCAGGCGCAGACCCAAACCCAAACCCAAACCAGGGAAAAGGGCGTCTTCATCGGCGGCGAGAGCCGCAACCTGTTTGAGGCCCGGGGCATCCCCGTGGACGTCACCGCCGCCACGGTCACCGAGGCGCGCGAACGCGCTCTGACCCAAGGCCGCGTCGAGGCTCTGCGGGTGATGGTCGAGCATCTCGCCACGCCGGAAGAGGCCACCAAGCTGCCGCCGCTCCAGGCCAACCAGATCATCGACATGGTCCGCGAATTCTCGCTCGCCAATGAGCGCACCTCGGCCGTGCGCTATATCGCGGAGATGACCGTGCGGTTCGATCCCGATGCCGTGCGCCGCCTGCTGCGCGCCTCGAAGATCCCGTTCACGGAGTTCCTCTCGAAGCCGATGGTGCTCCTGCCGCTCTATATCGAGGGCGGCAAGACCCAGCTGTGGGAAGAGTCCAATCCCTGGCGCGAAGCGTGGCTCCGCGTGAAGGACCGCAGCGCCCTGGTCCCGCTGGTGCTGGCAAGCGGCGACACCGACATCACGGTCGCACAAGTCGTCGGTAAGGATCGCGACGCCTTGCAAGACCTCGCCAACCGCTACGACGCCGCCGGCGTAATCGTCGCGCGCGCCACCGCCAACGGCGACACGCTCGCGCTCGTCTATTCCGATCTGCGCGGCGCCGCCCCGCCGGTCGACGCAGCCGTTGGCTTCGCGCCGCAAGCCGGGCAGAGCCGCGAAGACATGATGACCGGCGCCGCCACCGCACTCGCCCGCGCTGTCGCCGATGCCTGGAAGAAGAACAACCGTTTCGACGTCTCGGTCACGGCGCAGCTCACGGCGCTCGCGCCGATCAAGGACCTGAAGGAATGGGTGCGCATGCGTGATCGCCTGAAGGACGTGCCCGCCGTGCAGCACATTGACGTGCAAGCCATCACCCGCGACCGCGCGCAGGTCACCTTGCGCTACGCCGGCGACCAGGCCCGCCTCGAAAGCGCGCTCGCACAGCAGTCGCTCACCCTCAACCAGCAAGGCGGCGTTTGGATTCTGGGCACGACCGGCCGCAAGGCCGAACCCACGCCGCCTGCCGCCCCGCCAGCCGTTCAGTGACGCAACTCACGCTCGATCTCGGGCATCGCCCCGCCTTCGGGCGCGAAGACTTTCTGGTCGGCCCAGGCAATGAGGAAGCGGTCAGCTGGATCGATCGCTTTCCCGCCTGGCCTGGCCCCGCGCTCGCCCTGGTCGGCCCCGCCGGCTGCGGCAAAACCCATCTCGCCCAGGTCTTCGCCTCGCGTGTGAACGCGATAACTCTTCCGATCTCCGACCTGCAGCCGCAGAGCATCGTCCTCCACGCCGCCTATGTGATCGAGCATGACGACAGCGTCCTCGATGAACGCGCGCTGTTCCATTTTTTGAATGCGGCGAAAGAGCAGGGCGCGCATATCCTGCTGACGTCCCGCGAGGCGCCCGCGCGCTGGGGTGTGGCCTTGCCGGATCTCGCCTCGCGGCTGGCCGCCATCCCGGTCGTGCGCGTCGCGGCGGCGGACGACGCCATGCTCGAAGCCGTGCTGGTGAAGATGTTCGCGGACCGTCAGCTCGATGTCGGGCCGGATGTGATCGCCTACGCGCTCAAGACCGTCGACCGCAGCTTCGCCGCGATGCGCGATATCGTCGGCCGCGCGGATGCAGCCTCCCTCGCCGGGCAGCGCGCCGTCACCATCCCCCTGGTGAAGACTCTTCTCAGTCGGTGATGTCTTTCGGCCGCAGGAAGCCGGTCAGCGTGCCGGTCTTCGGCGCCAAGGACGCCCACTTCGAAATCTTGCATTCGATCGAACACAGCGCCCCGGTCGGGAACTTGTGCTTGAGTTCGCGCATCGCCTCGCCCTCGCCGGCGGCCACCTTGTCGATCAGCGTCAGGGCCGCATGATGGGACGTCGGGTTGTGCCCGACGATCAGGACCGACCCGACGATGTCCGGCAGGCTCTGCAGGAACGCGAACAGGGTTTCCGTGTCGACCAAGTAGAGCGACTCTCGGAACGAGGTCGGCACGCCGGGCAGCACCGCGCGGATCGGCTCCAGCGTCTGCCGCGCCCGAATGGCCGTGGAGCAGTAGATGCGGTCCACGGTGAACCCGGTCTCCTTCATGTGCGTTGCCAAAGCCGCTGCGGCCTTCTCGCCGCGCTTGGCCAGGGGGCGCACATGGTCTTCGTGGACCGAGTCACCGGCGCCGGACGCCTCGGCCTTGGCGTGCCGCAGCAGGTGAATAACTTTCACCTTTGCCCTCGTTGGCGCGCCCATGGGGCTAAGTCCTTCTAAAATAAGGGATGTTCGACAGGATGGGCGGGATCATGATACGCTCAACGTGGCCGGGTCCATGGCAATTTCATGAATTCCTCAGCCCGTGGACTTACATCTGCCGCACCGCCCCCGCACACTATGGCCATAGCCCCTCACGGAGAGAAGTCAATGAACCGGGTATCCGCGCCCGTTCAACCGGTCGCCGCCGTTGCGCCCCAGGGAACCGTCGCCATCGACGCGATCCCGGCGCGGGAACGCTTCATCAACCGCGAACTCTCGTGGCTGGCGTTCAACACCCGCGTCCTCGAGGAAGCCGGCAACCAGCGCCATCCGCTGCTGGAGCGTGTGCGCTTCTTGTCGATCTCGGCCTCGAACCTGGATGAGTTCTACATGGTGCGCGTCGCCGGTCTGAAGGGCCAGGTGAACGCGGGCATTTCACAGGTCTCCGCCGACGGGCTCACGCCCCAGGAACAGCTCGATCAGATCAATGACCGCGTCCGCGGCCTCTTCAAATTGCAGGATGCCTGCTGGGTCGATCTGCAAGCCCAACTTGCCGCGGAAGGCATCTCGGTGGTGGGGCCGGACGATATCTCGACCGCCGACCGTCAGGCGCTGCAGGACCGGTTCCTCGAACACTTCTTTCCGGTGCTGACGCCGCTGGCCATCGATCCCGCGCACCCGTTCCCGTTCATCCCTAACCTCGGCCATGCGCTGGTGCTTCAACTGGTCCGCATCGCCGATGGCGAAGGCATGCGCGCGCTGGTGCCGATCCCGCCGCAGCTCGAACGCTTTGTGCGTATCAAGGGCGAGGGCGCGCGCTTCATCCTGATGGAAGACGTGCTCATGATCTTCATGCACATGCTCTTCCCCGGCTACAAAGTGCAGCAGGGCGGGCACTTCCGCGTCATCCGTGACTCGGAGATGGAAGTCGACGAAGAAGCCCAGGATCTGGTGACCAGCTTCGAATCCGCCCTCAAGCGCCGGCGCCGAGGCACCTGCATCCGTCTCGCCGTCTCCGCCAAGATGTCGCCCGATCAGGTGAAGATCATCTGCGACGAACTGGAAGTGTCGGGCGCGGATGTGTTCCAGATCGAAGGCATGATCGGCCAGACCGATCTGCGCCAGCTGATCGTCGACGACCGGCCCGATCTGCTGTTCCCGCCGTATAATGCGCGGTTCCCGGAGCGCATCCGCGATTTCGGCGGCGATTGCTTCGCTGCCATCCGCAAGAAGGACATCGTCGTCCATCACCCGTTCGAATCCTTCGACGTGGTGGTGCAGTTCCTGCGCCAGGCCGCCCGCGACCCAAACGTGGTCTCGATCAAGCAGACGCTGTACCGCACCTCCAAAGACAGTCCGATCGTGAAGGCGCTGGTCGAGGCCGCCGAAGCGGGCAAGTCGGTCACCGCGATGGTGGAGTTGAAAGCGCGCTTCGACGAAGAGGCCAACATCCGCTGGGCGCGCGACCTGGAACGCGCCGGCGCCAACGTGGTGTTCGGATTCGTCGACCTGAAGACCCACGCCAAGATCTCCCTGGTGACCCGCCGCGAAGGGGCTGAGACACGCTCTTACGTGCACTTCGGCACCGGCAACTACCACACGGTTACCGCCAAGATTTACACCGATCTCTCGTTCTTCACGTCCGACCCGCTGCTGTGCCGCGATGCCGCCCTGGTGTTCAACTACATGACCGGCTACGCCAAGCCCGACATGCTGGAAAAGCTCGCCATCGCGCCGCTTGGTCTGCGCGAGAAGCTCCTGGATATGATCGCGACGGAAGCCGACCACGCCCGTGCGGGCAAGCCGGCCACCATCTGGGCGAAGATGAATGCCCTGGTCGATCCCACCATCATCGACGCGCTGTATCGCGCCTCCGCCGCCGGCGTGAAGATCGAGCTGGTGATCCGCGGCATTTGCTGCCTGCGCCCCGGCGTGCCGGGGATGTCTGAGAACATCACGGTCAAAAGCATCGTCGGTCGCTTCCTCGAACACTCCCGCATCATCGCGTTCAGCGACGGCCACGGTCTGCCGTCACCGAAAGCCAAGGTGTTCATCTCCTCCGCCGACTGGATGCCGCGCAATCTGCTTGCCCGGGTGGAATCCTTCGTGCCGGTCGAGAACCCCACGGTCCACCAGCAGATCCTCGACCAGATCATGGTCGCGAACTTCAACGACAACCTGCAAAGCTGGTATCTGCAGGCGGACGGCAGCTATGTCCGCACCGTGTCCGATGCCGCGCCGTTCTCCGCGCACGAATTTTTCATGACCAACCCGAGCCTGTCGGGCCAGGGCAGCGCGGTGGATCGCGCCAAGAAGCGCGTCGCCAAGCTGGTTCCCAGCCGCCGCCAAAGCTGATATCTAACGGCCGGTTTCGGGGCGGATTCGCGCCCCGTCGGGGACCGGTTTCGGGCGCATGGCTTCCAAGGCAAACGACGTCGCACGCGCCCCGGACGCCGCTCGCCGCCGCCCGGTCGCGGTCATCGACATCGGCTCCAACTCGGTCCGCTTGGTCGTCTACACCGGCGAAATCCGCACGCCGATCCCGCTCCACAACGAAAAAGCCATCTGCGCCCTGGGCAAAGGCCTGGAGAAATCCGGCGCGTTGAACTCCCAGGGTGTGAAACTCGCCTTCGATACCGTGGCGCGCTTTGTCGATATCGCACGCTCGCTCGGCGTCGAACGCATCGATGCGCTCGCCACCGCGGCGGTGCGCGATGCCCGCGACGGCGAGGCATTCGCAAAGGCGCTTGAGAAGCGCTGCGACATCAAGGTGCAGATCCTCACCGGCAAGCAGGAAGCCCGGCGCTCCGCGCTCGGTGTGCTGTGCGGCATCCCGGACGCCCGCGGCGTGGTGGCGGACCTAGGCGGCGGGTCGTTGGAGCTTGTCCACGTCGGCGGGGGCGAGATGAGCGAGCACACCACCCTGCCGCTCGGCCTGCTGCGCCTGAACGAAGCCTCCGACGGCGATCGCGTCCGCGCCTTGCAGATCATCAACAAGGCCCTCGCCGAGCACAAATGGGTCGCCAAGAACAAGGACGAGACGGTTTACGCCGTCGGTGGCGCATGGCGTGCCCTGGCGCGGGTGTGCATCGCCCAGATGAACTACCCGCT
This sequence comes from Fidelibacterota bacterium, assembly GCA_947476275.1. Lineage (GTDB taxonomy): Bacteria > Pseudomonadota > Alphaproteobacteria > Rhodospirillales > Rhodospirillaceae > SCTM01. Next base: position 135,951 of record CANJPQ010000002.1, read on the forward strand.
GCACGTCCTCGACAATTTCGCCCTCGAGCGCAGCCAGGCCATCGCCCTGTTCGACGTCATCAGCCGCCTCGGCGCGAAAAGCCTGGAGCAGATCACCGGCGTGTCCCGCAGCCGCACTTCGACCCTGCCGCTTGCCGCGGCCGTGCTCGAAAGATTGTTGGAGATCACCCGGCCGAAGACCCTCGTGTTCTCGATCTACGGCATGCGCGAAGGGCAGTTCTTCAAGTCCCTGCCGGACGCCGTGCGCAAGCAGGACCCGCTTGTCAGCCTGGCGGAGGAGATTGCGCGCACCGCGGGCCGTCCTACCGCCTCGGGCTACGAGACGTTCGCCTGGATGTCGACCCTGTTCAAGGACGAGAGCGCCTCCCAGAAGCGCTTGCGCCTGGCTGCGTGCTTGTTGCGCGACGTGTGGTGGAGCGAACATCCCGATTATCGCGGCGAACAGGCATTTCTGCGCGTGCTCCGCTTGCCGTTCCTAGGTTTGGGCCATGAAGATCGTGCGGGCCTGGCGCTCGCTTTATTTTATCGCTACGGCAACAGCCCCGACGAGCCCGCGGTTAAGCAGGCGCAAGCCTTGCTGGAGAACGCACGCTTGCATCGTGTGCGCACGATCGGGCTGGCGCTGCGGCTCGCCTATGCGCTCTCGGCCGGCGCCCCCGGCGTGCTCGAACGAACGACGCTGGAGATCGACGCAGGCCGGCTCGTGCTGAGCGTGCCGGACAACGATTCGCTTTTCCGCGGCGGCTCCTTCCAGCGCCGTCTCGAACGCCTCGCCGAACACATCGGCCTCGACGCAGAGGTTGAGCGTATCTAGGCTGGGTGACCCACCGGATCGCCGCGACTCATGAAGCACGCGTACCTGACCTGCGAGTTGAAGGGTCGTGATCTCGACTCTCGCATTCTCATCGCCGCGCATCTTCTGAAGCGCGGCGTGAATGTGGTGATCGGCCAGCAATGGTCGATGTTCGACAACGCGGCGACCTGCCCGCCCGGGGTCTTCCTGTTCAAGTCGGCCAATCATTGGCAAGCCGACTGGCTCACCCGCTGCCGCGATGCCGGCCATCGCACGGCCGTTTCCGATGAAGAAGCCCTGGCGGTCGTCAGTCCCTTCCTGATCAGGCAGGCGACGTCTGTCGACGCCGTGCGCAATACAGATCTCTACATGTTCCAGGACGAAAACCACGCCGCCGTCCTGCGCGAGATGTGCCCCGAGGTGAAGGGCGAGGTGCTCGGCAACGCCCGCATCGACCTGCTGCACACGCTGCCGCAGCTATATGCGCTTGAGGCGGCGGCCTGCAAAGCTGCCGGCCCCTATGTGCTGGTGAACACCAGCTTCGGCCTTACCAACAGTGCTTGGGGCAGCCGTGAGCGCGCCCTCCAGGCCGCGGTCACGGCGAAGCATTTCGATCCCGAGACCGCCGAAGGCCGCGCCTTTATGGAGGATTGGCTCACTACCGAGGACGCGAATTTTGCGGCGGTGCAAGATCTCCTGCGCTGGTTGTCCGACCACGCACGCACCCATCGCATCGTCGTCCGTCCGCATCCCGCCGAGAACGTCGATGTCTGGCGCAATTTCAAGCGGACGGAACTTGTGATCGGCTCGACGCCGATTCCGTGGATGATGGGCGCCGATCTTGTCATTCACACCAACAGCACGACCGGCCTTGAATCGATCATTCTGGGAACGCCGACGCTTAATCTGTGTCCCAGGCCGGACTCTGCGTTCTCGAACATGTACGTCACGCGCCGGGTCAATCGCACGATCGGGTCCGTGCCCGACGCGATCACGGCGATCGACGCGCTTCTGACCCGCAAGGCCGGCCCCTTACAGGCTTTCAAGCCCAAGATGGACTATCGCCGGGGTGCGGCTGAACGCATCGCGGATCGGATCGCCGCTCTCGCGCCGTCCAGCAGGCCGATCGACAACTGGCAAGTCCTGCTGCGCGCCGAAACCCAGCGCCGCAAGTTCACCGTGACGATGGAGGAGTTTCAGCGCCGCGCAGCCCTCATCTTCGCCGAGATCGGCGTCGCGCGGGCCGGAATCTCTTCGCTGGGGGATTCGCTGTTCAAGGTCGATGCTGCCGCCTAGCGAAGGGCGCCGTCGCCCATTTGGGGGACGCCTGCCGCATTGATCGGCAGCGCCTGACCTGAAATAGTCGCCGCCGGGAATTGGGGGATTTCAGGAGCTGTCATGAATCCGAAAACCACCGCCGTCGTCCTCATCGAATATCAGAACGACTTCACCTCGCCGGGCGGCACGCTGCACGAAGCGGTGAAGCCGGTCATGGACAGCACCAAGATGCTGCCCAACACCCTCGACCTCGTGAAGCGCGCCCGCGAGAAGGGCATCGCGATCATTTACGCGCCGATCACCTTCACGCCCGACTATCACGAGCTCGGCGCCAATCCTTACGGCATCCTGGCCAACGTCGTCGCCAGAAAGTCCTTCCGCAAGGGCACCTGGGGCGCGGCCATGGTCGATAGTTTGACGCCGCAGGACAGCGACATCGTGATCGAGGGCAAGCGCGGTCTGTGCGCCTTCGCCAGCACCAATCTCGATTTCATTCTGCGCAGCCGCGGCTTCTCGACCATCGCGCTCGGCGGCTTCCTCACCAACTGCTGCGTCGAATCGACCATGCGCACGGGGTACGAAAAGGGCTACGACGTCATCACCCTCACCGACTGCACCGCCACCGTCAGCGCGGAAGAGCAGAAGCTTGCGGTGGAAAAGAACTACCCGATGTTCTCAAAGCCGATGACGCACGACGCGTTTTTGGCGGGTCTATAAAACCGCGGCATCGCCCCACACACGATCGTTACCCCGGCCTTCGCCGGGGTGACAATGGGTTGTCATGAATGAGAAGGGAAGTTCATGAAAATTCTTGTCACAGGCAGTGCCGGTCACCTGGGCGAGGGTCTCGTCCGCACACTGCGTCGGCGCCATCAAGTGATCGGCCTCGACATCTTGTCTTCGGGCTTCACGGCGGAGGTGGGGTCTATCACGGACCGTAGCGTCGTTCACCGCGCCATGCGAGGCGTAGACGCGGTTATCCACACCGCCACCCTCCATAAGCCGCACGTCGTTACCCATAGCCGGCAGGCGTTTGTGGACGTCAACGTTACCGGTACACTCAATTTGCTTGAGGAAGCGGTCGCGGCCAGTGTGAAAGCATTTGTATTCATCAGCACTACAAGCGCTTTCGGCCGTGCTCTAGCACCCGATGCTGGTGAACCGGCGGCGTGGGTTACAGAGGACGTGACGCCGATGCCGAAGAATATCTACTGCGTTACCAAGCTGTCCGCTGAAAGCTTGTGCGAACTGTTCCATTGGCAGTCCGGGCTTCCGTCAATTGTGCTGCGGACCTCGCGCTTCTTTCCCGAGGACGATGACGACGCGGGGAAACGCGCCGCGCACGTTGGCGAAAACCTCACAGCCAACGAGTTTCTGTTCCGTCGCGTGGATGTGGAGGACGCGGTAAGTGCATGCGCCTGCGCCATCGAACGGGCACGGCGAATCGGTTTCGGACGCTATATTGTAAGTGCGACGACGCCCTTCACGCGGGCAGACTTGGCGGGATTGCGCGCCGACGCGCCGGCGGTGCTGGCGCAGATCGCGCCCGACTACGCGGAGGAATATACCCGCCGCGGGTGGACGATGTTCCCATCCATCGACCGCGTCTACGTCAACGACCGCGCCCGCGCGGATCTTGGTTGGACGCCGAAGTACGATTTCTTTCGTGTGCTGGAGGATTTGCGCGCCGACCGTCCGGTCGGCAGCGAACTGGCGCGTGCCATAGGCGCTAAGGGCTACCATGCGACGAAGTATGACGACGGCCTATACCCGGTCGACCTGCCGGGAGAGTGTGCCTAGCGCTCGAACACTTCCACTTTCTGCCCATCTGCCGTCAGGCCGATGGCCAGCTTCCCGTGTTTCAGCTTCAGCGCGTCGTTGCCGAACAGGTCGCGCCGCCAGCCGTGCAGCGCGGGGATGTTCGCGGTGTCGGACTGCGCGAGGTCTTCGATGTCCTCGCTCGTGGCGATCAGCCGCTGGGCGACGTTGTGGCCTTCGCTCTTCGTCTTCAGGAGCAGCTTGAGCAGTTCCACCAGCGCCCGCGGCGCCTGGTTGTCATAGTCGTCATTGCGTTCGAGCTTCGGGCACTCGCTTTCCGGAACCTTCATACCGGCGGCGACGGCTGCCAGCACACCATCCACGTACTTGCCGCTGGCCAAGGGCTTGGCGAGCCGCGAGCGCTTGATGTCTTCCACCGTCGCCGGGTGGCTGGCGGCAAGTTCCAGGATCGCGTCGTCCTTCGCCACGCGCTGGCGCGGCATGTCCAGCGCCTGCGCGGTGGTCTCGCGCCACGCCGCCAGGGCCTGCAGCACCGCCAGCATGCGCGGGCTGCGGGTGCGCGCCTTGATGCGCTTCCAGGAGTCCTTGGGATCGTTCTTGTAGGTCTTGGCGTCCGTCAGGGTGGCGAGTTCTTCCTCCAGCCACGCCGAGCGGCCGCTTTTCTCCAGCATCTTGCGCAGCGCGCCATAGGCCTTGCGCAGATGGGTGACGTCCTCCAACGCGTATTTGAGCTGCCGTTCCGTCAGGGGGCGCAGGGACCAGTCCGTGAAGCGCTGGGACTTGTCGAGCCGCGCGCCCGCAAGCTTCGCCACCAGGGTCTCGTAGCCCACCTGGTCGCCGAACCCGCAGACCATGGCCGCCACCTGGGTGTCGAACACCGGATGCGGAACCTTGCCCATGGCGGTGCAGAAGATTTCCAGGTCCTGCCGCCCGGCATGGAAGACCTTCAAGGTCTTCGGATCGTCCAGGAGGGCGTACAGCGGGCTTAAGTCCATGCCCGGCGCCAGCGGGTCGATGCAATAGGCCTCATCCGGCCCCGCCACCTGCACCAGGCAAAGCTTGGCCCAGTAGGTGGTTTCCCGCATGAACTCGGTATCGACGGTGATGAATTCGGCGCCGCGCAGACGGTCGCAGAAGGCCGCCAGGGCCGCCGTGTCGGTGATCAGGCTCATGGCGCAGTCATAGCGGCTGGGGCAGGGGGCCGCAATCCCAGGCAAACTGCGGTGCCTCACGAGCTTTCGCGGGCCGAAAGCTTGACAAAAAGGGCGGTTCAGTGTGGTTTCACCGCCGCTTCAAGCCCCAGGATTTGACCTCATGCATGCCTACCGGACACACACCTGCGGCGCGCTCCGCAAGGAGCACGCTGGCCAAGAGGTCCGCATCGCCGGCTGGGTCCACCGCAAGCGCGACCACGGCAACCTGCTGTTCGTGGACTTGCGCGACATGCATGGCCTCACCCAGTGCGTGGTGGATATCTCCGCCCCCGTGTTCAAGATCCTGGAAGCCGCGCGCCCCGAAAGCGTTGTGTCGATCACCGGCAAGGTCGTGCCGCGCAGTGCCGAGACCATCAACGACAAGTTGGCGACCGGTCAGATCGAACTCGCCGTGACCGCGGTCGAAATTCTCTCCGAAGCCGCCGTGCTGCCGATCCAGGTCGCGGGCGATCAGGAGTACTCCGAGGAGCAGCGCCTGACGTATCGCTTCCTCGACCTGCGCCGCGAGAAGATGCGCGACAACATCCTGCTGCGCTCCAAGGTGATTGCCTCCGTGCGCCGCCGCATGTGGGATGCGGGCTTCGTCGAGTTCCAGACGCCGATCCTCACCGCGTCCTCGCCCGAAGGCGCGCGCGACTTCCTGGTGCCGTCGCGCATCCATCCGGGCAAGTTCTACGCCCTGCCGCAGGCGCCGCAGCAGTTCAAACAGCTGATCATGACCTCGGGCTTCGATCGCTATTTCCAGATCGCGCCGTGCTTCCGCGACGAGGACAGCCGCGCGGACCGTTCGCCGGGCGAGTTCTACCAGCTCGATTTCGAGATGGCCTTCGTCACCCAGGACGACGTGTTCGCCACCATCGAGCCCGTGCTTGCCGGCCTGTTCGAGGAATTCAGCCGCGGCCGCGCCGTCACCAAACCGCCGTTCGTGCGCATCCCGTTCGCGGAATCGATGATGAAATACGGCAACGACAAGCCGGACCTGCGCAACCCGCTCATCATCACCGATGTGACGGAAGCATTCCGCGGCTCCAGCTTCGGCCTGTTCGCCAAGAACATCGAAAAGGGCGCCGTCGTGCGCGCGATCCCCGCGCCGGGTTCGGCAAATCAGCCGCGCAGCTGGTTCGACAAGCTCAATGAATGGGCGCGCGAGAACGGCGCCGGCGGCCTGGGCTACATCCAATTCAAGGAAGACGGCCCGGCCGGTCCGATCGCGAAGAACCTCGATGCCGAGCGTGTCGCGGCCATCAAGGCCGCCGCCGGCTTGAAGGACGGCGACAGCGTTTTCTTTGCTTGCGACAAGGAACTTCCGGCCTCGAAATTCGCCGGCCTCGTGCGCACCCGCGTATGCGACGAGCTTGGCCTGCTCGAGAAGGACGTGTTCAAGTTCTGCTGGATCGTCGATTTCCCGATGTTCGAGCGCAACGACGACACCGGCCAGATCGAGTTCAGCCACAACCCGTTCTCGATGCCCCAGGGCGGCATGGAAGCGCTGCTCACGAAAGACCCGCTGACGATCAACGCCTTCCAGTACGACATCGTCTGCAACGGCGTGGAATTGTCCTCGGGCGCCATCCGGAACCATCGTCCGGACATCATGTACAAGGCCTTCGAGATCGCCGGTTACACTAACGCCGACGTCGAAGCCCGCTTCGGCGGCATGCTGAATGCCTTCAAGTACGGCGCGCCGCCGCACGGCGGTTCGGCGCCGGGCATCGACCGCATCGTCATGCTGCTGGCGGAAGAGCCGAACATCCGCGAAGTCATCATCTTCCCGATGAACGGCAAAGCCGAAGACCTTCTCATGCAGGCCCCGAACGTGGTTAGCGCCAAACAACTGCGCGAACTGCACATCAAACTCGACCTGCCGAAGCCGAAGGAACCCGCGAAAGACGGCGAGGCGAAGCCGGCGATGCCCTAGGTCCGCACGCGTAGGGCACGACGTCGCACCACCCACAGGCTGTCACCCCGGCGAAGGCCGGGGTCCACTGTTCAACATGCACCATGCGACACGGATCGCACCGTGCGTGCGCCTGGATAAGTGGATCCCGGAATGCGGCGCTGACGCGCCTTATCCGGGATGACGTTCAGAGATTGTCGAAGGCTTTGCCCAACGCGGGCAATCTCAACGCGCCGGGATGCCCAGCTTGAGCTTCCGCTCTTGCTTGATCTTGTACATGGCGGCATCGGCCGCCTCGAGCAGCTCGTTCACTTCGGCTTGCGCCGAATACATATGCACGCCGCAGCTCGCGCGGATCGGGATCTGCTGTCCTTCCCAGGCCGCGTAGGCGTTGTTGAGCTTGCGGTCGAGTTCTTCCGCGCGGCGCAGGCCGTTGCGCTTGTTGGAACGCGGCAGCAGGATCGAGAATTCGTCGCCGCCGAGGCGGCCGATATAATCGGTCGTGCGGATGTGGCCCCTCAGGAGATGACCCACGGCCATCAGCACCTGATCGCCGGCCGCATGGCCCAGGGAGTCATTGACCGCCTTGAAGCCGTCGAGGTCGACGAAGATCAGCACGCCGCCGACGCCATGGCGCCGCGCGACGGAAAGTTCATGGGTCAGGCGCTCGACGAACCCGCGGCGGTTCAGCACGTGGGTGAGCGCGTCCGTGGTGGCAAGGTTCTCCAGTTCCGCGATCCGGCGGTCCTGCTCGCGTAGGTGGTTTGAGATTTCGCCCACCAACGCATGGGCGAGCTGCGAAATCTGGCGGATCGACTTCGACGCCGCGGACTCTGCGGGCGCAGCTTCGGCCATACGCACCAGCTGCGTGAGTTTCGTGACGATGCCCTCATGCGGCTCGTCTTTCGCCGGCTCGCGGGCCAGCGCTTCGGCAGGCTGAACGCCTGACATGGTGGTGACTCCCATCCCCTCGGGGCGCTACTCTGTTGGCGGGGTGTCCCAGGGTCAACAGTCAGATATTACGAGGATATTTTTGAGTTTTATTCGACGATCCCGAGAAAAAAAAGGCCCCGGTTTTCAACAGGGGAATAGGCCGGATCGAATGTTACCGATTCTCATAAGGGGTTGGGCTTGTTGATAAAGCGACCTGCTGGGGCGTATGTCTGGGGTCGCTAAAGTCAGACGCGTACACGATAAATCGGCGGCGTCCTTGCGACTTCGCCTCAGGGCCGTCAGGCTGTGTGAATGATGAAATTCAGTTTGTGGTCAAAACTAAACTGCACGACTCGCCGCCTACTGGCGGTCGGCGTGTATGCGAGTCTCGCGCTGCCCGCTGCCGCGGCGCAGCAACTTGGCGCGGCCAACGTCGCGCCGATGCCGACGGCCTTACCCGCGCCCGCAGCGACGGTCGCCTCCCATCGCGCGGTGTATGACGTGTCGCTCGTGCGGGCCAGTCAGCGCGACGGCGTGCGCGGCGCCCGCGGCACCATGACGTACACCATCACCGACCGCTGCGACGGCTACACCATCGAGACGCAAATGCACCTCGACATGGGCATGGCCACCGGCGCCGACAGCGAACTGGAACAGCGCTACGCCGCATGGGAGGCGAAGGACAATCGCTCCGCGACGTTCCGCATGCTCGTGCGCGAGAACGGCAAGCTCAAGGATTCCTATCACGGCACCGCAACGCTCGACGCAAAGGGCAAGGGTACGGCGACCTACAACGGCGAGCAGGACGTCACCTACGATCTGCCCGAGGGCACGCTGCTGTCGACCAATCACCTGATCGCGGTGCTCGATGCGGCGGTGAAGGGCGAGAAGATCGTCAACCGCCCGGTCATGGACGGCTCCTTCGACGACGGTCCCTATCGCATCAACGCCGTCATCGGGCCGCAGCGCAACGCTGCGGTGGCGGCAAAGCAATCCGGCGATCTCGCCGCCGGGCCGGCCTGGCCTGTGGCGATGGCCTATTTTCCCGACGACGACGATCGCGATACGCCGGACTACGAACTGCTGATGAGCGTGGGTGCGAACGGTGTCGCCCATCATCTCGTGCAGGATTTCGGGGGATTCACGCTGGCGTTCGAGTTGGTGAACGCGGAGCCGGTCGCAGGACCGTCATGTCACTAAGAGCGTTTCTGTTCGCCGCCGCAGTCGCGTTGCCGGCTTCCGCGGCGATCACGCCTTACGACGCGCGTTACGATCTCGAGCTGACAACGGCCAGCAGCACCACCGGCCCGCGCGCTCTGGACGGCATCCTCGAATACCGTGTCGCGCGTTCGTGTTCCGGCGGCTGGGAAACGCGCTCGCGCGTGATGATCAACGCGGTCTTCCGCGACGACACCACCTCCGCCAATGAGCGCATCTTCACGTCGTGGGAGTCCGATGACGGCACCCAGTACCGCTTCGCCGTGCAGACCAGCAAGAACGGCGTGATGGTCGAATCCGTCAAAGGCAACGCCAAGCTCGGTAAGAAGGGCGGCGAGGCGATCTACGAAGCGACCGCCGAAAACGGCCAGAAGATCAAAGTCCCGCTGCCGCGCGACACCTTCCTGCCGGTGGCCTATCAGGAGGCGGTCCTCAACCGCGCCGCCCGCGGCGAAGTGCTGTTCAGCGGCGTGGTGCTCAACGGCTCATCCACCGACGGCCCGCGCGTGCTCTCCACCTCCATCGGGCCGCGTGAATCCGACTTCAAGGCGGCGGGATCGCCGGGCAGTTCCGTGGACCCGCAGTTGCTGGGCGCCGGCTGGCCCATGAGCCTCGCGTTCTTCCGGCTGTTCGAGAAAAGCGACTCACCGATCTTCGAGACCGCCATGCATCAGCACGAGTCCGGCGTTGCGGACGAGATCAAGCAGACCTTCTCCGACTTCAGCATCAGCGCGCATCTCGCCCGCCTCAAGCGCGTGCCGAAATCCGACTGCGCGCGCGGCTAGGGCCACATCCATGCAGCCCCGCGCACGCCGCTGGAATCGCCGTGCCGCGGCGGGACGATCTTTGTCACCACCGTGTCCGAGAACACATAGAGCGGCCACAGCTTCGGCAGTTCGTCGTAGATCTGCGCGATCTTCGACAATCCGCCGCCGACAACGATCACATCCGGATCGAAGATATTGATGACGGTTGCGCTCGCCCGCGCAAGGCGATCGAGCCAGCGCGTCATGGTCGCCACCGATTCCCCATCGCCGTCCTTCGCCGCCGCGGCGATGTCGGTGGCGGATTTGCCGCGGCCATCGTCGGCGCTCAATCCCGGGCCCGATAGGAACTGTTCCGTGCATCCGAACTTGCCGCAGTAGCATTTCGGCCCCGGGCGCTCGTCGTCCCGCGGCCAGGGCAGGGAATTGTGGCCCCACTCGCCGGCGATGGAATTCGGACCCTGGATCACCTTGCCGTCGCGCACCAAGCCGCTGCCGCACCCGGTGCCGAGGATGATGCCCCAAACGCTTTTCATTCCCGCGCCGGCGCCGTCGGACGCCTCCGAAAGCGCGAAGCAATCCGCATCATTGCCCAACCGCACCGGCCCGCCGATCGCCGCGGCGAGATCCTTGTCGAGCGCATGACCGATCAGCCGCACGGAGTTGGCGTTCTTGATCAGACCCGTCGCAGGCGAAATCGTGCCGGGAATCCCCACGCCGACGCTTGCCGTGCCGGCGGCCACCGACGTACCGGTCGCTTGCTCCGCCGCTTTCACCAGGCCTGCAATCGCCTTCACCGTATTCTCATACGGGTCCGGCGGCGTCGGCACGCGTTGGCGGAACGGGATCGTGCCGTCGCGCGCCAGCGCCACGGCTTCGATCTTCGTGCCGCCCAGATCGACCCCGATACGAATGTGTGACGCGGTGTGCATCCGATCTCCAGTTCCGCGCCCAGAGTAGCCGCGCCGCGCCCGCTTGCGCTACCATGGTCGCGACCAACCAGCACGGAAGAATCTGCGGATGCCCAGTTCACCGCCCACTTCAGCGGACGTGATCGGCTTTTTCGACACCGCCACCAGTTCGGTGAGCTACATCGTCGCGGACCCGCAGACGCAGTCCTGCGCCATCGTCGATGCGGTTCTGGATTACGACCCCAACGGCGGGCGCACCGGCGCCCGCTCGGCGGAGATGATCCTCGCCGCAGTCGCCGCTCGCGGCTTGAAGGTGACGTGGATTCTCGAAACCCACGTCCACGCGGATCACTTGTCAGCCGCCGGCTTCCTGCGCCGCACCACCGGTGCGCGTGTCGCCATCGGCGCCGAGGTGACGCGCGTGCAGTCCTTCTTCGGCACGCTGTTCCATCTCGCGCCCACCCCGAGCGGCGCTGAATTCGATCATCTGTTCCACGATCGCGAGCAATTCCAAGTCGGCAACGTCACGGCCACGGCGATGCACACCCCCGGCCACACCCCGGCTTGCATGAGCTATCTCATCGGCGATGCGCTGTTCGTCGGCGACACACTCTTCATGCCCGACTACGGCACGGCGCGTTGCGATTTCCCCGGCGGCAACGCGGCGGAACTCTACACGTCGATCCAGGGGCTCCTCAGCCTGCCCGAGGAGACGCGCGTGTTCGTGTGCCACGACTACGCCCCCAACGGCCGCGCCGTGCAGTGGGAAACCACCGTGAAAGCCCAGCGCGCCAACGTCCACATCGACGGCGTAACCCAGGCGGACTACGTCGCCATGCGCACGGCGCGCGACAAAGCCCTGGCCCTGCCGCCCTTGATCCTCCCCGCGGTGCAAGTCAACATCCGCGCGGGCAACATGCCGCCGCCGGAGTCCAACGGCGTGTCGTACCTGAAGATCCCGCTCGACAGGTTCTGATCATGACGACGTTGCTCGTTACCTCCAACCACGCGGCCGAACACGATACCGGTCCCGGCCATCCGGAAAGTCCGGATCGCATCCGCGCGGTTATGAAGGCGCTTGCACAGGACTCTTTCAAGGGCCTTGCGCGCATGACCGCGCCGGACGCTACGGTCGAACAGATGGCGCGCGCCCATCCTCGCGCCTTCGTCGATGCCATTCTCGCCGCCGTGCCGGGCCGCGGCTTCGCGCGCGTCGATCCGGATACGGTGCTGTCGCCCGGCTCCGGCAACGCCATCGTCGAGGCCGCCGGCGCGCTCGTCGCCGCCGTGGACGCCGTGGCGAACGGCGAGGCCGACAACGCCTTCTGCGCCGTGCGTCCGCCGGGACATCACGCGGAATCCAATCGTGCGATGGGCTTCTGCCTGATCAACAACGTCGCCGTCGGCGCGCTGCATGCGCGCGCGGCGCACGGGCACAAGCGCATCGCCATCGTTGATTTCGACGTCCATCACGGCAACGGCACCCAGGAAATTTTCTGGAACGATGCGGACGCGTTCTACGCCTCCACCCACGAGTTCCCGAACTACCCCGGCACCGGCCGACGGTCGGAGCGCGGCGCCCACAACAACGTCGTCAACGTGCCGCTCAATCCCGGCAGCGCCGGCGACGTCTTCCGGGCCGGCATGACCGAGGACATCCTCCCAGCGCTGATCGCCTTCAAGCCGGATTTCATCTTTGTTTCCGCGGGCTTCGATGCCCACAAAGACGACCCCCTGGCCAACCTGAACTGGACCGAGAACGACTTCGCCTGGGCCACGAACGAGCTCGCCAAGGCAGCGAAAATCCTCTGCGGCGGAAGGCTGGTATCGGTCCTCGAAGGCGGTTACAACCTCGATGCGTTGGCGGCGAGTGCGGTGGCTCACGTCGACGTTCTGCACAGCGCCGCATAGAGGATTGAGACATGGCTGACGCCCCGTCGGCGGATATCCAGAAGCTCGGCTTCGAGGAAGCCATGAAGGAACTCGAAGGGATCGTGAAGGCCCTCGAGTCCGGCACCGTGAAACTCGACGAGGCCGTGAAGGCCTATGAGCGCGGCGCTGCCCTGCGCAAACACTGTGAATCCAAACTCGCTGATGCCCGCATGAAGGTGGAGAAGATCACCGGCGGTGGCAAAAGCGCCGAACCGATCGATCTCGACAAATGACTGACGCCACGGCGTTCGCCCATTCGCTGACGCGCACCGCGGCGGCGGTCAATGCCATGCTCGACAGCCTGTTGCCGCCGGTGAAGGAAGCCGAGGGACGGGTGGTTGACGCCATGCGCTATGCGGCACTGGACGGCGGCAAACGTCTGCGCCCGTTCCTCGTGTGTGCCAGTGCCGAGCTGTTCAACGTGCCGGGTGTGCAGGCGCTCCGCGCCGCCGCAGCGTTGGAGATGATCCACTGCTATTCCCTCGTCCACGACGACTTGCCGGCGATGGACGACGACGACCTGCGCCGCGGCCGGCCCACGGTCCACAAGGCCTACGACGAAGCCACCGCGATACTCGCCGGCGACGGCCTGCTGACCATGGCGTTCGAAGTGCTGGCTGATCCCGCCACCCATCCGGACGGCGCCATTCGCGCCGCCCTGGTGACGGAGCTTGCCAAGGCCTCGGGCGCGGCGGGCATGGTCGGCGGTCAGATGATCGATCTGCAGGCCCCGAAATTGTCCCTCGATGAAGCAGGGCTTGTGCGGCTGCAATCCCTCAAGACCGGCGCCCTCATCGCCTGCGCCTGCCGTTTCGGTGCCGTGCTGGCGGGCGCATCCGAACAGGCCAAGGCACACCTATGGGACTACGGCCAAAAAATCGGTCTCGCGTTCCAGATCGCCGACGACGTGCTTGATGTGGAAAGTTCGGCGCAAGTCACTGGAAAGGCGACCGGGAAGGACGCTGTGGCCGGCAAGGCGACTTTTGTCTCCCGGCTCGGGCTTGAAGGTGCTAAGACTCAAGCTCGCGCCTTGGTGGAGCAGGCCATTGAACACGTTGAGATTTTTGGCGTCGCGGCCGATCCGCTCCGCGCCGCGGCCGCGTTCGTCATCCGCCGTCAGGCGTGAAGGCTGGTCCGCATGACGACCGCTGACGGCTCGCCGCGCACGCCTATGCTCGACCGCATCTCGCAACCTTCCGACTTACGCAACCTCTCGATCCCACAGCTGACTCAGCTGGCGGATGAGTTGCGCGCCGACACCATCCACAACGTCTCCCGTACAGGCGGCCATCTGGGCGCCGGCCTCGGCGTGGTGGAGCTGACCGTCGCTCTGCACCATGTATTCGAGACCCCGGCGGATCGGTTGATCTGGGATGTCGGCCATCAGTGCTATCCGCACAAGATCCTCACCGGCCGCCGCGACCGGATGTCGACCATCCGCCAGAAAGATGGCCTCTCCGGTTTCACACTGCGCAGCGAGAGTGAGTTCGATCCCTTCGGCGCGGGTCACAGCTCCACCTCGATCTCCGCCGGGCTCGGCATGGCGGTCGCGCGCGATCTCGCCGGCAAGGACAACAACGTCATCGCGGTCATCGGCGACGGCGCCATGAGCGCCGGCATGGCCTATGAGGCGATGAACAACGCCGGCGCCTTGCGCAGCCGCTTGATCGTGATTCTCAACGACAACGACATGTCTATCGCACCGCCGGTCGGCGCCATGAGCGCCTATCTCTCGCGCCTGCTGTCGTCGAAGTCCTATCTCAGCCTGCGCCAGGTGGCGAAGCAGATCGCACACTACCTGCCGAAGTCGCTCGAAGATGTCGCCCGCCGCGCCGAGGAATACACCCGCGGTATGGTGTCTGGCGGCGGCACATTGTTTGAAGAACTCGGCATGTATTACGTCGGCCCCATCGATGGCCACTCCATTGAGCAACTGGTGCCGGTGTTGCGCAACGTGCGCGATTCGGAAGCGGCCGGCCCGTTCCTGATTCACGTCGTCACCAAAAAGGGACGCGGCTATCCGCCGGCGGAAGCCTCCGCCGACAAGTTCCACGGCGTCACCAAATTCGATATCGTCTCCGGTGCGCAAATCAAGACCGTGGCGAAGGCGCCATCGTACACCTCCGTCTTTGCCAAGGGCCTGATCGCCGAAGCGGCGGCGGACGACAAGATCGTCGCCATCAACGCCGCCATGCCCAACGGCACCGGCCTCGACAAGTTCGCCGAGAAGTTCCCGACCCGCTGCTTCGATGTCGGCATCGCCGAACAGCACGCCGTCACCTTCGCCGCTGGCCTCGCCACCGAAGGCTTCAAGCCCTTCGTCGCGATCTATTCCACCTTCCTCCAGCGCGCCTACGATCAGGTCGTGCATGACGTCGCCGTGCAGAACCTGCCGGTGCGTTTCGGGCTGGATCGCGCCGGCTACGTCGGCGCCGACGGCGCCACGCACGCCGGTTCGTTCGATCTGCCCTATCTGCTGTGCCTGCCGAACTTTGTCGTCATGGCCGCCGCCGACGAGGCGGAACTGATGCACATGGTGGCCACTGCTGCCGCCCACGACACCGGCCCGATCGCCGTGCGCTATCCGCGCGGCGAAGGCGTCGGCGTGGCGCTGCCGGATCGCGGCACGCCGCTTGAAATCGGCAAGGGCCGCATCGTGCGCGAAGGCGGCAAGGTCGCGATCCTCAGCCTCGGCACGCGTCTGGCCGATGCGTTGAAGGCAGCGGACGACCTCGCCGCGCGCGGCCTGCCCGCGACCGTAGCGGACGCCCGCTTCGCTAAGCCGCTCGACACGGCATTGATCGAACATCTCGCATCCACCCACGACGTGCTGGTGACCGTGGAAGAAGGGGCTGCCGGTGGTTTCGGCGCGGCGGTACTGCATCACCTCGCCTGGAGCGGTCTACTCGACAAGGGCCTGAAGGTCCGCACCCTCTGCATGCCCGATATTTTCTTCGAGCACGCCAAGCCCGAAGACCAGATCGCCGCTGCCCACCTCGACGCAGCGGGCATCGCCGCGACGGTGCTCAACGCGCTTGGCCAGGACAGCCGCGGCCTCGCCCAGGCGAGCAGCCGCGCCTAAGGCGAGCGTGCCCAAACAACGTCTCGACCAACTCCTCGTGGAGCGCGGCCTCGCCGAGAGCCGCACCAAGGCGCAGGCCCTCATCATGGCCGGGCTGGTGTTTACTGGCGAACGCCGCCTCGACACCGCCGGCGCTCAGATTGCCGACGACACACTCATCACGGTCCGCGGCCAGGAACACCCCTGGGTCTCCCGCGGCGGCATGAAACTCGCCCATGGGCTTGAGCACTTCGGCTTCACCGCCACCGGCCGCATTGCGCTGGACGTCGGCGCCTCCACCGGCGGCTTCACGGATGTGCTGCTCACCAACGGTGCGGCGAAGGTCTACGCGGTGGACGTCGGCTACGGCCAGTTCGCCCACAAGCTCCGCACCGATCCGCGTGTAGTCGTTCTGGAACGCACCAATGCGCGCCATCTCACCGCCGCCGAAGTGCCCGATCCCCTCGGCGCGGTGGTCTGCGACGCCAGTTTCATCGGCCTACGCACCGTGCTTCCGGCGGGCATGGCCCTGACCGTGCCCGGGGCGTGGATGATCGCCCTGATCAAGCCCCAGTTCGAGGTCGGCCGGGAGAACGTCGGCAAGAAGGGTGTGGTGCGCGATCCGGCGCTTCACCAGCAGGTGTGCGACGAGATCGCCGCCTGGCTCGGGGCGCAAGCCGGCTGGCAGGTCCGCGGCGTCACACGGAGCCCGATCACGGGCCCGGAGGGAAATATCGAATTCCTGATTGGCGCTGAGCGGGTCTGATTGGTAGGGAAGGGGTATGAGACTCACGTATGCCCTCCTGGCCCTCCTGCTTTTGCCCGTCCTGCTTCTGGCTGTGCCCGCCCGCGCGGACCAAGCCACCCTGGCCGGCCTACAGCGCGACGGCGGCTTCCAGGAAGTCGTCATCAGCGTGCCCGACCTTGACCAGGCCACCGTGTTCTATCAGCGCGTCGCCGGCTGGCGGATGATCTATCGCGGCAACGCGGCCCCCGAACTCGTCACCGCCTGGGGTCTGCCGGAAGGCACCAAGGTGATCGAGGTCATCCTGCGCAACGCCGGCGATCCGCAAGGCATTCTGCGGCTGGTGTCCTTCAAGGGCGTGCAGCAGGAAGAAGTGCGCCCCGCCGCCAAGCCCTGGGAAACCGGCGCCTGGGCCAGCATGATCGTGCGCGTGAAGGATGCGAAGGCGAAATACAAACAGTTCCGCACCCACAACTGGCACGCCTTCTCCGCGCCGGTGGAATTCAAGGTCGACAAGTTCACCGGCGTCGAAGCCATCATGATGGGCTTCGGCGGCGAAACCGTCACCCTGCGCGAGCAAACCGGCGAAAGCGTGAAGGATATGAACTTCCCCTCGCGGGTAACCGCGTCGGTGAAGGATGTCGACGCGGTCGCCGCGTTCTACGTCGACAAATTGGGGTTCAAGGTGACCAACACCCTCGAAGGCCCCTTGCCCGGCGGCGGGCGGAATTCTTTCGGCCTGCCCCAGAACATGTTCGGCAATATCTACCGTCGCCAGAAGGTGGTGATCCCCGCCGCGGCCGGCAACGACGCGCGCGGTGCGATTGTGCTGTCGACCTACTACGGCCTGCACGGCGACGACTTCGCCGAGCGCGACCGGGTGCCGAACCTCGGCTTCCTGATGGTGCGCTTCCCGGTCAGCGACGCCGCCGCCCGCGCCGCCGAGATCGCCGCCAAAGGCGTGAAGATCGACTACCAGCGCGACGAGGTACGCATGGAGCCCTATGGCACCGTGAAGGTTTTCGGCGTGCGCGATCCCAACGGCGGCATGATCGAGTTCTTCGAGGCACCCACCCCTTAAGGATCGCCCCCGATGCGCGACCACTCGATTCGCGATTTCTGGCCGCTCGATCCGGCGATCACCTATCTCAACCACGGCGGCTTCGGCGTGACCCCGCGCGAGGTCGCCGCGGTGCAGGCGGATTTCCGCGCCCGCATCGAGGCCAACCCGATGCGCTTCATGATGGGCGAATACCCCGCCGCCGTGCGCGCCTCAGCCGCAGCGCTCGCCGCATTCCTCGGCGCGAAAGCCGAGGACATCGTGTTCACCGAGAACGCCACCTCCGGCCTCAACGCCGTGCTGCGCTCCCTCGACTTCGCCCCCGGCGACGAGATCGTGGTGCCGACCCTGGCCTACGGCGCGATGATGAAAGCCGCGCGCTATGTCGCGTCGCGGACCGGCGCGAAAATCGTCACGCCGGAAATTCCGCTCCCTTTGCCGAGCCATCAAGCCGCCATCGACGCCGTCACGGCCGCGTTCTCGCCACGCACCAAGCTGGTTCTGATCGACCACATCGTCTCGCCCACCGGCTTCGGGCTGCCCGTGCGCGCCATCGCGGATGCGGCCCACGCCGCCGGCGCGCAGGTGCTGATCGACGGGGCCCATGCGCCAGGTCATATCCCGCTGGTGATGGCGGAGACCGGCGGCGATTGGTACGTCGGCAATCTCCACAAGTGGCTGTTCGTGCCGCGCGCCTGCGGCTTCCTGTGGGCCGGCGGCGCCGCGCGCCACCTGATCCATCCGCTCGCGATCTCCCACGGCTATGAACAGGGCCTGACGGCGGAGTTCGACTGGACCGGCACCCACGACCCGACGCCGATCCTGTGCGTGCCCGCCGCTATCGCCTTTCACGAAAAGCTTGGCGGCGCTGCGCTGATGCAGCGCAACGCCGTCCTGCTGCGCGAGGCCCTCGACCGCGTCGCCGCCGCCTTCCAGACGCCGCTCGGCGCAGCGCCTGCGTTGTTTGCGAGCATGGGCACCGTCGGATTGCCGCAGCGCTTCGGCGCCACCGATGCGGAAGCCGCCGCCTTGCGCCGCACGCTCTCTGACGCTCACCGCATCGAAGCCGTCATCAGCGCGCAAAAAGGCCAGCTCTGGCTCCGCCTCGCCGCCCAGGCCTACAACGAGATTGCCGACTACGAGCGCCTGATCGCCGTCTTGCGCACGCTGTAGAACCCCCGCTCTTCTTCTCTTCATCCCTCCCCCTTGAGGGGAGGGACCGAGGGTGGGGGTCGTGCAACGACCGCCGCCGTCGCCGTGTTCGCCTACTTCTTCACTGGCGTCTGCTGTGCCGGCGCATCCGTGATCGGATTGTGCGGCATCGGCGGCGCGCCCCGGGCCGAGGTCGGGTGGCCGAAATTTTACGCGCTCTCGAACAGGTTGCCTTCTTGGTCCACCATCACCTGCACCGGATTATTCTCCGTCAGGCGACCTTCGGCGTACCAGACGCCGTCAGTATCCTTGACCGGGTCGCTGGTGACTTCGAGGTCCGCTTTCTCCCCGCAACTCGTCGCTTCGCCTGCGGTGAAGCTGTTCTTGCCCGGCACCGGTGCGGCCGGCGTGTTGCTCTCGGTCTTGATCGCGGGCTTCGGCGCGCTTTGCGCCCAGACCGGCGCGCCACACATCGCGGCGGTGCCCAGAACAACCCATACCAACGGTTTCATGTCGATCGTCTCCTACCCGCGGCCATGATGGCCGCGTCGCTAGAGACGAACCGCGCAGACGGGGCGCAAGTTCCCGGAGGCGCGGGTTATTCCACCCCAACCGGCTCCATATACAGCGCCGGGCCCTTGGTCTGCGCACCTTGCAGCGTCTCCAGCAGCGGGCCGGCGACCTTGCCGAACGCGCTGATCGCCCTCACGCCGGTCATGATGTCGCTCGGCGCGTCGCCGTCGCTCATGGCCTTGAGGATCGCCTGCAGCGGATCTTCCGGCGTCGGGTAGGGGACCAGCTTTACGCTGTCCTCCGCCGTCAGGCCGATCTTGGTCTTGGCGTGATCGATCGCGGCATTGAGCCCGCCGAGTTCGTCGATCATGCCGATCTTGACCGCATCCGCACCGCTCCACACGCGCCCGCGCGCGTACTTCTCGAATTCCTCCACCGGCTTGCCGCGCCCTTGCGCCGCCTTGCCGGTGAAGTCCGCGTACACCGCATCCATTACCGTGTTGAGCCGTGCCAGTTCGCGCGCGTTCCATTCGGTCTGGGAGCTGAACAGTCCGGCGGATTCGCCGAAGCTGATGCGGTCCCAGTTCACGTCGAGTTTCTCCGACGTGCCGGCGAGCACGATCTTGCCGGAGATCACGCCGATGGAGCCGGTGATCGTGCCGGCGTCGGCGAAGATGCGGTCCGCCGCCATGGAGATGAAATACCCGCCGGACGCGGCCACGTTGCCCATGCTGACGATCACGGGCTTCTTGCTCTCTCGCGCGCGCACCACTTCGCGCCAGATCGTGTCGGACGCCACGGCAGAGCCGCCGGGGCTGTCGACCCGCAGCACGATCGCCTCCACGTCCTTGTTGGCGACCGCATCGCGGATCGCCTTCGCCGTCACGGCGGACTTGATGCCCTCATCGCCCGCGAACGGATTCTCTTCCGCCGACCCGCGGCTGATGGTGCCGATGGCGCTTACCACTGCGATGCTCTTCTTCGCTTCGGCGCGGCCGGCCCACACCGGCAGGTCGGCATAGCGCCGCAGCGGAACGTGCGCCATGCGGCCGACTTTCTGGTTCAGCGCATCCTCGAACTGGTCGCGATAGCCCAGCGCGTCGATCAGCTTGCCCTCTTTGGCTTCGGCCGCCAGCAGCGGCCCGCGGTCGATCAGGTCCTTCACGGCCGCCTTGTCGAGCTTGCGATCCGCGGCGATGCCGTCGACCATCTGGTCGAACCAGCCGCCCAGAAGGGCCGTCAGTTCCTCTTTGTTGGCCGGCGAAATGTGATCCTCCGTGAAGGTCTCCATCGCGCTCTTGTATTCCTTGCGCTTGATCACGTTGGCTTTCACGCCCAGCCGTTCCAGCGCCTTGCGCACGAAGGGCTGTTCCGTGCCGATGCCCGCCACGCCGACGTTGCCGGTGGGCTGCACCCAGATCGTCTCGAAGGCGGCGGCGAGGTAATACCCCTGCAGCGCGCCGGTGCCTTCGCCGATGGTCTCGGAGAACAGGTACGTCGGCTTGCCGGCCGCGCGGATGTCCGCGATTGCCGTGCGCAGTTCTTGAATCTGCGCGATGCCGAAGTGATGGTCGTTGAGCGTGGCGACCACCGCCGTCACGCGCGGATCGTCCTTCGCCCGGCGCAGCGCGAACAGCGCGTCCTGCATCGAGGTTTGCGTGCCGAGCTTCAGGGATGCCAGCCGCGGCCGCTCGTTGCTCTCCTGGTAGTCCTTGTCCAGGTTCAGCGTCAGCACGAACTTGTCGGGCGCTTTGGCGCTGCGCCCCTCGAACTTGCTGGCGGCATAGATGCCGACCCCGAAGGCCAGCACGACGATCAGGCCGATGAAGGCAAAGGTGCCGATCAGCACGCGGAACAGGCTGCGCATGGATGTCCTTTCGGGGATGAAACCCCGGGGAAAAAGCGAACGACAGGAGGGTTTAGCTTACCCGCATTGCGCCGCGTGGCGCAGCACGTGATCGGCGAGCACGATCGCCAGCATTGCTTCCGCCACCGGCACGCCGCGAATGCCCACACAGGGGTCGTGGCGGCCTTTTGTGACAATCTCAGTGTCATGGCCGTGGATATCCACGGTCTTGCGCTGGCTCAGGATCGAACTGGTCGGTTTGATCGCCATCCGCGCGACAATCGGTTGCCCGGTCGAGATCCCGCCCAGGATGCCGCCGGCCTTGTTGGACAGGAACTCCACCTGGCCATCCTTGCCCATGCGCATCTCGTCGGCGTTGTCTTCGCCGGACAGGGCGGCGGCGGCGAACCCGGCGCCGATCTCCACGCCCTTGACCGCATTGATGCTCATCAGCGCGCTGGCGATATCCGCATCCAGCTTGCCGTAGATCGGCGCGCCCAGGCCAGCCGGCAGGCCTTCGGCGACCACTTCCACAATGGCGCCGGCGGACGAGCCGCTCTTGCGCACGCCATCCAGGTAATCCGCCCACGTCGCCGCGGCCTTGGCGTCCGGCGAGAAGAACAGGTTGCGATCCACTTCCGCCCAATCCCAGTTGGCGCGGTCGATGGCATGCGGTCCGATCTGGGTCAGCGCCGCGCGGATGGTCACGCCCGCGCCCACCCGGTGCGCGAGCACCTTGCGGGCAATCACGCCCGCGGCCACGCGCATCGCGGTCTCGCGCGCGCTCGACCGCCCGCCGCCGCGATAGTCGCGGATGCCGTATTTCTTCCAGTAGGTGTAGTCCGCATGGCCGGGGCGGAATTTCTCCGCGATCTCGCCATAGTCCTTCGAGCGCGCATCGACGTTCTCGATCAGCAGGCCGATCGACGTCCCGGTGGTCACGCCCTCGAACACGCCCGAGAGGATCTTCACCGTGTCCGGTTCTTGCCGCTGCGTCGTGTACTTGGAGGTGCCGGGCTTGCGCTTGTCCATCCAGGGCGTGAAATCCGCCTCGGTCAGGGGCAGGCGCGGCGGCACGCCGTCGATCACGCAACCAATCGCCGGTCCGTGGCTTTCGCCGAAGGTCGAGAACCGGAACAGCATGCCGAAGGTGTTGGATGACATGACGCGCTTGCTATTTCGCCAGCTTCGCGCCGGCAAGCAGTTCGGAGATATCGGCCGCGGACTCAACGGCCATCATGCCGACCGTATGATAGCCCGCATCGACATGGTGGATCTCGCCCGTGACGCCGCTGGACAGGTCGCTCAGGAAATACAGCCCGCTCTTGCCCACGTCCTCGATGGTGACATTGCGGTGCAGCGGCGCGTTCAGCTCGTTCCAGCGCATGATGTAGCGGAAGTCGCCGATGCCCGAGGCCGCCAGCGTCTTGATCGGTCCGGCCGAGATCGCGTTCACGCGGATATTCTTCGCGCCCAGGTCGACCGCCAGATAGCGCACGGAGGCTTCCAGCGCCGCCTTGGCGACGCCCATCACGTTGTAATGCGGGATAGTCCGTTCCGCGCCCAGGTAGCTCAGCGTCAACAGGCTACCGCCCTCGGTCATCAGCGGCTCGGCGCGCCGGCAGATGTCCGTGAACGAATAGCAGGAGATATCCATAGTCCGCAGGAAGTTCTCCCGCGTAAGATTGTCGATATAGCGGCCCTTGAGCTCTTCCTTGTCCGAGAAGGCGACCGCGTGCAGCACGAAGTCCAGCCGCCCCCACGTCGCCTTGATCGCGGCGAACACCGCATCCAGCGAGGCCGCGTCGGTCACGTCTGCCGGCAGAATGATCGGCGACTTCACGCTCTCGGCCAACGGGCGCACGCGCTTCTCCAGCGCCTCACCCTGGTAGGTGAACGCCAAGTCTGCACCGTACTCTGCGACAACCTTCGTGATTCCCCAGGCAAGGGACCGATCGTTCGCCAGGCCCACGATCAGGCCCTTCTTGCCGTCCATCAAACGCTTCGCTTCGCTCATTCCCACCATCGCCCCGCGCACTGCCGTCCCAGCGCGGACAAAATCGAAAATTTACGGATAACCAAGGACTTGCGGCATCCTACACGAAACGTTTTCGTGGGCAAGCCGAGGGGAATACCGACCCCGATGCTTGGTAAGCCCGTGAACAACCTGTAAGCCCATGAACAACCTGGATCATCCGCCGACAGCCGCGTCCGCGCCCGCCGCACCCCTGCCGCCTGGTCCCGTGCCGGCCCGGACGGCCGGCGCCGCCCGGTGGCGGCAGCGCCTGCATCGTCCGTTCGAAACCGTACAGTTCTTCTTCCACCGCATGATGACGGAGGACGATGTCTTCAACACTGCGGCAGCCCTGTGCTTCTCCACCGCGCTCGCGGTGGTGCCGGCGCTGGCGCTCACCTTCGGCGTCCTGGCCGCCTTCCCCGAGTTCCGCAGCGTGCGCGCCCAGCTACAGCAATTCATCATGTCCAGCCTGGTGCCCGACCTGGGCTTGAAGATGTCCGCCCAACTCAGCCAGTTCGTCGAGGCCGCCAGCAACCTCACGCTGTTCGGCGTGGGCGGCTTGTTCGTCACCTCGGTCCTCTTGCTGCTGACTATCGAGGGCGCCTTCAACCGCATTTTCCGCGTCGCCCACCCGCGCCCGTGGCTGAAGCGCATCGCCGTGTTGTGGGCCACGTTCATCCTCGGCCCGTTCATGGTGGCGGTCACCATGATGCTGCTGGGCTACTTCGCGACGAACGCGGACGGGCAGACCGACGGCATCATCCTCGCACACGTTTTGCCCACTATGCTGTCGTGGCTGACATTCACGTTCCTCTACCGCATCGTGCCGCACCGCCCCGTGTCCCTCACGGACGCCTGCGCCGGCGGGGCGCTCGCGGCGCTGCTGCTGGAAGCCCTGCGCCTGGGCTTTGCCTACTACGTCAACAACACCACCTACGGCGCGATCTACGGTGCCGTCGCCGCGGTGCCCGTGTTCCTGTTATGGGTCTACGGCTTGTGGACCGCAGTCATGGCCGGCGCGGTGCTCACCGCCGCCCTGCCGGATTGGCGTCTGTTGCGCGCGGGCCTCGGCTCCGGCCCCGGCCAAAAGCTCTCGATCGCGCTCGCCATCCTCGACGTCTTAGCCGAGCGCTCGGGCCAGCGCATCGGCGGCGTCGCACCGGAAGAGATCAGTCACGCCATTTCCGTGCCGGCGAACGGCATCCTGCCGATCCTCGAAGAACTGCGCGACGCGGAGTATGTCGCGGTCACCAAGGAAGCGCTGTGGGTCGTCTCGCGGGACCTGTTAGACACCCCGTTGATCGATCTCGTCCATCGCTTCGGCATGGGCGTAGGGCCTGCGGTCTTGGAGCTCAAGGGCACAGCACTCGGCGCGCGCATCAACCCCTATCTCGCACCGGCCGCGGCAGCGGAGGTCAAGCTCCTCGGCATCTGCCTGTCCGATCTTCTCAAGCGTAAGACCTTTGGCGGAAAAGAAGACGGCGCGGACGACGGTCCCCGTGGTAAAACGGCGCCTGGTAAACCGGCGGCGCAAGACGCCACGGAATAAGGTGTCCTGAGGCCCGGCATGCGATCCGAATTGATCCAGCTCTACAAGAAGTCGGCCCCTCTTGCCGTCTATGCGTCCAACGTCACCTCGCAGAACGGCGAGGACGGCATCATCGCCCACATCATGAGCGTCCTGCAGCCGGCTGAAAAATACTGCGTGGAGTTCGGCGCTTGGGACGGGAAGTACCTGTCCAACTGCTACGCCCTGCTTACCGCCGGCGACTGGCGCGGTCTGATGATCGAGGCCAACGCCGCCAAGTTCACGGATCTCTGCGCCACCTACGCGGCCTATCCCGCAGTGCGCCCCGTCAGCCGCCTGGTCGACTTCGAAGGGCCCAACCGGCTGGACGGCATCCTCGCGGAGGCCGGTGCGCCGCAACAGTTCGGCATGCTGTCGATCGACGTTGACGGCAACGACTATCACATCTGGCAGTCCATGGTGGACTTCAAGCCGGAAGTGGTGGTGGTCGAGTTCAACGCCACCATCCCTAACGACGTCCTTTTCATCCAGGACCGGTCGTTCGAGGTCAATCAAGGCTGCTCGTTGCTCGCTCTGGTGATCCTGGCGAGAGAGAAGGGCTATCAACTGGTCGCCACCACCACCACCAACGCAATCTTCGTCGTCGATGAGAAGTTCCCGCTGCTGGGCATCAAAGACAACTTCATCGACCGCCTGCACACCCCGGCCCTGAACGGGCGCATTTTCCAAGGCTACGATGGCACGATCCATGTCGTCGGAATGCCCATTCTATTCGAAACTGGTGCGCCACTGAGTTCCGAGGATTTCCAGGTCGTCCCGAAGGAGCGGCGCGTCTTCGGTGATGCGCAGAAGAAGCTTTGAGCGGGTCTCCCTCCCGCCCTGCGGCGCCCTCTCCGTCCGAACGTTTCCTCCCGGGCCTCCAGGGGCCGCTGCGGATCGAACAGTATTTCGACGCGGCCCGCAGTCGCACGCCGCTGGTTCTGCTGCTGCACGGGGCCCTGCGCTACAGTGGTGATCTGGCCTCCTGGGCGTCGGCCTGCGCGGAATATCTCGACTTCGCCGCCGCGAACCTGCCGGGCCACGGCGGCAGCTTTGTCCCGACCGGAGTTTCGCTGGCACACATGAGTGCGGAAATCGCAGCCCTGATCCAGGGCGCTTACGCGCATCGCACCGTGTTTATCGTCGGCGAATCTCTTGGTGGTCTGATCGGGCTTGCGCTGGCAACCCAGCCGCCGTCCAATCTTGCAGGCGTCGTCGCCGCTGATCCATTCCTGTCCACACTTAAACTGAAAGACACGGCGGCCGGACTCCAACAGACGATCCGGGACTATCCAGCGAACGCCTTCGTGGCGCAAATGGCCTTGGAGATTTTCGGCGTGCCGCCGGAGGGCTCTGCGATCTCGGATCTCCGCTACGTTGAGTATCTCGCCCGGCTTGCCCGTCCCGCCCTTGTGTTGACCGGCGAGATTCCCGCAGTCGGTCTCGGTGCGACCATCATGCCGCCGTTGCTCGACGCCGATGATCGAAAGCTCATAAGGGGCCTCACCGCCGAGCACCTATCCTTGCGCGAGATTCCCGGCGTCGGCCACACTCTGTTGTCGGAAAATCCTGCTGCGACACTTGCACATGTGCGCCGCTTCATTGCCACGCAAACGCAGCCGCCTCCCTCAACCGCCGATTTTCCTTAGTCGCAGCGGTGACGACGTTTGCATCTCGTTAAGCGACACCGGCAACAGTGCGCGCACACATTCGGGAATCGAACACGACATGGCGCGCCTGGCGACAACGCGAATTCACCTCATGAACCTGTGTCTCCTGCACAAGGCGGAATCGGACATCATGCTCGGCCTGATGGCGTTGGAAGCGCTCATGGCGCTCGACTTCGACCAGCTCGAGATGTGCGTACGGCTCGGCGATATTGAGAGCCAAAGCCGCGCGGCCTAGCCCGCGCGACGGCGTGGGTCGGTCCGCAGCCGGCCCGAACAGCCCGTTCTCTCGAAAAATTATGACCCCCTAGGGACCGTAATGCCGTGTCGCGTGCCGACAATGCCCCAAGACAATATTGCGATACGGCGCGCAGGGTCTTTATTGTGTGCCGAAGTCGAATGCGAGAAGGGGGGGGCTATGGCGAAATCTCTGGTCGTTTTGGCGGCGCTGTTGATCGTCGGCGTTGCAGCGCCTGCGGGTGCGGCTTCCGACGCGTTGGCGGAATGGGAAAAGTGCGCGGCCAGGATCAGGAAGGACATGCCGATCCCGCCTGCAAACGTCGGCGCGCAGGATCTCACGATCGCGCGCTATTGCGGCAAGAAGCCCGAAAAATAAATCGGCCCGCGTCGCTCGATCCTAAGAAGGGGAGAACCGCATGACAAAGTCCCTGGCCGTGTTGTCGACGCTGATGCTGATCACCGCCGCCATACCCGCCGCCGCCGCCGACACCGCGCTCGCCGACTGGGAAAAATGCGCCGCTCGGGTCAAGAAGGACATGCCGGTTCCGCCCGCCAATCAGGAAGCCATCGACCTGATGATAAAATCCTACTGCGGCAAGAAACCCGCGAAGTAGGCGCGCTGGCGCGAAACGCGTCCGAGGCGAGGGCTGCCGTGTCGCACGGCGCCGCCACACGCTCCATCGTCATCCCGGCGAAGGCCGGGATCCACTCATCGTTCGGCACGAGCGCCGCGTTCCGCATCGGGACCCACGGCGGGTCAAACGGACCGATCGCTTGGCGGTAGCGTCTGGACAGGACGGCGGCTGCCAAACTGCACACACCGCGGATTTTGACGCTTTGCCGAATCCGCCATATGTTGCCATTTTGTTCTTTTGTGAGGACAGAGGCAATGCCAAATCAGCCTACCGACCCCAAAACGTTCGCGCGTAATTCGCGCGTAAATGCGCGCGGGAAGCCCTTCGGCCCAGGGAACCCGGGGCGCCCGTTTGCCCCCGGCAACCCCGGTAAACCCGAAGGCGCCCGCCGCAAGGCCACCACGGCCCTGGCCGCCATGTTCGCGGGCGAAGCCGAGGCCATCGGCCGTCGCGCCATCGAACTTGCCCAGGAAGGCCGCGTCGGTGCGGTCAAGCTTGTGCTCGACCGTGCGTTTCCCGCCCGCCACGGCCGCTGCGTCGAAGGGCTGCGCCTGCCGTCCATCGCCACGGCGGCTGACGCGGTCACCGCCATGGGCGCGATCATGGCTGCGGTCTCCGCCGGCACGATCACCACCGATGAGGCGCGCGATCTCTCCACCCTGGTCGAGAATTTCCGCAAGATCCACGAACTCGCCGACATCGAACGCCGCGTCGCCGCGCTCGAATCCCATGCGCCGGCAAAACGCGCCGCCACAACGGAGGGCTAGCCATGGCGCGTCATGCCAATCGCGTCGACAAGCTCGAACGCGGCGTTGTGCGCTTGCCGCATCTTTTGCACGTGTTTCCGGGGCAATCCGACGCGCAGGCCCTGGCGGCATATCAGCGCAAAAACGGCCGCATCCCTAAGGACGCGGCCGTCGTTGTCATCCGTCACTCGTTCAAGAGCCGGATATGAGGCGTTTAGCCGTTCACGATCTTCCACGACCCATCGGGTTCGCGGCAGGCGGTGCCGTGGGCGTTCTGACGCTCGCCGCCGACCACCACCTCGGACTGGAACTCGCGGCAGTACTTGCCGTTGGAAGACGTGCCGTCGCGCAGCGGCGTCACCGAGCCGGACGTGCCATTGCGCGGGTTGTTCCACACAATCGGCTGGTTGATCGGGCTGGTGTAGGCGCGCGTTTCCGCGTCGCGCATGCGCTGGCGGTCCTCGGCGTCCAGGCGGCGGCCGATCGAGTTGCCGACATACGCGCCCAGCAGCACGCCGGCCGCGGTCGCCGCCAAGCGTCCGTCGCCGCGCCCGAACTGGGAGCCGACAAGGCCGCCCAAGGCCGCACCCATCAGGGTGCCGCCGGTCTCGTTGCCGCCGCGCCCGTCGTTGGCGCAGCCGCCAAGCGCCAGCAGGCTGGCGAGGGCAGGGATGACGAGCAGCTTGGCCGCGAAATTCTTACCCATGTGCATTCTCTTCGTGTTCAAACAGGTCCAATGTCAAAACTGACGTCACGCGGCACCATTGCGGTGTCGCCGACTTTTCCGTTCACTGGCAGCAGAATAAGCCCCAAAATGGTGGCGAAAAGAGGGCGTCTTTGCCAGCGATTGTAACGGCTTGGACGGGCAGTTCGGCAACGGGCCAATCCGGCTTCAGAAAGTGAGTTTCATGGATCAAACGCCGTTGATCGGCCCGGCGACGGACCCCTTCGTCCTTTTTGGCGAGTGGTTTGGCGCGGCCCAGGCCCAGGACAGTATGGCGGAGGCCATGTGCCTTGCCACCGTCACAGCCGCCGGTCGCCCCGCCACGCGCATGGTCCTGCTGAAGGATTACAGCCCGGCGGGCTTCGTGTTCTACACCAACAGCCACAGCCGCAAAGGCGGGGAGATCGCCGGCAATCCGTCCGGCGCCTTGCTGTTCCATTGGAAGCCCTTGGCGCGTCAGGTGCGCATCGAAGGCGTGTTCGGGCCGGTGACGCCCGCGGAGGCCGACGCCTATTTCGCCAGTCGCGTGCGCGAGAGCCAACTCGGCGCCTGGGCTTCGCTCCAGTCCCAAACCCTGCCCCAACGCGGCGACCTGGTGGCGCGCTACCGTGAGGTCGAGGCCAAGTACGCTGGCGGCCCCGTGCCGCGGCCGCCCCATTGGACCGGGTACCGGCTCGTGCCGGACCTGATCGAGTTTTGGCAGGATGTGCCAAACCGTTTGCATGACAGGCTGGTATTCGAACGCGAAGGGAGTGGGCCGTGGAAATCCCGCCGGCTGTATCCCTAAGCGCCGCGCCGCCATCGCATCTGATGCGGCTCGCCACCTATGCGGCGATCGCGTCGGCGGCACTGTTGGTGGGCGTGAAAACCTTCGCGTATTTCAATACACATTCCGTGGCGCTGCTCTCGAGCCTGGCGGATTCCGCGCTCGATTTCATGGCCTCGACCGTGAACCTTTTTGCCGTGCGTCAATCGCTGACGCCGGCGGACGACGACCATCGCTTCGGCCACGGCAAGGCTGAGCCCTTGTCCGCGCTGGCGCAGTCCGCCTTCATCGCCGGCTCGGCGGTGTTGTTGATGGTGGAAGCGGGATCGCGCGTCGGCCATCCCGAGCAGGTGGTCAACGGCGACACGGCCATCGTGGTGATGCTGCTTTCAACCTTCGTCACATTCGCGCTGGTGGCGTTCCAGCGCTTCGTGGTCAAGCGCTCCGGCTCGATCGCCATCGGCGCCGACAGCCTCCACTATTCCGGCGACGTGCTTCTGAATGTCAGCGTGATCGTCGCGCTCGTCCTGGCGACGCGTTTCGACATCGCCTGGGCGGATCCGATCTTCGGGATGGGCATTGCGCTGTTCCTGTTTATCAATGCGATGCGCATCGCCGTGAAGGCGGTCGCGGGACTGATGGATCAAGAATTGCCCGAGGCCGACCGCCAAAAGATCATCGCCACGGCGAAGCTTCATCCGCGGGTGCAGAACGTACACGAACTGCGGACGCGCTCGTCCGGGCTCCAGCAATTCATTCAGATGCACATCGTTTTGGACAAGACTCTCACCCTGCTCGACGCCCATTACATTTCGGACGAGGTGGAGGCGGCGCTCCAGAGCGAATTCCCCAATGCTGACATCATCATCCACCTCGATCCGGAAGGTGTGGCGGAATTCCATCCGCGCGTCGGCGTGGGGTGGTAAGGCGCGTCCCGACTGGCTAAAGTGACGTCGAGAGGGAGCTTTGAATATGCCAACTATCCGCAACATTCTTACAGTCGTCAGCGACGCCGCCACCGGCCGCGCAACGCTCGACACCGCCTTCCGCGCCGCGCGCCAGCTCAATTGCCACGTCGACGCGCTGCATGTGCGCTCCGATCCCGCGGCGGCGCTGCCGCTGGTGGGCGAGGCGATGTCCGGCGCCATGGTTGATGAGATGATGGGCGTCGCCGAGCGCGAAGCCGCCACCCGCGCCAGCAAGACGCGCGCCGTGTACGAGGAAATGCTGGCCATCCATAAAGTGCCCCAGTCGCAAGGCCCCGCGCGCCCGGAAGAGGGCTTCTCCGCGACGTGGCTGGAAGACGCGGGTATCGAAGAACAAGTCGTGGCCTTGCGCGCCTGCCGCGCGGATCTTGTGGTGCTCGCGCGCCCGACCGGCGGCAACGAGACCGCGGCGTTGATGACCCTCAACTCCGCCCTGATGCAAAGCGGCCGTCCAGTCTTGGCCGCGCCGCCGGTGCGTGAAGGCCTCGCCCACGACGCGCCGTTCGCACGTATCGCAGTGTTCTGGAACGGCTCGTCGGAGGCGACTCGCGCTGTTGCCGCTGCGTTGCCGTTCTTCCTCGCCGCCGAACAGGTGACCGTATTGCGCGTTGAGGAAGAGGAATGGTTCGCGCCGACGGACGACCTCGAGGCCTATCTCACGCGCCACGGCGTGCGGACCATGGTGTCCAAGGTCCTGCCGCGCGAAGGTCGCACCGGTCGCTCGCTCCTGTTCGCCGCCGGCGAGCTCGACGCGGATATGATGGTGATGGGCGCCTACACGCGCTCCAAGCTGCGCCAACTGATCCTCGGCAGCGTTACTGGCTACGTGATGGAGCAGGCGATACTGCCGGTATTGCTCTGTCACTAAGGTGAGAGATGCCAGTATCGAAGTGGTCCGCGGCTGATCGCGCAGCCCTCGCCCATGCGGTGGAGCTGCTCTACGCCGAGAATTTCCTGATTCATCTCGCCAGCCTCGTCGGCACCCCGATCGAGGCCTTGGTGCGAAGCGCGCCGTCGGCTGTGGGGCGCGCGATCCAGGGCGCCACCGAAAAGGCCCTGCGCGGTGCGCTCACTGTGGCAGCCCAGACCACCCGCTCGGCGGAGCGCCGGAAAAGCTGGGATAAGATCCATCTCGTCGGCACGGCGGTCACCGGTGCGGTCGGTGGATTTTTCGGCACCGCCGGCGCGCTCGCCGAAATTCCGATCACCACCACTGTGATATTCCGCTCGATCCTCGACATCGCCCGCAGCGAAGGCGCGGATATCTCCTCGGGGGAGATCCGCACTGAATGCCTCAATGTGTTTGCGCTCGGAAGCCCGTCCGCGGATGACGATGCCGCCGACGCCGGCTATCTCGGGGTCAGGGCGGGCTTGGCGGAGTTCACCAAAGAGGCCGCCGCCTATCTCGCCAAGGGCATCGGCAAGAAGCAGCTGGTGACGGTGAGCAAGGTGTTGAGCAAGTATCTCGCCGTCATCGCCGGCCGGTATGGCGTGATCGTCGGCGAAAAGCTCGCAGCTCAAGTCGTGCCGGTGCTGGGTGCTGCGACCGGTGCGCTCATCAATGTCGCTTTCACCGACTATTTCCAGGATATCGCCCGCGGCCACTTCATCATCCTGCGGCTCGAACGGAAGTACGGGGCGACGGCAGTGGAGACACGCATCGGCAAAATCCGCGCAAGCGATCAGCCGGCCCGGATCGCGGCCCCGCGCAAGCGTTAGCTTTGCTTCTCGATGTCGCGCGCGCCGCCGGGGCCATTGCCGAACACGCGGCGCTGTTTGAGCGAGATGCCGATGTTGCTCATCAGGACGTTGCCGCTCGGATTGAACGTCATCGCCTTGTAGTACTCGGCGAGCGCCCGGTCGAACTGGTTGAGGTAGAAGTAGATGTTGGCGCGGTTGTTGTAGAACCGCCACTCCCGCGGCCGCAGCTCCACTGCCTTGTTGCAAGCGGCGATCGCGGCATCGAACTTCCGCTGGCCAGTCAGACCGATACAGTAGTTGTTATAGGCGGCGGGCAGATTGTCCGGACTCACGTCGCCGCTCTGCAGCGCGCGTGCGGCGAGTTCGGTGCCCTTGTCCCACTGCTTGCGGTCAAGCGCGTAGGCGGCGTCGTTCACCCAGCCGTTGCCGGGGGAAAACATCTGCGCCTGCAGCGGCGCCGCGATCCCGGCAGTAGCGACGACGGCCAACAGAATGTGACGAAGCTTCATGGCGACCTCTCCCCAGGCTCACCGGAAACATATGAGAGAGCATACCACCTTCCGCGGCGGCACGCCAATTCACCACGGCGTCAGCGGCGCTTGAGTTTGTCGACCGCGGCGGCGAGCTTTGGCCGTGTGCGCGTCCACTGGTCCACCATGCCCATGCTCGCCGGCCCGAAGGCCTCCGGCAGCAATTCGCCGATGGTTGTTTCGAGGATGTTGGACAGGTCGCCGCTACAGCTCAGAACGCGGACATTGGTGCCGCCGGATTGGGCGATTTCCGCGATCATCTGGCGGCAGCGTCCGCACGGCGTCACCGGCTGGTCGACGCTCTCGGGCGCGGTGTACTTGTGGCCGATCACGGCGATGGTATCGACGGTGTGCTCACCGGCGGTGTTGGCGGCGGTGATCGCCGCCACTTCCGCGCACATCGTGATGCCGTACGACGCGTTCTCGAAATTGGTGCCGACATGAACCCGTCCCGAGCGCCCCTTCACGGCGGCGCCGACGGCGAAGCCGGAGTAGGGGGAGTAAGACGCGCGCGTGATGTCGAGGGCCGCCCGGATCAGGGTTTGGTCGCCCTCGGCCAAGTCCTTGAAGGCGATGCGCCGGACGGTGCTCACGGCCTCGGCGGCAAGTTGTTCCTCGGAATGGAGGTGGGCGATCATGTGCTCGTCTCCTTGGTACCCATGCGAAGGATAAACAAACTCGCTAGTCCGTCCACGGCCCAAAATACCCGACTGGATATCGGCACTTTGGCCCACGGGAGCGCCTGCTCACTTGTCATCCCTGAGAGTTCGACCCAACGACCCTCCAACCATACAGAGGCGAGGGCGACATTCCAGAGGACATTGTGCGTCGGCAGGTGCGCAACCGCGAACACGATGATGAGCGGCACCAGCGGCTCCAGGCTGCTGCGTCCGAGCCATCGTTGCTAAACCCCCAGTAGACGATCATGACGCACAAGGGATGAAAACCAGGCAGATGCGACTCGTGTGTGGCAAGGGCTGCCCACTCCCCCGGATCAGCGCGACATGCGCGGGAATGAACATCGCCAGGCCAAGGCTGCCCGGAAGTGTCCGCGGATGTTGCACGTTCCATCTTTGGATCTCGGACAGCGGTCCGCTGATCCAGTTGTGAAGCGGCGGGCCTTGGATAATTGCGCCGGGCACGAACGTGAGCCAGAAATTCTCCCAGCGCAACCACGCCCAGGCATCAAAACTCACCGCACGTTCCGGCACGTATCCCGCGCCCAGCAGGTAACCGAAGAACATGTCATGTCGACCGAACCATGCTTTGTAGAGTGCCCACGGCTGCGCCATCGCAAGCAGCGCGAGCTCAATACGCAGGGCGGGCGCCACGGCGTCCTTGAACCGCGCGGCTTCGCCGCGTCGATATGCTTAAGAGTCTCATCCCCGGTGCGAACAGAAGCCCGACCGGACGGCTGAGCCACGCCAGGGCAAGCCACACGGCGCTCCATTCCCACCGTTGGCGGATGAAGTCGCTGACGGCGAGCAAATGGAAGAAGGCGGCCAACGCCTTGGGCCACAGGAACACAGTGTTCTGAATGACCGTCGGCGCCAGGCACGTCCATGCGAGTGCGATCTGCATGACGCGGGCGGAGACATTCAGCGTCCGCAGAAGGTGACCGACCGCCAATACGACGAATGCGTTGGTTATACACCCAAGCATGCGCGCGATGAACGCCCCTTGCGTCGTGGCCGGCCAGTGCTTGGTCGACAGATCAGGCGGGTCGAATGGCTGGGCGTGAAACACATGCATCAAGCTCAGTGTCGCGAGCGGAACCAGCGGACCGCGGGAGGCGACCGACCAGTCCTGGAGAAGTATTCATCGCTCATCGCGTGGCCGCGGCGCCGATCGTCAGCGCCGCCTATAGCACGACGACGGTTCAGCCTTGGTCGCCAAGGATGCTCGAGAGGGAGCCTCGCGAGATCTGCCGCCAGATGAGGGCGAGAGCGCTCGCGCCTCCCGGCAGCGCTGCGACGATACCCGTGACGAGCGCGTTGGTTCGGTGAACACCCCACAACACCACGCCGAACAACACGAGCGCTAGAAAACCGGGCAGGGGAATCATGGCCATCGGCAATCGATTCCGCGGCTTGTGGGCGTTCCACAGAAGACCGGGCGCCCACAGCAACAGAGCGACCGCGAGCGCAATCAGAAATGCGGCGCCGTAGTTTTCACGCCCTGAGATGATCGCCATTAGGGCGTCGATGCTAGTGACTGTCCCGGGGGGCGACAACCGCAGGAATCATGTTCGCAGAAACAACAATGGCCCCCGAGCGTTTCCGCCCGGGGGCCATCGACGTCCGCAATTTAGAACTTGAACGACACGTCCACGCCGTAGCGGCGCAGGGCACCCGGCGAGATGAACGCGCCGCCGAATTCCGGCGCCGGGATCACTTCCGCCAAATGCTTTTCGTTCGCCAAGTTGGTGATCCAACCGGTGATCGACCAGTTGTCGCCCTGCACGCCGAGGCGTGCATCGACCAGGGCGTAGGTGCTGCGCTGCTGCTTGCAGCCGTTACCGGGGACGCCGAACAGCGTCGGACGGTTCTGGCACTGCACCGGCGAGAACCAGGTCGGGCCGACGACGTTGAAGTCCACCCGCGCCAGCAAGTTGATGCTGCCGTAGACCGGCGTCAGGAACTGAGCGCCGCCGTTAATCGTGAAGTCGGCGGTGTAGGGCGACTTGTTGCCGACCGTGTCGGGACGCACCGTGGCCTTCTGGATGCGGCTCGACAGCAGGTTGCCGCCGGCGAACACCGAGAATTCCTTGGTGAGTTGCACGTTGGCGCTGGCTTCGGCGCCGTAGATGCGCACCTTGTCCAGGTTTTCGACGACGCGCAGCAGGCCGAACGGACCGACCACGAATTCGAACACCTGCATGTTGTGCACGTCGGTGTAGTAGCCGGCGAGCGTGAACTGCACATGGTTGTCGAAACCGCGCGCCTTAGCGCCGACCTCGAATGCGCTCGACCATTCCTTGCGGAACTGGTCTTTCACGCCGTAGCCCGCACCGAGCGGTGTGTTGATGAACAGTTTCACCGTCGCTTGTGAGCCCTGGCTGTTGAAGCCGCCCGACTTGAAGCCGATGCCCCAGTTGCCATAAAGCGTGAGGTCGTCATTCGGCTTGTAGGTCAAGCTGACCTTCGGCTCGATTTGGCTGTACGTCTTCTGCTGCGGCGCGATCTGCCCCGTCGCATTGATCGCCGGATTTAGAGCCGGATTGATCGCCGCACCGCCGCCGAAACCGTCAGCAGGATTGAAGTCCAGGTAGGTCGTGCGGGCGTTGAACGGCACCAGACTGCGCACCTTGCGATTTTCGCTGTCGTAACGCAGGGCCACCGAGGCTTCGAGATCGTCCTGGATGTCGTAAGCGGCCGAGCCGAACACCGCGAACACATTGCTGGTGTACTTGTCGTCGAACAGCTGTTCGGTGGGATTCGCGCCGGTGGCCGGCACGTAAAGCTGCTGCACAACGCCTTTACCCTTGTCGATGCCGGTGTTCACACCGACTTCGCGGCTGATGTGCAGGCCATAGGCGCCGATCAGCCAGCGCGTACGATTGCTCGCCGGCGATGCGAAACGGATTTCGCCGGAGATATCGGACTGGTTACGCACCTGGAACTGTGTGCCGTCGCAAGCCGTCGGCGTGTAGGGGCCGAACAGCGACGCGCCGGGGTTCGGTCCGAGGCCTTGCGGCAGAGCGAGCTTGTAACCGCGCGCGAACAGGGTCGAGACGCTGGAGATGCACGTCGGGTCGGCATTGAAGAAGCCGAACGCGCCCGACGTACCGTCGGCGGTGAAGCTGTTCTTCATGTCGGTGTAGAGCAACCACGCGGTGAGGGTGCCGGCGTCGGTTTCGTGGTCGACCTTGGCGGAAAACTCCCAGGTCTTCTGGAAGTTCTGCGGGCGGATGTTGTTCTCGAACACGAACTGGTGGGTGTTAACGTTCTCATTGAACAGCGGCTGATTCAGGAAGCCCGCAAACGCCGGCAGCGCGAACGCCGCGTTGAAGGCAATCGATGCGCCTTCGACAAAGCCATATCGCGCCTTGAGATCGACGGTGGTGGCATCATCCGGTGTGAGCACGAAGCGGCTCGACACGCCGTATTCCTTTTGGTCGTCGACGACCTTCGCGTTCAGGAACTTGTTGTTATAGAAGCCATCGGTCTTGCGGTAATTGGCATACAGGCCGCCGCCGACCTTGTCGCTGAGCGGGCCGCTGATGCCGCCGGAGAGAGCATAGGTGTTGTCGGACGCCGCCGTGCCGCGGGCTTCGCCTTCGAACTTGTCGCCCGGCTTCTTGGTGGTGACGATGATCGCACCGGCTGCGGCGTTACGTCCGTAGAGCGCGCCCTGCGGCCCCTTCAAGATCTCGATCTGCTGCAGGTTCACGTACTCACGATTCACGGCAGCGGGATTGGTCAACAGGATGCCGTCAACGATGTAGGCGAAGCTGTTCTCGGCGTCGCGGGCGCCGTTGATGCCGCGGATGTTCACCTGTGTGTCGCCGACTTCTGCCGTGCCGGTGACGATGCTCACACCCGGCGTCATGGCGACGAAGTCCTGGGCGCGGTGGACACCGGCGTTCTGCAGCGTCTCAGTGGTGAAGGCCGTGATCGATGCCGGAACCTTTTCCAGAGATTCAGAGCGCTGGCGCGCCGTGACGATGATCTCTTCCATCTGTGCCATGGCCGGCGACGTCGCCAGCACGAGCGTGCTCGCCGCCAAGCTTAAGGCGGCCTTCAATCCGATCTTCATGTGTTAACTCCCCGGTTCAGCAACCATGCGTTCGTGCGCGGCAATTACCCACGGTCTTGGAGGGGTATACCCCCCATAACCACCCGCACAGCGAGAAAACTAGACCAGAATGTTTGTAAAGCAACGGGCTAGGGACTCAAAAGCGCGACACGAATTCGTTATTCGCTACGGTGTGGCGCGTCCGGCACAGAAAACGCCCGCTGTATGGAGCCCACGCCGCGTGTTGGTCTCGTGTTTCCAAATAAGCGCGACGGGGTGAGCAGAATTTCAGCGGATCGGCCCCATCTTCGAAAGTCCCTGCCGGGCCCGCCGGCTCATACCCTCCAGGACGGTCTCGAGCTGGGCGGTGAAACGGCTGCTGTCGAACAGTGTCGCGCTTGCGCGTTTGAGGGCCAGACCCGCACGCAGTTCCACCATCCGCGCGGGATCATTGGCGAGATCGATAGCGAGGTCTCGATAGCTCGCCAAGTCGCGCACGACCAAGTCGGCAAGTCCCAAAGAAGTGACCATGCTTGCTGCCATATTGGAAACGTAGGTGTCGCCGGCGCAGGTCAGCACCGGCAGCCCGGCCCACAGCACATCGGCGATGGTCGAGCCGCCGTTATAGGGAAAGCAGTCGAGAAACAGGTCGGCGCTGGCCAACCGGTCGAAATACTCGGCACGGTCGCCCGCGACCGTGAATACCATCCGTTCTGCTGGAATGCCGGCGCGCGCGGCCTCATTCCGCAGGCGCGCCTGGGAGCCGGGTACTTGGTCGCGTAGCCAGAGGACGCCATGCGGAACCGCGCGCAAGATGTCCATCCATACTTTGAAAACGTGCGGCGTGATCTTTGTCGTGTTGTTGAAGACACAGAATACGAACGCGCGCTCCGGCAGGGACCAGCGCGTGCGATCCGACACGCGTTGCGGCGGCGGAGCATCCGGATCGATGTTGAAGCACACCTCAGGCAGATAAGCCGGTGCTTCCGAGTAGTGAGCCTGCTGGGCCGGTGCAGTCATGATTTCGTCGGTCAGGATGTAGTCGTAGGCCGGGCTTCCGCTTGTGCCGCTCATGCCAAGATAGTTCACCTGCACGGGCGCCGGGCGGCGCGCGACGATCCGCGGTCGCGCGCCCTCGGTGTATCC
Organism: Fidelibacterota bacterium; assembly: GCA_947476275.1. GTDB lineage: Bacteria > Pseudomonadota > Alphaproteobacteria > Rhodospirillales > Rhodospirillaceae > SCTM01. The sequence goes on from CANJPQ010000002.1 coordinate 174,509, forward strand.
GCCCAAGTCGATCAGGATCTCGACCCGGTCGTTCTGAATGCGCGCCGCGGCGTCGGCGTCGCTGGATTGATGCAAATCGACAAAGTGCTCGGGCGCGGCGCGCAGACGGCGCGACAGCGGATCGGTGTCTTCCCGCCGGATGGAATACGCGAACACCTCGAAACGTGTCCGGTCGTGGTGTTCGAGGATGCCTGCGATCAAGCGTCCCACCGGATGATTGCCGAAATCCGCGGATAGGTATCCGATCCGGATCCTGTCGCCGGCCTTCACGTTGTGGCGCGGCGTTGCGAGGCTATGGTCGATCTGCCGGCCATAGGCTTCCGCAGCACGGCGCTGGTCCGCCGCGCTCAATCCTGGAATCAGGTAGCAGATCGCCGGGTCTAGATCGGGGACGCCGCGGTCGATCAGTGCGCGAATCCAGCTAATGCTCTGATCGAACACAGACCAATCGGCAATGGATTGGCGGAGGATAAAGCACAGCCCCTCGGTTTGACCGGTTGCCGCGTTCTTGTTCCGCGCCTCGTCGAGCGTGGCGATGGCATGCTCGCGTGCGCCGGCGCCCCAGAGCGCCATCGACAGTGCGCGGTAGCCTTCCGTCAGACGCGGCTGGAGATCGATCGCCCGGCGAAGATGAATGATCGCGGGCTTAAGGACGTTCAGACCTTGCAGTGCTACGCCGAAGTAGAACAGGCTCGCTGCGTTGTCGGGCTCGGCCGCGACGACCTTCTCGAGATGCTGCACAGCATCAGCGAAACGTCCGGTGCGGCAGAGGACTTCGCCCAGACCCACCATGAGGACAAGCGTGCCAGGCGCCTCGCGCAGTGCGTCTGTCAGAAGTGCGATTGCCTCCGCGGGGCGGCCGGCGTCGAGGCGTTTGCGCGCATCGGCGCAGATGTCCGCTTCAGTCCTCCCCGGTTCGCCCGCCACCGCCGCACCCTTGTCACTTCGCCCTAGACGCCAACGCCGGCGATTACGTGCGCGGACTATAGCGGGGTGACATGCGCCGTGTCCGCGTCCTCAGAAGGCAAAAAGCGACAATTGCGTTCCAGCGGTGTGGGGCACCCGGAATTGCGTCGTATCCAGCGCAAAGGATCGTGCGGTCTTGTTCAGGCCGAGCTTGGTGCAGGCAATCCGGAAGCGGTCGCGAATCATCTCGACAATGGGTCCGACGCCATGCATGCGCGTGCCCCATTCCGGATCATAGTCTTTTCCGCCGCGCATGGTGCGAATCAGGCTCATGACGCGGGTGGCGCGTTCAGGCACCTCCGCATCCAGCCACTCGCGGAACAAATCCTTCACTTCGATCGGCAGCCGCAGCATCACGTAGCCGGCTTCCGCCACGCCCATGTCGCGGGCGGCGGTCAGAACGCTTTCCATCTCATGATCGTTCAGGCCCGGGATCGTCGGCGCGAACATCACCGCGGTCGGAATGCCCGCTTCGTGTAAGGCCCTTAAGGCAGCGAGCCGGCGCGTTGGCGTCGAGGCGCGGGGTTCCATTCTGCGGCAGAGATGTGCATCCAGCGACGTCACCGACAGCGCCACGCGCGCCAGCCCCTTGGCGGCCATCGGCGCCAGGATATCGATATCGCGCATCACCAGCGCGGACTTGGTGACGATACTCACCGGATGATTGAAGCGCGCCAGCACTTCCAGAACGCTGCGGGTGATCTGGTATTGCCGTTCGATCGGCTGATAGGGGTCGGTATTGGTGCCCATCGCCATCGTGCGCGGCTGGTACTTGGGCGCCCGCAGGGCCTTGTCGAGCAGCGCCGCCGCCTCGGGCTTGGCGAACAGGCGACTCTCGAAATCCAGGCCCGGCGACATGCCGAGGTAAGCGTGCGTCGGCCGCGCGAAGCAGTAGATGCAGCCGTGCTCGCAGCCCCGGTAGGGGTTGATCGACCGGTCGAAGCCGATATCGGGGGAGGTATTGCGGGCGATGATCGTTCGGGTCGCGTCCACCTGGACGGTGGTGCGCAGGGGCGGGGCCGGCACGTCCATATTGTCCCAGCCGTCGTCGGCGTATTCACGGGCCTCCGGCTCAAAGCGGCCAGCGGCATTGCTGACGGCACCGCGCCCACGTCGGGCGTCGGGATGGGGACGGGTGGTGCCCTCCCAGGCGGGGCCGGAGGGCCGGTGGGCGACGGTTCCATGCATGCGGGAACCTTAGGCCTCCTGTGAGAACAAAACAAGAACTAACCACGAGGGCTCGGGCCCAGAAATGGAAAACCCCGGACAGGATCGGGGGGTCCTGTCCGGGCCTTGAACCCGGCCTGCAGTCCGAGGGGAGGATGCCGGAGCGAGAGGGGCTTCGTTCCGTGCGGCCGGGTCTGGTGCTCCTGTGGTCTAGGCCGCCTTGTGGGCGCGGCCGGTGTGGCGGCTCATCTCGCGGCGGATCACCAGGGCGTTGTCCTGGGTGACGATCTCCACCGTCAGGGTATCGGCGTCTTTCTCCTTCACCGCGCCCACCTTAAGGCGGGGGTTCCCGACCATAACGAGGGCGGCTTCGGCGAGTTTCTTGCCTTGATCGGGCGTTAACTTGAGATCGCGACCCGGTTCGCCGGCGATCATGGCGAGCGCGCCGGTCAGACCGCCGCCAAGGCGCTGGCCTTGCATTCCGCCCATGCCCATCCCGCCGCCCATGCCACCTGGTCCGCCGGGCCCGCCGCGCATCTGGAAGGGGCGGCCACCGCCGTGGTCGCCATCCGTGCGCGGGTCGTTGCCGCGCTGCGCAATGCGCTGGTCCTGCTGCGTCTTGCAGCGTTCGAGCAGGTTGGCCGGAAGGCCGGTCTTCATAGAGATCTCGCGGGTGGTGACAAGAGAACCGGACGTGGTGACGATGTCGACTTCGACGACGTCGCCTTTGGCGCGGGTCTTGCCGACCTTCAGATTGGGCTCGCCGCTTTGCGCCAAACGGCCGGCGAGGATGTCGTGGATCTGATCGGCGGTCAGATGCCGATCGGTCTTTTCCAAGCGCTCGGCAAGACGCTCACAGCGATCACCGCCGCCGCGCGGCCCCATGCCACGGGGACCGTCAGCGCCCATTCTCTGAATCTGAGGCCCGCCCTGCATTTGCGCGATCTGCATGTCGTCCTCGGCTCGCACGGCGAACGCGCTCGCACAGGTTAGACCCACGCCGGCCAGGCCGGCCAGGAGTGGGGTAGATTTGAGGGAGAAGACACGCATTACTTGGAACTCCTCTGGGGGTTGGTTAGCGCTCGCAACTGGTAGACCAGCCTGCGAACAGGGCAGTGAGGACGATGATCGGCAGCATCAAGATCGACATGGGAACCTCTCTTCTCGGGCCAGACCCAGCGTCCAGCCGATGGAGGGTATTTGAGGCCCCGCCTGTAACCTCGGCATGTCGCCGCATGTCCGGCGGCAGAGATAAGTGTAACGCCCAGTAACCTCAGGCCCTGTATTTACAACGTGTTGCCGAATAAGTGCCGCGGCTTCCTTTCTAGACGATATCTCGGTTGCTACACTCCGCCCGCGAGCCGCCGCTTTAGGAAGACACACATTGTCGATCATCTCTGAAACGCCGAAGCCCCATATCCTTATCGTCGACGACGATTCGGAGATCCGCGACCTGCTCAGTCGCTTTCTTTCGAAGCACGACTTCCGCGTCACCACAGCGAAAGACGGCCGTGAAATGGAGCAGGCACTGAAGGATTGGGCGATCGATCTGATCGTCCTCGACCTTATGCTGCCCGGCGACGACGGACTGACTCTGTGCCGACGCGTGCGCGCGGACTCCTTCGTGCCGATCATCATGCTGACGGCAATGGCGGAAGACGTGGACCGCATCATCGGGCTCGAGGTCGGCGCCGACGACTATCTCCCGAAGCCGTTCAACCCGCGCGAGCTGGCGGCGCGGATCAAGGCCGTGCTGCGCCGCGTGTCGGCGCCGCCGGTGCCGACGGCTGCGGATGCGGAGGCGGAGAAGCTCGCCTTTGCGGGATTCGAACTCGAGCAATCCACGCGCACGTTGCGGCGCGGCCCGGAGGCGATCCCGCTTACCGCCGGCGAATACGACCTCTTGGTGGCATTCGTTGAGCATCCCCGCCGCGTGTTGAACCGCGATCAGCTGCTCGACATGGCGCGCGGCCGCGCCGCAATCCCGTTCGACCGTTCCATCGACGTGCAAGTCGGCCGCCTGCGGAAGAAGATCGAGGTCGATGCGAAGAACCCCGCCCTGATTAAGACCGTGCGCGGCGGCGGATATATGTTCACGGCCGAGGTCGTGCGTGGCTAACCGGATTCGTACGCGCCTTCTGCCCGATACCCTGGCCTGGTGGACTTTCACGGTGCTGGCGGGCGTCGTCATCTTGATGTCGCTCACGACGCTGGCCTTCATTTTCCTCAACCGGAATCAGACCGGCATCCTCGCTGCCGCCAGTCAGGCCGGCGATCAGGTGATTGTCATCAAGCGCATGATCGAGCGCGACCGGCCCCAGGACCGCGCGCTGCTGGTACGCCGCTTGAGTTCGCCGGTGATGCGTGTGGTGATCACGCGCAATCCAGTGGTTCAGCAAAGCGATAACTCGATCACATCGCGCGTGGTTTTGCGCAAGCTGGCGCGCGAGTTCGCGCCGGGTACGGATATCCGTGTCGATAGTCTGATCGAGCGGCCTCGGGAAACGGAGGACCGCGCCGAAGAAGAATTGCGTCCGCCGGAGCAGATCGAGATTCCGCAGGCCGAGCCACCACAGCCGCCCGACGAACAATTGCCCCCGTTCCAGGAACGCCGGGGGCAAGAACGCCAATTTCAAGAGCGCCCCTTCCCGGAGCGCCCGCCGCAGGAGCGCATCATCTCGCCGGAGGAGCGCGAACAGCGCGTCATGCGCTTCATGCAGTTGGGGGGGCCATCCCTGATGGATTCGCAAGGCATGTTCCGGGTGTCGGTGAAATTCGCCGAGAACACCTGGTTCAACGCCCGCGTGCTGCTGACGGTCGGCGATGAGGCACAACTGCGCACCCAGCCGTTGATTTTCCAGAGCATCGTTTCATTGTTGATCGCCATCGCCGCCTTGTGGGGTGTGAGCCGTGCGTTCAAGCCGCTTGCGCTGTTTGCAAGCGCCGCCGAACGGCTTGGCGTCGACGTGAACGTCGAGCCCTTGCCCGAGGACGGTCCGGGGGAAGTGCGCCGTGCTGCGCGGGCGTTCAACACCATGCAGAACCGCCTGAAGCGGTTCATCCAGGACCGCACGCAGATGCTTGCGGCCATCTCCCACGATCTGCGCACGCCGATCACGCGTCTGCGGCTGCGCGCGGAGTTCGTCGACGATGCCGAGCAACGGGCGAAGATGCTGAACGACCTGGAAGAGATGGAGCAGATGATCTCTGCGACGCTCGCGTTCTCGCGCGACGATGCGGCGAACGAACCGGTTGCGGTGATGAATGTCGCGGCGCTGCTGAGCGGCATCGCAGCCGATAGCCGCTCCGTCGGCAACGATACCCAATACGCCGGGCCTGCGCTCTTCGACGTGGCGGCGCGCCCCTTTGCGCTCAAGCGCGCGCTGACGAACCTGGTCGAGAATGCGATTAAATACGGTCATCGCGCGCGCATCGGCTTGCAGCCGATCGACGGCCACGTCGAGATCGTGGTCGACGATGACGGTCCGGGCATTCCGGACCGGGACCATGAACGGGTGTTTGCGCCGTTCGTGCGGCTGGAGGCGTCGCGATCTCGTGAGACCGGCGGTGTCGGCTTAGGATTGACCATCGCCCGCAATACCATTCGCGGCATGGGCGGCGATGTGGAGTTGCAGTCGCGCCTCGAAGGCGGCTTGCGCGTGCGCGTCACCCTGCCGACGATCACGCTCGAGCGGAAGGCGGCCGAGTAGCGCCTTACATCTTCAGTCCGCGTCCGAACAAGTAGGTGACATTCACGCGGCGATTCTCATACCCCTCTTTGAAGCGGATGGTGTCCGTCTCGTGGAAGAGCGTTGAGTTGAACAGGACGGCGCGGTTACTGCGGTACGGCAATGTTTGCGCCGTGGCCCGGTTCTTCTTCAGGAACGCGTAGATGCGCCGGTGATCGACGTTGTATTCCTTGAACCCCCAGGTTTTCGGCGCGGGCACGTCATAGATCACCATGCCGCCGGACGTCGGGTCGAGGTTGGCCTCGTCCGGGGTGATCCAGAAATTCAGGTTTACGCGCGCAAAGTCGGCGTGCACGCCGATGCCTTTTGCCGCCCGGGTGGAGGCGTACTTGAATCCCCACAGCTGATGCAGCCGGTGCTGCGCGAAGATGCGGGGCATCTTCTGCTGCAGTTCTTCCGCGATCTGCATGTGAAGCGGCCCCACAAAACCATGTTGGGCGAAGGCGCCGATATATTGGTTGGTGTATTCGCGCCGCCAGATTGTCGACAGCAGCGCGAAGTCGCGCAATTGCGTCAGGGCCTCAGGGGATAGGAAGTTGTCGATGACCGCGAGCTCGGTGCGCTGACTGAAATAAGAGTCCTCGATGGCAGTCCAGTCCAGAGCGGGGTTGAGGGCGCTGCCCGGCAACCGGGGAACGGGGTGGCGGATGGTCACGCGCCGCGCTGCGGCGATGGCGGCAATCTCTGCATCGGTCAGGGAAACGCTTTTCCCCGTCGGTGTCTCGCCCAACCGCACAAACGCCGCAGTGAGGGCGGCGTGCGCTTCGCGCAGGCCATCGAACGTGATCCCGCGTGCGATCAAATGAGCGGTCTGCTCCAGGTCATGCAGCAGGCGGAAATCGAAGGTTGCGCGGTCGTGGATGAGATGTTCCGTGTCGCGGGTGGCTGTCGTCTGCGCGACCGCCGCGGTTAGCCGATCGAGTTCAGGGGACGATGTCGTCTCCGAGAGGTGGAGGTTGAACAGTTGTTCGCGCGTATCGTCCCGGTCCGGAGCCAGCGCGAGCGTCTTCTCCAAGGCCGCGCGGGCGTCGGTCCGCCGGTCCAACGCCTCGAGCGTTTCAGCGCGGGCGGCATGGATGTCGACGCGGTCGGGGCTCAAGGCAAGGGCGCGATCGTAATCGCCAAGCGCGTCTTCATTGCGGCCCAGGGCGAAGCGGATCAGGCCGCGGGCATGCCAGGCGTCGGGGGTGTCGGGATGCTGCGTCAGAAGGTGCGTCAGCGCCGCTTCAGCGGCAGCGGTCTTTTCAAGCCCGTGCAACGCCATGGCGCGCTTCAGCTGGACTTCGGCATTGCCCGGGTCGCACTTCAGCGCACGCTCGTAGCACTTCAGGGCATCGTCGGGCCGGTCGAGCGCCTGTAGCGCATCGCCGCGATTGGCGTGTAACTCGGCGACGTCGGGTGCGAGCTTCGCCGCTTCTCCGAACAACTCCGCGGCGCGCGTATGATCGCCACGCAGCATGGCAATCGCACCGAGCAGGTTCTTCGCGGCGATGGACCGGGGATCGACCGCGAGGATGCCGATACACAACGCTTCCGCCTCGTCGAATCGCTGTGCGCCGTAAAACGCGACCGCCTTTTGGAAGGTGTCCGTCGCTGATGCGTCGGCGCCGCTGGCGGTCATGGGGTGCTTAGCTGCTCCGCCCGCCGTGGGCCGCAGACCAGGCCACCGGGTCCTTCAGGAAGTCACGCACACCGGCGATCGCAGCAGGCGTGAAGTCGTTGCCGGCCTCCGCCGCGGCCAGCACGTCGTGCCACGTGCAGAGATAGTGCAAAGCGATGCCTTCCTTCGCCATGCTTTCGATCGCGCCCGGGAAAGCGCCGTAGAAGAACACGACAAAGCAGTGGTCGCACTTCGTACCGGCGTCGCGCAGCGCTTTGACGAACAGCAGCTTGGAGCCGCCGTCACTGGCAAGGTCCTCCACCAGGAGCACGCGCTGGCCGTCGTGCACGTCGCCTTCGATCTGGGCGTTGCGGCCGAAGCCCTTGGGCTTCTTGCGCACGTACTGCATGGGCAGCATCAGGGCGTCGGAGATCCATGCGGCATAGGGAATGCCCGCGGTTTCGCCTCCGGCGACCGCGTCGAGGCTCTCATGGCCGACGCTTTCCTCGATCTCGTGGCGCGCCAACTCCGTGACCTTGCGCCGCGCCCGGGGGTATGAAATGAGTTTCCGGCAATCGATATAAACCGGGCTCGCCCAGCCGGCCGTGAGGGTATAGGGCTGCTCGGGACGGAAGTTCACCGCTTTGATTTCGAGCAGGATGTCCGCGACGATGCGGCCTTGCGCCTGTTGCCGGGCGCTGCGGGAAATAGGAGCCATGGCGATGTCCGCTGAGCGAGGGGTTGTCCCCTCTGTTTATGGCGTGCGTGGCGGAACCTCAACCGCGAAATACGCATGAGCACGCCCGTCATCTGGGTCTTGCGCGACAATCGCCCCGGTACGGCGGCCCAGGCCCTGGGCGTGGCCGACGCGCTGGGCCTTCCGTACATCGAGCAACCGCTGGTCTACGACGGGCTGGCAAAGCTGCCAAACGTGCTGCGGGGCGCGAGCCTCATCGGCGTCGATGCGGACACCAAGGCGCGCATGGCCCCGCCGTGGCCGGACGTGGTGATCGCCGCGGGCCGGCGGGCAGCGCCGGTGGCGCGCTGGATCAAGGCGCACGCCGGTAAGCGCGTCGTGCTGGCGCACATCATGCATCCGGGTCGCCGCGGGGCTGAGGAATTCGACCTGATCGCCCTGCCGCAGCATGATTGCGTGGTGCCGGGCGGCGATGCGCCGAACGTGCTGCGGATTATCGGTGCGCCGCATCGCATCACGGCCGCCAAGCTCAGCGCGGCCGCCGGCGCCTGGCGCGAAGCCGTCAGCGGTTTGCCCCGGCCTTACATTGCGCTGCTGATTGGCGGCGCAACGCGTCAGCGCCCATTCCCGGCCGACACGGCCAAGGACCTCGCCGCCAAAGTCGGCGCCATGGCGCGCAGCGTTGGTGGATCGGTGCTCGCGCTCACCTCGCGCCGCACCGGTGCGGACGCGGAAGCGATCCTCGCACGCGAACTCTCCGAGCCGCGCTACCTGTTCCAGTGGGGGAAGGGTGGAGACAACCCCTACCTGGGCTTCCTCGGTCTGGCGGACGCCATTGTCGTCACGGGCGATTCGGTCTCCATGTGTTCGGAGGCGTGCGCCACGCCGGCCACGGTATACATTTATGCGCCGCCCGGTCTGGCCGTGCCCAAGCATGAGCGGCTTCATCGCGACCTGATTGCCTTGGGCTATGTGCGCGCTTTTGATGGCGCGTATGCTCAAGCAGCCCATCCGCCCCTTAACGCCGCCACCGACGTCGCCGCGGCCCTTGCAAAGTTGATCGCCTGATGCCGCGTTTCGCCGCCAACATCTCCATGCTGTTCGCCGACCTGCCGTTCCTCGACCGCGTCGATGCGGCGGCGAAGGCGGGCTTCCCGGGCATAGAGTGCATGTTCCCCTATCACGTCGAGGCGGAGGCGCTGTCCGATCGGTTGCTCGCGTTCGGCAAGCCACTGGTGCTGATGAATGCACCGCCGGGGGACTACGCGAACGGCGAGCGTGGGCTCGCCGCGCTGCCGGGACGCGAAATGGAATTCCGCGACAGCTTTCAGGTGGCGCTGCAATACGCGGGCGCGGTCGATTGCGCGCAGATCCATGTGATGGCGGGGAAGGTCGCGGAGGACGACATTCCGGCCGCGCTCGATGCGCTTACCGGCAATCTCGCCTATGCCGCCGATGAAGCCGATGCGGCGGGGGTGCGGGTTCTCGTCGAGCCGATCCTGATGGACGACTACCTGATCCAGCGGCCGGATCAGGCGCTCGAGATCATCCAGCAGGTCGACCGCAAGAACTTGCGTCTCCAGTACGATCTATACCATGCGCAGATGACCCAAGGCGGGCTGACGGCATTCTTGGAGAACAATCTGGACGTGATCGCCCATATCCAGGTGGCCGGCGTGCCGGACCGTCACGAGCCCGACCAACTCGGCGAAGTGAACTGGCGCTACATCTTCGATCTGCTGGATTCGCATGGTTATCCCGGGTGGGTCGGGGCGGAATACGTCCCGCGCGGGGATACGCTGACCGGTCTGGGTTGGGCCAAGGACTGGGCCATCGGCAAGCGCTGACGGGCCTTGATCGACACCGTGGATGCCGTTTAAGTCATCCGCGCATTTCAAAAGAGGTCTTCCGATGATCAAGCTTTACGGTTCTCCCGCCTCCCGCGGCTTCCGCAATATGTGGGCGCTGGAAGAATTGGGACTGCCCTACGAGATTGTGCGGGTGATCCCCAAGAACGGCGACAACAAGACGCCGGAATATCTCGCGCTCAATCCGGCCGGCAAGATCCCAACGCTGGTCGACGGCGATGTGACGATGAGCGAATCCCTCGCCATCAATCTCTACATCGGTCAGACCTACGGACAGGGCAAGCTGTGGCCCGCGGGCGACGACGCGCACGCAAAGATCATCCAGTGGACGGTGTGGGCCGGCAACGAGCTGGAGCCCATTACCTACGGCATGTTGGCCGACAAGATGTTCACCGCGCCGCAGGACCGCAAGCCCGAGACGTTGGTAGCGCTCGGTGAGCGGCTCAAGCCCCGCATGGAACTGCTCACCATCTATCTCGACCGCCACAAGAACCTGATGGGCGATGCGTTCACGCTCGCCGATCTGCAGGTCGCCTGCGTGCTCGACTACGCCGGCCGTGGCGATTTCAGCATCGCGCCCTGGCCGAAGGTGCATGCCTGGCATGAGGCCTGCCATGCGCGGCCTGCCTATAAGAAGATCACCGACCTTCGCGCCGCATTCGTCCAGGCCAACCCGTAACAGGAGCGCGCATCATGTCCATCACGCTGTACGGCTACACCGCTTCGCGCGCCGCCCGGAACCTGTGGGTGCTTGAGGAATTAAACCTGCCTTACGCGCACGAGAAGGTGAAGACACGCGATCCGTCCTCGCGCACGCCGGAATATCTCGCCATCAATCCGACCGGATTCATCCCGTCCCTGAAGGACGGCGATGCGGTCATGTTCGAATCTCTGGGCATCAACCTGTACCTCGCGCAGAAGTACGGGAAGGACAAGCTGTGGCCGAGCGATAAGCCGGGCCAGGCGAAGTGCATGCAGTGGACGATGTGGTCCGCCACCGGGCTGGAGCCTTATGCGATCACCATGATCGTGCAGAAGATCTTCACGCCTGAGGAAAAGCGCAGCCAAGCCGTCTACGACAAGGCGGAGGAGAACCTCCACAAGGAACTCGCGCTTCTGGAGGCCGCGCTCGGGAAAAGCCCGTACCTGTGCGGCGACAGCTTCACCATCGGCGACCTCAACATCGCCTGCGTGCTTTCCAGCCTGCCGCGCATCAACTTCGACGTCGGCGCGAAGTATCCAGCCGTGAAAGCCTGGCTCGACAAGTGCCTCGCCCGCGAGGCGCAGCAGCGTGTCGCGGCGATGCCGCGGGGCTAGGGCTTCGTCGAGACCTTTTTGGGATTCGCCGCTGCAGCCGCAATCGGGGCATCGATTTGAATGTTGAGGATATCCAGCGCCTCGGCGATGGGAATGAAGAAGTTTAACCCCTGATTTCCCGAATCGCCGAGCCCGAGGTCGGATATCCCGATGACGTTGCCGCGTTCATCGAACATCGGTCCACCGCTGTTGCCGTGATTGATGGCAACGTCGCTCTGAATGAACTTTCCCGTAAAGTAACTGCCGCTTGGCTTGAACACGCGAATACTGCTGACGATTCCGGATGTTACCGTGCCCTGCAGCGCTTGATCGGCTGGACTGCCGATGACGTAGACCTGGCTGCCTATGGCGGGGTCTTCCAATCGCATCGGAACACCGGAGATCGGCAAAGGCTCGGTGCGGACCAGGGCGACATCGCGACGCTTGTTGCTGCGCAAAACTTCGCCGACGTACTCCTTGCCGCCGATTGTCTTGATCTTCACCAGCTTGGAATTGTCGACGACGTGGTCGTTCGTGAGCAGTAATTCCGGCGTAATGTAAAAGCCTGTCCCCATGCCGGTGCCGGCGAAAATCGTCACCACTTGGTTCCGTGCACTCGCGACGTCTTGCGAGAATGCGACGGTCGATAGCGGCCGGTGCGGAATGCGGTGGGGCGGCGGCTTGAGTTCATCTTGCGGCTCCGCCGTGGTTGCGACGGTGGGGAGTGCCGCCGTGGCCGCTGCGACAAAGCCCGGATCGCGCAGCATCTTCTGGGCTGCGCTTTGGAATGCGACGTGCATCGCCGCAGGCACGCTCTGGTCGGCGAATCCCTTGGCGGACCCGTTGCCCTCGAATGTTCCTTTCCACACGACTTTGCGGTCAAGAACGTCGAACACTTGGAACTCGAATGCGGCGTTTCCCTTGCTTCCGTTGGTAAAGAATAAGTTCACCTCGCCCGGCCGCACATGAACCTCGCACACATCTAGATACTGGCGAACAATTGCCGCGCCCACGACAAGCTGAGCACCATTGCGGTTGGTTTCCTTAAACAAAGAAGCGGCGGGGTTGTCGACCGGGTAACCAGCGGCCGCGGCTTCTCTAACGAATACGTCGCGGTAAGTTGAAGGATCGAAATCCATCATCGTTCGCGTCATATAAACCGGTCGCTTTGGGCTCAGGCCGCCACAGGTCACGGCGCCAATTTCCGCGCCGACGGGTATCTGCATGACGATCCGTTCAAAGCCGAGAATCCTCGATGATTGGCCTTGCTGAATCGCGGGTGGTAGCGGCGGCGGGGGTTCCGGCGTCTTGCGCCCACGATCCGCGGCGCTTGCGCCGCCGGATATCAGCGCGGCGGCGACTGCGCCGACCGCCAAATTTCGAAAGATCTCCATGCGAACCCCTTCAAGACCGCAAGGTCGGAAGGTTATCTGAATTACCGGAAACCGGCTAGCGCCCGTAGTAAAGGGCGACCGTATGTTTCGCTTCCGCGAAAAACAGCCAGCGTTCGACGGTAATTCCAGCGGCCATTACTATAGCGGCGAGGATTGCGGCGGCGGTGGCGAGCCAATCCTGGCGGCCAGCCGTAACCACGAGCAGTAGGAGAGGGGCGATGAACCCGGCGCCGGTCGCGATCTGGCGCAGGCGTTCTGCGTGTTTGCGGGCCACGCGGTATCCCATTTCCTTCAGGAGGAAATTCTCTTCGGTATGGGGCCACTCCACGGAGCGGATGTCCGTGCCGCCAAGGCCCGTGGCACTTTGGATGGTCGCCGCCGGGGTCGGATCGTAATGCCACGCGCGGCGCTTCAGGGTGTAGCCGGCGGGAATGCTGATCACGGCAACCGCGCCGGTGATGAGCACAGTCCGCGCCGAGCCGGCCCCGAACGCCAGCAGGAAGGCGTGCAGCCAGGTCGCGCCGGTCATCAAGGAGAGCGCCAGATACACCGGCACGGTGGTCGGATTGCTCCACTGTTTGATGGGCGTCAGGCTGCGATAGATCATCGCGGTGCAATACACGGTGATCAGCGCGCCTAGCGCCGTGAACACGCCGGCGAGGCGCGACAGATGATCCAGAAAGATCCACGCGCCAGCGAAGACGGTCGCGGGGATGAACGTGAGGATTGCCGCTACAGCCTCGCGCGACAGCCAGCTCGAGCGCCACTGACTGAGGGCACGCCATGCGCGTTCCGGGCGCCCGAGATGGAGCAGGGAACTCAGCAACCCTGTGGACACCAGCACGAGCGCTGTGACCATCACGCCGATGCCCAATCCGCGATGCAGCGGCATCTGCCCAAAGGCCGCAAGAATCCCGGCCCATGCCATCAGGCCATAGCCGAGGCCCGAGGCGGTGGTGAAGAAGATGATCGACGCGGCGGGATGCATTAGCGCGACAACAGCCGATCGACCCAGCCGAGGAATCCGCCCGGCGCGGAGACCAACTCTGCCGTTGCGCCCACGTCGGCGGCCGCGGTTCTGCGCGGGCGTGGCGGCAGGTACTTGTTTGTCGGCTTGTAGCCAAGCTCCGGCATGAGGTCGACGCCGCCGCGCGCGGCGACGAGTTGCGACACGTCGGAATTCGGATCGCCGAGATCGCCGAAATGCCGGGCGCCGGTTGGGCAGGTGAGCACGCACGCCGGCACCCGATCGACTTCATCGAGGTTGGTATTGTAAATGCGGTCGACGCACAGGGTGCACTTCTTCATCACGCCCTCGAACACGTCGAACTCGCGCGCACCGTAGGGGCAGGCCCAGGAACACAGCTTGCAGCCGATGCACAGGTCCTCGTTCACCAGAACGATGCCATCGCTCGTGCGCTTATAGGAGGCGCCGGTCGGGCACACGGTGACGCAGGCCGGGGTCTCGCAGTGCAGGCAGGATTTTGGGAAATGCACCGTGCGGCTGCAGCCGGGGGCGTCGTCGACTTCGTAGGTATGCACGCGATTGAACCACACGCCGTCTGCGCCCTTGCCATAGGCGTTCAGGTCCGTCAGCGGCGCCATGTGGCCGCCGGTGTTCCATTCCTTGCAGTTGGTGACGCAGGCATGACAGCCGACGCAGGTGTCGAGATCGATCACGAGGCCGAGCTTCTTGTCCGTCTTTCCCGGCAGGCTTGTCATGGTCGCACCTTGAAGTCAGCGCCATAGCGCAGCACGTCCGGCCCCGGCACGACGCCGGGCGGCGACGTGAGCGCTCCAAACTCCGGCCACGCACCCGGCGCGGCTTTCTCGATGCGCACGCGCAGATCGAACCAGGCGGCCTGGCCGGTGACCGGATCGCAATTCGGGCGGCGGTCTCCGCCGGGCAGCCACTCGGAGATCGCGTGGTTGAGCAGGAAGCCGTCGTGGGCTTCCGGCGCATCGGGCTTCAGGGCCCACGCGCCCTTACGCTTGCCGATGGCGTTCCAGGTCCAGACCGTGTCCGGGTTGACGCCTTCCACCAACCGCACCTGGCCTTTGACGCGCCCGGCGCTGCTGATCACCCACACCCAGTCGTCGTCGGCGATGCCGAGCTTGGCTGCGGTGGCGCGATGTACGAACAGGCGGTTCGCGGCCGTGATCTGACGCAGCCAGGCATTCTGCGAGCCCCACGAGTGATAGTGCTGCATCGGCCTTTGGGTCAGCGCATGGAGCGGGAATTCATCGCGGTCGATCGCGGCTTCCTCGAACGGCGGATACCACACCGGGATGGGATCGAACGCCGCCTCTACGCGCGCGCGGTGGCTCTCAGGCGGCTGCATCGCGCCATGACCGCGCGCGGCGTTGCGGAAGCGCTGCATGGGCTCGCTGTAAAGCTGCAGGACGATCTGCTCCGGCCCGGCGATGAATCCCATGTGAGTCGCCCAGGTGAGATAGCCCGCGTTGGCCATCTTGAAGTAGCGCGCGCCGACAGGGATATCGCCGCGCCAGAAGCATCCGTTGGCGATATAGCTTTCAAGTTGCCAGGCATTGGGAGCGCCACGTCCGGCTTCGCCGCCTTCATAGCCGCGCCACCCGGCCAAGGGTCCGAGCCCCTGCGCGCGTTGGTGATTGACCATGTAGTCCGCGAAGCCGCCGGGATAGGCGGGCCGTCCGTCGCCTTTCACCATGCCCGGTAATCCCAGCCGCGCGCCGAGATCGAGCAGCACGGACTGGAAGGCGCGAACGTCCCGGTCCGGTTCCACCACCGGCTGACGTATGGCGTCGCATGCGCCGTCCGCGTCGGAGATCGGACGGTCGAGCAGCGAGATACAGTCCCAGCGCTCGAGGTAGGTCGTGTCGGGCAACACGAGATCCGCATAGGCCACGGTCTCGGAGGCATAGGCATCGACGTAGATGAAGTGCGGGATCTTATAAGTTCCGTCCTCATCCTTGGCGGTGAGCGCGTCGATTGCCGCGGTCGCACTCATCGACGAGTTCCAGGCGAGGTTCGCCATGTAGAGGAACAGTGTGTCGATGCGGTAGGGATCGCCGGCGGCTGCGTTCTGCAACACCATGTGCAGCGCGCCATGGGCCGCCATGGGGAAGTCCCAGGTATAGGCCTTGTCGATGCGGATCGCCGTGCCGTCCGGATCGAGCAGCAAATCGTCCGGCGATGTCACGAACCCAAGCGGAAGCCCGGGCATGGGCGTGTCCGGTTTCGCGCCGGCCTTGCCCGCGGGCTTCGGGCCCGGCGGCACCGGTTTTGGGAACGGCGGCTTGTAGCGGAACCCGCCGGGCACATCGACGCTGCCGAGCAACATCTGCAGCACGTGCAAGGCGCGGCAGGTGTGGAAGCCGTTCGAATGCGCCGAAATGCCGCGCATGGCGTGCATCGCCACGGGCCGGCCGATCATGCTTTCGTGGCGGCGGCCCGCCCAATCGGTCCAGGGCACCGCGATCTCGATGGTCTCCTTGAAGGCGACATGCGCCAGTTCCGCCGCGATACGCTTGATCGTCGCCGTGGGAATGCCGCAGGTGTCGGCGACCGCGTCAGGCGCAAATTTTGCATCCGCATAGCGCTGCGCCAGCAGTTCGAATGCCGGTATGCAGGTCTTGCCATCGACGGTGAAAGTACCTTGCAGGGCCGGCGTTACGTCCGCACGCAACGCCGACGCGGCGGCGTTACTGCCGCGATCCCAACACAGCGGCGCGCCACTCGCATCGCGGGCGATCAGTCCGTCATCCGCCGTGCCCGGCTCTTGGATGACGAGCCACGGCGCGTTGGTGTAGCGCACGAGATAGTCCAGATCGACTTGTCCGGCGCGCAGCAGTTCGTGGATCAGCGCCATGATAAACAGGCCGTCCGTTCCCGGCCGAATGCCGATCCATTCGTCGGCGATGGCCGAATAGCCGGTCTTGGCGGGATTGACCGAAATGAACTTCGCGCCACGGCCTTTGAGTTTGCCGAGCCCGATCTTGATCGGGTTGGAGTCATGATCCTCGGCGACGCCGAACATCATGAAGTATTTGGTATGCTCCCAATCAGGCTCGCCGAATTCCCAGAACGATCCGCCGATGGTGTAGAGCCCGGCCGCAGCCATGTTGACGGAGCAGAAGCCGCCGTGGGCGGCATAGTTGGGCGTGCCAAACATCGCCGCCCACCAGCCCGTCAGGGATTGGCTTTGGTCGCGGCCGGTGAAGAACGCCAGCTGCTTGGGGTCCGTGCGGCGGATGTGGCCGAGCCAGTCGGTGGCGAGTTGCAGCGCCTCGTCCCACTCGATCTCGACGAACTCGCCGCGGCCACGCTCGCCGATGCGCTTCAGGGGCTTGCGCAGGCGGGCCGGGGAATTGTGCTGCATGATGCCGGCTGCGCCCTTGCCGCAGAGCACGCCTTTGTTGACGGGGTGATCCCGGTTGCCCTGGATGTAGCGAATCTTGCCGTCTTTGACGAACACGCGGATGCCGCAGCGGCAGGCGCACATGTAGCAGGTGGTGGTCTTCACCTCGTCCGCGACGACGGGCGACATGTCGACGCCATCGGGTTCTTGTGGATCGGTGAAACTCATGACGCGCGCGCCCGTTCGCAGGCGAGGCTGCGCGGGGTCTTCGGCAGAGATGCGACGAGGTTGGTCCCTTCGGTCACACCGCAGTCAAACGGTCTATTTCCGTCGGCGTCAAGTCGCCAGGCACGACCGTGACAGGAATTCCGATCGTGCCGACGAATTTTCCCGTCACCGCTTCGACCAGCGGGCCGGGCTTGGCACCGGGGGCCGCAGCCAGGACAAGAATCGAAATCTCCGGATGGTCCTTGACCAGCTTGAACAATTCATCGCGCCGTGCGCCGCGGCGGACGAACATGTCGGGCACGCGGCCCGATTCGCGAGCGATGTCGAGGGCATGACGTTTGAGAATGGCTTCTCCCGCGGCCTCAGCCTCCTTTTCCATCAGCCGACCGACCGAGCTGAAGTGCTGGAACTCCATGTCGAGTTCATAGACGTAGAGCAAGGCGACCCGGCCGCCGGTGCGGCGCGCGCGGTTGCAGGCATAGCGAATAGCGGCGCCGAGTTCTTCGGTCTCATCGACCACGAGCAGGAAGACGCGTTTTTCTTCGCGGCCCATACCGGTCTCGGGTTCCGCCGGGGCCATGCGCCGCCTCTAGCCGGGTTCCTGATCGTAACCGGCGGCTTGCCAGGCGAGGAAGCCGCCTTCCATGCGCTTGATGACGCCGGTGTAGCCCTCGGCAACCGCCTTCTCCGCAGCCATGCCGCACCGCCGGCCGCTGCGGCAGTGGAATACCAGGTGCTTGGCGCCGGGGTTCGGAATCTTGGCCGTGTCGAAGGTTGACAGGGGCATGAGGATCGCACCGGGGATGTGAGCGTCCGCCCATTCGTTGTCTTCGCGCACATCCACGATCACGGCGTCGTCTTCATCGCGCCAGGCGTTGATCTGCTCCGGTGAGACGTAAAACACCTGGTCGGGCGGCAGCGGCATTGCGACGTCCTTACATGGTTGCGTGGCGGGAACATTAGGCCGGAACCCTTGTCCGGGGCAAATCGGCCCGGCAGTATCCCGCCATGGCACCCCATGACGACCACGACCACGACCATGACCATGACCATGACCACGGGCATGGCCACCACCATCACCCCGCGCCGGTCCTGAAGCTGCAGGCGGCCCGCGTCTATTGTGGCGATCTGGAACAGGCGGTCCTGTTCTATCGCGACCTGATCGGGCTGACGCTGCTTAGGCAGGCGGGTAATGCCGCCGTGTTCGACACCGGTGCGGCGCAGCTCACGGTCGAGAGCCTGCCGCACGGGCATCCGGCGCATGGGGACATGGTCGGCAGGTTCACCGGCCTGAGCTTCGTTGTCGCGGATCTGGCGGTGACTTATGGACGGCTGACGGCGATGGGGGTGGCGTTCCTCGCCCCGCCGCAGCCCCAGGCCGCCGGCGGTGGGGCTGCGCACTTCCGTGACACGGCCGGAAATGTGCTGACGATGATCGGCAAGCTCTAACGGGAAGCGAACATCAGCTTGAGGCCGCCCCAGGCGGTGCCGGCTTCGAGCACACGAATGCCCCACAGGCAGCCGATCCCCATGCCGGCGATGGCGATAACAGAACTCATGGATAGGGTCGAAAGGCCCGCCAGCCCTTGGCCGAAGGTACAGCCATAGGCGAGCGCGCCGCCAACGCCCATCAGCACACCGCCGATGACGTGGCGTTTGACATCGTCGCCGTCGACGAAGCGGTCGCGGGCGAGATCGCCGCGCACCGCGGCGCTGATCGCAGCCCCGATCACGATGCCCACAAGGGCCGCGAGCCCGAATACCGGCAGCGAATCAGTCCACCCAACGGACCACGCGGCCGCGGTTCCCGTGTCCATCAGAAGATTGAATCCGCGACGGCTATCGGCGAAGACCCAGGCGATCGCGATCGCCGCCCCGATTGCCGCCCCGCCCCACAGATGCTCCGGGGACTTTCGGAACCAGGGGTCGGCCACGGCTAACACGATCAACGCGCCACCCAGGCCGAGGCTGATCGCCAGTGCCAGGACATGGGGCAGGGTGACCGAGGCATCCTCCGCGGGCGGCATCACGAAAAGCGTGACCGCGGCAAAGATCGCCACGAGGGCGAAGGTGGCGAGAGATTTCACCGAACCGCTGCCGATGCGGACCAAGGCCCGCTGCACGCATCCGCCGGCCTGGGCCATGCCGTAGCCGAAGGCGATGCTGCCCAGGAGCACGCCGGGCCACGTCGAGATTGGGAGGCCGTAGGGCGTCCCGGTCAGGTCCGCCCACCCGAGCGCGCTCAGGGCTTGGGTACCGATGAGGGCGACGCCGGCGGCCATCAGCCAGCTGCGCATGCGCCGCCAATCCTTGGCGAGCACGATGTCCGCCACCGCGCCGACCGAGCAGAAGGCCGTGACCTGCGCGATGGCGCCGACGGCCGCACCGAGCAGGAGACCGGCCAAAGCGAATCCGACGACGGTATTCACGTGAATTCCCACAGACTGAAGGGCTCACGTAATATAGGTCCGGAATGGCAAACAATCACGAGACCGATGTTCCTTTGATCGACGCGCGTGGCTTGGCGTGTCCGTTGCCGGTCCTCAAGTTGCGCAAGGTGTTGAATGGCCGTGCGCCGGGAACGCTGGTGCATCTGCTGGTGACGGATCGTGTCGCCCTGCGCGACGTACCGGCGTTCTGCGCGGCGCAGGGGCATCAGGTGGTCGACACCATCGAAGACTCGCGCCAAACGCGCTTCGTGATACGCCGTGCCTAGTGACAGCCGGCGAGCCGCCGATACCCGGATGGCGGGCGTTCGCGATACTGCGCCAGACGTGACTCGAGCGAGCCCACGTGGATTTCGAGTTTGTGGCCGTCTGGGTCCACGAAGTAAAGCGAGTCGCCCTCACTGCGATTGTCCTTCCAGGTTTTAGCCTGGGCTTGGATGAGCGCGCACGTTGCGGCGCACTCCTCCTGTGCAACGTCGAAGGCGACGTGCGTGTAGTCGGTACGAGGGTTGTCGGCCGCGGTTGGATCGAGTGACAGGCAAAGCCATAAATTGCCGGCTTCGAGATAAGCGCCCGATTCCCAGCAGGCCGCAACGCTAAGGCCCAGGATGTCGCGATAGAACGCGATGGAGCGGGAAAGGTCCGTGACTGCAAGCGTTATGTGATTCAGGCCGCGAATGGACATGAGCTAGTCCTTGGTTTCCCGCTCCACGTCGCGGTAGCGGTATTGCAGGCCGATCATGATGGCCTTCACGGGCCGTAAGGAAAAGCCCACGACCAGGGCGATAAAGGTCGGCCACAGCAGCAGGTGCACCCACATCGGCGGCGCGACCATGTGGTCGAACACAAGGGCGCTGACGGCCACCAGGATGCATAGAGGCATCATCACGAAGAACGCAGGGCCGTCGCCGGTGTCGTTGTTGCCCAGCCCGAGGCCGCACACGGGGCACTGCGGGGCCACCTTGATGTATCCATCGAACAGCGAGCCTTCGCCACAGCGGGGGCAGCGGCCGCGCAAGGCGGTCGTGATCAGCGGGGTGGCACGCTTGGTCATGGCAATTCCGACTACAAAGAAAAAGGGCCGGGGTTTCCCCCGGCCCTTGAAGATCAACCGCCGACGGCTGTTGCGAAGTGGCGGACCGGCAGACCCAGGATCCAGTAGACCCAGGTGAAGAGGAACAGCCACACCACGTCGACGAAGTGCCAGTACCAGGCTGCCGCCTGGAAGCCGATGTGCTTGTGGGCCGTGAAGTGGCCATTTGCGGCGCGGAAGCCGCAAACGATCAGGAAGACCGTGCCGACGAACACGTGGAAGCCGTGGAACCCGGTGGCGAGGTAGAAGGTCGACGGATAGATGCCGTCGGACAGCTTGTACGAGGCATGGATGTATTCGTAGGCCTGCGCGCTGAGGAAGATCGCGCCCAGGGCGGCGGTGATGAACAGCCAGCGCGCGGCGAGCTTGTTGTTGCCTTCCTCGACGTACATGTGCGCACGGGTGACCGTGCCGCCGGAGGTGAGCAGGATCACGGTGTTATAGAACGGGATTTCCCACGCATCGAGTACCGCGATGCCTGCGGGCGGCCATTGCAGGGTGGAGGTCGAGAAGCCCAGCGCGTTGTGGAAGAACGCCCAGAAGAAGGCGAAGAAGAACATCACTTCCGAGACGATGAACAACACCATGCCCATGCGCAGGCCGTGCGCCACGACTTCGGTGTGCGCATGCTGCTTCACCGACTCGTTGATCACATCCCGCCACCACAGGATCATGGTGAGGATCACCAGGAACAGGCCAGGCAGCACCTGCGCGATGCCCGAGATGCCGAGGATCGGCACCTTGTGGAAATAGGTGACGGCGCCCACGGCCGTGACCAGCCCCGAGAACGCGCCCAGTGCGGGCCACGGGCTTGGGTTGACCATGTGGTAGGGATGTTTGGCTTGGGCGCTCATGGAATGAGGTCCTCTATGCTTGGCTATTTTGAAACCGTCGCGGCCGGCGCACTGGCGACGGCGTTGAGCGACGGGAAGAACGTGTAGGACAGGGTCAAAGTCCGCACTTCGTTGGCGTACTCGTCCTGCAGCAGATCGGGATCGACGAAGAACGTGACCCCTAACTCGACTTCTTCGCCCGGAGCCAACGTGGTTTCCTGGAAGCAGAAGCAGGCGAGCTTGTTGAAGTAGATCCCAACTTTCTCCGGCGTGACGTTGAAAGTCGCGGTGCCGACGATCGTATGGTCAGAGAGATTCTTGGCCCGGTACTTGATGGTCGCGGTCTCGCCAAATTTGACCGTCACGGCTTTCTGCTCGGGTTTGAACTCCCACGGCAGATGCGGATCGGTGTTGGCGTCGAACCGCACCGTCACCGGCTCCTGCGAAACCGTCTTGGACTCCGTAGCGGCGACTTGCGTGGCGCCGCCGAGGCCCAAAGTCTTGCACACCATGCGGTAGAGCGGCGCCGACGCGAACGCGAAGCCGGCCATGCCCGCGACCACCGTTACGGCGATGATCGCGGTCGTGGCCTTGCGGCGTTCCAGTTTCTTTTCGTCGGCCATCCCTTAGGTCCGGTCGTTAGGGTCCGAACGCGTCTCGTTACTCAGCCGGGTGCGGGTGCAAGCTGCCGCCGATCACGGGCGGCTCCTCGAAGGTGTGGAACGGCGCCGGCGAGGGCACAGTCCACTCCAGCGTGGTGGCGCCTTCGCCCCACGGGTTGCCGGCCGCCTGCTTGCCCCAGAACACGGTCTTCACGGTCATGATCATGAAGAAGATGGTCGAGGCCGCGCCGATGTAAGCGCCGTAGGTCGAGACCAGGTTCCACTCCGCGAAAATATCCGGATAGTCGATATAGCGGCGCGGCATGCCGGCGAGACCCAGGAAGTGCTGCGGGAAGAACGTGATGTTCACGCCAATGAACGTCGTCCAGAAGTGGAACTTGCCGGCCCATTCCGGGTACTCGTGGCCGGTCATCTTCGGGAACCAGTAGTAGAACGCCGCGAAGATCGAGAACACCGCGCCGAGCGACAGCACGTAGTGGAAGTGCGCGACGACGTAGTACGTATCCTGCAGCACGATATCGAGGCCCGCATTGGCGAGCACGACGCCGGTGACGCCGCCGACCGTGAACAGGAAGATGAAGCCGATCGCCCACAGCATCGGCACTTTGAACTGGATGGAGCCGCCCCACATGGTGGCGATCCAGCTAAAGATCTTGATGCCGGTCGGCACTGCAATCGCCATCGTGACGGCGATGAAGTAGGCGCGATAGTTCACGCCCAGGCCAACCGTGTACATGTGGTGCGCCCACACGACGAAGCCGACCACGCCGATCGAGGCCATCGCGTACGCCATGCCGAGGTATCCGAACACCGGCTTGCGGGAGAAAGTCGACACGATGTGGCTGATGATGCCGAAGCCCGGCAGGATCATGATGTAAACTTCGGGGTGGCCGAAGAACCAGAACAGGTGCTGCCACAGCAGCGGATCGCCGCCGCCGCGCGGATCGAAGAAGGCGGTGCCGAAGTTGCGGTCACACAGCAGCATGGTCAGCGCGCCGGCGAGCACCGGCATGGCGAGCAGCAGCAGGATCGCGGTCAGAAGGCTCGCCCACACGAACAGCGGCATCTTGTGGAAGGTCATTCCCGGCGCGCGCATGTTCAGCACGGTCGTGATGAAGTTTGTCGCACCCAGGATCGACGACGCGCCGGCAAGGTGCAGCGACAGGATCGCGAAATCTACCGACATATCGGGTGATCCGGCGATGCCCGACAGCGGTGGATACAGCGTCCAGCCGGTGCCGACGCCGCTGCCCGCGACCATCGACAGGACCAGCAGGATCAGGGCCGGCGGCATCAGCCAGAACGAGATGTTGTTCATGCGCGGGAACGCCATATCGGGCGCTCCGATCATCATCGGCACCATCCAGTTGCCGAAGCCGCCGAAGGTGGCGGGCATCACGACGAAGAACACCATCAGCAGCGCGTGCGCGGTGACGATCACGTTGTAGAAGTGCTTGTCGGTGAAATACTGCATGCCCGGGTAGGCAAGCTCGCCGCGGATCATGATCGACATGCCGCCGCCGACCAGCGAGGCAATCAGCGCGAACGTCAGGTACATCGTGCCGATGTCCTTGTGGTTCGTGGAGAACAGCCAGCGCTTGATGCCGGTCGGGTGATGATCGTGGCTGTGATCGTGGGCGTCGTGGCCGTGAGAAGTGGCAGCGCTCATGGACGTATCTTCCCTAACTTAGTTTTGCGCGGAAGCGAGCTGTGTCGTCGGCTCAGCCGACGCAGCCTTGGTGGCCGGCTCTGCCGACGCGCTCTGCTTCTTTGATGCAACCCAGGCCTTGTACTGGTCCTTGCTGACCACGTTCACCACGATCGGCATGAACGAATGGTCGACGCCGCAAAGCTCCGAGCACTGCCCGTAGAACTTGCCGATCTTGGTGGCGCGCACCCAGCTTTCGTTGGTGCGGCCCGGCATGGCGTCGTTCTTCACGCCGAACGCCGGGATGGTCCAGGCATGGATCACGTCGGTCGCAGTGAACAGCAGGCGGACCGAGGTATCGATCGGGATATAGAGTTCGTTGTCGACTTCCAGCATGCGATGCTGGCCTTTGCTCACGTCGATCTTGTCGTCGGGCAGGGCGAGGGAGTCGAAGCTGATCTCGGTATCCGGGTACTCGTAGCTCCAGTACCACTGGTTACCCGTGATCTTCAGGGTCATCTCCGGGTTCTCAATCCGGTCGGCGAAGAACAAGAGCCGGTACGACGGGATCGCGATCGCGGCGAGGATCAGCACCGGAATGCCGGTCCAGATCACTTCCAGCAGCGTGTTGTGGGTGGTTTTGGAAGGCACCGGGTTGGCGCGCGAATTGAACTTCACGGCCACGTAGATCAACAGGCCCAAGACGAACACGGAGATGAGCGTACAGATCCACAGCAGCAGATTGTGGAAATCCACCATCTTTTCCATGACCGGGCTGGCGGGGGTCTGGAGGTTGAGCTGCCACCGGTGCGGGAACGAAGGTTGCGGCAGCTGTTCAGTGGTCTGAGCCACAGCCGTCGAAAGAGGAATAAATACGCTTAGAACGGCCAGTGTCAGACGGTTCACATCTGTCTCCATTGCAACCCCATGAGCGCCCCCGTTTAAGCGGGAGGACCCATGGGTTCAACTGAATTTTCCCAGGCTTTTCAATATTTTTGCCGGGTATCCGGCGCCCCCGCCAGAGCCCCGCGAGCGACGCTTGCGGGTTGCCGCGGAGACTAACCGAAGGCGGCCTACGCGTAAAGGCGCGAGCGCCTTGAAACCACGGGGGTTTTGGGCGCCAATCGCAGGTGGGGTTTTCCCCGGGACCGGCGTGCGCTACAAGCCGCGGTCCTTACGTCCTCGGAGGCGCGGCAATGTCCACCAATACCCCACGGCCCGGCGACCCGCGCTTGCGCAAATTCGCCTGGGTGCTGCTTGGCATTTCGGCCTTCATGTTCGTCAGCATCATCGTTAAGACCGCGCTTGAAGGGCCGTAAGCGGCCGTTTTGCGTATTTCGGGGGCCAATTGCCGCATGGAATTAACGGCTGTCCTGCCGCATGTGAATGCGGCTCTCAATGCTACGTCCACGGTTCTGCTGATCATCGCCTATGCCCTGATTCGCAGCGGCCGGCGCGAAGCCCATCGTCGTGTGATGATCGCAGCCCTGATCGTTTCGGCGATCTTCCTGGTTTGCTATCTCGCCTACCATTTCACTGCGCCGGTGTTCGTGTTCCCCGGCACCGGATGGGTCGTGCCGGTTTATTACGCGATGCTGGTCAGCCATGTGATTCTGGCAGCGGTGGCGACGCCGCTGATCGCGCTGACCGCTTGGCGTGCGATCAAGGCGTGGCGCAGCGGCGGTGCCGCAGCGCCGGCCCAGGTGTATCAACGTCATCGCGCCATTGCGCGCTGGACGTTCCCGATCTGGCTGTATGTCACGGTGACCGGGGTGCTGATCTATGCCACTCTGTATCATGTGTACGCACCGTAAGGTTGAGTACAGACGCAATGACCCGCCGCGAGTTCAATGGACGATAAGGTCATCTTCGCGCGCGCCATGCCTGCGCCGGTCGATGTGGCGGTCGACGGACACTTCGCAGGCAAACTGACCGACGAACTGCGTCTCGAGTTGCAGGGCTGGTCGGCGATTTCGGTTGCCGCCCTCGGGCTTGCCGGTCTGCTCGCCTTGGTGCTTGCCGTGGCGCGCATCCCGGGTGTCGAGAAAGTGTTGCCGTTCCTGAACCAAGCGTTCTTCCAGCGCGGCCTGGTCGCGCACGTCACTTTCGCTTTTGTGGTGTGGTACCTCGCTGTCCAAGGCGCGCTGACCGTCCTTGTCACGGGGAGGCTGTACGTCACCGCGGGGGCACCCATGTCGCTGGGGGGCCTGGTGTGCGGGCGTTTTGCGCTCGGCGGTGTTGCGACCAGCTTCCTGCTCCTTCTGATACCCTTGGTTCTCGGTCGCGGTGCCGCGACGCCGAACAACTACATCCCCGTGATGACCGATCCGCTCTACTACGCGGGCCTGGGGGTGTTGGGGTTGAGCCTCGCATTGCCGATCCTGCGGCTGTTGACGGCGTTGTGGCGATCCAGGCACGCCGAACCGACGACATTTGGCGTCGCCTGCGCAGGTGCGATTCATCTCATCGCCCTGTGCTGCTTCGCGCTGGCGTGGTTGCGTCGTCCGGACGGCTTCGATGCGGAAGGTCTCAATGACTTTCTGATGTGGGGCGGCGGCCATGTGCTGCAGTTCGCGAACACGACGCTGTTCCTGTGCGCACTCTATCTGTTGAGCCGCGTCACCTTAGGTGAGACGCCACTCTCGGCGCGGATGTTGAAGGCAATGATCCTGCTGCTTCTGGCGGGCGCGGCTGCCGGCCCGTTGCTCTACCTTACTTACCAAGGCGGCGATCCGGCCCAGCGCCTGATGTTCACAAATCTGTATCGCTTCGTGCTGCCGGCGCCGACCGCGGTGGTGGTGTTCAGTGTCATCACGCTTCTCAGCCGGCGTTGGCGCGATATCTGGGACGGCGCGCCAGAAGTGCGCGGCATGGCTGTGGCGCTACTGTTGTTCGCGTGGGGCGGCGCGATCGGGTTTTTCGAGAGCTCGGTCGATACCCGTACGCCGGCGCATTACCACGCCATGCTGATCGCCGTGACGTTGCTCTTCATGGCGCTGACGTTCGGCGTGTTCCTGCCGGTGCTCGACAAGCGCATCGAACGCAAGCGCCTGCGCACAACGATGTACCTCACCCTAGGGCTCGGGACTTTGGTCCAAACCGTCGGTTTGTTCATCGCCGGGGTGTTCGGGGTGGCCCGCAAGACCGTCGGCGCGGCGCAAGGGTTAGACAGCCTGGAGAAGAAAATCTCTTTGATTCTCAACGCGGGAGGGGGTGGGGTCGCGGTCATTGGCGGCGTCATCTTCATCGTGCTCGCCGGGAAGATGCTGTTGGCAAAGCCGACCCGCGATGCTATCGCAGCGCCTCAAACCGGTGCCGGGCCCCTATGACATTGCAAATCCGAAGCTATTTGACGCTGATGAAGCTGCGGATTGGCTTCCTCATCGCCGTGACGGCGATGGCCGGCTATGCCGCCGTCGCTCACGACGTTGACCCGCGCAAACTGGCCCTCCTGTTCATCGCGATGCTTCTGGGCTCGTCGGGCTCGGCCGTGTTCAACCAGTTCTACGATCGCGATATCGATCGTCTGATGCCCCGCACGGCCACGCGGCCGCTTGCTGCCGGCACGATGGGCGACCCGTATCACGTGCTGTGGTTCGCCGGCGGCTTGTTGCTATCCGGCTGCGCCATCGCCGTTCTGGCCTTCAATTGGCTGGTCGCCACGCACCTGTTCCTCGGCGCGTTCGTGTACGGCATCGTTTACACCGTGTGGCTGAAGCGTCGGCATTGGACCAACATCATCATCGGCGGCGCCGCGGGCAGCTTTGCCGTGCTCGGTGGCGGTGCGGCGGTCGATCCGCACATCTGGCTTCTGCCCATGCTGATGGCGATCACCCTGTTCCTATGGACGCCATCGCATTTTTGGGCGCTCGCGATCCTGATCAAGGACGATTACGCCGCGGCCGGCGTGCCCATGCTGCCGGTGGTCGCCGGTAACAAAGCCTGCGCGTGGTGGATATTGGGCAACACCGCGCTGCTTGTGATCTCGACCCTGCTGCCGGTGATGTTCAATCAACTCGGCTTGCTCTATGCCGCCATCTCGCTCGCCTTCGGCTTGCGCTTCCTGTGGCTGAATTGGCGTCTGGTGCAGGACCCGAGTCGCGCCAACGCCCGGCAGAACTTCCTGTTCTCCATGCAGTACCTCGCCGGCGTCTTCCTGGCGATCGTGCTCGACCGCCACGTTTCTCTCGCCACCTTCGGGTTCTAACCAGCGGTCATCCCGCGCGAGACGCTGGCACCCAGCTGTGCTCCGCGGGCACACTGTCCCTCCAAAACGGGGAGGACGCCATGACCGCACGCCTGACGCTTATCGCCGCTGCGCTGCTTTTTGCCGCACCAGTCGCCGCTGCGACCGAGATCCATTGCGAGGGCAACGAGGCCAATCTCAAAGCCTACCTCGAGATGTTCGACAAAGTGTTCAACGGCCGCGATCTGACCCTGGTGGAGAAGTACGTCGCGCCGGAGTTCAAGAGCCGTTACGCGCCGCCCACCGCGCCCCATGGACCGGAGGCGACCAAATCCTTCGTCGCCGCCACCGCGAAAGCATTCTCCAAGCGCAAGCTCACGAATGACCTGATCGTTTGCAAAGACGATATGCTCATCGCCAGCCAGACCATCGAGGCGACAAACGACGGCGCTTACATGGGTCAACCGCCGACGGGCAAGTCGATGAAGTTCACCGGCATCGATATCTACCGTTACAAGGACGGCATGATGGTCGAGCAATGGGGCGACTACGACGTGCTGGGGATGATGCGTCAGATGGGCTACACACTCACCGCGCCGACAGGGACCGCGGTCGGCGCATCTAACGATGCGGCGGCGCGGGCCGCTAATCGCGCACCGGTCAAGTAAGCCGAACCCGTCGCGCGCAGAGGGGCAGCACATGCCACGGTGGTGGATAGCGTTCGCGATTCTGCCGCTTCTCTTGTGCGGCGCACCGGCCGGCGCCCAGTCGCTCGAAGGTGCGTGGCAGGGGACCGTCGGGACGCAGCAGAACGTCTTCAAAATCAGGAAGGCGATCAGCGGCGCCCTGCGCGGGGATCTCTACACGCGCGGCTTCGATGAAACACCACGGCCGCTCTCGACCATCGTCTTCAACGGCACGGCCGTCACGTTTGCGGTGGCCCATGAAGACAGCGAATTCCAGGGCGTGCTCGCGCCGGGCGGGAACAGCATCGTCGGCACCTGGCAGCGCCTCGGCGCCCCGCCGGTCGCCGTCACACTTGAACGCGCGACCAAGGAGTCCCGGTGGCCGGTCGATGAATCGCCGCACAAGGCGCGTCTGATCGCCATCGATGCGGATGTGAGTCTGGAAGTGCTCGATTGGGGCGGCAAAGGACCGCCGCTGGTGTTCCTCGCCGGTCTCGGCAGCACCGCCCATATGTTCGATGAACTCGCGCCGAAGTTCGCGGACAAACATCACGTCTACGGCATCACCCGCCGCGGCTACGGCGCATCCACCAAGCCGCCGCCGACCGATCGCAACTACGACGCGGATCGCCTCGGGGATGACGTGTTGGCCGTGATCGACGCTCTGAAACTGGACCGGCCGGTGCTGGCGGCGCACTCCATCGGCGGCTCCGAACTGAGTTCGATCGGCACGCGTGCCCCCGAGAAGGTCGCGGGATTGATATACCTGGACGCGGCCTTTTGGTACGCGGTCCACAATTCCGGCGACAATTGGATGAGCTACGAGGTCGACTATGCGATCTTGCGCCGCCGGCTCGCGGACATGGCGAACATGAGCACCAATAGTGCCGAAACAATGCCCGCCCTCGCGGCCGAGATCCAAGCGCTGACCGAGCGATTCTTGAAGAATGCGCAGGTGGCCCGAAAGATCTACGATGCTTTGCCAGGAAGATCGCCGCAAACGGCGCCGGCCAACCCGCCGCGGTTGTCGCCGCAGATGTTGGTTACAGGCGCGATTTCATCGAACGAGCGGCGCTACTCGGATATCAAGCCGCCATCGCTCGTTCTGATGGTGTTTCCCAGGCCATGCCTGCCCAATTGCGACAATCCCAGCGTAAGGGCTTACGAGGCGGCGGACAGGTCGCAAATCGATGCGATTAAGCGCGAGATGCGCAGCGTGCGGGTGGTCACCTACCCTTATGCTGACCACACCAATTTTTTCCGCACGAAGGAAGCGGATGTGATGCGCGAAATGAATGCGTTTATGGACGGACTCGGTCGGCCCAAATAGGCGCTAGCTGATTCCGACGCGGGCGGCTTTGGAGACGCCGAAGCCGTCCATGCCGATGTGCCACTGCACCGCGACCACAGCGCCTTTGACCGGCTGCAGCAGGGCCAACGTCATCGCCGCGCCCGCAGGCAGCAACGATACCATCTGCAGCCAGATCGCCGGCGCGAAGGAGACTTCGACCCAGTAGGCTGCCGACAGCATGATGTGGCCGACGATCGAGACCACGATATAGGCCGGGAAGTCGTCGGCGCGGTGATGGTGAAGTTCCTCGCCGCAGGTCTCGCAAGCCTCGGCCACCTTGAGGTACTTGGCGAACATCCGACCCTCTCCGCACGCCGGGCAGCGACCGGCAAGGCCGCGCGTGATGGCGGTAACGACGGGCGGGGTGGACATCGCGGACTCCTCCTGCGGATGAGCGCGCGCAGTATACTCAGCCGAAGGACGGCGGGGTTGCCTTTAGGTATGCAATTTCATCAGGCGTGCTTTGCCGCCCGAGCACGGCGTTGCGATGCGGAAATCGCCCAAATCGGCGAATGATCGCAGCATGTTGGTCGGCATAGTCGGCTGCACGTGCATCGCCCAGCGCGCCCATCAACGCAAGGCTTCGCTCTTGGTCCGCCATCGCTTCGCTGTGCTCGAATGGCAGATAAAAAAACATCCGCTGCACGCGTGAGACCTGCTGATCGTATCCACGCGCCACGGCCGTCTCTGCGACCTTAAGCGCCTGCGCGTCGCTCTCGAAGGCGCGCGCGGTGCCGCGGAACATATTGCGCGCGAATTGGTCGAGCACAATGGTCAGCGCAAGCGCGCTCGGTGCCGAATTCTCCCATGCCGCAAGCTTGCCCGCACGCGCTTGATCATGGTCGGCCCCAAACAATTGCGTGATCGCGCGGTCGAAGGACGCGTCGGTCTTGAACCACTGAGGCCGGGCGCTCTCGGGATTGGGACCGAACCAAAAGGACAGAACGGCGTTTACACGCGGATCGGGGGAGTTCGTCATGGAATAACCTTAATCTAGCGTATTCTCGCTGTCAGGTTCCGTCGCGTCCATTGAGGTTCCATGCGTCTTTCGATGCTGTTTCTGGTCTTATTCGGGCTGAGTGCACACGCGCAGGAGCCGCTGTCGCATGCACCGCACGATCCATTCGCGCTGTACGGCGATACGCTCCAATTCGACGTGTACCGCAAGGGCACGCGCATCGGTCAATACCAGTCAAAGTTCTCGCGCCGCGACAACGCACTGGTGATCGAAAGCCGGATGGATCTGGCGGTGAAAGTCGCGTTCATCGTTGCCTATCGCTACCACTACACTGCCGTTGAGATGTGGTCCGACGGGAAACTCTGGGCGATCGATTCAAGCGTCAACGATGACGGTACCCCGAAGTCGGTCACCGCGCGCCGCGAAGGCGACATCATCAAGATCACGGGCGGAAAAAAAGGCCCGGCGAGCGCGCCTGTGAGCATCGTGCCGACGACCCACTGGAATCCCGATCAGCCGCTGGCGCCTTTGACCCTCGATACCCTCGACGGCGTGGTGCGTCATGGGCCGGCGACCAAGCTCGGCGTGGAGCAGGTGATGGCTGCGGGTAAGTCGGTTGAAGCCGAGCACTACCGCTATCTCGGCGAACTCAGCAATACCGAAGTCTGGTACGCCAATGGCCATTGGGTGCGCATGCAGTTCACGAGCCGGAAGGACGGCTCGGTGGTGGAGTTCCGCTGCGTAAAGTGCGGCGTGTAGCTATTCCGCAGCTTGCTGCTGGGGCACGTTGTCTTGGGCCACGCGCCCATCGGCCTTGCGGAACGCCAGTTGAACCTGGCCGAGTTCAAGGCCCCACTTCGACACCGTCGCGCGATTCAGCAGCACGCCTTGCGGCTGAAGGAACATCCAATCGTCGAAGTGCACTTTCCAAGTGCTGCTCCCGACCTTCAGGTTCATGTGGTAGTTCCAATTGAGCGCATTGCCGAAGCTACGTCCGCGCGCGACGCCGATCACGTCACCGGCTGTCCCGGTATAGGTGTTGGTGTCCTGTTTGGTGATCGTCCACACGCGGCGATCCTTCTCGCCGGTCGCGTAGGTGAAGCGTTCGTCGAGGGTGAGGGTCTTACCGTCCCAGGTCCCGTCGATATCGACGACGAACTGGCTACGCACCTTACCGAAGCGGTCGACAAACATGCCCCAGGCGGTCGTTTTTCCCGCGAAATAGTCCTCAAGCGCAAAGCGCGGCTGAGTATTGGCGAAATCTTCCGGTTTCATCGTGCTGCATCCGGTGAGGATCAGCAGAACCACCGCGGCTAGACCGTGCTTGCCCGCCATCGATGTTCCCGCCTCTCCAGTCGCTTGCGGATAGCCCTTTGTCTCGTGGGGGTAAGTGGAAACGCCCAGACCAGTGCCACCGCAATCATCTTTAGTACGACGGGCACCCACGCATAGATCACCGTCAGTGCAACCACAGCGCGGACACTATTCACGACGTCCGTTTTGAACCCAAATGCGGCAAGCACGGGGAAGGCGATGCCTACAGCGAACGCGAGCGCAAGCTTGGTGGACATGCTCCACAGGGCGAAGAACAACCCCGCCCGCTGCTGTCCGTGGCGAAAAGTGTCGTAGTCCACGACATCCGCCTGCAGGGCGGGCGGCAGGGCCAGATCGGCGCCGAGCCCGATGCCGGTCAGCAGGCAGATGACGCCGAACGCCCAGACCTGTCCCGGCGCCAGCAGCGGCACGACGGCGAAGGCCGCGCAGGTGAGGATCATAGCCGCGCACCAGGCGCGATGTTTGCTCCACCGCGCGCTCACGCGTAGCCACACCGGGATCGCCGCGACGGCGGCGATGAAATAGATCAGGATCATCGCGCTGCGTTGGCCCTGGTCGGCGCGCAGACCATGCTCCAGATACAGCAGGAACAAGGCGGACGGGATGCCGTTCGCCAATCCGTTCACGAACCACGCCAGCACCAGCCGCAAGAAAGGGCGATTGTCGCGCAAGGCCCGAACAAGAGCTGCAAACGGCATTCGCGTGTCCTGCGCCGCCGGCGCAACCGTGCCTTCCGGCACCCGCCAGAGCAGCAGCGCGAAGAACGGCAGGCCGAGGAGCGCCGCGGTCCAGGAGATGGCGGCCAGCGCCTCGCTTTCCGGGCGTCCCATTCCCGCCGCTACCGCCGGGATGGCGCCAGCAACGACGATGCCGAGCAGCATGATGCCTTCGCGGATGCCCGTGATTCGTGACCGCTCATCATAGTCGCCGCTGAGTTCCGCCCCCCAGGCGGTGTAGGGGATCGTCACCAGCGTCCAGCCGAAATAGAGCAGCAGCGACCAGACAATGAGATAGCCGACAGTCACGTCTGCGGGCGGCTGGAACAATTTCACCAGCGCAAAGCCACCGATCAGGGCGCCCACCGCGATCCACGGCTTGCGCCGGCCCCATCGGGTGGGAAAGCGGTCGCTGAGTGCACCGATGATCGGATCGATCACCACATCGAGGCTGCGGGAGATCAGCAGGGCAAGCCCGGCGGCATTGAGTCCAAGTGCTGCGCCATAAACCGCGGGCAAGAAGACGTAGGCCGGAATGGTCGGCATCGCGAGTGCGAAGCCGGGTAAGCCGTACAGGATCAGGAGCGAAAGCGGGCGCCGGGGCGAGGTCAGCTTTTCACCAGCTTAAATTGGCCGACATTGATGGCGTTCGCGCGGAAGCCGCCTTCGCAGTAGGCTAGGTACATCTCCCACATGCGGCGGAACCGATCGTCAAAGCCGAGCGGCTCGATCTTATGCCACGCGCCAAGAAATCGGTCACGCCACTGGCGCAAGGTGCGGGCATAGCTCTGACCGAACAGGTCGGCGCCCGCCATGTGCAGCCGCGCATCGGCGACCTGGGCTTTCAGCACTTCCACCGACGGCAGCATGCCGCCCGGAAAGATGTAGCGCTGAATGAAGTCGGCGCTCTTGCGGTAGGACTCGAAGCGGTTCTCGGCGATGGTGATGATCTGCAGCGCCGCGGCGCCACCTTGCACCAGCCGCTCGCGGATCATGCCGAAATAGCGCGGCCAATGGGATTCGCCGACCGCCTCGAACATCTCGATGGAGGCGATGCGGTCGAAGGTGCCTTGGACGTCGCGATAGTCCTGCAGGCGCAATTCCACCTTGTCGGCGATACCTTCGCGCTGCATGCGGGCGCCGGCAAATTTCAGCTGCTCAGTGGACAGCGTGAGCCCGGTCAGGCGGCAGCCGTAGGTCTTGACGGCGTATTCCGCAAAGCCACCCCAGCCGAAGCCGACCTCAAGCAGATGATGCTCCGGCTTCAGGTCAAGCAGCTGCGCGATGCGCTTGTACTTCTCCACCTGTCCTTCGGTGAGCGATTGATCGGGTTTGTCGAAGTAGGCCGAGGAGTAGGTCATCGTTGGATCGAGCCACTGGAGATAGAATTCGTTGCCCAGATCGTAATGCGCAGCGATGTTGCGCCGACTGCCGCGCTTTGAGTTGTCGCGCAGCAAGTGGGCGAAGCGATGGATCAGTCGCGGCATCAGGCCCTGAAGCTTAGACAGATTCCAACTTTCGTGGTTGCGGACCGCGAGTTCGACGACGTCGGCCAGGTTTGGGCTGTCCCAGTCGCCGTCGAGATAGCTCTCGACGAAGCCAAGATCGCCTTCGGCCATGAGCCGTCTGATTGCGCGCCAATGTCGCACATTGATCACCGCGTGAGGGCCGTGCGTGGTTTCACTGGAGATCTCATAGGTCGATCCGTCCGGCATGCTCACGGTGGCACGTCCGGTGACCAGGCGGCTGACGATGTTCAGCGTCGCCTGAATCAGACGATTGCCGCGGCGTGGCGCAGAGGTGATGGCGATATCGCTCATTGGGCACTCCAAACACTCAAACTTGCTGATGTGCGTCTCGCGCGGACTTAAAGCGGCGCTGCGATGACGCTGACCGGCTCCGTCGGCGGATTCGGCCGGTGCACCAGCGGTACCCCCTTGAGCCATAACTTTAGGGCCTCCCAATGAATTCCGCCAATGACCTTTAGCGTGAGCAACGGAAAGGCGAGGAAGGAGCCGAGGGCGGAGGAACGCGATAACTCGCGGCGTGCCCCGCTGAACGACGCAAACAGTAGTGTGCCGTCTTGATCAGTTTCGTGAATCGCCACGCTCAAAGTATCGCCAGGCGGACGGACGCGAAAATGGTAGGTCGTGTCCATGGCAATGAAAGGGGAAACGTAAAGGCGTTTCTCGCAGGACTGCCGGACTGTGCCGTCCACGAAATCACGCACGGGGAAAAGATAGGTGTGGCGCTCTTTGAACGTGTTTGTGACCTCATAGAGCACCGCCACCAGTTGCTCTCCTGCGTCGGTTCGTCGATAGCAGAAAAATACACTGAGGGGATTGAACACATAGCCAGCGACACGCGGATAGCACATCAGGCGGATCGGACCGCCGGCGATGTCGATGCCCGCCTGGAGGAGATGGTGTTCCACCCAGGGCCGCAAGGGCGTGTCGGTGCCGGGGCCGTGGTCGCAGTCGTGGAAGCTCAGCAGATTGAATCGGTTATAGCCGAAGCCCGGCAAATCGCGCCCAAGGGTGGGAAGCTCGTCGAGATCGAGCACGAACGAATAAACCTTGTAGCTCAGCTTGTGGCGGCGCGGACGCGTCCGCCGATGCATCACGGTCCCCGCATACACGCCCGATGCCCAAGGCGGCGTGGACGTGGAATCCCGAACGGCGGCGTGCGTCACGCCGCGGCCTCGATCGTTGGGTGGATGTGAATACGCCCGGATTCATCGGCCACATCCCAAGGACGGCGCATCTTGCCCAACGCTTCGCCGACGGCCAAGCCGGCTTGCAGTCCGTCCTCGTGGAAACCATGGCCGAAGTACGCGCCGCAAAACCATGTCCGGTTTGCGCCCTGCAGTGACCATAACTCCTGCTGCGCATCCAGCGCTGCCAAATCGAAGATCGGATGATCGTATTCGAACGATGCGATCTGTTTGGCCGGCGTGACGTGCGGGTTCAGCGTCACGAACAGCTGATTGTCCGGCGCGATGTTCTGCAGCATGTTCATCCAATAGGTCAGGCAGACCAGACGCGAATCAGTATCGCCCGAGGCGGAGATATAGTTCCAGCTCGCCCAGGCGGAACGTCGTTTGGGCATGAACGCGACGTCGCGGTGCAGCACGGCGAAGTTGCGCTCGTAGCGGATTGCGCCAAGGAGCTTGCGCTCTTGGACGCTCGGATCGCTCAGCATCGCCAGCGCTTGGTCGCTGTGGGCTGCGATCACCACGTCGTCGAAGGTTTCCGTATGCCCGCCCGCGACGGAGACCTCGACCCGGTTGTGGAAACGACGCACGCCGACGACAGGACAATTCAAACGGATGCGGTCCGCGAAGTCCGCGGTGAGCCGCTGGACATAGGCGCGGCTGCCGCCGGTGACCGTGCGCCATTGGGGACGTCTGCTGTTGCGGGTCTCGAGCAGGCCGT
Organism: Fidelibacterota bacterium; assembly: GCA_947476275.1. Lineage (GTDB taxonomy): Bacteria > Pseudomonadota > Alphaproteobacteria > Rhodospirillales > Rhodospirillaceae > SCTM01. The sequence continues at coordinate 211,124 of CANJPQ010000002.1, forward strand.
GATTCTTGAAGAATCGCACGAAGGCGGCGAGGGGATACCCGCGCATGTCTTTCAGCGACGCCGACCAGATCGAACTGCCGATGGGCAGCAGATGATCGCGCAGGAACCCTTCGCTGTAGCCTTCTCGGATGAGGTATTCGCCCAGCGTCACGCCGGCGTATTCCGGGCGTGCAACATCGGTCACCGCGTCGCGGTAGAAGCGGATGATGTCGCGCACCATGTTCCAGAAGCGGGGGCGCACCAGGTTGCGCTTTTGCGCCAACATCGTACGCAGGCTGGTCCCTGAATACTCGAAGTGGCCGTTGTTCACTGAGGCGGAGAACGACATGTCGCTGAGTTCCGTTGCCACGCCGAGGTGGCGGAACATCGCGGTCAGATTCGGGTAGGTGCGTTCGTTGTAGACGATAAAACCGGTATCGACCGGCAACTGCCGTCCGTCGCCGGCGTCTACATCAACGGTATTACAGTGTCCGCCGACCCAGTTGGCCTGCTCGAAAATCGTGATGTCATGGTGCCGGTTCAACAGCCACGCGGCTGCCATCCCCGACACTCCCGTCCCAACGACGGCAATGCGCTTCCGATAACCCATCGCAATTTTTATTAAACCCCCGACTCGCAATGCCAAAATTCGTTTAGAGCATTGGATTTATTCACAGAATTCCATGAGTGGTCCCATGGAGGACACGTTTTTCCCTACTTGCACTAGGTCCTCTGTGTACGTTGATATCCTTTCACTGGTTCAGTGGCGTAACAAGGACGCGTGCCGGCGCGTAAGGCGAAGTATGTCGAGCGGTGATCTAAGGTTCGGTTGGCTGCGTAACAATGCTAAACCAACTCGCAGCGAGGTCCCGTGCCCGCGACCGCTGTCCTCACTCAACCGGAGCCGAACTTCGGTATTGCGCGTGCGCCTATTGCCCCAGTTCCGCCGCGGTCCCGGGAACGCGTTATGACTCTTGTTGCGTCCTCCCAAGCCATCGCCATGACCGATCTTCTGGTGAAGATCGCGCGTGACCGCGACAAACAGGCTTTCGCCGCCCTGTTCGCTTATTATGCACCCCGGGTGAAGGGCTACCTGATCCGTCAGGGCGCCGACGACGGCACAGCGGAAGAACTGGCTCAAGAAGCCCTCCTGACCGCCTGGCGCAAGGCCGATCGATTTGATCCTGCAAAAGCCTCAGCCGGAACTTGGATATTCACCGTAGCCCGAAATCTCCGCATCGACGCTCTGCGGAAGGGTCGCCGGCCTGAATTCGACCCCGAGGACCCGGCTTTCGTGCCAGATCCCGCGGAATCGCCGGACGCTGCAATCCAAGCGGATCAAACGCGCGTACGAATTCGAAATGCCATGGCCGATCTGCCAGAGGAGCAGGCAACGGTGATCCGTCTTTCCTTCTTTGAAGACAAACCCCACGGCGAAATCGCCGAACAGCTTGGCCTTCCGCTTGGCACAGTAAAGTCGCGTTTGCGGCTGGCTATGCGCCGGATCAAAAGTTCGCTTGGAGATTGATTATGTCCGCCTCCCATCATCCCCCCGAAGATCTTTTGCTGGCCTATGCCGCCGGTTCCCTGGACGAGGCTTCCTCCGTGCTGGTGGCGACCCACCTGGCCCTGTGCCCCAATTGCCGTCACGACGTGATGCACGCCGAGGCGGTGGCCGGTGAACTCATGGAAGACCTCGTGCCCGTGCAGTTGAATGGAGCAGCGCTCGAGTCAGCCTTGGCGAACCTGGATGCTGCGCCGGTGGCGGTATCGCGCGTCGCGGCGAAAGCCGTGGACGGAGTGTTGCCCCAGCCGTTGCGCGATTACGTCAGCGGCGAACTTGTGAACGCGAAGTGGCAATGGAAGGGCTTTGGCGTGCAGTACGCACCGCTGATGACCGATCCCTCGGGCAATAAGCTCGGCCTTCTCAGGGTCGCGGCGGGCGTGCGCGTACCGCATCACGGCCACTCCGACGACGAACTGACGATGGTGCTATCCGGCGGCTATTCGAGCGAGCTCGGCGCGTTTGCTCGCGGCGATATCGAATTCGCCGACGAAGAAGTGAAGCACCAGCCGGTGGCGGACGAGGACGGCCCGTGCCTGTGCCTCGTCGTTACGCGTGGGCCATTGAAGCCCACCGCCATTGTAGCTAGCTGGTTGATGCCGCTGTTGGCGTTCTAGCGAACGAACTAGGGTCCAGACTCATAAAATCCACCAAACGATTGCTGCGACGAGGTGGATGGATGCAAGGAAGTTTCGCGCCAGCTTATCGTAGCGGGTGGCAATGCGCCGGAAGTCTTTGAGCCTGCAAAAAGCATTCTCGATGCGGTGCC
>CANJPQ010000003.1 GCA_947476275.1 Fidelibacterota bacterium
CGCCCAGGTGATCGGGTTGACCCCGGGCATCCGCGCCGCGAGCACGCGCACCTCGCCGCCGGGCATCTTGCCGCGCACCTCACCGGCCGCGGCGGTCCAGGCCATCATGCCATCGGAACGCACGGCCACGTCGTCGGAATCACCTACGGGGCTATTGGCCACGATCTCCACACGCCCAGTCTTGGGGTCGATCTTGGAGATTGTCTGGCCGAGAAAACTCGCGGCGTAGAGGAAGCCATCCGGGCCGATGGAAAGGCCGTTGACCCCATGGAGAGGTCCGCCCGGGACGAGAATGCGGGTCTCGGCGTCCGCTGGGTGAGTCCGCATAGCGACCGCCGCAATGCAAAACCCAATCCGCGCGGCACTTAAGGTCTTCATGCGCCGCCTCTCCATTCCAAGTTGAAAGCCTAGGGCATGGTCCCTCATTTGCCTGAGGCACGCCAGGGCACGGTGTCCGCAATGTGAGCGCCGCCCCGCTATGCCTTTGCGACGCCGCATGGGCACTCCTAGCCTTCGCAGATTGCTTAGATGCGGGCCTCTGCCGGGAGCGGAGCCCGCTTGTGGGGGGAATCGTCCAAATGACTAGAAGGCACCTTTTTTCGGCGACGTCCGTCCTGGCCGTGACGATGGGAATTCACGGCGCTTGGGCGCAAGGCCTCGAAGAGATCACCGTGACGGCGCGCAAGACCGAGGAATCCTTGATGTCCGTGCCACTTTCGGTCACCGCTATCACCGCCAAGGATCTTGAGGATCGCGGCGTACGTGACCCATTGTTTGATGTGGCCACCTACACGCCGGGTTTCACCTTTCAGAACCAGTCGGTCAATCGAAACGATCGCGGATTCAAAATCTTCATCGTTCGCGGCATTGTGCCGTCGTCGCCCAACGCCAATCGGCAGGCGGCGACAATTTTCCTGGACGGTGCGCCGCTCAACGGGGGCAACATCAGCGGCATTACTGACATCGAGCGCGTGGAAGTGGTCAAAGGGCCTCAGAGTGCGTACTTCGGCCGCTCCACCTTCGCGGGTGCCGTCAACTTCGTCACGCGCGCCCCGGGGAACGACTATGCGGCGGCTGCCGATGCAAACGTCGCCGGCTACGGCACTCACGACGTCTCCGTGTCGGGCGAAGGCCCGTTAATCAAGGACAAGTTGGCCGCTCGCGTTACGCTCCGCAGCTACCATACCCAGGGCCAGTATACCAATCGCGAATTCCCCCAGGATCGCAAGCTCGGCGAACGCGACACCAAGTCGTTTTCAGTGGCCATTGGCGCGCATCCTACGGACAGTTTGTCCTTCAAGGGATTCGTAAATACGTGGGTGGATGACGACGGCCCGCCGGCGAATTCGGAATACCTGAATCTCCATTACAACTGCTCATTCCCCGGCGCGGCAACGGGCTATCGCTGCGGAGCGATCAGCGAGGCTCCTGAGAACACGCGCGTCCAGAACACGCAGCTGAGTCCGGCGGTGTTTCAATACCTGACGGGGGCGAAGGGGCCGGGTCCTTGGTTGTTCGGCCAGGATTTCATCACGCACCACGGCCTCAAGCGCCATGCGGTCCAGGCGAACCTGGGTTTCGACTACGATCTTGCAAACGGCTATGTCCTGAGCGGGAGCGGGTCCTACGACGACAACAAGTGGGCGTTTATTACCGACACCACATTCCGTGATACGCGTAACGTCCCGAATCCGAATTTTGGGGTGATTCCCGATGTGCTCCCCTACTTCCAGCGCAGCGCCGCCGGAGCAGAGGAAGATAGCGGCCAGTATGGAGAATTGCGCTTTACGTCTCCGCGTCAGGATCGCTTCAAGTGGATGGTGGGCGTCAATTACGCCTACCAGCGCAATGATCTCCTGACCAATGCATGGGGTGTCGCGGGTTATATCGGCGCCTCACCGCTGAGCGTCGCAACCAGCGACAACTACGGGGTATTCGCCTCCGCGACCTATGAACTTGGCGGTGGCCTTTCGATCATCGGCGAAGGTCGGATGCAATGGGACAAACTTCGCCAGGAACAGGTTGCGGCGAAATTCGTGGCCGCCGCCACCTACCGCGCATTCACGCCGCGCGTAATTCTCGATTACAAGCCAAACGACGACTTGACGATTTATGCCTCCTACGCGGAAGGCACGCGCCCCGGCGAGTTTAACACCCAATTCTTCACGCTGACGGCTGCCCAACAGGCTCAAGTTCTGGCCGCGACCTCGGTGGGCTTGTCGGTGCCGGAAGAGCGCATGCGCATGGGTGAATTCGGGATCAAGGGCACCTTCCTCGAGAACCGGCTTCGCCTTCTGGCCGACGTGTACTACGGCAAGTGGAAGAACCGACACATCCCGAACCTGGTCCAGCTGCTGCGGCCAGATGGCAGTTTCCAGCAGACCATCGTCATCCAGAATACCGGTGGTCAGACGGATCTTTGGGGCCTCGAAGTGGAAGGTGCGTTCCAGCCGACGCCGGAGCTGACCTTTGAGGGCACATTCAACATCGCGGCCTCGAAGATCAATCAGACCTATTGTACGGATTGCGCGACGATCACCGGGAATCCCCGCCCCGTTGGTACGCAATTGCCCTCTTATCCAAAGTACAAGGGCACTTTGTCGGCGACATATCGCAAGACTGTTTTCGGCGATGTGGCCGGCTACGTCCGCGCCGACTACATCTACACTGGGAAGATTTTCGACACGGAATCCAACGTTGCGTGGCTCATTCCGACGAGCAAGATCAATCTGCGCATCGGATTGGAGCGGAACAACACGCGCTTCGAGGTCTATGGCACGAACATTACCGACAACCGTGTCCCGACCGCCCTGCAGCGCGCGACGGATGGATTTACAGGCGGAAACGCGCTTTCTGTCAGTCTTGCTGAGAAGGCGACCTACGGATTGCGTCTGACTCAGAAATTCTAACCGGCAATCGTACGATCAATAGAAAAAGCCCTCCGCGGTCTCCCGCGGAGGGCTTCGTCGTTTTCGATCGTTAGAAGTTGTAGCTGGCGCGGACGCCCATGGTGCGGCGTTCTGGTAGCTGGCTTGTGATGGTCGTGCTCAGTGTTCCGAGAATCGTCAGGCGGTCGAACGTCGATGGCCCGGCGGACGCAGCGGTTTTATTGTCCGTCAAGTTGGTGACGTAGGCCTCGACCTTGGTGGACTTGGACTGCACGCCTGCGCGGAGGTGAAGGAGCGCGCGGGGACGGACCCACGAGAAGTTAGCCTGGTCGGAGTACTTCTTGCCTTCGTAGATGAACTCCGGCCGCACGAACCAGTCAAACTCGCCTGCCAGAGGCGCGATATAGGTCGCGGAGAGGGAGCCCTTCGTCTGCGGGGCATATGGCAGGCTGCGGCCAACGATATTGTCCACGCCGGCGATATTTGTGCAGGCCGGGCACACGCCCTTCTCAAACTTCGTCGGGTTCCAGGAAAAGCTTGCCGACAGGTTCAGTTCGCGCGTTGCCTGGAAGGCGAATTCGGCCTCCACGCCGTGGAATTCCACTTGGCCGAGGTTGCCGGTGGCGGTGATGGCGTTGGCTACTCCGGTCCTCGGATCGACGATGCCTGCGCCCGCGGATATCTGAAGATCGTAGATCTTGCCGCGATACACGCTGAGACCCAGCTGACCACGCCCGTCCCACAAGCGGGATTTTATTCCAAGTTCATAGTTGTCCAGATGCTCTTGCCTGACGAACAACTCGGCGTTGATGATCTGCTTGAGTTGGTCGATTTCGCTTTGCGTTAGAGTCAGAAAACGCGAGTTAAAGGTTCCCGGACGATACCCGCGGGAAAAGAGCGCAAAGATGGTCGTGTCTTCGTTCGGCTTGTAGTCGATGGTGATGCGGGGTGAGAAGCTCTTGAAAACGTTGCTCAGTGCAGGCCCGTCGGTCTTGCTGAATGGCGTGGCGACGAACACCAGCGGTACGCTGGTGATCTTGTCCCACTGGTAGCGCGCCTCGACCGAGAGTGTAAATTGCTTGGTCAGGTCGTAATAGGCGCCGCCGAAAACGGCCGGGGTCTGCACCAGAGTTTTGCCGCTGCTCGAAGGTACGGCTCGGATACCGGTGACGGAATCGCCGTAGACGTAGGAATTGTTTGCGTCGCCATTGACGTAGCTTGCGCCGCCGGAGAATCGGAAGCGATTCTTCTGGTCCGACGTCAGGCGCGCCTCAAGCGACCAATCCCGCGCGTAGCGGTCGATATTGGTCTCTTCGTTTACCGTCGGTCGTCCACCGCGGGCGATATTGGCCGCGGAATTGGGAATGCCGCGTGTGTCTCGCGCATCTTCATCCGAAATCAGGCTCGTTCTCGAATCGTGCCATGCTCCGATGGTGTTGAAGGTCATTCCGTCGGCGAAGTCGTAGTCGATGATGGCATGGGCCTGATACGAGTTTGTCGTGGAACCGTAGGTGTCGCGCAGCGGCGCACCAAAGAGGGAGCGGGGATATACCTGATCCCGCAGACGCTGATCGACGACGGTGTTGAAGCCGATCTTGCTAAGCGGGAAGTCCGGGAGCGCGCCGCAAAACCAAGTGCGGTTGGCGCCGCGCACGGCGCATGGGCGCTCCGGAATCAGGAAGGTGCCGCGTGCGTCCGGGCCATCGTCGAACTTGAAGTAGCCGAAGTACGCGCGGACCTTCAGGCTGTCGGTCGGCGTGAAATTGAGCTGCGACGTGATCTGGCGCGTATTGCGGGTTCCCAGATCGCTGCCGTCGGCAAGGTTGATGTACTGCCCGCCCTTGTGTTCGATGCGGCCCGTTACGCGCGCACTAAGTCTGTCGCTGACTATCGGCCCTTCCAGAGCAAGCCCGGCGGTCTTGGAATCGTATTTGGCGTATTCAAGATCGATCTTGCCGCCGAAGGTATCGGAGGGTTGCTTGCTGACGATGTTCACAGCGCCGGCGTAGGTATTGCGGCCGAAATAGGCCGCCTGCGGCCCGCGCAGGATCTCGACGCGGTCTACGTTAGCGAAGGTTCCGATGTCGCCGCCGCCCACGACCGGCGCGCCGTCCAGGAACACCAGCACCGCTTCACCGCTCGCGACGGTCGCGATAGCCAGGCCGCGCATGACATAGACGCGGGTGGCGCGGTCGGCGCGCAACTGGGCAACCTGGTCCGAGAAGTAGAAGCTCGGCGTCAGTTTGGAGACGTCCTGGAAGTCCTTGACGTTGGCGTTCTGGAGCGCCGTGGCCGTCATGGCCGTGACCGAGATAGGCACGCTCAGGATCGACTCTTCGCGCTTGCGCGCGGTAACGGTGATTTCCTCCAGGCGCAGGCCGTCGTTGGACTGCGCGTACGAAGGTTGCGCGGCGAGCGCGTAAGCGAATCCAGCAGCGCTGGACAGCAGAGCAACAGAAAGACGGCGCATATGATGCTTCCCCTAGAAGACGGCGTTCGACGCCCCACGCGCCGATGATCGGTGAGCCCACGCAACAGCGCCAGTGACTCAAACCGACAACGTCATGCGAAAGGGTCATATGCCGTGCCTGTGGCACGCTATGAGAATCTAGGGAGTGGCACGCAATGCGTTCACTTCAACGCGGTCCGGTGTCCCCGTTTTTTACGTGCTCAGGCCCCGAGTGCCCAACCGTCAGAAATTGACAGGCGCGCCGAATTCCTTGGGCGGCAACACGTTGTCGGGCCAGCCTTTCATCTTCTTGAGCGCGGTCCAGGGTTCCTTGAATCGCGCCTGGACGGTCATCAGCGGCTCGCTGCCCTTGCGGGCCGAGGTGTGGCCATCGCCCTGGGTATCGATCAGGACGAAGATGTCGCCGACCTTTCCGAGAGCGGTTTTCATGGTGCCGCCGGTCACGCCGATCTCGAGCTCGCCCTGCATGATCATGGTAATCCCCCCCCAGAAACTGGAGGGATGGGCATCTTGCCAAGAAGGTGGAGGCGCGGGCGGGGTGATGAAGCCGCGATACACCGGAACGGACGCGCCTGAGGTGAGCTCGCAAAGGTAGGACTTCATATCCTTGCCGGTATATACGCCCCAGATCTTGCCGGCATCTTCGGCGGCATGGGCCAGATCGAAATCACCTGCGATGGCGAGGGCGCCCAACCCGCCGACAAGCGCGCGGCGGGACGGGGAGAGGTGAGGGGAAACTGATTTGTCGGACATGGCAGACCTCATTTCCCCTTCTTGAAGCGGCTGTAGTCGAAATTCGGATCGGGCTTGTCGCCCTCGTGGCGTCCGGTCTGTGGTCCGCCACCCTGGTAGGTGTGCGGCGGCATCACATTGTCCGGCCAGCCCTTGAAGACCTTCTGCAGCACCGGCCACAGGCCTTCGACCGGATCGGAGAAGCGCATGTTGGCGGTCTGGAAGAGTTCGCCGCCGGCCGGATTATGGGTCGAGTGCCCATCGCCGTCGCAGTCGATGAACACGAAGATGTCGCCCTGCTTGCCGATGATGCTGCGGGTTTTTCCGGCGGTGACGCCGAACTCGATCTGCCCGCGCAGCACCATGGTCATGCTGCCGTAGCCGGTGGAGACGTGCAGATCCTGCCAAGAGCCGTCCTGAGCGCGCGGCTTGCCAAAGTTAAGGCGGTAGAACGGCAGATCCGCCATCGCCTTGTCGTCGGCGAGCGTAAGGTCGCAGAAATACGCCTTGAGGTCTTTGCCGGTATAACAGCCGTATATCATGCGGAGCCTCCCTCTTGGATCGTGTATTACGGCACAAACATGGGAGCCTGTCAGGACCCAAGCCCGGTTTGAACGCCATGCGTACAGAACGCGAAGACTACACCCGCGATGGTGCAGCGATACTGCGCCGCGCCGTGCCCGCCGCGGCAGCGGAAGCTCTGGTGCCGACGGCGCGGGCGGTCATCGTTGCTGCACTCGATGAGGCCGCCGACACAGGCTTTCCGCCGAACCTGAAGCAAATCTGGCGGCGCGAACCGATCTTCGAGCGGCTCGCATTTGCATCCGGTTTGGCTCGCCTGGTCGGCGATGTCATCGGCTCAAACAGCCTCACGCTCCTCATCGACCAGCTCTGGACCAAGGCGCCAAGATCACGCCAACGCACCCGCTGGCACTATGACGAGGCCGCCTGGCCCGTGTCCGGCGAGATGCTGCCGTCGATCTGGATCGCGCTGACGCCCATCGCAGCGGAGAATTGCCTGCGGTTCGTCGCCGGCTCCCATCGCGCGCCGGCAACGGAAGGATTCACCGACTACGACGAACCGGCGCAAGCGGAAGGTGCGCGCTTCCTCGCATGGGACATGGCGCCGGGCGATGCGATTCTGTTCCATCCGCGCGCCTATCATGGCTGTCACGGCAACTCCGCCGATGAACGACGCATCGCTTACACCTTGCGCTGTGCGGGTGATGATATCCGCTACGATCCAGCGCGGGACTATATCGATGAGGGGCTGTCCTTCACCGGCTGCCGCGCGGGCGGGCCGCTCGACGGCCCGGCGTTTCCGAAGGTTCTTTAAGTGCGCGGCTTCTCGCGGATGCGATGAATCTGCCCGCGCAACTCGCCGTCATTCCACTTCGTCGTATGCAGGTTCACGTACATGCGGCCGGCGAGCAGATACTCGAGTTGGCCGTCATTGATGACGATCGAGCCCTTGATTGGGCTCTTCGCGGTGGCGGGTCCGAGTTCGAATAACACGCCCGCGTTGGTGCCGGGCTTCTGCGGCCCGCGCACCACCGCTTGGGTCAGGGGCGTGGTGAGCTTGTCGAACGTCACGACCCAGCTGAACCTCAGCGTGGCCCGTTCCAGTGTGAATTCCGCATGCCCGGAGCCTGGGCTTTCGGTCGGTGCGCTTTGCTCGTCCGCCGAGAGGTCCGCCTCGAAGCGGATCGGCGCCGTTTCTTCCGGGGGCGCGGCTGCGGCGCACAGCGGAAACACGAATGCGGCCGTTGCCAGCGCCAGAGCACGTCGCGTGAAAGTCATCGTTGCCACCGTGCGAAGTAAGAATGTGAGTTTGAGAGATTGCACTTAACCGGCTCTTCTGCGTGCTGCAAAGGCAAAACGCATCTTTGAACGAATCGTGGTCATCGTGTCGTGCGGGCCTTCCTTGGCTGCACGAGCTTGGTCGGGGCGAGCACCGGCGGCACTTCGTCGCCCGCGCTGTCGAACAGCGCATCCAGGGATTCATCTTTCAGATTCCTGCCGATGTTTCTTGCTGTCGCGTTGATCAACGGCAGCACTTTCTCTACCGCGTCCTGCTGCGACACCGTGGCGCGGAACATCATCACTGAAAGGGCGCCGATCACCCGTTCGCCCACCATCACCGGGACTGCGATCGAGTAGCTCGCCATGGAGGCGAGCGAGCGGATTTCATAGCCCGTGCGCTGGATGCGCTGGGTCATCTTGGACAGCGCATCCTTCGACATGGTCCGTTCGGACCGGCCGGTGGAGGAGGGCGCGGCATAGTCTTTTACGCGATCCACCAGAATCTGCCGCGTTGCGGGATCGCAATAGGCGAGATACACGCGCCCAGCCGCGGTCCACATCAGGCTCACACGCCAGCCCGTGGAATACTTGTATTCCGTGAACGGGCTTTCGTAGTCCGTGGTGACCCGGTTGACGAGGTCGCAGCCGGACAACGTCAGGAACTTCACTGGCCATTTGATTTCCCGGCCGAGTTTCACCACCTCGGGGCGTACATGGGTCTCGATCCAACCCTGCTCCCGATATCCCATCGCAAGCGAGCGCACGCGCTCCGCCAGCCAGTAGTGCAGGGAGCCCTTGTCCTTGCGCAGGTAGCCCTGACGCCGCAGCGTCTCCAGGCTGCGGTAGGCGCTCCCGCGCGATAGCCCTGTGGCCACGCAAACCTCGCGCTGGGTCGCGCCGTTCTTGACGTTCAGGAACTCCAGCACTGACAGGCAGCGTTCAACGGATTGGACGGACGTCATGGCCTGCGTGGACCAAATAGTGGACCCGGTGACCCTATCATAACCCTGGAACGCATTGCGTTCACGCATCCGGATTCTGTGGAGGCGGACGGTGGGCAGGCGGAAAGTATCGTGCCACAAATGGCCTCACTTTGGAGAGGCGAGGGAAGAGCCATGCCCCTGACACGACTTTATTTTTCACGGTTTGCCCTGGCCGCCGGCCTAGGCCTGGCGGGGGTCTCCCTCGACACGAACGCAGCGGATAAGCCCCGCACACTCGGTTTTGTGGTCACCACCTGGAACACGGCGATCTACGAATCCCGGTTCATGGACGAATGCCCCGAGGGCTTGAACCTCGGTAACGACGAATTCTGGTGGCGCGGCCTGTCCAAAGAGGATCGCAGCAAGCTCACCCAGAACGGCATGGTCACCCAGATCGAGCGCATGGGCTACGCCCTGACGCGGGGGCCGAAAGGCGAGAACGTCTGCCAGATTCCGACTGCCGTCACCGATCCACCGCTGCTGATCGCCGAGGGGCCGGTCTCCTACGGCGCGAACCTGGACGGCACCACCGACGGCCACGCCACGCCGAAGTCCTGCGCCCACGCCAAGTTCGAGGGCGTCGACGGCACCCCGGCGGTGGATAATCAGATGTACCGCCTGCTTGGCTGCAGCTACGGGTGGCGCAACTACGGCCACATCGAGATGAACGCCAACGGCCAGCGCAAGACCAACGGCCTTGGCATGATCCTGATCGAAGTCGCCAACGTCGACGATCCCCGCAACGACAACGACGTCGACGTGACGTTCTACCGCTCGATCGATCAGTTCGTGCTCGACAGCTCCGCGAGCGTGATCCCCTACAGCACCTATCGTATCGACCAGGTGAACGGCGTGCCGCGCTACGGCAGCAAGGTGAAGGGCAAGATCGAGAACGGCGTCCTGAAGACCATCCCATCGCCGGAAGTGCGCTTGCCGTTCTACGGAAACTACACGCTCCTCGATCAGACGATCAAAGATATGAGTCTGAAGCTGGAGATCGACCCCAGCGGCGACCGCGCCAAGGGCCAGATCGTCGGCTACTACGACGCCGATCAGATGGCGGACTATCTGGGCGGCTTGGGCTTCGCCGCCACCGCGCAGTACAGCTGCCCTGCCTTCCACACCGCGCTCTATCAGCTTGCGGACGGCTACCCGGATCCGAAGACCGGCAAATGCACCGCGCTGTCCTCGGCGTGGCTGATCAACACCGTGGCGGCTTTTGTCGATCACACCGACAGCACGAAGGTCGCGCAAAAATGAGTCGAAACGTGCCGCGAACTGATGTCGTCATGCGCGCTCTTGCCTGTCTCGGCGTCGCTGCGCTGCTGACCGCCTGCGGACCCGAAGCGCCCAAGGTCACCGGCGCACCGCCAGACATGCGCCGCCTCACCGACGAGCAATACCGCAACAGCATCGCCGACGTGTTCGGCGCCAGCATCAAGATCGGCGGCAAGCTCGATCCGCTGATCCGCACCGGCGGCTTGATCGCGCTCGGCGCCCGCAGCGCGCCGATCACCCCGTCCGGCCTTGAGATGATCGACCAGCTCGGCCGCTCGATCGCGGGGCAGGTGGTGGACGCCGCGCACCGCGACATCCTGGTCGGCTGCGGCCCCGCGGATTCCAAAACCTTCGATGACGCCTGCGCCACGCAGTTTTTCGCACGCACCGGCCGCATGCTGTACCGCCGCCCGCTCTCGGATACTGAACTGAAAGCGCGTGTCTCCGCCGCCCGTGCGGCGACCGAGAACCTGGGCGACTTTTACGCCGGCCTCAGCGCGTCTTTGTCGGGCATGCTGGTGTCGCCGAACTTCCTGTTCGTCATCGATTCCACCGAACCCGATCCGGCCAATGCCGGCGCTCTACGCCTCGATGCCTTCGCCAAGGCCAGCCGCCTTAGCTTCTTCCTGTGGGACACCACACCGGACGACGAACTGCTCGCGGCGGCCGAAGCCGGCGCGCTCAATAAGTCCGACGGCCTCAAGAAGCAGATCGACCGCATGCTGTCGTCTGCACGTCTGGACGGCGGCGTGCGCGGCTTCTTCGCCGATGCGCTCGCCCTCGACAAGTTCGACACGCTCGAGAAGGATTCGGTGATCTATCCCGCCTTCAATCTGTCCGTGTCGGAAGACGCCCGCGAGCAGACCCTGCGCACGATCTCCGATGTGCTGGTCGCGCGCGGCGAGGACTACCGGAACCTCTTCACGACCCGGCACACCTACATGAGTGCGGCGCTGGCGCGGATCTATCGCGTGCACGTGCCCAAGACCGGGCAGTGGGTGTCCTACGAGTATCCCGCCGACGACCCGCGCGTCGGCATTCAGTCGCAGATCAGCTTCACCGCCCTGCATTCCCATCCGGGCCGCAGCTCGCCGACGATCCGCGGCAAGGCCGTGCGCGAGCTTCTGCTGTGCCAGAAGATCCCCGATCCACCGGCGGACGTGGACTTCACAAAGTTCAACGATCCCAACTCGCCTATGAAAACCGCCCGCGATCGCTTGAGCGCCCACACCGAACAGCCGGCCTGCGCGGGCTGTCACAAGCTCACCGATCCGCTCGGCTTGGGCATGGAGAAGTTCGACGGTGCCGGCCAGCTACGCATTGTCGAGCAGGATGTGCCCATCGACCCGACCGGCGATCTCGACGGTAAGAAGTTCACGGACACGGCAGGTCTCGGAAAGGAGCTGCACGACAACGCTGCCGCTGCTGCCTGTGTCGTCAACCAACTGTATGCCTACGGCATCGGCCGCGTGCCGTCGAAGCCGGAACAGCCGATGATCGCCTACCTGCAGGAGCGCTTCGCCGCCGACGGCTACAAATACACGGCCCTGTTGAAGAACATTGTCCAGTCCGACGCTTTCTTCGCCGTGTCGCCGCGCACCCCCACCACGGCCTCCGCGCAACGGGAGATGACGCCATGAGCCTTCTCATTAAACGCCAGATCGCGCGCCGTTCCATCCTGCGCGGCATGCTCGGCGGCGGCGCGCTCACCGTCGCCCTGCCGTTGTTCGATTGCTTCCTCGACGATCACGGCGAAGCACTCGCCTCCGGCGCGCCGATCCCGGTGCGCTTCGGCACATGGTATTGGGGCATGGGCCATACGCCGGGCTATGCGGTGAAGGAACGCACGTCTGTCGGGCCGGTCGAGTTCCTGGAAGAGTGCAAGCCGCTCAACGCCCATCGCGACTACATCAACTATTTCGGCGGATTCAACACGCCGCTCGATGGGCGCTCCAACTATCCGCACGAAAGCGGCTGGATTGGCTCGCGCTCGGGCGCGGTCCCGTCGCGCAGCGGCGAAATCCCGGCGCCGACATTCGATCTCCTGATTGCCGATGCGGTCGGCGGCGGCACCCGGTTCCGCAACATCGACCTCACCAGCATGGGCAATCCGCGCGAGACCTACACCGCGCGCAACACCTTCAGCCGCGCCGCGGCCGAAACCTCGCCTGTCGCGTTCTATGCCCGCATGTTCGGTCCGGAATTCGCCGATCCGAACAAGGGCGACTTCAAGCCCGATCCGCGCGTGATGGTGCGCAAGAGCGTGCTCTCGGGCATTCAGGACGAATCGCAACAACTCATCAAGTCCCTCGGCGCCGTCGATCAGCAGCGCCTGGATGAATATTTCACCTCCATCCGACAACTCGAAGGCCAGCTCGCGCTCCAGCTCGAGAAGCCCCCCGCGAACGACGCTTGCCGCGTGCCGCCGGCGCCGCCGGAGAATGCGGTCGAGCGTCAGGCCTTCGCGGTCGAGATCGACACGGTCATGGCGACCCACAAGATCCTCACAGACATCTTGGTGATGGCGGTGGCCTGCAACCAGACCCGTGTCTTCAACATGGTTTACAACGACAACTTCTCCCGCGTTCGCCGTAAGGGTGAGACCTACACCCACCATGTGCTCACCCACGAGGAGCAGGCGGACCCGAAGCTCGGCTATCAGCCGACCGCGTTCTGGTTCAACTGCAAGAGCATGGAAGCCTGCGCCACGTTCCTGGAGAGCTTCAAGAACGTGCGCGAGGGGGCGGGCACGCTGCTCGACAACATGCTGATGTTCGCCAACAGCGAAACCAGCTTCGCCCGCATCCACTCGGTCGACAACATCCCGGTCATGACCTTTGGCAAGGCCGGCGGTCGCATCAAGACCGGCCTGCATGTCGTCGGCAACGGCGATCCTGTCACCCGCGTCGGCTTCACCTGCATGCGCGTGATGGGGATGCCGATCGAAAGCTGGGGCGTGAATTCGCTCCGCACCACCAAGCCCATCAGCGAAATCCTGGTGTAGTCATGCGCGGCTTTATCATCGCGCTGGCACTCTTTGCAGCGCACAGCGCGGTTGCCGAAGACGGTCTTCCGCCGGAGATTCAGGCGAAGAAGGTTGGCGCCGGCGTCGTGTTCACCGACCAGAAGGGCATGACCCTCTACACCTACGCGCGCGACGATGTGGGCGTGTCGAACTGCAAGGCCGGCTGTATCGACGTGTGGCCGGCGGTGCTTGCTGCCGAGCCGGCCGCGAAAGTGGCGCCGGCCTGGACGCTGATTGAACGCTCTAACGGCAAGCAATGGGCCTACAAGCGCCAGGCGCTCTACACTTACGTCAAGGATGCCGCGCCCGGCACGTCCTTCGGGGACGGCGCTGGTGAGGCATGGTTCGTCGCCGGTCAGGATATGGCGACCCCGCCGGAGATCGCTATCGGCCGCAGCTATCTTGGTCGCGTGCTGATCGATGCGCACGACATGACGCTCTACACCGCCGACACCGACAAGCTGAAGCCGCGTCAAGTGGCGGATGCCTCCGCCAAGACCGTCGGCCTGTTCGATCTGACCTCCGCATGTACCAAGGCCTGCCTCGCGACATGGAAGCCTGTGCCGGCGCCGTCGGTCGCCCTCTCGAAGGGCGATTGGTCCGTCGTGGTCCGTGGGGACGGATCGCGCCAGTGGGCCTATCAGGGCAAGGCGCTCTACAGCTACGCCGGCGATCTCGCCGCGACAGAAACCCGCGGCGACGGCAAAGACCGCATCTGGCACGCCGCCGTGGTCGAGCCCGCGCCGCCGGTGCCGTCGTGGGTCACTTACGAGGCTTCCGACGCCGGCGAACTTCTCGCCAACAAGGACGGCTTCACCATCTATGCCTTCACGGAGGCTGCCAATAAGGCGCGCCGCTCGAACCTCGGTGCGCCCGCCACCTGCGATGCGGAGTGCATCAAGACCTTTTGGCAGCCGGTCCTCGCCACGGCCAGCGACAAGCCGATCGGCAATTGGTGGATCGTGAAGACCGATGACGGCGCTCTGCAGTGGGCCTACAAGGGGGAGACCATCTACACCCACAGCCGCGACAAGAAGCGCGGCGACATCATGGGCACACGTTTCACCGGCAGCAAGGCGTGGCACACGCTCATGCGCTCCGGCCAGAAGATGCAGGGGATGGGCGGCAACTAAGCCGCTGCAAGGGGAGAAAGCCGATGGGCAAGACGACACGACGCGGATTGATCGGCTCCGTGGCGGCGCTGCCGCTTGCGTCAACGGCCAGGGCTGCGGAGTCGAAGAAGCGCAGTCCCGCCACACCAAAGATGCCGGATACCACCATCGCGCCCTGGGTTCTCACCTGCGCGCAGATGCCGCTGCCCAGCTATGCAGCCGCGAAGACCATCGAGGACACCCGCGCGGTTCTGGCCAAGTCGATGGAGAGTTTCGAGAAGCAGATCGTCCTGGCGATGGAGCGCCGCTCGGATCTGATCCTGTTTCCGGAAAACATGTTGGGTGGCCCCGGAGACGACATGCGCGGCGTGCTCGACTTTCCGGGTCCTGAGATCGAGCAGGTCCAGAAGCTTGCCCAAAAGCATAAGATCTTCATCGGTGGCCACGCCTACACCCGCGATGCGAAGTTTCCTGGGCGCTACTTCAATACGTCCTTCCTGCTCGATCGCTCCGGCAATGTTGCGCTCAAGTACTACCGTATCCACACCTATCATTCGTTTTCGCCCCACGACTTCTGGGACAAGTTCCTCGACACGGTTGGCCTGGAAGGCGCGTTCCCGGTGGCGCGCACCGAACTCGGCAATATCGCGATGATGCCCAGCATGGAACTCATGTTCCCGGAGCTTGCGCGCATGCTCACCCTGCGCGGGATGGAGGTGCTCCTGCACGATACCGGCGAGGCGCTGTGCGACGTATCCGTGAAGCGCACCCGCGCCGCTGAGAATTTGATCTACCTGGCCTCGACCAACGGGACCTACGCTATCGGCAAGAAGTCCATGAAGGTCGGCTCCCGGATCGTCGACTGGGAAGGCGAGGTGCTGGCGGAACTTGCCGACGGTGCCTCCGGTCAATGCGCGGCCTATATCGACGTGGAATCCTTGCGCAAGCGCCGCGCCAATCCCGACATCGTCGAACCGCAATCCCGCGGCCTCACGGACGTGAACTATCTCTCGCGCATGCGCGTCGAGATCTGCCGCGACATCTACAACGCCATCAGCATGTATCCGGTGAACACCTACGTGGAAGGCGGCGACCCCGTCAAAAGCCGCATCACCCCCGAGGTCAACGCCCCGAAGCTGAACCTCGCCGTCAAACGCATGGCCGACGCCGGCCTCATCCCGGCGAAGTACGTCAAAGGTTAGGGCAAGATCCTCCCCACAATACAGATTGTCATCCCGGACGAAGCGCGTCAGCGCGAAGATCCGGGTTCCACTCCTCGATGCGCACGAGCAGAGCGATCCGTGCCGCCAGGTGCATGTTGATGAGTTGACCCCGGCGTTCGCCGGAGTGACAGCCTGAGGCTGTTGCCCGCTTCTGTGCTTCTCCAAAGCAAGAACGGCGCCACATCCCTGCGGCGCCGTTTGTCTCGCACGCGTCGTCGCGTTACTTCGACGGCGTTTCCTGGATGAAGGTGGCGATATTCCCGTCGGGATCGCGCACCATCATTTCCACTGCGCCGGTCCCTTTGACGAGGGCCGGCGCCGTCAGCACTTGGAAGCCGCCATCCTTGTACTTCTTGTGCAAGCCCTGGATGTCGTTGGTCACCAGCGTGAGGCCGCGGTCGCCGACCTGCGGCACCGGCGCCGTGTTGGGCCCGCGGAATTTCACCTTCTCGAGATAGAGCTGATAGATGCCGATCCTGCCGTTACCGACATCGCCGGGCATCGCAATCACCGCCCATTGCTCCAGGCCGTGGACGTTCTTGATCCGGTTGATGCCCACACCCTTCAAGTAATTGCTCATGAGCTGCGTCAAGCCCAGCGTGTCGCGGTAGAACTTGAGGGACGCGTCGCGATCGCGTCCAAAGGTCGTGGTACGGTTCATCGGCGCGATCCGATAGCCGTCTTGAACGCCTTCAACCGCCGCCCTGCCGACGAAGGGTACAATGCGGGACTCGTTGGACGAGTCTGCGCGCGTACCCATCACTTCGGGCTTGTGATCGGGGATCTTGGCGGTTTTCGCCTCGGGTGAATCCTTGCGGATGCC
Source organism: Fidelibacterota bacterium (assembly GCA_947476275.1). Taxonomy (GTDB): domain Bacteria; phylum Pseudomonadota; class Alphaproteobacteria; order Rhodospirillales; family Rhodospirillaceae; genus SCTM01. The sequence goes on from CANJPQ010000003.1 coordinate 16,338, forward strand.
GCCCTGGAGCAGGTTCACGAGAAAGCCGTCGGAGTCGCGGAACTGCATCTCCACGCTCTGCACCAGCATGTCGGGATTTTCCATCAGCGTGACCGGCGGCGACAGCACGGTGTAACCGGCCTTTTTGACATCGTCGTTGATGTTCCAGATTTCATTGGTGGCCCAGACGGTCGCGACATCGCCCGTATGCCCGAAATCCTCCAGGAACGGCGCCATCACCGGTTCCTTCTGGCCCTTGATTTCGTAGAGCGCGAGATTGCCTTCAATCGGGTTGCCGGCGGTCAGCACGACCTCGCGCACTTTCACGTCGGTGTTGATGTTGTGAGCTTTCGGGTCCCAAGGTCCGTCGGACACGACCTTCAGTTTGAGGATGTCGCGGTACAGCTTTAGCGCCTTGTCGGCATCGCGCACGTACAAGTTTCCGCGATACAGCGGCGCGATCAACTGGCCGGCCGGGACTTTCGGCAGCGTCGGTGTCGCGGTTTGGGCCTGCGCCGCAATAGGTAACAGCAGTCCCATGGCGATCACGGCGGCGAATGTCTTCATGTGATCCTCGCTGAATTTGAAGGATTGGGAACGGTTCTACTAAAACGGCGCCGCATCTGTGCGGCGCCGTATGTCTTGCACGCGTTGTCGCGTCACTTCGACGGTGTTGACTGCCGGAATGTCGCGATGGTGCCGTCCGGATCGCGGATCATCATTTCCGTCGTGCCGGTCGACTTCACCGCCGTCGGCGGCACCAGAACCTGGAAGCCCGCATCCTTGTACTTCTTGTGCAACCCTTGGATGTCGCTCGTCACCAGTACCAGGCCGCGGTCGCCGACCTGCGGCACCGGCGCATTATTGGGCGGCCGGAAGGTGACCTTTTCAAGGTAGAGCTGATACACCCCGATATTGCCGTTCTGGGAATCGCCCATCATCAGGATCACGGCCCATTGCTCGAGATCGTGGACGTTCTTGATGCGGTTGATACCGATGCCCTTCCAGTAATTGCTCATCAACTGGTTGGTGCCAAGGATGTCGCGATAGAACTGCAGCGACTTGTCGCGGTCGCGCCCGAATGTGGTGGTGCGGTTCATCGGCGTCAGCCGCTGGCCCGGATAGACTGGCTCTGCCGTGGCCTTGCTGACGAAACGCACCATGCGCGCTTCAGACGAGGTGTTCTCCCGCGTGCCCATCACTTCGGGCTTCTGATCGGGGATCTTCACGGTCTTCGCTTCGGGCGCATCCTTGCGGATGCCGCCCTGCAGGATATTCACCAGGAAACCGTCCGCGTCGCGGAACTGCATCTCCACGCTCTGCACCAGCATGTCTGGATTTTCGAGCAAGGTGACCGGCGGCGACAGGACGACGAAGCCCGCCTTCTTCACCTCGTCGCTGATGTTCCAGATATCCCTCGTGCTCCACACGGTCGCGACGTCGCCTGTGTGGCCGAAGGGCTCCAGGAATGCGGCCATTACAGGCTCTTTCTGGCCCTTGATCTCATACAGCGCGAGATTGCCGAGCGCGGGATTTCCGGCGCTGAGAATGACCTCGCGCATCGTCACGTCCGTCTTGAGGCCATGTTCCTTCGGGTCCCAGGCCCCATCGGACACCACCTTCAGCTTGAGGATGTCGCGATAGAGCTTCAGCGCGCTGTCGATATTGCGCACATACAGGTTGGCGCGATACAGCGGTGCGACAACTTGTCCCGACTGGAATTTAGGTGCGGCTTCGGCGGCCATAGCTGTCATCGGCAGCGTCAGGCCCAAAGCGAAAATGGATGCAATCGTGGCGGCAAGTTTTTGCACGTGTTCCTCCCAGAACATGGAAGCGTGAAGCCTAGCATGCCATCACAGCCGCACGAGCGGCGTTCCGGGAAACTTGCCCACAAGTTGAGATATGCGGATCTGACAGACCTTTATTCACAAAGCAAAACGGGCGCGCCCGTCAGGACGCGCCCGTTGATGTCTGCGCCGCCGTACGCGCTAGCGCTTGTACAGGTCGGTGTAGAGGTTCCACGCCGGCGTGGTGGTGCGGCTGTACTTGGCCTTGGCATCGTCGATGTCGGCGAGATTGATTTCGGCGACGGCGGCACCTTCCTCCTTGCCGCCCTTCTGCGCTAGCACCTTGCCGGTCGGCCCGATCACCGTGGACGAGCCCTCTCGCTGCAGGATCTCGCCGGGCTTCGGCCCGATGAAGCGTGACGACGTACCCGTCACCAGGAACGTGTGCGTCTGGTACCCAATCGCCTGCTTGATGGCGAGCCAGGGGATATCGTCGCCTTCCAGGCTCGTGTGCACGATGATGTCGGCGCCCTTGGCGGCGAGATTACGTGACACTTCCAGCACCTCAGCTTCGCCTTCGACGTAACAGCCGAGGGTGCCGATCGGGGTCTTCACCACCGGCATGATGGAATCCGGCCCGAACGCCTTCTTATAATCCTCCGCCACGTCGCGGATGTAGAACATCTCCGGCGCGCTGGGCGCCTGGGTTTTTGGTGAGCGCAGCACCAAGCCGTTCGGTCCCATGATGAAGCCGGTGTGGAAGAACTTGCCCGGCATCTTCGCCGATTTTTCCTGGGTGCTGGTGGAGACGTAGCAGTTGTGGCGCTTGCACGCTGCGACCACCGGCCCATAGACCGACTTCTGGAGCGGCTCGGCTTCCAGATCGACGGCGACGCCGGAGATTGGAAGCCCCGACGCCGCGCGATTGGCAGACGTCAATGCCAGCACGCCGAACACGATCAACTGCGGCTTGGGCCCGGGGCCCTTCATCAGCTTCTCGATCTCTTCGACCATGATGTCGGCGTTTTTCGTGCGCGCTGCCGCGAGGCCCTCGGGGTTTGGCGGCACGATCACCGGCACGCGCAGCGCGGCCACGGTAATCTTCTGATCAGGCCGGCGCGGCGGCGCAGGGCGGGCCCCCGGGGCCGCGGCGGGTTCGGCAGCACCCGCTGCGCCGATGCCTGCTGCCATCAGTCCGCCGACCGCGGGCGCGCCCAGCACAAAGCCACGACGTCCCATTTCCTGTTCCTTGCTCATGTTCGCGTCTCCCCTTGGTACGGCCATCTTAAGAAGTGCCCACGTTGCCATGATTCCTCCGCATCCGGCCCCCCGGGACAGGGGTGGCTCACTTAGTGGACAGGCAAACACCCATTTTCGGGCACAAATCGCTAGGATGGGCACCGGATTTTCGGGAGGAGCGGCAATGTCTGACGACATTCACGTCGACCATGATGCGGGCGTATCGCGCCGCGCCCTCTCGTTCGCCACCTTGTCCACCACGGGCGGATTGGCAGGCGCGATGCTGGGCGAGGCCCAGGCCGCGTCCGCGCCGGCGGACTAGGCACCGATGGTGGATCGCGCCTTTGTGAGAATCCGCGAAGGCTTGACCCACGATCGCCATGACATCGGCGCACGCCTGCCGCGAATGAAACATCCGGTGATGTGCGTGGCGAAGGAAGCCGACCCGAACATCGTCGAGCTCGACAACGCGGCGTCAAAAATCCCCGGCGTCAAAAAGGCACGCATCGCACGGGACGCGGGCGTGGGAGAAACCGCGCGGCTGCTGAACGAATTTCTCGACGCCTGACGTTGGGGCAGGGTGGAGACCCGTCAGCGCCCTCCGCCGTCGAGAAATTCCCGCACCACCTTCGCCATCTCGGCCGTATGGATATCGAGATGGCCATGGGTCCAGCCCGGGAAGTCGTGGATGTGGCCGTTCTGGATGTCGCCCTTCACCCGCGGCGTCTTCTCCCAGACGTCGTCCTCGGGATTGAGGATCAGCACCGGCTGCTTCACCTGGCGCAGCATCGCGCCGACGTCATAGTTATACGCCGCCTGGAATCCCCAGTTGCTCGTGCGGTAATGCCGCATGCGATCGAGTTGAACGTCATAATACCGCTCCGGCGGCATGTCGCGGAACAGGCCTTGCCCTTGCGTGCGGAAGCCCTTCAACGTCGTATCGAGCATCTGCTCGAACGTCGGGGCCGGCGCGCCCGCGCGGGCCTTCGCGACGGCCCGTTCCTCCGGCGTGTAATTCGGCGCGGAGATCGCCACCACTTTGCGGATGCGGTTCGGGTACTTCCGCGCGATCTCCACACTCGTCAGCGATCCCGTGTGATAGCCGAACACGTCGGTGGTCTTGATCTTCATCTCGTCCATGAAGCGGATCATGGCGTCGGCGAAGTCGCCGATCTGCAACGGCGCCGGCGGTGTATCGGAGCCGCCGTAGCCCGGCGTATCAGGCGCCACGGCCAAGCGATCCTTGCCGATCTCCTGAAGCCACGCCTCGTACACCGCGCCCGACAACGGGCTCGCATGCAAACACATCAGCGGTGTCTTATTGCTGCGCGCCGGTTTGACGATGCGATAGTGGATCTGGCCGTAGGGCCCTTCCGCATAGCCCCGCTTCAGCCCGGGGATGGCGACGATGTCGGCGCGCGCCGGCGTCGCCGCCAGCGATGCCGCCGCAGCCCCAAAAAACGTATCGCGCCGGCTCAGTTTGATATCGCGCATGGCTGTCTCCCTACCTGTAATCGCCCTCGAGATCGGTGAGTTCAAAGCGCTTCTCGCGCCCGTCCGGCCACTCGTGGATCTGGCGCACCGGTACGCAGTCCTCGCCCATAGCCCAGCACTTCATGGTCTCGTTCATGCTCGGCAGATCCATGCGGAAGTATTCCGTCTCGAAAGTCCCCGCATCGGTCTTAAGCCGTTCCGGCCCAACATACACCAGCACCATGCGTCCGGGCTGCGACGGCAGGAGCAGGGGCCCCGAGCCGCCGTTCGACATGTTCGACGTGCTGAACGATGGCCCCGCCGCTACGCCTTTCTTGGCCTGACGGATGCTCGCCAGCTTCCACGAATCGTTATGCAGCGGATGGGTGCCGAAAGAGGTCACGCGGCTCGGTAGGTCATAGTGTTGGGTGACGTTGCCTTCCTTCACCGTGACGCCGTGGGCATCCGCGGTAGTGTCGCCGAACTTGAACCAAGTGGCGCCCACCAACTGTTCCTCCGCGGTGATGCGCACATAGGCGTCGATCGGCTGCCAGTTGGCGTCGATCGTCAGGGTCACGTCGCGCATCAGGCGGAAGTCGTCCATTTCGCACAGCGCGCGCAACGTCCGCTCGCCGCTGGGCTGCACCGTCACGGTGAAGAACTCGCGTCCCATTTCGCCGCCCTTGCCGTCGAGATACCCCACGCGTCCGCTGTAGGTACGATGGCGCATACCGGTCTTCGCCTGCTTGGGCGGCGCGATGTGTGATTTCGGAATGGCGGCCTCCGCCGCCGACACGCCCAGAACGCCGGTACCGGACAATCCCGCCAGCAAGGTCCGTCGATCCATGTTGGTATTCTCCCTATGCCGTCGCGTGCAGCGGCGATGCGTTGCGTGCTGCCGCCGGCATGCACACCGCGATCTTCGCGGCGGCTGCGACGAGAGCGTCGTGAATAGTCTCGGGATCGCCAAGCTCCGGCGCCGCGCGCATATTCGTCCGGATCATGAGCGCTCCGCAGGCAACAGCGTCCGATAGCACCGGGACGGCGATCTGGCGCACATCATCGCGCGCTTCGTCCAGTTGCGCGTGGCCGCGCTTTTGCGCCTGTGCGATCTTCTTCCGTACCGCCGCAGTGTCAGGCATCGCGGGCGCCGGCGACGCGAACGCGAGATAGGCCAGTCCGCCGGCGGTCGCGGTCATCTCTGACGCCGTGCCGGTCGGGATTTCGCCTTTGATCAGCGGCGAGGGCGCGAAATTCTTGGCGCGCACGACCATCTGGCTCCCGCGCGGCAGCATCAGGAACACCGGCCACTGCAGTCGGTTCGACAACGCTTCGATGATCGGCATCGCGTCCTGCAGCAGCCACGGTTCGGATTGATATCCCTCACTCAGCGCCTTCACGCCGGCGGCGAGCCAGTACTCGCCGCGTTCGTTGCCTTTGGTCAGCAGACCTTCGTCGCACAGGGTCTTAAGCAGGCGATAGGTGGTCGCGTGCGGCGCGCCCAGCACGCCCATGATCTCGGTGACCGTGGTGCCGTCGTGCTGGTTGAAATATTCAAGGATGGTCAAGCCGCGCTGCAGCGCGCGCACTGACACCGTCCGCATAGTGACCTCAGAATGTGAAACGCGAGGCCAAAGTGTGGACCAAGCTCACCGGGAAATCGAGGGCGGAAATGGCGGCTAGAAATCGAGCTTGATCTGGCTGGAGCGCAGTCGTTGCTCGAGCGCAGCGCATTCGCGCTGCAGCACCTTGATCGCTAGTTGCAGGCGCTTGCCGTCGAGCCGCTGCTCGATCGAGGCCACGCTGATAGCTGCGGCGACGGTGCCGTCCGGGGCGTGGATCGGCATGGCGATGGCGCGCATGCCGTTCACGATGTAGTTGCCCACACTGGCGTATCCGTTCTTGCGCGTGCGCTTCACGTTCTCGGTGAGCTCCGCTTCGCTGATCGACTGCTCGCTGCCTTGCAGGCGCTGCACGGTCTCGCGAATGATGCGGGTGCGCTCGGCCTCGGATAGGAACGCGAGCAGCACGACCGAGCCCGAGCCCAGACCCAATGGCGTGCGTGCCCCCGGCGGGAACGTGAGCGTCTTGATCGGGAATGAGCCGACTTCACGCATCACGCACACCGCGTCGTCGCGGCTGCGCACGGAGAGATAAACCGTATCGCCCAGTTCCTCCGCGAGCTTTGTCACGAACGGCTTGGCGACCTGCGCGATGCCGTACCGCGGGTTCGCAGCGATCCCCAGGGCCACCAACTCGAAGCCGAGGAAGTAATTGCGTGTCTGCCCGTCTTGGCCGGCAAAACCCTCCGCGACCAGCGCGTTGAGGATCCGATGGGTCGTGGCCTTGTTCAAACCGCTGCCGCGCACCGCGTCCGCCAGGCTCAGGCCTTTCTCGTTGCTCTGCGAGAGCAGACGCAGGATCGAGATCGCACGGCGCAGGCTCTGGGTGCCGTCGCGGGCGCTGCTCGCGCGTTTGGGCTTGGCAATACGTTGGGTGCGCGCTTCCGCCATGGCGATATCAGATCACGCGCAGTGCGGTGCAATAGACCATTATTTGAAGCCGTTCCTCGTTGCGCCCAAGAGCGATTTCGCGACTCGGTTATAGCCGGTCATACTGTTTCCGTCACACGCCGTTTCGGCGGCGTCCACACCTGAAAAATTCTAGGGAGAGTTGCGCATGCAGCCCGATCGCCGCGAATTCTTGCTGGGAAGCTTGGCCGCTTCGATGCTGTCCACGCCGGCCTTGGCCGCGTTGGCGCCGGAGACGATGAAGGGCGCGCCGCCGCCGCCGCTGAAGGGCCTGATCCGCAAGGCTTACGCGGACTCCACCTGGGGCCAAATACACTACCGTTACGTCGCGCCGAAAGCTGACGCCAAGAAAACCCCGGTGGTGTTTTTCCATCCCAACCCGTTCTCGGGCGCCTACTTCAACTACTCGATGGAGGAACTGGGCAAGGACCGCATGGCGATTGCCTTCGATAGCCCTGGGTATGGCGAGTCCGCCAAGCCGCCCAAGCCGCAATCCATGGAAGCGATCTGCGACGCCTTCGGCAAGGCCCTCGACAACATGGGCTACGGCAAAGGGAAAAAGGGCCAGGTCGATGTCTCCGGTTTCCACACCGGCGGCTATATCGCCCCGGAACTGGCCGCGCAGCGCCCGGACCTGGTGCGCCGCGTCGTGCTCAGCGGGGTCCCGTTCTGGGAAGGCGAACGCCTGGACTCAAAGCGCAAGGAACTGCTCCACGAAGAGCCGATCACCGAGGATGGCGCCTTCTTTGCGCTCGAATGGAAGCGCTGGGCGGCGGGGCGCAACAAGATGCTGTCGATCGACCGCGGCCTTGAACTCGCCGCCGATGCCGTCATTCCGGGCAAGGACATTTGGTACGCCTACTACGCCGTGTGCAACTACGAGGCGCGCAAACGCTTTCCCCTGGTCAAGCAGCCCACCTATTTTGTGATTCCGAGCGGGGAGGAGATGCAGATCACCACGCGCCTAGCCGTCCCGGTGTTCCCCAACGTCAAAAAAGTCCTAGAAGTGCCGCAGCTGCCGCACCAGATCTTCGATCTGGCGGTGGACGCCGTCGGCCAGATTTACCGCGAGTTTCTCGACGGTCCGGCATAGGCGCATTCTGTGGCGAAGTGGAGGCCGGTTCGCCGCCGAAATGCGACTAACTGATTGAATCAGGGTGTGTTCTCCTGATGCGAACACGCCCACGTTATTCCACATTATGGAATTTAGAATGACTGTAGATGCCACCAGCCGTTCACACGTATAATATATCTAGATTCGCGGTTCCACGATGTGAACCATAAGTGAGGGAGACGGCAGATGCCCGCGGGCAAAACAAAGGTCGAGGCGAAGGTCGGCGGCAAGCCGACATACGCGACGGATTATTTTAAGTCCGACACGGAAGAACAGGTGTGGCTGGGCAGCCCCCACATCGACAATCTCGTCACGGTGTCGCTCGCCCTCGGCGGCGAAATCTGGGCGACGCGCCAGCGTCAGCTGATCGCGGAGAAGCTTGCCGAAAAGAAAATCCCGGCCACCACGGCGAATATCGAGGCCTACAAATCCTCGCCGGAAGAGGACAAGGCCTGGGAAGCGCAGCGCGTCGAGATGGCACGTCGCGTGTACGGCGTGCTCGGCCGCTCGCTGAAGCCGCTCAAAGAACAGGGCTAGGGAGAAGCAACATGAAGCGTCGTGATCTGTTTCCGATCGCCGGCGGCATCGCCGGCATGGCAACCCTGATGAGCGGCAAGAGCGCCGAAGCCGCGACCCGTCAGAACGTCTTCGATCCGTACAAGATGCCGGAAGACATGCGTCAGCGGTATTCCACCCGCATGCCGACGCTGGACCGCCAGTCCGCGGAAGACTTCTACGGCTCTTTCCGTCTCGCCATGAACAACCAGTATCCCGGCCTCGAGGAAGAGGTGGCGGAAACCTTGGCTGAGCAGGGCGTGAAAGTCGACCCGAACTGGGACCTGAAGACCGCCTGGGAAATGTCGATGAAGGACCCGCGCTTCGCCATGAAGGCGCGCACCTGGATTAGCGGCCAGCAACTCATGTGGGCCGCGATCAAGGACTCGTTCGACGGTCAGGCCGACGAGGTTCTCGCCGAACTCGAGAAGACCGACCGCATGGGCCCGGGCAAGCTCGAGCTGAACCCGGAGATGGATGTGCCGGAGTACACCCGGTACGAAATCCACATTCAGCCGGCCGGCTACGTCGGCCATCCGCTCGCCGGTGCGATCTCGGCGTTCGGCTCCAAGCACTTCGGCCGCGCCAATGCCAACCTGTGGAACGACCACCAGGAACGTCACCTGAAGATGGCGCAGGACATGCCCATCCCGAAGGATGGCGAAGTGAAGCGCATTCTCGATATGGGCACGGGCTGGGGCTCGCTCGCAGCTTCCTTGAAGGAACGCTTCCCGGATGCGGAAGTGTGGGGCATCGACGTCGGTGGCCCGCAGGTCCGTTGGGCGCATCATCGCGCCGTGAAGCTCGGCCTGGACGTGAACTACGCCCAGCGACTGGCGGAAGACACCAAGTTCCCGGACGGCTTCTTCGATCTCGTCACCAGCTACATCCTGCACCACGAAGTCACGTCCTCTGCGACCAAGAAGATCGCCAAGGAAGCCTTCCGTGTGCTGCGTCCGGGCGGTGTATATCACCCGATCGACTTCGTCACCGCCGGCAACGACGACTTCAAGGCGCCGAAGTCGCTGATGCAGAAAGCGAGCGTGTGGCAGGACCACCGCTACAACAACGAGGTCTGGTCGCTCCAGTACCGCGCCACCGACTTCCCGCAGGCTCTGCGCGACGCCGGCTTCACCAGCGTTACTGCCAAAGCCAAGCCGGGCGGCGCCTTCGGTGACCTCACCGGCACCAAGCCGGCGTAACCGCCACCGCAGCGAGACAAAAAAACAGCCCGGACAATCCCCGGGCTGTTTGCTTTTCGCGGCGCTGCCTGCGTCGTACTACGGCGCAGTTGCGCTCTTCAGATACGCCACCAGCTGCGCGCGTTGCTCCGGATCCTTCACCGCCCCCAGCGCCATCTTGTTTCCGGGGATCGCCTGCTGCGGACTGGCGAGGAACTGATCGAGCGTCTCGTCCGACCACACGATCGTCGAGGCCTTCATCGCGTCGGAGAACGCAAAGTCCGCCGCAGCGCCGGCCTTGCGGCCGAACAACCCATTGAGCGTCGGCCCGGTCTGGCGATTGTCGCCCTTCTCAAGACCGTGGCAGGCCTGGCAGCTTCGGAACTGCCGCTTCCCGGCCTTCAGCGTCTCCTCGTCCGTCTGCGCGAACGCAACGGAAGCGAAGACCTGCGCCGATATCACGGCGAGCAAAATCGGTTTCATGGGCGCGGGACTCCTCAAAGCGGACGATTGCAAACGTCATACCATAGTCCGCCGCCCGCGCTGCGAAATCCAGTGGCACACGAAGGGAGGAAAAGATCCCATTGCGCAACGGCGCTATCGCTCTTCGTGCCGCGCGCGCGGGATGGCCTAGGCCGGTTTGGTCCGATGATGCCAACGGTTCGCTAACCACATGGCGATGATCCACAGGATGGTAATGCTCAACACGGCCGTCCCGGCGCTGGCGGCCAGTTTCACGGGATCGCTAATGCCGGTGGGCTTCAGCGCGATGCCGATCGATGCCCAAACGAAAACGGCGCAATAGACAATGTCCCGTGTGAAGACGCCCACGCCGACGTAAATCGCCACCGCCAGCACCACCGTGGCCAGGGCCCATTGATCCATGACGAGGCCCGCCGGGTAGAACTGTTCGGCAAAGAAGACGGCGCCCAGATTGGCCAGCGTCGCAGTGGTGATCCAGCCGATATAGAGGCTGAAGGGCAGGTCTACGAGGACCCGCTGGGCCAGCGTCGGCCGAGCCTGCTTGCGGAGTTGCGTGTAGATCCTGATCAAGCTTCCGAGGATCACCAGCATAAAAAGGAAACTCAGGTTCACCTGACGATAGTGCCAGGCCAGCAGCCAGGCGACGTTGGCGAATGCGCTCACCAAATATGGGACAAGGACTGACTGCGCGCGCGTCTTGATCTGCTCCGATGCAAATCCGCAGGCGACGGAATAGGCCAGCAGTCCCGCGTAGATCAGGCTCCAGATGGCGAAGACCCACCCCGCGGGGGTGAATCCCGTCGGGTTCATGTCGGAGAGTTGCCCCGTGGCATAGCCATTGATGCGCAGCGTATTCGCGACCGCATTGACCGCGATGACGATCAGTGTGGCTGCAAGCGCCAGCGAGGAGCGAAGCGACTTCATGGGAGACTCTCCAAGAGATTGGCGATGCATAATGGCTCGCCCAGCAAGGTAGGGATCAGGCCCGTCGCGACCTAAGGGACGCTCTATCGACAGATGCAGGAGTGGGGGATCGAATCGTGGGCGACGGGTCTTGTGGGATACATGCGCTGGCCCATCGTTAACGTCGGCGACGCCAACATAACCCTTATGGCCGTACAGCTCTGCACACATCGTGACCTTTGACGAAACGCCTCAGTCGCGGTATATGTTCCTGTTTTGTTCTTAAGGAAACAGGCGTTGCTCCCACCTTGCCCCGTATCACGAAACGCTTCCGCGTATTTCCCGCGTATTTACGCGGGCGGGGTCGTTGGGTTTTGCGGTGCGCCGGCGGAGTCGGCCCAGGGAAGGCCAGCGGCGGTGCGGCGCGCTTTAGTGCGCCACGGTGCTGATGCGGCCGGCTGCCAGCTTCAGGCCCGGCAGGAACTTCTCGCACGCCGTGCTCACGTTCATGGCGGAGCTGAAGTAGCGCATCAGCAGCGCACCGGCCACTTTCTCTTCCTGGAAGATCGGCACAGACAGCGTCGTTACTTGCTCGGCACTCTCATAGGCCGAATAGCCTTCGCGCTGGATGCCGCTCCACATGCGTCCCAGTTCATCGCGATGCTTCGCCTGCAAAGGCTCCTGGTTGATCGGCAAAGTCTGCAACAAGGACAGCATCGCGTCGCGCTGCGCCGCATTGCAGTTGGCCAGATACACACGACCGCTGGAGCAGAACAGCATCGGGCGGCGGCTGCCGGTGCTGTAACGCCGCTTTACATAAGGGGTTTTGTGATCGGTGGTGACCCGCAACACCATGTCGACGCTATCCGGCGTCGCAATTGCCACCGGCCAACGATAGCGCGCCGAGAGGTCGTCCAAAACCGGCTTCGCCTGGTCCTGCAGGGTGTTGCCCGCGCGGCAGCCATCGCTCAAGCACAGCACCCGTTCCGTCACCGCGTATTTGCCGCGGCCACCGTTGCGCGCGACGTAGCCGTCGCGACGCAATGTTTCCAGCAGACGATAGGTGGTGCCCCGCGAGAGCTGCAGCATAGCGGCCAGACTGTCGATGCCCATCCCCGGGATCTGGTTCAGCGCTTTCAAGATTGCCAAACCGCGTTCCAGAGATTGAAGGCTCGGTGTCGCCATGACGTCATCTCCCCTGATGATGCGCCGGGAGTTCCCCGTCGGTTCACAATAAGAACCGATGATGTAATGTATAGTACGGTATATGCAGAAAATTCCGACTTCAAATGGAAAAGAGGCTTTTTGTTAGGTCCATAGAATGGACCAAATTGCATTCCAATCACGGTTTTCAGGGTCGTGGATTGACTCGCGCGGGGGCCTCTAGCAACTTGAACTCTCTCGGGATTCGTCCCGATCGTAAGTCGTGGGGAGCACGCCAATGCGCGTCAGAACGTCGCCGGAGAAGAACCAGCAAAAGCAGCGCGGCCTGTCGAAGCGGGCGCTCCTACAGCGCGCCGGCGCCGCGGCCGCAGTCGTCGGCATGAGCACAGCGCCGGCGAACGCCGCGGAGAAGTCGGCCGGGGCGCAGAAGCCCTATGACGTGATCGTGGTGGGCGGCGGGAATGCCGGCATGCCCTTGGCGATCTTCGCCGGCAAGCGCGGCGGTCGCGTCCTTATCATCGAGGCGGCCGGCCAACTGGGCGGTACGTTGTTCCTGTCCTCGGGTCAGATGTCTGCTGCCGGCACCAAGCTGCAGAAGTCCAAGGGCATCGATGACACGGCGCAGATCCACTACGACGACATCATGCGCATCAGCAAGAACACCGCGAACCCGGAGATCACCCGATTGGCGGTGGAGGGCAACGGCGCCACGTTCGATTGGCTCACCGACAACGGTTTGACCGTGGGCGCGAACCATCCGGAAACCGGCACGACCCACGAGCCATACAGCCGTCAGCGTTACGCCTGGGGTCCGAAAGGCGGGCTTTCGATCCTCGAGATACTCGACAAGCAGATCAAGCCGGAGATCGATAGCGGCCGCGTCACTGTCTACACCGGCACCAAGGCGACCAAGCTCATCACCGACAGCAAGGGGGCGGTGATCGGCGTGGAGACCGATGGCGACAAGAAGGGCCGCTTCATGGGCCGCAACATCGTGTTGACCGCCGGCGGCTTCGCCAGCAACCCGGTGATGTTCAAAGAGGTCGATCACCTGACCGACTACAACGATGACTCCTATCCCTACAGCCAGGGCGAGGGCATCAAACTCGGCGTGTCCGTGGGCGGCTACATTCGCGGCGGCGATCTGCATGCCCCGCTGTTCGGCGGCATTCTGTCCGACGACGACTACCCGAGCCCGATGCTCCAGATTTTCCGTCCGTGGCCGCCGTCGCGTCCGCCGTTCGAGATCTTCGTCAATACGGAAGGCAAGCGCTTCCTCCAGGAAGACGTGCCCAGCCACGACGTCTACGAAGAGGCGATCAAGTCGCAGACGAAGAACTGCTGTTGGGTCGTGTTCGACGAGCCAATCTTCAATGCTGCGCCCTCGATCATGAACCCCAAGCGCTGGGACCATGAGCAGTACCGCGCCCTGTTCAACAAGCAGAAGTTCTTCCACAGCGCCGATACGCTTGAAGGACTCGCCAAGCTCGCGGGCTTCGACGCCAAGAACTTCGTCGCCACCGTGGCGGAATACAACGCGGGTCAGAAGGCCGGCAAAGATAAGCTCGGCCGCACCCACATGCCCCTGCCGATCTCCCAGGGCCCGTTCTATGCGATCAAGCTGCACAGCTGGAAGTACATGGGTTTCGGCGGTTTGGCCGTGGACAAGGAACTGCGCGTCATCAAACAGGACGGCAGGCCGATCCCGAACCTGTACGCTGCCGGTGAGATCATTGGCTCCGCCGCCACCATGGGCCGCTCGCATTGCGGTGGCATGTGCGTCACACCGGCGCTCACCTTCGGCCGTCTGCTCGGCTCGAAGATGCTGACGTTCTCGGTCTAACTAAGTTCGCCGGACGAGGGTGGCTGCACTCTCGCCGGCGATCCGACCGAGATTGACCGCGACCAACAGGCCCGACCCCGAGAGGTAGCCCCAATCCGACGGGCCTGACAGTCCCCGCGCTGCGCCGCCGCCGGCGAACAGGTTGGGGAAGGGCGTTCCGTCGTTCCGCAGAACCCGCGCCTGCGTATCGACCTCGAGCCCACCTTGCGTGTGGAACAGCGCGCCGGTGACCTTGGCGCAGAGATACGGCGCTTGCAGCGGCGGCTTGCCGCCAAAGTTGCGACCGAAGGCGCATCGCCCTTCGCTTACGTCCTTGAGCGTCGCGACGAGGGCCGCTTCGTCGCAGCCGATGAACTGCGCGAGCGTCGCCGTGGTGTCGAAGCGCTTGATCGCACCCTGCGACCAGCAGTCGATGTGATTGTGCATGGCGGCGACGGACGCCTCGCAGCGTGAGTCCCAGATCGCCCACGCACTCCCGCCGGGCTGGCTGCGGATCTTCAAACCTTGCTCCGAGTACCCGGTGTTCTCATGCGAGAAGCGCTGCCCGTTGATGTTCACTTGGATGCCGCCTTCCGACATCGTGCCCCACCCGAGCCGCGTCATCGACGGCATGCACACGGCGCCGTGTCCCTGAAACGAACCGAGGTCCTTCAACGAGGCGCCAAGCTCCTCACCCCAGATCACGGCGTCACCTCGATTGCCCGCATGACCCAAGTAAGGCGCATCGGCGATCTGCGGGATGTACTTGCGCACAAGCTCGGCGTTCCCGCCGAACCCGTTGCACGCGAGCACGAGCGCGTCGCAGCCGATGTGCTCGATCGCACCGTCCGGCCGCGCGATCTGTACGCCCTGAATGAAGCCGCCGTCATCGGCATAGAGCGCGGTGACAGTCGCGGAACACACGATGTCGACGCCCGCGCGCTCGACCGCATTGACAAGGCCCGCGAGCAGATCCGCGCCCGACTGGTGCGGCGGACTATGCATGTGCGCCGCCGAATGACCGGGATACCGAAACCCCGTCATGCACGACAACGCCAACCCATGTGTCTCCACCAACCAGTCGACGGTCTTTGCAGACTCCGCCGCGATGCGCTCGGCGATATGTGCATCGCATTTCCCCTTCGCCTTCGCGATCAGATCGCCGGCCAGCAGGGCAGGGGTGTCCTCGATCCCAGCGGCCTTTTGCAGATGCGTTCCCGCCCCGGGGATCTGCCCGCCGGACAGGGCGGTGTTCCCTTGCGGACGGGCATCGCGCTCCAGCACCACCACCTCCGCACCCCCGGCTTTGGCCGCCAGGGCCGCCACGCAGCCGCAGGCGCCGGCGCCGACGATGACGACCGGGACATGCACGTCGAGGGGCGGGATCTCGCGAAGGATGCTCATGGTCGAAAACTCTCCGGGAACGGCCTGCGTGAAAAGGAAATTCTCTCATTCCCCCCCGATCCCCGAGACCAGCCTCCCCATGGGATGACGGGCCGGCCTGCATGGCCCAAATAACCATCATAGGGACCGAACGACCGAGTTGTTATCGAGGACCTGGAATGAACGCCATCCTGAAGCATATCACCGCCGTACCCCAGTCCGTGACGCCCGACGAACGGGCGCGGGCGGCTGGGCATACCGGCGCGGTCATCTGGATGTCGGGGCTGTCGGGCTCGGGCAAGTCCACCCTGGCGATGGCTTTGCAGCGTGAGTTGTTCCGCCGCGGGATGTCCGCCTACGTACTCGATGGCGACAACATCCGCTCGCGTCTCAACGCCGATCTGGGCTTCAGCGCCGAGGATCGTACCGAGAATCTCCGTCGCGTTGCCGAAGTCGCCCGACTGTTCGCCGACGCGGGCACGATCGTGATCTCAGCTTTCATCTCCCCATCGGAAGCGGACCGGTCGCGGGCGCGCGAGATCGTCGGGCCGGCATTCCATGACGTTCACATCAGCGCCCACCTTGCAACGTGTGAGGCACGTGACGTGAAGGGTCTTTATGCAAAGGCGCGCGACGGCATCGTGCGCGAGTTCACCGGCATCTCTGCGCCGTGGGAACCGCCGCAGACGCCCGACCTCGTGGTCGACACCATGGGGCACTCGCTCGATGCGTCGCTGTCCGTTCTGCTGCATTACGTCTTGCGCGCAGTGGAGCCGCAGGACGTCCCAGCGTTGAAGTCCGTGGGCGCGCGCTAAACGAGGTTCTTTCTGGACGTCTCGGGGGCGACCTGATTTTATCGGCCCATGGCCGCCGTCTCGCTTCCTGAAATCAAAGCCGCTACCGACCGGTGGGCTGCTGAACCTGCCGCCGCGGTGGCGGACCTCGCGAAGCTTTTGAAGCGCGCGGGAGATGAGGTGGACTCAGCACTTCCAGTGCTTGAGCAACTGATTCCCCATAAGGAATGGCACGAACGCATCAAGCACCGTCAGCTGCCGTATCACGGCGCGAGTCTCGACGACCTATTCTTTCGTTACGCCAAGGCTGAGCTCCGCGAGTATCTACGTCTGACGGAAAAGGCGATCACCGGGCCGTCCGTGACGGTGCCTTCGGTGATGCACCGCTGCATGGCGTTGTTCGCCGCCAAGCAGTGGGGTGCGGTAGACCAGCTCCTCGCGCACATTAATCCCATGCTCGGCCGTCACGTCTGGACGAACGTGACCTTCAAGTCGGACGTCTACGAGGCGTTGGAGCGGATGTCCGACATGGATATTGCTGCGGCGTTTCCGCCGGTGGAATACGGCGCGGTGCCAGAGCAACTTGGACCGGTCATCTATCTGGCCTGCGACTATCAATACTATCTGCAATTCGGGCGACCCCTGTTGCGGTCGTTGGGCGCGCAGCGGCCCGGTGCCGCTGTGCATTTGCATTTGATGGACACGACGTCGCCGCAGCGCGAAGAGGCGCAGGAGATCACGGGGCAGCTCGGCCTCGTGGTCTCCGCTTCATCGGAGGAAATGAATCCGCGAGATCGCGCCGATATCATGACCGCCCGCGGTTATTTCCACGCGGCGCGATTTGTTCGGCTGCTGCAGCACATTCAACGTTATCCGCGTGAGTTGTGGTTGCTGGATGTCGACGGGCTGATCAACCGCGATCCGGCGGAACTGTTCAACGCGCGCGGGACGGCGGATGTCGCCTTGCGCGTGCGTCCTGGCCGGTTCGAGCCTTGGAACCAATTCAACGCCGCCATTGTCGGAGTCGCGCCGACCGAAAAGGCCGTGGGCTATTTCCGCTTGATCGCGGCCTACATCGCGCACTTCTACAGCAAGAACATGCTGGGATGGGGCATCGATCAACTGGCTATGTTCGCCGTGTTCCAATGGCTGAAGGAAAGCGGCCAACAGCCAACGGTCGCGCTGCTCGATGATCGTGCCGTGGACTACGAATATCGGGACGACAGCGTGGTGTGGTGCAACTCGGGCCGCGCAAAGATCGCATCGACAGAGGCCGTGGATCCTGCTTCACCGCGCGCCCGTTTCGATCGGGCCTTTCAGCGCTACGCGACGTCCTAGTTCCTTAGTTTGTCAGGCTGCGACAAGCATTCGAGAGCCAGCGTCCCTCAAATGCAACGGAGACATTGGCGAGCAATCCGTGCAACTCAGCGCGGCCCTGCACGCGATTTGACGACGGCGCTTCAACCCGGGCGATGCCCGTACCGGCGAGCAGGCCGGTGCAGGTCACATTAGCTTCAAGAACCTGTGGTGATGAGGTGATCATGTCGCGGGTGCAGGCGGATTGCTTGTCGAAGCGCTCGAACGCTTCTTGAATGTCCCGCCGCGTGACGCATGCCCGATCGACACGCGGGCGCCCGTCAAGGCGTTGCAACTGCTCGCGCTGTTCTTCCGGGAGATTTTGAAGCAACTCCGGCGGCAATTGCAGCCCACCCATTTTGACCGTGGTGGTCGTTTCCCAAAGTCCTTCCTTGACGTTGAGCGTATCGGCGGCTGCCCACGCTGGCACGGAACCGATGAAAGAGAGGCACAAAGCGGCGACAAGGCGCATGAGGTGTCCTAGGTTGCGTGGCGTAAGCATGTGCAGAGACTGTGGCAGCGGAAAGGCAAAGGAGCGCCCGGTGTTCCGCGGTAACACCTACTTAGAGTAGCTGCGCCCTTGACCACGGTCCGCTGCGCCGGGAGACTGGCGCAATCTGAGGAGAACCCCATGCCGCGTGGCAGCAAGAAAACCGGCGTGTCGAAGCCGGCTGCGAAGGCCGACTTCAACGGCAAGCGCCCCACGATTAACGACATTGCCCGGTTGACTGGGGTATCGAAGAAGACCGTCTCCCGCGTCATTAATGAATCCCCGCTGGTCCACCAGGAGACCCGGGAGAAAGTCAAACTCATCATTGCGAAGTACGGCTTCACGCCGGATCCGATGGCGCGCGGGCTTGCGTCTCGGAAGTCGTTCCTGGTGGGGATGATCTACGACAATCCAAGTCCGCAATACATCATTGACCTGCAACGCGGCATTCTCGATGCGTTGGCAACCACGGGCCTGCAACTTGTGTTGCGTCCAGCGGATCGCGCACACCCCGAGTTCCTGACGGAAATGCGGTCGTTCGTTGAACGCCAGAAGCTATTCGGCGCCGTGTTGCCGCCCTCCATCTCCGAAGACGAACGCTTGGCCGCGCTGCTGCGCGAACTCGAATGTCCCTATGTGCGCATTGCTTCGGTATCCTTGGATGAGCCTGGCGTGATGCTGGTGACCAACGATCACATCGGCGGGCGCGAGGCCGCGCAGCATCTGGCTGATCTCGGCCACAAGACCATTGGCCACATCTCCGGACCCTTGTCGTTCCGGTCCGCCCATGAGCGCCGCCGCGGTTTCATTCAGGAACTCAGCGGACGCGGGATCGATGTGCCGGCGAAGTACATTGCGGAGGGCAGCTACACCTTTGAGTCAGGCTATGCCTGCGCGACCAGGCTTCTGGCGCTGAAGCCGCGACCGACGGCGATCTTTGCCGGAAATGACGAAATGGCAGCGGGGGTCTATCGCGCGGCGCGTGATGCGAACGTGGAATTGCCGCGGGATCTATCGGTCGTCGGCTATGACGACAGTGCGCTGTCGACACGGGTTTGGCCCACCATGACGACCGTACATGTGCCGATACGCAGTGTCGGGTCCATGGCCGCGAGCCGGCTGGTACGTCCAACGACACATCACTCGACAGAGGTTGTGCCCAATCTCGTCGTCCGCGCGTCCACGGCACCGCCGCTGGGTTAGAGCCCGGAGTGGCAAAGCCCTTGCAACATCAATTGACACCGGTTACTTCCAAGGTATTACGCAGGAGGCGCAAGATGTTCCGGAAGGTTTATCACGCGACCCATCCCGACATGATGCGGGGTGTCGACAATCAGTCGCTACGCGATCGCTATCTCATGACCGGGCTCTTTGCTCCTGATCAGGTCGCGCTCAATTACTGCCACAACGAGCGCTTTGTCGTCGGCGGTGCCGCTCCCGTGACAAAGCCTGTGAAACTGCCGGTGCAGGACGCGCCGGCGTCGGCGGCGGGCGCGCCGTTCCTCGAACGCCGTGAACTGGGCGCGATCAATGTCGGTGAAGGCGATGGCATTGTCACTGTCGATGGCACGTCGCACACCCTCAAGCCGCGCGACGGCTTATATGTTCCAATGGGCAGCGTCGACGTGACGTTCGCATCGAAGGACGCGAAGGCGCCGGCGCGATTTTATCTTGCCAGTACGCCGGCCCATGCGCGCTTCGAGGTGAAGAAGATATCAATTGAGTCCGCGGTTCCGTTGGAACGCGGTTCACTTGCCACCTCGAACGAGCGCACGATTTATCAGTACATCGTGCCGGCCACGTGTAAGTCCGCGCAGCTTCTGTTGGGCCTCACGATCCTGAAGACCGGCAGCGTTTGGAACACGATGCCGCCGCATCTGCACGATCGCCGCTCGGAAGTGTATTTCTATTTCGGCCTCAAGCCGGATGAGCGTGTGTTCCATTTCATGGGTGAGCCGGATGCGGCGCGACACATCGTTGTTGCGAACGAGGAGGCGGTGATGTCGCCGCCATGGTCGATCCACATGGGATCCGGCACCTCCGCGTATAGCTTTATCTGGGCGATGGGCGGTGAGAATCTCGACTACACAGACATGAACGTGTTGGATATTTGCCAACTCAAATAGGCAAAATATGAGCAATCTGTTCGATCTCTCGGGCCGCGTGGCTCTTGTCACCGGGGCCAACACCGGTCTCGGTCGAGGCATGGCGCTCGCCTTGGCGCAGGCGGGTGCCGATGTTGTCGGCGTTAGCCGGAAGTCAGCCCTGGAGACGGAGAAGGACGTGCGCGCCACCGGGCGGCGATTCCTGGGCGTACAGGCGGACCTGGGTTCGACCAAGCCAATTGCTGACATCCTCGCGCAGGCAAGGAGCGCCTTCGGGTCCATCGACATCCTGGTAAACAACGCTGGCATCATCCGCCGTGCGGATGCATTGGATTTTTCCGAAGCCGACTGGGACGACGTCATCAACGTCAATCTCAAAGTCGCTTTTTTCTTGGCGCAAGCCGTTGCCAAGGACATGGTCGGTCGCGGCGGTAAGATCATCAATATCGCATCCATGCTGTCCTTTCAGGGCGGCATCCGCGTAGCGTCCTACACCGCGAGCAAGAGCGGGATCGCCGGGCTCACACGGCTGCTGGCAAACGAGTGGGCCGGGAAGGGGATCAATGTAAACGCCATT
This sequence comes from Fidelibacterota bacterium, assembly GCA_947476275.1. Lineage (GTDB taxonomy): Bacteria > Pseudomonadota > Alphaproteobacteria > Rhodospirillales > Rhodospirillaceae > SCTM01. The sequence goes on from CANJPQ010000003.1 coordinate 37,274, forward strand.
GCGCCAGGGTATTTCAGCACCAACAACACCGAAGCCCTGCGCGCGGATGAGACGCGCAATCGCGATATTCTCGCGCGCATCCCCGCAGGACGGTGGGGCGACCCTTCGGATTTGGCGGGCGCAGTCGTTTTCCTCGCCTCCCGCGCGGCCGACTACGTACATGGCACCATTCTGCCCGTGGACGGCGGCTGGCTCGCGCGCTGAAGAACGCGTCGACCTTTTCTCGCAAGCGCGAAATGGCTTCAGCAATCTTGCTGCGGAGCAGCACGTGATTTACTTGTCCGTCGCTCAATTTCCGGTAGTCTGAATGTCACCGGTGTCAAACATCCCGCTTTGTGATGACACCGGTAGCATTGCAAAATGCAATCCGTGTGGATTTGGGTGCAACAGGCGCTCGCCCGCGGGATACTTGGGAGAGGGGAAGTTCATGTCTACGAAATGCAATCCGCGTGTGTCTGCGCTGCTATGCGGCGTTTCCGCTTTGGCAATGAGTGCGACCCTGGTCACCAGTCCGGCGCGTGCCGCCGACGAAATCGATACGATCGTCGTCACCGGCTATCGCTCGAGCCTTGAAGCTGCGTTGAAGCAAAAGCGCTCAGAGGACACCCAGATCGACGCGATCCTGGCGGAAGACGTCGGCAAGTTCCCCGATCTGAACTTGTCGGAATCCGTGCAGCGTATCCCCGGTATCGCGATCACCCGCGACGGCGGCGAAGGCCGGCAAATCTCGATCCGCGGTCTTGGACCGCAGTTCGCCCGCGTCCGCATCAACGGCATGGAAGCGCTGACCACGGCCGGCGGCACCGACAACCAGGGCGGTACGAATCGCGCCCGCGCTTTCGACTTCAACGTCTTCGCCTCCGATCTGTTCAACTCCATCGTTGTGCGCAAAACACCGGACGCCTCCACTGAAGAAGGCTCCCTTGGCGCCACGGTCGATCTCGCGACGGCACGGCCGTTCGACTACAAGGGCTTTACGCTCAGCGCTTCAGGTCAAGGCAGCTACAACACCCTGGCGTCGAAGGCAGCGCCACGTGGCGCAGCCCTCATCTCAAACATCTGGGGCGACGGCCGCTTCGGCGCGTTGGCCTCGATCTCCTATACCAAGCGCAAGCTGGTAGATATCGGCACCAGTACGGTGCGCTGGGCCACGGGCAATGCCTTTGCGCCCGGCTTCCAGAGCGCGCCAGCCGCAGGGCCGACGCTCGCGCAAGTGAACGCGGCCTATCACCCCCGCTTCCCGCGTTTCGACTCTTACGCCGACGACCAGGAGCGCATCGGGGCGACCGGATCGTTGCAGTGGAAGCCGACGGAACAGACCCTCGTGAGTCTCGATCTGCTCTATGCCGACTTCAAGGCGACGCGCGAAGAGGTCTATCTTGAGGCGCCGGCTTTCAGTGTCGGTGGTGCTTGCACGGCGGCGAACACGGCAACTTCCTGCGGTATTGCCGACATCAATGTGACCAACGCGAGTATCGACTCCAAGAACACCTTGGTGTCCGGCACATTTAACGACGTGGATCTGCGGGTTGAAGACCGCTTCGACAAGCTCGACACCAAGTTCAAGCAGATCAACCTGAATGCCGACCATGAACTCGGCGACTTCAAGCTGCATGCACTTGTCGGCTCTTCGAGTTCAACGCATGACAATCCGATCCAGACCACGGTGACATTGGATCAGTTCAATGTGCAGAACTATCGCTATGACTATTCTCAAGGCCGTGTGCCGCTGCTCGACTATGGAAGTGCCAGCCTGACAAACCCGGGCAGCTGGGTGCTGACGCAAATTCGCGAGCGGCCGCAGCAGGCAAAGAACACCTACGTCACGGGCCAAGGCGACGTCGAGTACGGCGGTTTTTCGGCATTCAAGCTGAAAGCCGGATTCAATTGGAAGATGTACAAATTTTCCTCGCTGGAATACCGGCGTTCAAACGGAACCACCACCAACCAGGAAGCCGTGATCCCGGCGGCACTCCTGGCGATCCCGGTGTCCAGCTATAGCCGCCTGTTCAACCTGAACACCAACGGATTGGGCGTGCCCTCCGGCGGTGCGACGAGCTGGACCGCGCCCGACCTGAAGCTGGCGCAAAACGTACTGAGTCTCTACGACACCTCGGCGTACGGCGGTGCGTTCCGTCTGGGGCCTGAACCGTCGCTGGGCAACAATCGCGGCGTGCGTGAGGAAGACACGGGCGGGTATGTCCAAGCGAGTTGGAGTGCTGAAATCGCCAGCATGCCTTTCCGCGGCAACGTCGGCGTCCGATATGTGCATACCGGCCAGCGGTCACGTGGATACACCTTTGTGAGCGGTGCGCCGGTTGCGGTCACGGCCGAGCGCGGATTCAACGACACGCTGCCGTCCGTCAACCTGGTGCTCGAGCCGACGAATGAGTTCGTGGTGCGCTTTGGTGCGTCGAAGGTCATGGGCCGCGCGGAACTCGCGAACCTAACCCCTGGTGCGACGGTGAACGTGTCGGGCGCCAACCGGACCGTAACCGCGGGCAATCCGTCCCTCCAACCGTATCGTGCGAAGGCGTACGACCTGTCGGTCGAGTATTACGCCACCACCGGGTCTATTCTCTCGGCGGCCCTCTTCCGTAAGGATGTGGGTAGCTTCGTGCAGACGCTGCAGGTGACACAGCCGTTCACCGGAAACCCGTTCGGCTTGCCCGACGCGGTGGCCACGGCAGCCTGCGGCACGGTCGCAGGGTGCTCGCCGTCGGCGAGTTGGACGTTCACCGCGCCCATCAACACCCCGGGTGGCACGCTCGACGGCATCGAGTTGGGATTACAGCAGCCGCTCAAGTTCCTTCCAGGTCTGCTGAGTCATACCGGGGTGTTGCTGAATGCGACTTTCGTGAAATCGTCGATCCAGTACCTCAATTCTGCCGGCGCGGTGGTGGCGACGGGGGACATTACCGGATTGTCGCGGCGGTCCTACAACGCCACGTTCTACTACGAAGACGACCGCCTGAGTGCGCGTATTTCCGCGGCCTACCGCAGCAAGTACTTTACCCGTTACCCGGGCCAGGAAGCCGGAACGGACTTCGATGGCACGAATTCGACCTTCAACCTCGATATGTCAGCCCAATACAGCATCAACAAGAATTTGAAGCTGACCTTTGAGGCGATTAATCTGACCGACCAGTTCCAGGATCAGTTCAACGACTCTTCCAACCGCGTGTCGTTCTATCACCACACCGGCCGTGAGTTCCTCCTGGGGGTTCGCTTTAGCTACTAGGATCGGAATTCCGCGTGGGGCGCATTGTCTGTTTCGGTGAAGCGCTGATCAGATTGAGCGCCCCAGGCGCGGAGCGTCTGTTTCAGCGGCGGCAGGTAGAAATGGTCTTCGGCGGCGCCGAGGCCAACGTTGCGGTGTGTCTCGCCCGCTGGGACCACGCGTCGATCCTGGCCACCGCGTTGCCGTCCAACGTCCTGGGCCATGCGGCGCGTGACGAGTTACGCAAGCACGGCGTCGATTGTAGCCAGATCCGGTTTGGCGACGGACGGATGGGGCTGTACTTCCTGGATCCAGGTTCTGTGCTGCGCGCCGGCGAAGTCACTTATGACCGTAAGCACACCGCCATCGTTCAAACAGACCCGTCGTCCTATCCCTGGGCGGATATCCTCCGCGGCGCAGATTGGCTTCATATCTCTGGTGTGACGCCGGCGCTGGGGCCCAACCCAGCGGCGGCAGCATTGCAGGCGTTTCAAGCTGCGCGCGCGGTAGGTGTATCCGTGTGCTTCGATGGCAACTATCGTTCCAAGCTATGGCTTGGAAATGAGCATGAAGCGCCGGCCCGGCTGCGCGGGTTACTTGAACTGGCCGATCTTGCGCTCGTGGATGCCCGCGACATCGGCCTCATCCTAAAGCAGAACTTCGGTTCTCTAGACGATGCGAGCGCCGCAGCCTTCAAGGAGTTCCCAAATCTGCAGCGCATTGCGTGTACGCAGCGTGTCCAGTCGGCTGCGGACGATCATTCTCTTGGCGCGGTGATGTATACCCGTCAGGGTGTGCATCGTGCGCCGGCGTTGGACCTCAGGAACGTGGTCGATCGTATCGGTGCCGGTGATGCTTTTGCCGCCGGTATCCTCCATGGCCTGATGGCAAAGCGCAGCGACGCAGACGTGTTGGCATTCGGGCTGGCCTCGGCGGCGCTCAAACACGGTGTGCCCGGTGACTTCAATCTTGTCACGCTCGCCGAAGTGGACGCAGTCCTGGCGGGTGCTGCGCTCGGCGTGAAGCGTTAGTAGGTCCCGCGCTGGATATACGGCACCCCGGCGAAAACGAGCCGCTCTGCGCCGCGGGGATCATCCATCACCTGAGACACCTGATCGAAGATCATCGTCGCGCGACGGGGCAGGTCGTATGCCGGCCACGGCGGCAAGAGTGCAGTGGCCGGTTCGCCGGTGCGCGCAAAGGCAGCGAAGGCGCCGCTGACAACATCCGCCATACGTTGCGCGGCTGGGCCGGAGCCGGTGAGGGAACCAGGCGCGTCCACTGTGTCAAAGGCCAGGGGGATGTCGAGCGTGTGCGCTGCGCGCAGGCGGCCGTCGTCCAGCGGCGACGGCCAGTCGAGTTGATACATGTGCACCGGTGCGCCTTGCTGTGCGCGCAGTTCCGCTTCTATCAAAGCGCCGCGCCACGAGCGCCCTGCCGTGCTCGCAGCGAAAAAGATCTCCGTCGGCGAAAATTGGGGAAACAGGGCGCGATAGCGGGCGATCACAAGGTCAGGGTCGATATCAATTCGCAGTTCCGGGGCGAGGACGGACGCGAGATCGTCCCAACTCAGCTTGTGGATGCGCGAATTGTTCCGAAAGAAGCCGCGCGTCTCGTCGTGGGTATTGCCGATGATCATCGGAATGCCCGCACTTTGCGGCGGCGCGTCCGGATAGAAAGGATGGCGCGGTAAGGTGTCACCGTCGAACACTGGTCCGAAATAGAGACTGCTCACCGGCAGGGTCGGGTCCGCTGCGTTCATCGCCTCGACCAACGCCCCGACGGGCAGGTGTGGCACGTCTTCGGGCTTTGCATTGAGCGCGGCCAGGAAAGCTTGCGTCCGCGCGGCCGCCGCTTGCGGGCCCGATGCGGTGATTTGCTGGCCGCTCATGGTGATGGCGCGGTGAAACAGTCCCTGCGCTGCCGGCATGGACATAAGCGTGGCGATTTTCGCGCCGCCGCCGGACTGGCCGAATGCGGTGACATTGCCGGGATCGCCGCCGAAGGCTGCGATGCTGTCGCGTACCCACTGCAGCGCCAGGACGAGATCGAGCAGTCCAACGTTTCCGGATCCTCGGAACACCTTCATGTACAGATGGCCCAAAACTGCCAGCCGATGCGTGACCGTCACAACGACGACATCCTGGCGCCGTGCTAAGCGCGCGCCATCTGTGATCGGGGCGGTACTGGAACCGTGGCTGTACTCACCGCCGTGGATGTAGACCATCACCGGTCGCCGCGCCGTATCCGCACCTGGCGTCCAGACATTCAGGCACAGGCAATTCTCGCCGGTCGCCTCTTCCGCCTTTGTCTGTGGGCAGGCTGGTCCGAACGCAACGGTGTCACGCACGCCACGCCAGGATGGCGGCGGCGGGGCAGGGCGGAAGCGATAGGCCGCGGTGTCGGCGCCGTAGGGGATTCCTTTGAACGCCAATGTTCCCCGGTCGTGCGCACCGCGTATTTTGCCCGCAGGCGTGTCGACAACCGGCGCGGCCCGCGACACCGCGGCAGGCACCGCGGTCGCCAGCAGTCCGCGGCGCGAAAGGGTCACGTGCCCTTGGACTTGGCGCTTGAGTCCAAGGCGCCCGGCGTACGCGGCGTCATGAAGCGCAAGTCCCAATCGGCGGGATTGAAGGCACGGTGTGTTTCCTTCTCGACCGGATAGCCGCCCACTTCCTTCTCGCTGTCGATGATCTTGCCGCGGCCTTCCGCGACGTCGGCGATCAGACGCACATCGTGGTGATCGCGATCCCACGGGCGTGCCCCGGCATTCTTGAGAACCGAGGTTTGGACGTCGAGGGCGGGCATCGCCTTGAGGCCTTCGGGCCATAGCATCGGCTTGTCGCGGTCAATGATCTTTGCCGACGTCGTCGTGTAGCGGCCGCGCATCGGCAGCGGTTCGCCCACGCGATCGACGGCAATATTGTCGCTGCCGTGGTACTCAAGGTCGCCCGCGCCGCCCACTTCCAAGAAGGCCAGCGGACTCGGTGTGGAAGGACCGGCGCGCAGCACGTTGCCCACGGCGACCATCTGACCGAGTTGCGGCGGTACGTCTCCCCATTCCTCGGCCATCAGGTTGTAGTGCAGCGCGCGCTGCCCAGGATCGTAGATCAGGTTGTTCACGATCACGCCCCGCACGCCGCCCTTGAATAACGGACTGCGTTCGAAGTTGTGGGCATAGAGATTGCCGACGATCAGGATGTTGCTGACGTTGTCGTGGATCAGGCTACCTTTCGAATGTTCGACCTTGCCGTGTGTCGACCAGGCCAATCCTTCCGAGGCGATGTTGTTGCTGAACGTGATGTTGTGCGTCGTGCCTTTGCGCCAGTCGTCCGGAGTCTTGCCGGTAAAGCGCGGGCCGGACGCGGACATATTCTCGTCGGTCGCCCAAGAGAGCGAGCAGTGATCGACAATCACGTTATAAGTCGCCCCGACCGTCGAGAACGCATCTTCCTCCCAGCCGCTTTGCTTCGGGTGGCCGGCCTCGCCGACGCGCACACGGATGTGCTGAAGGATCACGTCATGGGTCAGGACGTCGATGCCGCCCTTGATGAGGGTGATGCCGGGCGAGGGTGCTGTCTGACCCGCGACGGTCAGGAAGGGTGCGCTGATCTTGATGGTCTCGCTGTCGAGGTCGATCACGCCGCCGACCTCGAAGACGACGATGCGGGGTTCGTTCATCGCCAGCGCTTCGCGGAAAGAGCCGGGGCCCTTGTTCGCCAGCGTTGTGACCTTGATGATCTTGCCGCCGCGTCCGCCCGGTGTTGCTGCGGCCCATCCCGCGGCGCCGGGGAACGCGGGTAGTGCTTCCGATGCGCCCCAAGCCGGCATGCGAACCAAACTGACTGCTGCGCCGCCGAGAATCCCGCGCCGCGTGAACTTATGAATGATGTTGCGTTGCTCCATGGACGTGTCCTCCCCACCCGCTCCCCGAGACGAACGATAAACCCATGCGAAATCGGTGCAAACGCCGCTTCTTCGATTGAAAATGACACCGGTTTCCTTTAGACCCACGTTAGGCGCGGAACGGCGCCCTGGCAAGGGGACGAAGGGGATTGCGTGGCTGATTCGGCGGCACAGACTCTTGCGGCATCGAAAGCACTGCCGACGGCGCGGCGGCTGGTGGAAGCGCGCCAATCGGCGCAGCCGCTCGATGGTTTCCCGGGCCATATCCCCGCAGACCTGGAAGACGCCTACGCCTGCCAGGATGCGGCGATCGGGCTATGGCCGGATGTGATCGTGGGGTGGAAAGTCGGGAAAGTGGCGCCGGCGTTCGCGGCCGACGTGGAAGACGCGCGCCTGGTCGGCCCGATTTTCCGTCGCGGATTGAGTCTCGCGCAAGCCGGCAAGGAAACCATCTTTCCTGTGTTCGTGCGCGGCTTCGCCGCTGTCGAAGGAGAGTTCGTATTCCATCTGGGCCGGGATGCCGCGCCGGAGAAAACCACGTGGTCTCCCGCAGAGGCGGCGGAACTCGTCGAGGCGCTGCACATCGGCATCGAAACCGCCGGCAGTCCGCTGGCGACCATAAACGACTTGGGGCCGGCCGTTATCATCTCGGACTTCGGCAATAACGATGGCCTGATTCTCGGGCCGGCGATTGCGAATTGGCGCGAGAAGGTGACGGGTCTGGCGTGCGAGACATTCATCAACGATGCTTCCGTCGGCAAGGGGCGCGCCAATCTTGACGACATTCTTGATGGTCTGTGTTTTGCGCTGCAGCGCAACGCGCGCCGCGCCCGGCCTCTGAAGGCCGGCGATTATATCTCGACCGGCGCAGTCACTGGCGTGCACGATATCCGTGCGGGCCAGGCGGCATTGGTGAAATTCGGCGATGCGGGGGAGTTGCGCTGTCGCGCTGTCCCTGCGCCGGCCAAAGTCTGATCCCACGACGTCGTATCTCGGGGAGGGGAAACGATGACGACCGAAACGGTGCCGACGGCGCCGATACCAACAGCAAGCGTCGGGCGATACCGATGGGTGATCTGCGGTCTGCTGTTCGCCGCGAACGCCATCAACTACATCGACCGGCAAGCCATCGGCGTGCTCAAGCCGACGTTGCAGGCCGAGTTCGGTTGGACCGAGGTCACCTACGGCGACATTGTCTTCTGGTTCCAGGCGGCGTACGCCATCGGCTATATCGTTTTCGGCGGCCTGATCGACCGCATCGGTGCGCGCTTCGGCTATGCCCTGGCGGTCGGCATTTGGACCGTTGCCCACATGGCCCATGCCGGCGCGAGTTCCGTGCTCAGTTTCATGCTCGTACGCTTCGGCCTTGGCATCGGCGAGGCGGGAAACTTTCCCGCCGGCCTGAAGGCCGTGGCGGAATGGTACCCGAAACGAGAGCGCGCGTTGGCCGTGGGCATCTTCAACGCTGGCACCAATATCGGTGCGGTGATTACGCCGTTGATCGTTCCCGCCGTTACGCTCGCCTATGGCTGGCGCGCCGCATTTCTGATTACGGGCCTATTCAGCGTCATTTGGATCATTGTTTGGCTCATCGTTTACAAGCGACCCGCCGAGCAGCCGAAAGTGTCCGCCGCGGAACTGGCATACATCCAAAGCGATCCGCCGGATCCGGCGAAGGCCATGCCGTGGCTGAGCCTGCTGCCGTACCGGGAGACCTGGGCATACGCGTTGGGGAAGTTCCTGATTGATCCCATCTGGTTTATCTTCCTGTTCTGGCTGCCGGATTTTTTCTCAAAGCGTTACGGCCTCGATCTTGCCAGCTTCGGTCCGCCGTTGGTCGCGGTATATCTGATCTCAGACGTCGGCAGTGTGGCCGGCGGGTGGCTGTCGTCGCATCTGATTAAGCGTGGCCGCACCATCAATGTAGCGCGCAAGACAACGATGTTGATCTGCGCCATCGCGGTCACGCCGGTGATGTTCGCGATGTACGCCGATTCTGTTTGGTTGGCGGTCGCCCTTGTCGGGCTCGCCACGGCTGGTCATCAAGGGTTCTCTGCAAACCTCTACACGTTGCCGTCCGATGTGTTTCCGCGCCGCGCGGTCGCATCGGTGGTGGGAATTGGGGGTATGCTCGGCTCCGTCGGCGGCATGCTGATGGCAAAGTATGTCGGCTATGTGCTCGAGGAGATCGGCTCCTATACCCCGATTTTTGTCGTTGCAGGCTGCGTGTATCTTCTCGCATTGCTCGTGATCCACATCCTCATGCCACGTCTCACACCGGTCGAGATGAAATGATCGCGCTGCCGCCGGAGTTGCTTCAGGACCGTGTCGTCGCGGTACTGCGGGCCAAAAGCATGGCCGCGCCGCGGGAGATTGGCGCGGCGTTGGTGCGCGCCGGCGTCCGGTGCATCGAGCTGACCTACACCATCGCCGATGTCCTCCCGCACATTGCCGCGGTTGCGCAGATTCCGGGCGCCGTGGTGGGAGCTGGGACAGTATTGTCGGCACAACAGGCGCGCGACGCCATCGCTGCCGGAGCGCGGTTCTTGGTGACGCCTGCGGTACGGCCCGAAGTTGCGACCGTGGCCAAGGCCGCGGGCGTTCCCGTGATCATGGGCGCGTTCACACCGACCGAGGTGGCAGCCGCGATCGACCTGGCTCCGGCGGCCATCAAGATCTTCCCGAGCGATGTCGGCGGCCCGGCCTATCTCAAGAGCCTACGTGGTCCCTTCGACAAGGTGCAGTTCATGCCGAGCGGCGGCGTAACCGCGCAGAATGCCAAGGACTGGCTGAAGGCCGGTGCCGTCGCGGTCTCCGCCGGATCCAGCCTCGCGTCGACCGATTCGTTGATCGCCGGCGATCATGCGCGAATTGCGGCTGCCGCTGCGGAATTCGTAAATGCGCTGAAGTAGTCCCGCGTCGCTGATATGTGTCTGTTCTGCGGGAATCATGTCACCGAACGCCCAGGGCACTGCTGACGGCAGCAAAGGCGGCGCTCAGGTTATCGCCGATCGCCTGCAACACGATGATGATAACCACCGACACCAAACTGACGATCAGGCCATATTCGATCACGGTCGCGCCTTTGTCGTCGCGAGCCATCCGCAGCCCTCCCTGGATGTGCGCGTTGTAACCCCCGCTTTCAAAGTGCCCGCGGGCTGAACGCAACACGCTACAAACGAGCCGATCTTTGACCGGGTTGCCGGGATAGCTGCGCTTTCCCCGTAATAAGTTATGCAACCTTTTCCTCAGGGTTCTTGACAAAAATTCCCACGCGAGGCGCTGTTTGACCTATACGCGTGTATAGTTCACGCCCGCACCGCGGCGACATCTGCGCTGCGCTGGGTTCTCGGCAAGGCCACTATGTCTGCATCCCTCGACTTTCGCGGCACGTTACGTTGGCTCTTCGCGACGCCGCTTCGTTCCCAAGACGACGTCATGTCAAAAACGCGCTTGCTGCTGCTCGATACCATCGCTTGTGTCGTAGCGGGGTTGCGCGAAGCGGAACCTGCCGCTCTTGCGGGCTTTCGTTCCATGACTGCGCCCGGCGGTGCGGCGTGGCCTGGATCGGCGGCGATGGCGCCTGCGGATGCAGCGTTTGTCGGCGGCGTGGCGGCTTGCTGGCACGAGGCGTGCGAAGGGCTTGCCCGCGCCCATGGTCGCCCGGGTCTGCACGCTGTTCCGGTGGCCTATGCGCTTGGTCGGGCGCGTGGTGCGGCGCTCGGCGAGATCCTGGAAGCCATTGTGTGGGGCTATGAGATCGGTGGCCGGGCAGGGGAGGCCATTCGCATCCGCGCCGGCCTGCATGTGGACGGCACATGGGGCACATTTGCGGCGGTCGCGGCAGCAGCTAAGATGATCGGTCTCGACGAAGTGCGCAGTCTTGAAGCCTTGGCGATGGCGGCGTGTCAGCTGCCGACGTCTCTTTACGAGCCGGTCGCCAAAGGGCGGACGGCGCGCAACACATATGCCGGGCACGCCGTATTGCTGGCGATTCCAATTGTGGAGGCCGCTGCGGCGGGCATTACGGCGCCGGAGTCTGCGTTTGCACTGGCTGCGCAGTCGCTCGCGGGCGACGCGATCCGCACATCGTGGCCCTGGGCGCCGCCGGGAGAGTTCCTGATCCTTCAGGGCTATCTAAAACCCTTCGCTGCTGTTCGGCATGTGCACTACGCCGCATCGTGCGCGATCGCGCGTCACAGGACGCACGCGGATACGCGCGATATCCGGGGTATTACCCTGCGCACCTATGGCGAGGCATTGACCTACTGCGGTAACCGTCGTCCGAAGACGCCGATTCAAGCGCAGTTCAGCCTCACCCATGGCGCGGCGTATGCATTGCGCGAAGGCAGTCTCGGGCCGGAGGCCTACGCAGCGGATGTATTCGCTGACGCGGAGCAATCGCGGCTGGAATCGCTGATCGACCTAGTCGTGGATCCGGCAATGACCGGCCGCGGCGCATCGTTGAAGGTCGAGACCGCACACGGCACGGAAGACTATTCCGTCACGTCGGTCGTCGGCGATCCGGACAAGCCACTCGACGTCGACGCCGTGCGCGCGAAGGCCATTGCCTATATGACGCCGACCGTGGGGCCTGCCGTCGCGGCGTCAATCGCCAAGGCGATTCTGACCGGTGCGCTGGATGCACCGCTGCCGAATTAGGCGACGCTCTTTTCACTGCTATCTCCAGCCGGCGACATTTCGAAGATCGCAAAAGCTGGGTGCTCTCCTAGTGGAGCGATTGCCTGAGGTCTCAAGTAAGCGCGCCACAACCGCGATCAAGTCTTAGTAACGTGCTGCAGCCTGTTCGGCCCCCGTACAGCACGCAATGGATCGCTTGCCTTTCGGAGCGGGCCCCGCCATGCATTCCGTACTCTTCGTGGTCCAAAGGATTCCTTCTATGACTAATCCCAACGCGGCACGTGTTCGTGACGGACTCGGCTTCCGCGCAGTCTTCGGCGTGCTGGTGCCCTACACCAACACGATTGCTCAGCCGGAGTATGATGCGATGCGGCCCGTCGGCGTGACCAATCACGTGGCGCGCATGGAGCAATCTGCCTCCGGCCGCAGTTACGGCACCATGGACGAATATCGCGCGCGGCTTGCGCGCGGTACGGACTACATCAAGCGAGCGATCGACACGGTGTTGCCATGCGAGCCGCACCAAATCATCCTCGGCCATTCCATCGACAGCTTTCGCGGCGGTCTCGCCGGCTCGGACGAGATGAAGCGCGACCTTGAGGCCTACACCGGCGGTGTGCCATTGATTTTGCCATCCCACGCATTCATTGCCGCGCTCAAGGCGCTCGGTGTCGGCAAGCGTCTTTGTGCGATCACGCCCTATTGGCCGCCCGCGGACGAACAGGTGGACCTGTTCTTCAAGGATGCCGGCTATGACGTGCGCAAGATCATCGGTATGAAGCGCCCACGGCCTGTCGACATCGCCTCGACGCCGAACGATGTGGTTGTCGCTGCTCTGAAGGAACTTGCCGCTGAGAAGCCCGACGTCATTGTCCAGCCGGGCACCAACTTGGCTACCTCGCGCATGGCGGTGGGATTCTCCGAGTGGCTCGGGATTCCGGTGGTGTCCTGCAACGCGGCAACCTACTGGCACGCTCTGCGCAGCTACGGTATCAACGACCGCATGGACGGATTCGGACCGCTGTTCAGCGAGCACTAGGCGCCACTTTATTTCCCCCTGCGGATGATGCCAACGGGGGACCAATCGCGGCCACGGAAAGTATTCCTGGAACAACACGTGGCGTGCCGCGCGGCCGGCGGCCCAGGGCAAGGCGGGGAATCTCCGAACCGCCGGCGCCTCGCGACGAATTAAGAAGCGTAGAGCGCGATCAAGTTCCGGCCGCGGTGCCAGAGCTCGAAACCATGCGGCTTGGCCGCGCGATATGCATGGTCGTGCTCCACCTGTCCTGGGTCATGCGCCGGGGGGTAAGTTAGCTGCTCGCGATGACGGCTGGTGACGACCAAGCTGTGACAATGCGTATCCACAACGATTGCGGGTGAAAGCTGTGGCGGAGCTCAGCATTTAGTATCTTAATAGGTGGGACCTTCCGGCTAGGAGGACGGCATCATGAAACTGCATCTATGTCGCGCGGTAGTATTCGCGGGCATCGGCCTTTGGGCACGTGCGGCTGCCGCGGCACCGGTTTCCCATCACGACGTTAGCGCAGCGATTGATCCTGCTACGCATACGCTCAAGGTGACCGACCGCTGGCGGTTGCCGGCGGAAGTGGTGGGCGCCGATACGCGCTTCAGCCTCAACGCCGCCTTGCGTGCGCGCAGCGTCACGAAAGGCATTACCCTCGAGCTTGAGAAGGCCGACGTGCCCGGCGAGGACATCGGCATGGACCGGGAGAATGAAAACGGCGGCGCACCGGTGCGCGTGAACGCCTATCGGCTGAAGGGGATGCTGCCGGGCAAGGAGACCACGGTTGAGCTGGCGTACGATGGCATCATCAATGTGCCGATCCAATCCATCGGTGAAGAATATGCGCGCGGCTTCAGTCAATCCTCGGGACTGATTGAAGCGCGCGGCGCCTATCTGGCCGGCTCGACCATGTGGATCCCTCAGATCAAAGATACGTTGGTCACGTATCGCCTGACGGCCGATCTGCCGAAGGATTGGAAGTCCGTCAGCCAGGGTGCGCGGCTGGAAAGCAAATCCGTCGGGGCACGCTATCGCGATGTCTGGCTGACCGACACCCCGACGGAGGAGATCTATCTAATCGCCGCGGCCTTCCGTGAATACAGCCGTGACCTTGGCGATGTGAAGGCCCAAGCGTTCTTGCGCACGCCCGACGATGCACTCGCCGCGCGCTATCTCGAAGCCACGGCCGGATACATGGAAATGTATCGCGGCATGATCGGTCCTTATCCCTATTCAAAGTTCGCGCTGGTCGAGAATTTCTGGGAGACCGGCTACGGCATGCCGTCGTTCACCCTGCTGGGCGAGCAGATCATTCGCTTCCCATTCATCCTGAACTCGTCCTATCCCCACGAACTGCTGCACAATTGGTGGGGCAACGGCGTATTTGTGGATTTCGCCAGCGGCAACTGGTGTGAGGGTCTGACCGCCTATTTGGCCGATCATCTGGTAGCGGAGCAGAACGGCCAGGGGCCCCTGCATCGGCGCGATATCTTGCTGCGCGTCTCCGACTACGTCACGCCGCAGACCGACTTCCCGCTCAGTCGTTTCAAGACCCGCTACAACCCGGTCACCGAGGCGGTGGGCTACGGCAAGACCGCCATGGTCTTCGACATGCTGCGCCAAAAGGTTGGCGAGCGGGTTTTCCTGCAGGGGCTGCAGCGATTCTACCGCGACAACAAGTTTCACAACGCGTCATTCGACGATATCCGCAAGTCATTCGAGTCCGTTTCCGGACAGGATCTGAGACCGTTCTTCGACCAGTGGGTCGCGCAGCCCGGCACGCCGGATTTGAAGTTGGCGGCGGCGGAGGCGAAAGGCAATCGCCTGACGGTGACGCTCGCGCAGGTGCAGGGCGGCACACCGCTGGCTCTCGACGTCCCTGTGATCGTCTATGCGGGCGGCAAGGCAATTCCGCAGGCCGTCACCTTCAAAGGCGATACGTCAAACGTGACCGCAAGCTTCGATCTGCCGGAGAAGGCGGAGCGGGTGGAGATCGATCCGCAATTCAATGTCTACCGTCGCTTGAGCCCGCTTGAGGTCCCCACCAGTCTGTCGAAGGCCTTCGGTGCTGAGAAGGCGCTGATCGTGCTGCCCTCGACGGACGAAGCGCAGCGCTACGCAGGCTTGGTGAAAAGCTGGAGCAAGTCCGGCCTCGACGTAGTGCGCGATAGCGAGATCGCGGATTTCCCGGCGGATCGCGCCGTGTGGGTTCTGGGTGCGACCAACAAGCTGGTGCCGAAGGTCGCGGCGGCCTTGAAAGACGATGGCGCGGTACTCGACGCCGCGGGTGCGCAGCTTGGCGGCCGGCGTTACGCGGCGGGAGGTAAGAGCATCGTGGCCGTCGCGCGCCATCCGAAGGCACCGGCCTCGGCGGTGGCATTCGTCGCCGCCCCCTCGGCGGCGGCGGCAGATGGACTTGCGCGCAAGCTGCCCCACTATGGCAAGTACAGCTGGCTCGTGTTCGAGGGCGATGCGCCGGACAACGAGGCCAAGGGCGAGTGGGTGCCGCGCAACACACCGTTAGCGCGGGACCTCGTGCCCAATCCCAGGGTGGTCGCTCTCACGCCGCGGGCAGCGCTTGCAGTCCTGCCATCTCCCATCGACGAAGCGCGGCTGAAGGCGGATGTGACATGGCTGGCCGATCCAGTGCGCGACGGGCGCGGGGTGGCGACGCCGGGGCTTGAAGCGTCTGCCGCCTACATCGCCCAGCGATTCAAGGATCTGGGCTTGAAGCCTCTGAACGGGGCGAGCGACTACCTGCAGCCGTTCACCGGCAATGGGCCGGGCAATAGGCCGGCGGCATTGAAGAATGTCATCGCCGTCATCGAGGGATCGCGCGCCGATTTTGCCGGCCAATCGCTGGTGGTCTCGGCGCACTACGATCATCTCGGCCGCGGCTGGCCCGACGCGCGCGCTGGCGCCGAAGGGAAGATCCACCCGGGTGCGGACGACAACGCCTCGGGCGTTGCGGCGATTCTGGAAGTGGCGCGGTTGATGAAGGACTCGAAGCCGGAGCGCTCTATTGTGTTTGTGACCTTCTCCGGCGAGGAATCCGGATTGCAGGGCTCTAAGCACTATGTCGCTTCGGCCAAGGAAGGGGCGTTTCCCTATCCGCTGGCGAAGGTCATGGCTAACCTCAATGTGGATACGGTCGGTCGATTGGAGGGTGGCAAGATCACCGCCTTTGGCGGCGAGACCGCGCGAGACTGGCAATTCATCTTCCAAGGCATTGCCGCCGAGACCAATGTCGCCGTTGACGTTCTATCGAAGGACATCGGCGCGTCCGATCAAAAGTCCTTCGCGGAGGCCGGCGTACCCGGCGTGCAGGTGTTCGCCTCGACCGCCGCGGACTACCACCGACCCACCGATACCGCGGACAAGCTCGACAGCAAGGGATTGGTGAAAGTTGTGACCGTGCTGAAAGAAGCGGCCGCCTATCTCGCCTCTCGGCCGGAACCGATGCGGTTCACCGGCCCATCCGCGGCCGCCGTCCTGGCGACCGGCGCGCCGCCTGCGGGCAGCGCTCTACGCCGGGTTGCCACCGGGCTCGTGCCCGACATGGCTTATCAAGGCAAAGGTGTGCGCGCCGCATCCATCACCGATGGCTCAGGTGCGGCGGAGGCGGGGCTGAAAAGCGGCGATGTGGTGGTCGCCATGGCGGACCAGCCGATCGATGACCTGCGCGGTCTTTCCGAGGCACTGAAAACCTTCGTTCCGGCGCAGGTGATCGCGGTTCGCTATCTGCGCGACGGAAAGGCGCAGACGGCGTCAATGAAGCTTGGGGAACGCTAGCCAGGAGCGGCAGACCCCAAGAGATCGGGAGAGGTGCGGGTCGAAGGCCGCGCCCCACTTCTTCTTATAGGTGCGCTGGCCCTTGTAGCGCACGCTACCGAAGTAGAAGGATGCAAAGCCGGAGTCAGCAGCCCACTTGATGAATTCCCAGAGGATCAGATCGTTGGGCGCGTGCTTCCACGATTCCGGCGTGGATACGGTGTTGACGATATTCAGGCGTCCGCCGCATACAAATCCCAACAGGCCGGCGAAAATCTCATTCTCGCGCGAGGCCCGGAGAATATTGAGTTTCTCCTCGAATACCTCTTGGCCGCGCGTGTCGTACCCTATCGTGTGGGGCGGCACACCCAGCCGCTTCATGGACTTGAGATAGAGCGGATCGAACTGCTCGCGGATAATCTTCGGGTCGCAAGCCTCGAACGCCACGACGCCATTGGCGTGTGCTTTCTTCACGCCCTCGCGGCCGCCGAGAAAACATTAGACCGCGGCGGCCGGGAGGACTGCGACGATGGCGCGGCCGTTCAAGAATGCAAACCTGTCGGGCCGGTAGCCGCCGTAGCAGGACACGACACCTCCGTAGCCGTGCAGGTGACAGAACCGCGGCTGGTCATGGGATTCCAGGAAAGTGTCCCAAGCGACTTGGCCGGCCCAATCGTCGTACATCGTGATCTGCATCGCGCACGCCTTTGTGTGTCGGATGCGCTGAAAAAGCTGTGCCGCAACGCAAGGTACGCCGCCATCGGCTAGGGAGCTTGCGATTGCGACTACGCCATGGGCGCCCTAGCCAATAGGTGCAGTTATCGGCAGGCGCTCGCGGAAAAGTTGCCGGCGTTTAACGGCTGAGGACGCGAACGGCATTGGCCGCCGCTGAGTCCAGGTATTCATCGAGGCGCGCAATACGGCCGTTCTCCATGCGGACCACGACGCAGGCGTCCATCTTCCACTTCGTACCGTCTGGCAGTGTAGCTTCAAGAATGTGCTGCTGCACAAATCCGTCCTTCAGCGCTTCCCGCCGCAGCACGCGGTAGTGACGATCCGGCAGCTTGCGCATGAACCATTCGAGAAGCTTGATATTCTGATCGACGGTCTGCTCGATATTGTCGGTGTTGTGCCAGAGCTTGGCGTCGGGCGCATAACAATCGCGCACGGTGGGCACGTCGCCGGCCTGAATGGCATCCACGAACTTCTTCGCGAAGGCGAGGATCTCTTGCTCGGTCATGAATGACGCTGCTCCCGGCTTGGCGGCGCGGGATGCCCGCGGTGCGCTGCAGGTCGATTTTCCACCGGATCGTGTATCGAGCTCAAGCTAGTATCATAGCCTTAGGCAACGGGATGACGGGGGACGGCTATGGTCGGATTGCATCGCGCAGCGGCGGTTTTTGCGCTGCTGGCGCTGGCGTCCTGCGGCACTGCGCCTGTCAAGCCGCCGGCGCAGGGCAGGGGGTTCCAGGATTGTCCCAAATGTCCTGAGATGGTGGCTGTGCCGTCCGGAACGTTCCGCATGGGGGCCGATCACGTCGAGGCCATGCAGTTCGGCGAAATGAGGACGGAGGGGCCGGTCCGCACGGTCACTATTCGAAAGCCTTTTGCCGCCGGCAAGTTTGAGGTCACGAACGCGGAGTTCGGCGCCTTTATCGCGGCCACAGGCTACGTGCCCTCGCAGCGCTGCCAAACGTGGAGTGACAACAAGTATCACGACGGCCTCAATTGGCGCGATCCGGACTACGGCCGCCTGCCGGCGCCCCAGGAACCGGTGGTATGCGTGACATGGCTGGACGCGAAGGCGTACGTGGCATGGCTCGCCAAGACGACGGGAAAGCCCTATCGCCTGCTTTCGGAAGCGGAATGGGAATTCGCGGCGCGCGGCGGCGTGTACGGAAAGTGGCCCTGGGGCGACAAGGACGCAGACATCTGCGCGAATGCCAATATCCTCGACGCCTCGGGGATGAAAGAGCCGCGCAGTGTGGGCAGCCGCGGAAACGCGGAGGCCGACGCCTGCGAAGATCACTTCGTGCTGGTCTCCCCGGTAGGCAAGTTCAAGCCTAACGCCTACGGGCTCTACGACATGATTGGGAACGTCTGGGAGTGGGTGGAGGATTGCTCGGTCCTGCCGTATCCCACGACGCCGCTGGATGGCACGGCCGTCGAGGTCCAAGGTGAATGCAAGCTGCGTTCGATCCGGGGTGGCAGTTGGCGCACGCGGCTGAGCCGTCAAAGCATCACATTCCGGGGCCGCGATCCGGAACTGCAAGCCTCGCAAATTTTCGGTTTTCGCGTTGGGCGTGACTTGCGGTGAGGTTGCTCTACTCGGCCGCCAGTTTGGCGACGGCGACGTCTTTCCGTGCGGTGACGCAGGGGAATTGGACGGCCTTGGTGGTGTAGTTCATCACTTTGGGCGGCATCTCCAACGGTACAAAGTCGAATACCACTTGATCGGCAGGCCAGCCTCCGGCGCGTCCTAAGGCCGCGAGATCGGCGGCGCGGTATGTGCCGCCAAAGTGCTCATTGTTATTCGTCACCTCCCACTCGGCGAGGAAGCCGTCGATGGGGGAGAGTTCTCCCAGGCGAGGATTGTCCATGTGCAGCATGGTCCCGCCGGGTGCGAGGATGCGGCGGCTTTCGCCGAAGATGCGCGGCGCGGCGCGGGTCGAGGTCTCGTGCATAATGATGTGCGAGCACACCACGTCGAAGAACCCGTCCGGAAAGTCGGTGTGTTCGCCGTTCTGCTGGCTGAAATGAACCGCCACACCCATTGCCTCCGCACGGGCGTGGCCGTACCGAAGGCATGGTGCGGCCACGTCGATGGCGTAGACCTCAGCGTCTGGGAAAGCACGCTTCCACGCCAGCGTCGAGTGGCCGACTGTGCAGCCCACGTCGAGAATGCGCTTGGGCGCCGCGTCGGGGACCAATTTCTTGTAGTAGGCGATGAGGGAGCGGCCGAACAGTTCCATCATCGGGCCCAAGTTGCCCATGGCATAGAGGTAGGTCGCCCGGTCGTAGAGCGCCCCGGCGAACACGTCGCCCGCGGTGAACTCCGAGTGATAAGCGCCGGGCTGAAGGTGGATGTCGTAGGCGGTGTGATAGCTCGGGATCTCCAGCGCGGGATTGAGCTTGAGCGAACCGCCGGCTTTACCGTCGAGCGCCTTCGCGCGATCGATCAGCGCTGGTAGCTGACGCTCCACGCTATCGATGACGCTGTCGAACGTCATCTCCTGGGTATGCCGCTGCATGGCGCTGTAGAACTGGTAGTAGCCGTTCTTGGTCATCACCTCGCGCACTTCGTGGCGATCCTTCGGCTTATGGCCGTGAGCCTTCACGAAGGGCGGTTCGACCTGCACGGCGTAGGCGGTCCGGTTCCCGCCGGCAACGTTGGCCGCCAGATGTTTGCGGATCGCCATGGCGTAGGCCTGGCGCGCTTCCTCGTCGTGAGTGCGGGTGACGAGCATCCCGTGGGGATATTGGGTCATGGGAAAAGAATACCAGACGGGCGGCCGGACGCCATATCCCAGGCGGTTCGTTTGGCCGCCCGCATACGTGTGCCGGATTTCGGCATAGAAAAAGCCCCCCTGCGGACAGCAGAGGGGCTTTGGATTGAGCGATAAGAGGCTGTGGTTACTTCCGGCCGCCGAAGACGAACCAGCCGCCGCGGCCATGGAACGGAGCTTCCACTTCGCCCTTGAGGAACTGTTCGTACTTGTCCTCGGGGAAGCTGCCGACGTCCGGCACCGTGATCTCGTGGCACTTGGCGGCGTCGAAGCCGGCTTCCACCAGCAGGGCCGTGTAGTCCTGGCTGCGGAAGGAAGCGTAGTGGGGCTCGTTGTTGTACTGACAGTCCCAATCGAACGTCGCGTTCTGTAGCTCGGTACAGGACTTATGCGGCGGCAGCTCCATGTGGGCGAGCACGCCGCCCGGGCTGAGCAGGCGATAGCACTCCGCCAGCACGCGCTTGGTCGCCGGCACGGAAATCTCGTGCAGGAAGAAGCTTGAGACGATCAGGTCGAAATGGCCGTCTGGGAAATCCAGCTCTTCGCAATTCTGCTGGCTAAAGTGCACGTCCATCCCTGCGTTGATCGCCTTGGCATGGCCATAGCGCAATGACGGTGCGGCGATGTCCACGCCGTACAACTCCGCCTGGGGGTAAAGCTGATGGTAGGCGGAGAGCTGTTTGCCTTCCTGCGTCGCCATATCGAGGATGCGGCGCGGCTTCAGGTCCTGGAACGTGCGGCTGATCCAGGTGCCGACCGACAGCCCGACGTTGCCGAAGTCTCGCTTCTTGTTGACCGCCGGGCCCGCGATACGGCGGCCTTGCAGGATCATTGCCTGGCTGGCGTCGTCCTGCGCATTTTCGGTCCAGTAGCCGCCAGGTGTCAGGTGGGCGTCGATGGCGGTCATGTATTTCGGGTACTTCATGTCCGGATTGAGCCGGAGCGTACCGCCAGTGGAATTGTGCGCGATCAGCGCCTTCACCGTTTCGTTGATTTGCGGCGCGACGCGTTCCACCGCCGGGATGACCGATAGGGCCCCCATTTCCTGGGCGTTGTAGCGGAACGCGCTGTAGGTCCGGAAAAACGTATTGTCGTGCAGCGCGTCGAGGATTTCCCGGCTGCTCTCAGGCTCACGGCCCTTCTGCTTCACGAACTTTGGCTTCACCGCCTGCTCATAGCTGTCCCACACCTGGTAGCGCAGGTTCATCATGGCGTGGTTCAGGAGCGTGTTCGTAAACCGGGTCCGCGAATACTCGTCGTGAGACTGGCGGAACAGGGTATCCGGATCGGTCACGGGCAACGGGGCTTCAGGCATAAACACTCACATAAGAAGGGTTATTTCCCATCTTATATATTATGTCCGTTCGGTCCATGCCAAGGCTCGCTGAACCGATGCACGGAATGCGGGCCGCCCTAAGAAGATGAGCAGGCAGCTCAGTCCCCCGGAGACGACGTAAACCACACCCAGGCTGTACTTAATGCCGGTCGCCTCAGGGAAAACCTTGTCGTTCAGCAGGCCGACGAAATAGGCGCCCGCGCTCAGAGAAATGAGCCCGCTGAGGAGCGTGTAGACGGCCACCAGCTTCCCGCGCAGCTCGTTGGGCGTGATCTGGCTGACGCCCATCAACGCCGCAGAGGTGGACCAGTTCGAGGTGAAGCTCAGTGAGAGGTAGAAAACGATGACCAATGTGAGATTTGGAACAAGGTAGGCGGTGGCGCCGAGAAAGATCGACGAGGCGCCGTGGATCATGCAGGCAATCATGGGCGCGTCGGCACGACCTTTGCCGATGAGCCATGCCATCATCCAGCCGACCGAAAACGCACTCGTGGCGCCGATCAGGGAGGAGAGCAGCAGAAAGTTGCTGGTTTCTTCCGGCGTCCATCCGTGAACTCGGATGAAGAAGGTCGGCGCCCAATTGATCTGGGCGTAGATGCAAAGCACGTTGAGGCAAGTGCTGGTCAGGAGCGTGCCGTAGGGCACCCAGTTAAGCTTCACGTGGTTCCACATCGGCAGCAAGGAGAGGTCTTTGATGTTGCTGGACTCACGCCGTTCAGGCTCGCGCACCGTGAAGAACAGGATGGCCGTGACGAGGATGCCGGGCACGCCCGCCACCAGGAACGAGATCTGCCAGTTCGCCAGTGCGTCGATGAAGGGAGGCGAGAAGGTTCGCACGACGTCCGCAATGCCATTTGCGCGCCCGCCGACTTGATAGCCCATTGCCGTGCCCAACGTGCCGCCGAGAAGGAATAGGCCATAGGCTTTCGCGCGGGACTTCGGCGGCATGAAGTCGGCGATCAAAGAACTCGAGACCGGCAGGGCGCAGGCTTCGCCCAGGCCGACGAACACGCGGCTGATGAACAGCATCATGAAACTGTCGGCGAAGCCGCAAACGATAGTGCCGACGCTCCAGATGAAGATACCGCCCGCCAGCAAGGCGCGGCGGTCTGTGCGGTCGGTGATGACGCCGACGATCAAACCGAACGTGGTGTAGCAGATCGCGAAGGCCAACCCCTGCAGGAGGCCGATCTGTGAGTCCGTGAGGTGGAGGTCCGCCTTCATCGGCGCGACGATCAGGCCGATGATCGATCGGTCCAGGATCGCGAACGAATACGCCACGATCAGGACCGCCATCACGTACCAGGCATACGCCGGCTTCGGCCACGGGCGCGGGGCGGGAGCCGCGGCGGCGGCGCTTTCTTCTGCGACTGTGCTCACTTCATCACCACGAGACCGTTTCCCCATTGTAGAGCCAGAATCGGCCCGTCGTCTCCAACGTCAGTCCTTCGATCACCCTGCGCACACCGGCGATGCTCTCGGCCGGTTCCAAAGGTGCGGTAGCGCCGCCCATGCGCGTTTTGACCCAGCCCGGGCAGAAGCTGGCGGTGACGATGCTGCGTGGCTTAAGGTCGAACGAGAGATTGCGCATCACCATGTTCACGGCGGCCTTGCTGGTCTTGTAGGCGTAGACCCCACCTTGGGTTTTCGCAATGGAGCCCTCGGTGGAGCTGATGGTCACGATTTTCTTCTGGGTACTCGCGCCAACGTGATCGACAAACGCTTCCGCCATCTTCATCGGTGCGAAGGTGTTGATGCGAATCACCTCCTGCCAGATGCCGTAGTCGATGTGTCCGAACACCTGCGCCGGATTGTTGTCCGCCTTCGGTTTTGGCCCGAAAAATCCGGCGTTGTTGAGTAAGACGTCGATCGCAGTTCCGCTCAAATTGATCGCCAATTGCCCGATGGCGTCGAAGTCGCCGACGTCCAGGTCGTGAATCTCAATATCGCCGCTGAGGGCCCTGAGGTCCGGGGCATCCTTGCCGGCCCGGCAGCAGGCCAGCACCCGCCACCCATCTCTTGCGTACTGGCGTGTGAACTCCAGCCCGAGGCCGCGGTTAGCACCGGTAATGAGTACAGTCGGCATCGGGATTTCGGCCCTTTCCCCCCAGGGGGTTGAACCTTACCCTGCCGTTTCCGACGATGGGAGAAAAGATGACGCACGTAAACCGGCAATGGCGTTTGGCACGGCATCTGGCGTCGGGGGAAGTCCCGAGCCGGGACGTGTTCACCTTCGGTGAGGGGCCTATGCCCGAGGCAGGACCTGGCCAGGTACTCGTGCGGACGCTTGTTATTGGCACTTCTCCGGCTCAACGGAGCTACATCTCGCTGGATCGCAGCATGCATACAAAGTTGCAGGTGGGCGACGTCATGCGGGGGCGCTCCGTGGCGGAGGTGATCGCCTCGCGCCATGACGCATTCGCGGTGGGTGAAATCGTGAGTGCTTCGACCGGCTGGCAGGAGTTCGCGGCGTTGACGCCGAATCCGATCGCTGGCGGTATCTTCGATATCTTGAAGATCCATACGCCGGTGAAACCGTACTCGCTTCACAATGGCATTCTCGGCGGCACCGGTGCGACAGCCTATTTCGGCCTTCTGGATGTCGGCGCGCTTAAAGCCGGCGACGTGCTGGTCGTGTCCGCCGCCGCGGGCGGCGTTGGCGCCGTGGCAGGTCAGATCGGCAAGGTGCTCGGCGCACGCGTGATCGGCATCGCCGGTACGCCGGAGAAATGCGCCTGGGTGACCGGGACGCTCGGCTTCGACGCCTGCATCAACTACCGCACCGACAACGTCGACCAGCGACTGACGGAGCTGTGTCCTGACGGATTGAACGTGTATTTCGACAACGTCGGCGGCGAGATCCTCGACACTTGCCTCAACCACATGGCGCTGAATGCGCGCATCGTTATCTGCGGTTTCATCTCGACCGATCACGCGGCGACGCCGCATCCGGGGCCGAAGAACTACACCAACCTGCTGCGCCGGCGCGCGCGCATGCAAGGGTTCTTCGTGTTCGATTATGCCCCGCGTTGGGGTGAGGCCGAGGATAAGATCCGCGAGTGGTATCAGGCCGGACGCATCAATCCGGCCGAGGACGTCGACCAAGGGCTCGAGAAGATGCCCGACACGTTGCAGAGCCTCTTCACCGGCGCCAACCGCGGGATCAAAGTCTGCCGCGTGGGGGATGACCCCTAATCGACCGTAATGCTCTCGTAGTTAATTCGGCTGCGCTGCGGATCGTAGTTGCGGACGCGCTTGCTGACCGCGTCCAGCACCGGCAATTCATATAGGAACAACGCTGTCGCTTGGTCGTGGTAGTAGCGCATCAGGTCCTTGATCATGGCTTCGCGCTTGGCCGTATCGAACTCCGCAAGGGCGGCCTGCAATTTCGCGGTCGATGTTTTCTCGCAGTACCATGGCTTCGCCCATAGGCAGGTATGCAGCCGCAATGTGCGCAAGGGATCGAAGGTCGGGATCGCGCCCCAGATCTGGCTGAAAGAATCGCCACGCCATTCGCCGGCATTCACGATCTTCATCATCTGCGGCAAGGGAATCGGCGTCAGAGTCATCTTCACGCCGACCGCTGCGAGATCGTTGGCGATCATTTGGTAGGCCGCCGCGTCGTTGGCATTTTGCGAGATGATGATTTCCGTATTGAGCGTGAAGCCCTTCTCGAAGCCGGCTTCCTTCAGTAGCGCGCGGGCCTTGGCCGGGTCGTATGGATACGGCTTCAACGTGTCGTCGTAACCGAACAGGCCGTGCACCGCGCCCTGACTGGCCGGAATCGTGAGATCGTGCAGCAGGATCTTCGTGATCGCTTCTTTGTTGACGGCATAGTTGAGCGCTTGTCGTACACGGAGATCGTCCGCCGGTTTGCCTTCGCCGATGATGAAGACGATGGACATGACATCCATCGGGGCGCGGCGATGCAGGCGTCCGCCAACCGCTTCGATCTGCGGCTGCTCGTCCGGACCCATGCCCATGACAGCGTCGATACGGCCTGTCACGAACGCATTCGTCCGGGGCGTCAGGTCCGGGAGATTGAGCAACTCAAGGCGCGCGAGCTTCGGCGGTCGCCAGGCTCTGGGATTGGCGACATAACTGATGCGCGTCGGCCCCCAACTCTCAAGCATGAATGAGCCGGTCCCGATGGGCTGTTTGGCAAAGCCGTCCGGGCCTAGGGATTGCCATTGCTGCGGTTCGACGATGTAGAGCGCAGAAAGCTCTCGTGGCAAAATCGCATTGGGCGTCTTGGTGGAGATTTCCACGGTCAGCGGATCGATCACCTTCACGCCGCTGATGGAATCGATCGAGCGCGCGACGACGGAGGTCCGTCCGTCTGGCGTCAGTAGCCAGGCGATGTTGGCGGCCACGGCCGCTGCGTCCATGGGCGTGCCGTTGGAGAACTGGACGTTGGGTCGCAGTTTGACGACCCAGGTGAGGGGCGTGGGCGCGCCCCAGGACACCGCCAATTCTGGCATCAGTTCGCTTTTTTCGGAAAAGGCGGTCAGCGCCTCCAGCATCGGCGACCATGTGTAGGCGCCAATGGCACTGACGGATTTGCGCGGGTCCGCGCCCGCGGGCGGAAAGGCGACAAGACCGACGCGCAATGTCCCCTCTGCGGCCGTGGCTGCGGCCGTGAGCATCATGAGGGCGATGGTGAGCAAGCGCATCATTGGCGCTATTCTATCTGGCGCGGTAGGATCGGTGAATGTACTTCAAGCGCATCCTTTTCATCGCGTGGTCTTTTCTGACGGCGGCGCCGGCCTGGGCGGACGCGGATACCCTGACGGTCGCCGTGGTGGGGCTGCCACGGGCGATGGGCCATCCCTACGCCCTGTCCAATCTGCCGACGATCTACACCTTCACCGCGATTTTCGACGCGTTGACGTTCGTAGATGGGAAGGGCGAGGTGAAGCCTTGGCTTGCAACCGCCTGGAAGCAGACCGGCGACACGACGTGGGAATTCGATCTGCGACCCAACGTTGTCTTCTCCAATGGCGAGAAGTTCACCGCGGATGCGGTGGTGAGCGCGGTGACATATCTGCAAACGCCTGCGGCGGTCGCGGATACCATCAAGCAAGAGCTTTCCGCCTTAAAGGCGGCGCGCGCATTGGGTCCGTTGAAAGTTGAAATCACGACGAACGCGCCCGATCCGATGCTGGCACGCGAGGTGTCGGCCCTGCGAATGGCCGCGCCGGAGGCATGGCAGCGGCTCGGGCCGCAGGAGTTCGCCAAGAACCCAGTCGGCACGGGGCCTTTCAAGGTTGAGAACTGGGCCGCCTCGCGCATCAGTTTGACGGCGTTTAAGCAGTCCTGGCGTCCCCCGAAAGTGGACCGGATGGAAATCATCGCGTTGCCGGATGGCGCCGCGCGACTTCAGGGTGTGTTGTCCGGCAGCATCGATATTGCCGTCTCGATGCAGACTGAGGACAAAGCCGCTCTGGAGGCCGCCGGTCATCGTTTGCAGGCCGAGCAGGGCACAGGCGTATTCGCGATCATCCTAAATCTTGAGAAGGATGAACGGCTGCGCGACCTTCGCGTGCGTCAGGCGCTCAACTACGCGGTTGATCGCAATCGCATCGCCGAGGTCATGTTCCACGGCTTGATGAATCCCGCCAGCCAGTTCACGCCGCCGAACGCCAATGGCTACGATCCCGAGTTAAAGCCGATCCCCTACGATCCCGCCAAAGCGCGGGCCCTGCTCAAGGAAGCCGGCTACGAAAAGGGTTTGAGCTTCGTGCTGGAAGCGGTGCCGGGAAGCGGTGTCTCGGACAGCGCGATCTTCCAGCAGATCGCCGCCAATCTGGCGGAGGTCGGCGTAAAGATGGAAATCCGCGGCATTCCGCTCACACAGCTGAGCGTTGCCATGCGGACCAAAGGGGCCTTCACCGGATCGGCGTTCGCAGTTGACTACGGCACAGCGCCGTCTCTCGATTCCCTGCGTGCCTTGAAACTGCACTCCTGCCTCAATCCTGTGCCGTGGTATTGCGACCCGGAGATCATGCCGATGGTTGAACGGGCATCCTCGACGGCGTCCATGGACGAGCGCCTCAAGTTGACTCGGACCGTCATGCGGCGGTATCGCGATCAAATGCCGGCGATCCTGCTGTGGGATATCGTGTATTTCGACGCCATCCGCAAAGAGATCGGCGAAGTGCCGGCGGTAGGAACTTGGATTGTCTATGACCGCATCACAAAACGACGGTAGCAAGCGGCTCCGCGAGGGCCGCGTCGATCGGCTGCGGCGCAAGCCGCTGGTGCGCGCGATGGATCAGCATACAAAAACGATTTTCGTGCCGCGCAGCCAAGCCGTGCCGCGCGGCATGGGCGCGCTGTTTCGCGCCTTGTTGGGCAAACTGAAGCGGCCGGTGGTGCGGACATCCGAGCAGGAGATTGCGCACGGCCTCGAGATCGTGCGTTTGAAGTCGCCCACACAGCTTGCCGGCGCGCTGGCCCGCGCCCTGGCGGCGAAGAAGTCCCTGGATACGACGCGTCAGGTCGAAATGTCGTTTCCCACAGAGGTCCTCGCAGCCGCAACACCGCCGACCGTGCAAGAGCGCGAATTGCTTTTGCAGTACGTGGCCGAGCTCAAGGTGTTCCGCAGCAAGTGTGAGCATACGGATACGCCGCTGACTCAAGCGGTTCATGGTGGTCTCGACCTTTGGATCGCGCTGTTTGAATGTGTCGGCCACGCCGACAAGTTCGCAACCGCGCGCGAGATCTGGACCGAGTTGGAGAGGGGGCGTACAGAAGTCGAAGGTGCGCTCGCCTTCATGCTCCGTCGCGCAATTACCGATATCGAAAAGGAATACCTGACCTACGTGCCCGCGCTGCTCGCGCGCTAAGCGTCGTCACGGTCGGAACAGCACGTTTTCTGTCCATTTGCAGGAATCTTTTACATCGCCTTGCCACTTGGTCGGCGTGCAGAGGCGGATGCCTTTCTGGCAAATGACGCCGGACGGCAAGGCTATGGTCGCAATGCCCTGGATCCCCAACTTCTCGAGGCTATCGCAGTACGGTAGGCTGACCGGGAAGCGGTAGGTGACATCGTCGCCGGGCGGCACCTGGAGTGTGATGACCGTCCAGCTCATCTTCTCGAAGCCGATCGCGAATTGCATCGTGACCGTCTCGTCGCGGCGATTTTCGACAAAGACCTCAGTCTTATCGAATTGGGGGTCTTGCGCGACCGCAGGCCCTGCGAAAACCAATAGTCCGACGATCGCGATAATCGCGTTCATGAGCACCTCCCGCTAGGCGGGTATAGTGCGATAGATACAATCTGTTCGTCAAATATCCAGGGCCGCCGTGGCGAATTGGGCCCGTTCCTGGATGAACTTGAAGCGCTCCTCGGGTTTGCGGCCCATGAGCTGTTCCACGAGCTTGGCCGTGGCGCGCTGCTCGCTCTTGGCGTCATCGCCGGCCAGCATCACCTTGAGCAACGTGCGCTTGTTCGGGTCCATCGTGGTCTCTTTGAGCTGGCTTGGCGGCATCTCGCCGAGGCCCTTAAAACGGCTCACGTCCACTTTGCCGCGCGCGTCGAAGTCGCTGGCGATGATGCGTTCTTTATCCGCATCGTCCATCGCGTAGATGGTCTTGCCGCGCTGACTCAGACGATACAGCGGCGGTAGCGCGAGAAACAGGTGCCCGTTGTTAATCAGGTCCGGTGTCTCGCGATAGAAGAACGTCATCAGCAAGCTGGCGATGTGGGCTCCGTCCACGTCGGCGTCTGTCATGATGATGATCTTCTCGTAGCGCAGCTTGCTTTCGTCATAGCGGTCACGGACACCGCAGCCGATCGCCTCGATCAGATCCTGCAGTTCCTGGTTTGCGCGCAATTTATCGTCGGACGCCGACGCGACGTTCAGGATCTTGCCGCGCAAGGGCAGCACGGCCTGGGTCTCGCGCCGCCTTGCCTGTTTGGCGGAGCCGCCGGCGGAATCGCCCTCGACGATGAACAGTTCGGTGCCCTTGGGGTTCGACTGCGTGCAATCCGTGAGCTTGCCCGGCAGGCGCAGTTTCTTGGTCGCGGATTTCCGCGACATGTCCTGGTCCTGCTTCTTGCGGATGCGATCGTTGGCGCGCGCGATCGCGGTCTCGACCAGGGCGTCCGCGTTGGCCGGATGGCCGGAAAGCCAGTGATCGAAGTGGTCTTTCAGCACGTTCTCGACCAGACGCTGGGCGTTCACGGACACCAGCTTCTCTTTCGTCTGACCCTGGAACTGCGGTTCCTTCACGAAGACCGACAGCATCATGCAGGCGCCGCCCCATAGGTCTTCGCCGGAGACGTTGCCCACGCCCTTCTTATTGGTCATCTCCGCATAGGCCTTGAGGCTGCGGAGGAGGGCGGCTTTCAATCCCTGCTCGTGGGTGCCGCCTTCGGGTGTGGGGATGGTGTTGCAATAGGAGCTGACGAAGCCGTCCTCGTCGTCGGGCCAACAGATCGCCCACTCCACCTTGCCTTCCTTGTCCGGGAAGTCTGCCCGGCCGTCGAAGAACGTATCGACAAGCCGCTTGCGGCCGTTCAACACGCTGGTGAGGTAATCTGCCAGTCCGTTCTCGAAATGCAGTTCGTCTTCCGCCGGGGTGGTGTCATCGCCCGTGAGCAGGCTTTTGTCGCAAGCCCAGCGGACGCGCACGCCCTCGAACAGGTACGCCTTGGATCGCACCATCCGATAGACGGTGGCAGGTTTGAAGTGGGCCGTGTCGCCGAAGATTTTGACGTCCGGCATGAAGCGCACAGTTGTACCGCGCCGATTCACCGGGCCGACTTTGGTCAGCTTGCCCTTCGCCAGGCCACGGCTGAATTCCTGCTTCCATGCGACCTTATCGCGGGCGACTTCGACCGTCAGTTCGCTCGACAAAGCGTTGACGACGCTGATGCCGACGCCGTGCAGACCGCCGGAGGTCTGATAGACCTTGTCGGAGAACTTTCCGCCGGAGTGCAGCGTGGTCATGATGACCTCGAGCGCCGACTTCTTGGGGAACTTCGGGTGCGGATCGATCGGGATGCCGCGGCCGTTGTCGCGAATGACGACGACGTCGTCCGCTTCAAGCGATACTTCGATCGTGGTGGCGTACCCTGCGACCGCCTCGTCCATGGCGTTGTCCAGGACCTCGGCGATGAGGTGGTGCATGGCGCGCTCGTCGGTGCCGCCGATGTACATCCCCGGGCGGCGCCGGACCGGCTCCAACCCCTCCAGGACCTCGATGTCCTTGGCGGTATAGCCGCCCTTCGGTTCTGCCTTCCCCTTGTCGGGGCTGGTTTTTTTCTTGGGTCCAGACGGTTGGAATAGATCGGCCATGGTGGTCTATAACGCAGGGGGTGAAGGGCCGCGGAAAGTATGGCTTATCGGCGCCGTTCACAACATCTTGTGTTTGCAGGGGGATTGTGAATGCCGGACGCGCCGGAAACCAGGGTCCCGGAGGGGATTATCTCCCTCCGCATCATGGCCATGCCGAAGGATGCCAATGCCGAGGGGAACATTTTCGGCGGCTGGGTCCTGAGCCAGATGGATATGGCCGGCGCGCTGCACGCGTATAGCCATACCAATAGCCGCCTCGCAACTGTGGCGGTGGAGGGAATGAAGTTCCATAAACCGGTCAATGTCGGTGACGAGGTCACCTGCTATACGCGCATCTTCCGGATCGGGCGCACTTCCATCTCAATCCTTATCGAGACCTGGGTGCGCTCGCCGCGCAACACGGTGCCGCAGCACGTCACCAGTGGGACGTTCGTTTATGTTGCGCTTGACGACAGCGGTCAGCCGATGGAGATCAAGAACCGCACGTTCTGATCTGACGCCGAAGGGACCAACCATGGCGGAGCCGGCTTTGAAGACCAGTGTTGCCGAAGCATTCACCGCCTGCGTCGGCACGGCGAATGTGACCGCCGATCTTGCCGAGCGGACAGCGATGTCCAACGACGTCTTCTTCTGGGAAGACGCAAAGATCGCCGATCTGATCGTACGGCCCAGCACGACCGAGGACGTTGCGGCCTGTGTGAAAATCGCCGCGGCGCACGGCGTGCAGCTCTACACGCGTGGCGGCGGCATGTCTTACACCAAGGGCTATGTGCCGACCGTGCCGGGGGCGGTGATCCTCGATCTGCGGCGCCTCAACAAAGTGCGGCTGGTGAATGCGATCGATCGTATCGTTGTGGCCGACGCCGGCTGTACCTGGGCTGACGTGACGGAAGCGCTGAAGCCCCACGGTATGAAGGTCGTGTTCGGCGCGCCGTTCTCCGGCATCTACTCCACGGTGGGCGGCGCCATGGCGCAGGGTGTGCCGTCCGGGAACAAAGGCATTCTGGGGCTCGAAGTCGTCCGCGCCGACGGCGCCGTGATGCGCACAGGCGCGTGGGGGCGTCGCGACAGCCACGGCGGCGCGGCACCGTTCTATCGCGATTATGGACCCGATCTGACCGGCCTGTTCCTGGGTGACACGGGTGCCTTCGGCATCAAGACCGCTGCGGCCCTGCAACTGACTCAAAAGCTGCCCGGCGAGGCCCACGGCTCGTTCGCGTTCGAGAGCTACGAAGACATGGTGGCTACCATGGTCGAGCTTGGGCCTTATGATTTTGTCACCCGCCGCGTCGGCCTCGACCCTTTCAAAAGCCAGAATTCGGTCAAGGTCGGCTTTAAGGAGGCGATCAAGACCTTGGGGGATGTCACGACCTCTGGGCCGACTCTGCTGTCGGGCCTAAAGGACTCCGTGAAGATGGCCGCCAACGCGAACTTCATGGAAGGCGTGAAGTGGTCGCTGCATCTCTCGACGGAAGGGCTGACCGAGCAGGCGGCCGAGGACGGGATGGATGTTGCCCGCAAGGTTTGCCTCAAGCGCGGGCGCGAGATCGCAAACTTTCTTCCGCGGGCCATGGCGGCGCGGGGATATTCCGTGCGCGGATTCCTGGGCAAGGATGGCCAGCGCTGGGTGCCGACAAACTCGCTCTGGCCGCTGAGCCGCGCGGTGGAGATCGCGACTGCCGTGCAAAAGTTCTTCGCCGACCGCCAAGCCGAGATGACGCGTCATGGCATGTGGGAATCCTACATGACCAACTACGGCACCGGCACTTTCATGTGCGAGCCGAGCATCTATTGGGTGGACGAAGTGAGCGAGTTGCACCTGCGTCACCTTGGTGCGGATGAAGCGGTGAAATTCCGTACCCTTCCGCCCAATCCCACCGCCCGCGCCTATGCGCAACAGATTCGGCGTGAGTTGCGGGACTTCTTCTTTGACTTGGGCGCCTTGCATGTGCAGGTCGCCAAATTCTATCGCTTCGAAGAGTCGCTCGATCCGCAATCGTGGCGTTTGCTGAACGAAATGAAGGACGTGCTCGACCCGGATCGTCGGCTCAATCCAGGAAACTTGGGTCTCTAGGCCGATTTGTTGTATGCCTTCGGGCACGCTTCCGAAGGGGATAGGCCGTGATCCTTGAGATTGAGCATCGTCGCGAGATTTCGTCGCCACTGCTGCGCTATATGCGCAACGTGACGTCACAGTTCGGCGAAGACGGGCTGCTTGAGCACATCATCGGCGTCATTAAGCCCGCTGAAAAATACTGCGTCGAGTTCGGCGCGTGGGACGGCGTGCTGCATTCCAACTGCAATAATCTTCTCAAGAACCACGGCTGGGCCGGGCTGATGATCGAGGCCGATCCGGACAAGTTCACCAAGCTCATGGCAACGTATCGAGGCTTCCCCAACGTTTCCTACGCCAATCGCTTCGTCAACTTCACGGGAGAGGATTGCCTCGATCAGATTCTGAGAGAAGAGGAAGCGCCAAAGTCTTTTGGCGTGCTCTCGATCGATATCGACGGAAACGATTACTACGTCTGGGATTCCTTGACGCAGTACACGCCTGAGGTCGTCGTGATCGAATTCAATCCCAGCATTCCGAACGACGTGGTGTTCGTTCAGGACAAGTCCTTCGAGGTAAATCAGGGATGCTCCCTGCTGGCGCTGTCCCGTCTTGGTCGGCAGAAGGGCTACGAACTCGCGGTCTGCACGGAGGGGAACGCGATCTTCGTGCGGCGCGACAAGTTCCCCCTGCTGGGCGTCAGCGACAACGATATTTGGGCGCTATACCGCCCGGATCAGGACGGCCGTATCTTCCACGGCTTCGACGGCACGTTCCACGTCGTCGGCGTGGATCGTCTGTTGTGGCATGAGAAGTTCGTCACGTCGGCTGATTTTCAAGTGCTGCCGAAGGAGCAGCGCCGCTTCAACGATTCCCATAAGCCGGCTGCCAAATAGAAAACGCCGCGGTGTGTGCCGCGGCGTTTTCGTCTCGATAGCGAAGGTTTCTTAAGCGGTCTTGGTCGCGACCAAGGTCGGGAAGGTGAACGGCTTGCCAGCGCGCACCGGCGCGAAATCGCGGGCGGTAGTGAAGCCGACTTTGCGCATCTCCTCCGGGAAGTTCATGACCGACTGCTGTGGGATGAACGGTTCGCCGTTCATGCGGCTGCCGGCGTAGCTGCCTGCCGCGGCCACCACACCAGTGCCACGACGACCGGCAGCGGTATCCTGCTCCTTCGGCGGCATGACGAAGTCGTACGGAATGAAAACGCCGCCCGGACGCAGGATGCGATGCGCTTCCGCGATGATCTTTCGCGAGGCTTCCTGGGTCACTTCATGGAACATGATGTAGGACGTGATGATGTCGAAGTGGTTGTCCGGGAACTTGGTGTCCTCGGCCAGCCGCTGGGCGAAGTGCACTTCGCTGTTCAACTTTGTGGCGCGCAGGTGCGAGTAGCGCACCATCGGGCCGCCCACGTCGATGCCCCACACTTCGGCCTGCGGGAAACGGTCCTTACAGGCCGTCGTCAGCTGGCCGATGCCGCAGCCGAGATCGAGCACGCGGGTGACCTTGCCGTCCGCCGGCAAGCGAAGTTCATTCGCCAACGACGCGTGGATTTCGTCGTGGTCGTTTTCTTCCTGATAAAAGTTCTTCGTGCCGGAGTGATAAATGTGACCCGCGAAGGCATCGCCAACGTAGCCGCCCGGCTGAATGTGGATCTCGTGCTTGGTGTACTCCGGCAGGCGCAGATCCGGATTGAGTTCGAGCGTGCCGGGGCCGGACTTGTCGGCCTTTTCCATTTCGCTCATGTAGTTATCGGCATTGCGGTGATAGTGCTCAACCAGCGTGTGCCAGGTGAGTTGCTGCGTGGTGACGCTCAGGCGCGAGGCCCAGGCATAGACCGGATCGCCGAGCATGAAGGCGTAAGCTTCGGGTGAGGACATTTCCTTGTCCTTCGCGACGCCTTTGGAGGCCAGGTAGGCCTCGGCGCGGGAGCGGGCGACGGGGCTCACATTCCGGGCGACGTACTTGCGGAAACCGGTAAGAAAGGCCTGCGCGCTGTTCAGGTCCAAGTCTTCCGTGTGGATGTCATGGCGCTTGGCTTCCTTGTCCGTGCTGACATCGACCTTGATGTCCTTCACGGCCGTGGCGGCCTGGGTGACTTTGCTGGTGAGCGCGCCCACGGCGGCAGCGGCGGCGGCCGGAACGGCGAAGACGGTGCGGCGATTAAACATGTGTGTGTCCTCGCCTTAAATGTTGCGGGTGAAGGTGGAGAAGACGCGCTTGATGTACGCGTCGCGCATCTCATCCTCCGCGGCTTCTTCGGCCTTCGTGGGGCGGTGCGCTTCCAGCTTGGCGCGATTGATGACGCCCTTTTCCTCAAGCATCTTCTCCAGCACCGCTTCGCGGCGCTTCGATGCCCAAAGTTCGGCACCCAGCGCGACCACGACAGTCATAAGATTGTCGATATGCGGGTTGCCGGTGATGACCTCTTTCTCGACGCCGCTTCTGATCGGGTCGACGGTGTAGTCGGGACGCTTATTTGATTCAGGCATGGGATGCTCCTCCGTAATGAGCGCAGTGTATCACCTTCGGTCCGGATTCGGGCGGCCTATCGCGGGCAGAAGTGCGCTCTGCGGACAAAATTTTGTGCCGGGCAAGCCGGCCAAGTCATTGGCCCGGGAGGGGCCATGGCGCGTTGGTCCGCACGTAGAAAGCGTCTCCCCAGGCGGGATCGTAGGGGCTGGTCAGGGCAACCCGGCGAAAGCCTGAGGAGATCAGGAAATCTTCGATCTCCTCCACCTGGGCACAGCCCTGATAGATCTCGCCAAAGTTCACTTCCACGTTGATCGCGGCGATGTGATGAAGTGTCTGGGCCGCACCGTTTAGCACCATCAGCTCCGCGCCTTGGACGTCGATATTGAGCAAGGTGCCGGGTACCGCGCGCAGCGCCAACTCCTCCAGCAAGAGGTCGAGGGGCTTGCCGGGAACCTCGACGCGCCCGGTCTCGAAAATGCTGGGATAGTGATCGTTGAGGACAGGCCCCATCGGCAGCACGGAGCTGGCCTCGTCGCGCGAGGAGAGGTGCAGTGTCACCGGACCCGCGTGCTCCACAACGGCGCAACATGCGATGGTGACGCCGGGCTTTCCGTCCAGGCGCGCGTGCAGACGTGCGAACGCCGCTGGGTTCGCTTCCACGAACAGCATCCTACCTATGCCCATGCCGGCGTACATCTCGTACTCGGCGCCGTCGTTGGCGCCGACATGTATCACCGCGGCCGGCGCGATGCGATGCGCACGGCAGAGGGCGGGGAGGTCGAGCATCTCCTTCTTGTGGCCACCGAAGAGCGGGACCAGCCGCCGGTGCAGCGCGACGAATCCGCCGGTCGTCTCCATCTCCATGCCTTTGGGACGAATGAAGGCATAGTCGCTCAGGCTCGGCGTCATTTCGATTCTGGCTCGCAGTTCCGGCGCGACGCCGACGAAGGCGATCGCATCGATGCGGGCATAGCGGAGCAACTGCTCGACGGATTGCAGCGCGTCGAGGACTACCTCGCTGGTCAGTCGCAGCAACTGCAGGTGCCGGATGCCTTGCGCCGCCAGTTGGGACGCGATTGAATCGGCCGTCGAGAGGTGGACATCCGCGGTTGGATGCGCATCGTGCGCCGTCGTGACCCATGACTCGCTATCCGCGCCGACGCTCACGGCAACGGCCTTCGGTCGCAAGAAACTCTTCGCAGCCCAGAGTTCGAAGGCTGCCGTCACGGTGAGGCGCCTGCGCGTTTGAAGGGGCCCAATTCCGTGAGGTTCTCCATGTCTTCGGTCACGCTCTCCCGCTCCGCAACCAGATAGCGCGCGATGGCGTCCCGCAATCCGGGATCGGCGATCCAGTGGGCGGAGTAGGTGGCCCGCGGCAGGTAGCCGCGCTGGATCTTGTGCTGCCCTTGCGCGCCGGCCTCCACCCACGCCAGTTTGTTGGCGATGGCGTAGTCGATCGCGCGATAGTAGCAGACCTCGAAGTGCAGCATGGGGACGTCGACGATGGTGCCCCAGTTGCGGCCGTAGAGCGTGTCGTGGCTTCTGAAATTGATCGCGCCACAGACCCAACGCGTGCCCTGACGGCCCATCATCAGCACCACCGACTCTCCC
Organism: Fidelibacterota bacterium; assembly: GCA_947476275.1. Lineage (GTDB taxonomy): Bacteria > Pseudomonadota > Alphaproteobacteria > Rhodospirillales > Rhodospirillaceae > SCTM01. The sequence goes on from CANJPQ010000003.1 coordinate 74,125, forward strand.
ATGCGTTCGCCGAGCAGATCGAAGAAGCTGCGTTCGAGATAGGCCTGTCCCCATTTCCGGTCGGAGGTGCTCATGTAGAACTGGAAAAAGGCGTCCCAGTGTTCGCTCGTGATCTCCTTGCCGCTCAGGGTCAGGATCTCGATGCCGGCCGAATTGGCGACTTCGCGTTCCTTGCGGATATTCTTGCGCTTGCGCGACGAGAGGGCTGCGAGGAAATCGTCGAAGGTTCCGTAACCGTCGTTGCGCCAGTGATACTGCTGACCGATCCGCGCCAGGAGCCCGGCATCGTCCATGACGGCGGCCTCCGCATCGGTCGGAAAGGTCACATGGAGTGAGGACACTTTGAGTTGGCGCGCCAGTTCCACCATGCCGGCCAAGAGGGTGCGCTGGAGGTTGGTCCGCTGCGCCTCCGGCAAGGTGGGCCGCACCATCAGGCGCGGTCCCGTCACGGGCGTGAACGGCACCGCGCATTGAAGCTTGGGATAGTAGCGCCCACCGGCGCGCTGGTAGGCCTCAGCCCAACTAAAGTCGAAGACATACTCGCCGTAGGAATGGCTCTTCAGGTAGATCGGTGCGACACCGAGGAGCGATTTGTCCGGTCCGTAAAGCAACAGGTGCTGGGCTTTCCAGCCAGCCATGTTGCTGACGGACTTCGAATCCTCCAGGGCGCTGAAGAAGGCGTGACGCACGAAGGGATTGATGGTCTCCGGCGTCGCCGACGCGCACGCATCCCACTCCGCCGCCGGTATCTGATCGACCCCGCCGGCAACCTTCAACGTCAGTTCGTCCTCGTCCGAACCGGTCATGCGACTTCGAACACGGCCTCAACCTCGACCGACGCACCGCGCGGTAAGGCAGGCGCGCCGACCGCGGCGCGGGAATGGCGGCCGGCGTCCCCGAACACCTGCACCATCACGTCGGAGGCGCCGTTGATCACCTGGGGATGCTCCGTGAATGTCGCGGTGCAGGCAACGAACCCAGTGAGTTTGACCACCCGCGTCACCCGGTCCAGGTCGCCGTCACAGGCGTTTCGGACCTGGGCGATCAGGTTCAGGGCGCACAGCTTCGCGGCCCCATATGCCTGCTCTGTGGTCAGGTCTTTGCCGACGATTCCGGTTTGGGCGACGGTGCCGTTCTCCAAGGGAAGCTGACCGGAGACGAACACCAGCGCGCCGGTCCGGACCCAGGGCACATAGTTAGCCACGGGCGTGGACGCGGTCGGAACCGAAAGCCCGAGGGATTTGAGATGCTGCTCGATCTGGCCAGCCATAACGCTCCTCTGCGTTGCAATATTGCATAAGCCCGCACTTTCGCGAGGCTTCCGGTGTGTGCTACTTAGCGCCCCTCACCATACCAGGGACGGATCGCCTGTGGAGAACCTCTCGCTTCCGAAGAGCCGGATCAAGATCCTGCTGCTGGAAAATGTCCACAAAAGTGCCGTCGAGCTGTTCAAGCGCAACGGGTACACGAATATCGAGTCCGTCGCCGGAGCGATCGACGCGGAAGAGCTCATTTCCAAGCTGAAGAATGTCCACATTCTCGGCATCCGTTCGCGCACCAAGTTGACCAAAGAGATTTTGAGTGCGGCGCCGAAGCTGCTCACGGTCGGCTGCTTTTGCATCGGCACCAATCAGGTTGACCTGAAGTGCGCCAAGAAGCTGGGAATTCCGGTGTTCAACGCACCGTATTCCAACACCCGCTCGGTCGCCGAATTGGTGCTGGCGGAAATCATCATGCTGTTCCGCGGCGTTCCGCAGCGCTCCTGGGGCGCCCACGAAGGCGAGTGGGACAAGAGCGTCAAGGGCGCGCGCGAGATCCGCGGCAAGACGCTGGGCATCGTCGGCTACGGCCACATCGGCACGCAGCTGTCGATCATCGCTGAGGCCATGGGCATGCAGGTGCGTTTCTTCGACGTGGTGGAGAAGCTGGCGCTCGGCAACGCGCGTTCCACAGGATCGCTCGACGAACTGCTGTCGGTGTCCGACGTGGTCACGCTGCATGTGCCGGAGACGTCGCAGACCAAGAACATGATGACGGCGGCGAAGTTCAAGAAGATGAAGAAGGGATCGTTCTTCATCAACGCGGCGCGCGGCACGGTGGTGGAAATCGACAGCCTCGCGGACGCCGTGAAGAGCGGCCATATCGCCGGCGCGGCGGTGGACGTGTTCCCGAAAGAACCGGCGGACGCCAACGAGAAATTCAAGAGCGCCCTGCAGGGCCTTCGCAACGTGATCCTGACGCCGCACATCGGCGGGTCGACGGAAGAGGCGCAAGCCAATATCGGCGGCGAAGTGGCCGAGAAGCTGGTGAAGTACTCCGACAACGGCTCCACCCTGGGCGCGGTGAACTTCCCGGAAGTGCAACTGCCGCCGCAGGAAGATGCCACCCGCTTCATGCACATCCACCGGGATACCCCCGGCGTGTTGTCGAAGATCGCCGAAGTGTTCTCGCGCCGGAAGATCAACATTGCCGGCCAGTTCCTGCGGACCGATGGCGACATCGGCTACGTGGTGACCGACGTGATCGGCCGGGTCGAAGCCGGGATGGGCATCCGCAAAGATCTTCAAGCCATCGACGGCACAGTGCGGACGCGCTTCCTCTATGAGGCGCCGCACAGCTAGGTCATGGCGTCGGTCCTTTCCATTTCCAATCTGACGAAGACCTACGCCTCCGGTTTGCAGGCGTTGAAATCCGTCAGTCTGGAAATCCAGAAGGGTGAGATCTTCGCGCTGCTCGGCCCGAACGGCGCGGGCAAGACCACGCTTATCAATATCGTCTGCGGCATCGTCACGCCGAGCACCGGAACGGTGACGGCGGCCGGCCATGACATTCAGCGCGACTACCGCGCGGCGCGCATGAAGATTGGCCTGGTGCCCCAGGAACTTCACGTCGACATGTTCGAGAAGGTGATCGCGACGGTCACGTACTCCCGCGGTCTGTTCGGAAAGCCTGCCAATCCGGCTCATATTGAAAAGGTGCTCCGCGATTTGTCCCTGTGGGACAAGCGCAACGACAAGCTCATGACGCTGTCCGGCGGGATGAAACGCCGCGTCATGATTGCCAAGGCGCTGTCGCATGAGCCCGAGATCCTGTTCCTGGACGAGCCCACCGCCGGCGTGGACGTTGAACTGCGTCGCGACATGTGGACCTTGGTGCGCAATCTGCGGGAGCAGGGCGTGACCATCATCCTCACCACGCATTACATCGACGAAGCGGAGGAGATGGCGGACCGCATCGGCGTCATCACTCGCGGCGAATTGATCCTGACCGAGGACAAGACCACCCTGCTGCAAAAGCTCGGCCGCAAGCAGTTGATCCTGCAACTGCAAGAGCCGATGAATGCGGTGCCGGCGGAACTGGCGGAGTGGAGGCTCGCCTTGCGCGCCGGCGGCAACGAACTCGAATACACCTTCGACGCCAAATCGGAGCAGCACGGTATCTCGTCGCTGCTGCGGCGCATGGGCGATCTCGGCATCGGCTACAAAGACCTTCACACGGATCAGAGTTCGCTTGAGGATATCTTCGTCGATCTGGTGCATGACAAGGGCGGGGCCGCGCGATGAACCATCACGCGATCTGGTCGATCTACTACTTCGAGATGCACCGCTTCCTGCGGACGGCGTTCCAGAGCATCGCCACGCCGGTGATCACCACGTCGCTGTACTTCGTGGTGTTCGGTGCGGCCATCGGCTCGCGCATGAGCGACGTGGGCGGCGTGAGCTACGGCGCGTTCATCGTGCCGGGGTTGATTATGCTGTCGCTGTTTTCGGAGAGCATCAACAACGGGTCCTTCGGGATTCATATCCAGAAGTTCACCGGCACAGTCTACGAGTTGTTGTCGGCGCCGGTCTCGGCGATGGAGCTTGTGGTCGGGTTCACCGGCGCGTCGGCGACGAAATCCATCATGATCGGCGTTGTGACCTTGCTGACCGCGTCGCTGTTCGTGCCGCTGCAGGTGCTGCACCCGTGGTGGATGGTCGCCTTCCTGGTACTGACGTCCGTGTCGTTCAGTCTGTTCGGATTCATCCTCGGCATCTGGGCGAAGGGCTGGGAACAGCTGTCGATCATCCCGATGCTGGTCGTCACGCCGCTCACGTTCCTGGGCGGCGCGTTCTATTCCATCGACATGCTGCCGCCGACCTGGCGCACCATCACGTTGTTTAATCCGGTCGTGTACCTGATCAGCGGGTTCCGCTGGAGCTTCTACGGCACCTCCGACGTGGGCGTAGAGATCAGCCTCGCCATGACGCTGGTTTTCCTTGGCATTTGCCTCGCGACGGTGGCGTGGATCTTCAAGACCGGCTACCGGCTGAAGAACTGAACTCCGCACCGTCGGGCCACCCAGCTCCCGCGTAAATACGCGGGAAATACGCGGGGACGCCCGCTGGATGAGGGTGCTGCACATAGCCCAAGCTTCTTCGGACCGTTAGAACAAAAAGAGAACATACCGCTCAGTCGGACGCGCGTCGACTCTCGCGGTCTGTGCAGCGACGCGTCGCCTTAGCGGATGAAGAACTCGACCGGCAAGATCAGGTCGACCGGGTCGCCGGCGACCTCCGCCGGCGGGGCGGGCAGGGGGCTGGCGCGGCGCAGCAGGTCGAGGCTTTCGCCGTCAAGTAACGCGGCCCCGGCCGATTTTGCGAGCGCCACGCTGACTACGCGGCCCTGCCGATCCATGCTGAACCGCACATAGGCCACACCTTGCTGGCGCCGGGCGCGCGCCGTGGCGGGGTACTGCTTGTGCCGGGCGAGGTGGCTCAGCAGCAGACTCTGATAGGTGGCGACCGCCGCCTTGGCGTTCGGGACGACGCCGTTGCTGGCGGCGGCCTGCGGCGCGGCGGTCGGTGATGCCACGGTGATGGCGTCCGGGGCGGGGGCGGCATCGACCTCCGGGAGCTCCATGGCGACGACCTGGGGCGGCGCGATCCGCGGCGCGCTGGGGAGCGACGGTGGAGGCAGCACCTTTGTCTCCTGCACCAGGTCCACCAGCATCAGGGGCGCCGGCGCGCTGGCCACCTTTGGGGTGCCGAGGCCGTGGAAGGCCGTGAACATCAGCCCTGCCTGGAGCACCACGGTTGCGCCAATGGCGATCAGCCGGGAGCGCGAGCGTCCGGTCCGAGATACATGCGCAGAGCGCGGCTGCAGTCCGTCGAGCGCCTCCGCAGGGCGTTCCAGTGGCGAGAACTGCGTTTCAAATGAAGCCTTAAGGGCTGCGGCGCGGGTGGACGCATTCATGACCGAATCCTCGATGCGGGGCGTGAACCCTAATGCGCGGCGCTCGCTTCCGCAATTGCGACTTACTCGCAATTGCTATTGCGCAAACCCCAAGACTACAGTTAGGAATGACTCGCATTTGCAACTTAGGGGACTTTTTGATGTCGCGTTCGATTTCTCGCCAACCGGCCCAAGACCACTTTTCAGCCCACTTTTCAGGCCGCACGACCTTGGTTTCCGCACTCGCCCTCTTGATTGCCGGGCCGGCGCTGGCCCAAACAACCACCACGACTCCATCGTCGCAAAGCGCGCCGATGATGCTCGACCCGGTCCGCGTCGAGACCGACGAGGAACGCGCGGCACGCAATGCGCTGAAGAACGCGCCGCCGATTTCGACGATGCCGACCACGAGCCTGCAGGACACGCCGCAGGCGGTGACCCTGGTCGACAGCGAGACCATGAAGCAGCAGGCGACGACCACGCTGGGTGAAGCGCTGCGCAACGTGCCTGGCATCACGATAGCCATCGGCGAAGGCGGCTCGCTCGCGGGCGACCAATTCCGCATCCGCGGCTTCGACTCCAAAGACGACGTCTACCTCGATGGCCTGCGCGACTTCGCGGCGTACACCCGCGACAGCTTTAACTTCGAGGAAGTGCAGGTGATGAAGGGGCCGTCAGGCCTGATGTTCGGCCGGGGTACCACCGGCGGTGCGATCAATTCGGTGTCCAAGACGGCGCATCTCGGCAATCGCTCGTCCGCGCATATCGAAGGCGGCAACGGCGACCGTGTACGCGCGACCGTCGACGGCAACTATCAGCTTTCCGATACGGCAGCATTCCGCGTCGCCGCGATGTACACGAATTCGGGTGTGGTCGATCGCGACTTCATTTTCTCGCACCGCTGGGGCATCGCACCGACGTTGTCGCTTGGGATCGGCCAGGACACGACATTCACCCTGTCGTACATGCACCAGCATGCGAACGGTCGCCCGGACTACGGCCTCCCCATCGCCGTGACGGCGACCGACGTCAACGCCGTGCCGGTGTCCGAGCGCGGTGTGCCGCGCAACCGATTCCTCGGGTACCTGACCGACAAAGACACAAGCGAAGCCGACCTTGTGACGGCGAAGATCAGCCATATCGCCAACGATTGGCTGACGATTTCCAACGACATGCGCGTCGGCGTCTATTCGCGCTATTTCCAGTACACGACCGTCGACCGCTGCGATGCCACGTCCGCGACCAACTTCTGCGCGCTGGTGGCGACCGGTCCAAATCCGACCGCGGCGCTTGCCGGGATCGGCGGCGGCGGTCCGTATCAGCAGGACAGCTGGGGTGTGCAGGACATCGTCAGCGCGAATGCCCTGTTCCATCTGGGCGGCATGAAAAGCCAGTTCGTGACCGGCATGGACGTGTCGTACCAAAAGGCGGATCGCACGATATACGCCTACACCTTGCCGCCGGCGACGCAGTTCGTCTATCTCCTCGGCACCGGCACGGCGTCGCGCGCCAATATCGGCTTCAATCTCTATAACCCGGTCGTCACACCGCCGCCGGGCTACACGGTTGTTTTGCCGACACCCGCAAACGTCGCCAACACCAACGCGACCGCAACGACCATCGTCACTTCCGTTGGCGAAGCGACAGATCTGGCATTCTTCGCCACGGATCGCCTGTGGTTCTCGGACGCGTTGTCCGTGATTGCCGGGGTGCGCGTCGACAGCTATCACGCGAAGTTCAGCTCGACCACGGTCGCGGGCGTCAATTCGGTCTTCAAGTCGCCATCCACGCTCGTCAATCCGCGCGGCAGCGTGGTGTATGAACCGAATGAAAACGCCACGTTCTATTTCTCCTACGGCAAGTCGTCGGTGCCGCAGGGAACGTCTGTGGTGGGCACGCCGACGCCGATCACGGCGGCCAATCAGGCGCTCGACCCCGAGAAGAGCGAGACCTTCGAAATCGGTGCCAAGGTTAGCGTGTTCGACGGCAAGCTGGGCCTGACCGGATCTGTGTTCCAGGTGAAGAAGGACAATGCGGTCATCACGGATCCGGTGAGCGGCAACGTCACGCTGCAGTCGGGGCAGAAGCAGCGCGTGCGCGGCGTCGAGCTCTCCGCGACCGGCAGCGTGACGGAAGATCTGAGTGTCATCGCCGCCTACACCTACCTCGACCCGATCATCACCGCTGACCTGACGTGTGGAACCACCGCGCCCATCGTCTGCCGCCCCAACGTCTACACCATCGGTCGGCAGATCACCTTCGTGCCGAAGCATGGCGCGTCGCTGTGGGCGGACTACAAGTTGGAGAAGGTGGCCAAGGGTCTCTCGGTCGGCGGCGGCATCGTATATCAAAGCACGCTCTATAACGCCTACACGATTGCCGGTACGGCGCCGAACCCCACCGGGTTGTCGCGGATCGCGGTGATCCCGGAGACGATCCAGGTGGACGTCGTCGCGGCCTACCAGTTCGGCCGCTACAAGCTCCAGTTCAACATCAACAATCTGACAGACCGATTGAACTACGCGCAATCGTTCGGCAATCGCGGCACGCCGGCCGCGGGGCGCACGTTCATCGCCGCGCTCGACGTGAACTTCTGAGGATCATCATGCTCGTTCAGATTCCCGGCCTGCTGTCGCCGGACGACGTTGAGGAATGCCGCGAGGCGCTGGAAGCTGCCGACTGGGTCGACGGTCGGGTGACGGCCGGCACCCAATCTGCGGGAGCGAAGCGCAATCTTCAACTGCCGGAAGACTCAGGCATTGCCAAGGGCCTGGGCAAACTCATCCTCGCCAAGTTGGGGACCAACGAACGTTTCACGTCGGCGACGTTGGCGCTGCGCGTGTTTCCGCCGCTGTTCAATCGGTACGACGAGGGGATGACCTTCGGCACCCATATCGACAATGCGATCCGCTTCGTACCGGCGTCACTCGGCGCCGGCACGATCCGGGTGCGGACCGACCTGTCGGCGACCTTGTTCCTCAGCAAGCCGGCGGACTACGACGGCGGCGAACTTGTGGTGCTCGACACGTTCGGTGAGCACCGCGTGAAACTGAACGCCGGGGACCTGGTGGTATACTCCGCCTCCAGTCGGCACCACGTCACGCCGATCACCCGCGGCAGCCGTTGGGCATCATTCTTCTGGATCCAAAGCATGGTGCGCGACGAGAGTGCGCGCGAGCAGCTGTTCGAATTGGACTCTGCGATCCAAGGTCTGCGCAAGCAGATTGGCGACAACGCCGAAGTGGTGACGCTGACCGGCCTGTATCACAACCTGTTGCGGCGGTGGGCCGACGTATGAACGCAAATACACGCAAATTGTTCGGCACGATTCATCTGTGGATGGGACTGCTCGTCGGCATTCCCGCCGCCATTCTCGGCGTCACGGGCATTCTCCTGATGCTCGTGCATCCCTTGCCGGCGGAGGTGGGCGCGTCGATTCCCCCCGCCATCGATCGCACACTTGCGCTGGCACGCACCGCCGCGCCGGAAGGCGCGGTGGCGCAACAATTCGCGCCGCCCGAAGCTGCAGGCCAACCGGCCACGGTGCGCTTCGCGGTGCCTCGCACGTCAGAGAACCCGCGTGGCTTTGTGGCGGTAGAGATCGATCCTGCAACCGACACCATCGTGCCGCCAGCACCGCCTGCCGCTGCAGGGCTTTGGATGCAGATCATGCATGATCTTCACGGCAATCTGATGGTCGGAGGCCGCGAAGGGCGGCAAGTTGTCGGCTATGTTGGCATTGCGATGACGCTCATGGGCGTGACCGGCATCGTCATTTGGTGGCCGAAGCCGCGCAAATGGCGTGAGGCGTTCACGGTGAAGACAACCGGCACGACGCGGCGTCTGCTCCACGACCTGCACGGTGCCGCGGGCATCTGGGGCCTGATCGTGTTCGTGATTGTCAGCGTTACGGGCGTGCTGATCGCGTTCCCGATTGGCGGCGCGCCGGGTGGAGGCCCACGTCAACGCGCGGTGGAAGAGGTTCCGCCGGCGTTCGAGCTGCATGTCGACGCAGCGGTCGCCGCAGCCGCGGCGAAGACTCCAGGCATGGGTCTGATCGACGTGGCAATGCCGCGCGGCCCGACGGACACCTATCGCATTCGGATGGCGCCCGCGGGGACCGAGCGGTCCGCGCCGCCGTTCATCGTGACGGTGCGTGCCGACGCCAGCACTGTCGAGTCTGTTCGCGATCCCGCCAGCGCGCCGTTCAATGAGCGCTTGCGGGCGTGGAACCGGGCGTTGCACATGGGCATGGGGCTCGGATGGATCTGGTGGATCCTCGTCGCCGTCTCAGGCGTGCTGCCGGTGCTGTTCGCCATCACCGGCACCTGGCTTTGGTTGATCAAGCGGCGCAGCAAGGTGCCGATCGCGCAACAGGAGCCCGCGCAGTAGCGACTACGCCGCGGGTGCGGCTTTCCTGAAGAGGGGCAGCGCCTTCAGCGGCTTTTCGCCGGGCACGGGGAAAGCGGGGCCTAACGCTTGACGCCATTCGACGGCGGCATCGACGAGGCGCTTTTCCTTGATGTGATGTTCGGCCAGCGCCGCGCGCCAATAGGACGCCTTCGCCTTGCCGCGCCAGCCTTCGCCGAGGTCCAGCGCCGTGCGCCCACCCGGGGGCCTGATCGAGGTGGCGGCGCGGCTGCGCATCCACGCCCAGAATTCCATGATCGCGCGCTCCATGTCGTAGGCGCGCGGCGCGCTGGCGTAGAACTCCTGGACCAGCAGTTCGAGGCCGAATGGCGCGATCGGCACGTCGGCGTGCAAGCGCCACGCCTTCATGGCGGCGAGCAGCAGGCGCGGGCGGCCGCCGTACATACTGTCCGAGAGCCGCAGCGTGGCGGCTTCGGCGAGGGGATTGGTGATGCTCCACCCCGATGCGCGGTCGAGCGTCGCGGGGCCGGGCATGAGGAAGCCGCCTTCGTGCAGTCGCGCCGGCCACACTTTCACCGTGAGCGCACCGCGCATAATGATGACGCCCGAATCGTCAGGGGCGGCGGTTGCCGCGCCATAGCGATGGTGCAGCACGGCCTGCACGATCTTCAGGGCATCCGCCGCGCGCGGGCTGACGAGCTTCGGCGGCAGGGCGTAGAGCACATCCACGGTGGTGATCGGCGCAATCGCCGTGCGCTTGCCGACCGAGCCGGTAATAACGTGATCGACGAAATCGAAGCCGGCCTTGGGTGTAAGTTCGGCGCGCAAGGCAAGCGCGACATCGGTGCCGACGGCGCGCGCATCCCCGTAGGCGGTGGGTGACGGCACCAGGCGGCGTAGGAACACGCCGAAGCAGCCGCTCAAACTCACGTCTTCGCCGGGCGCTTTGCGCGGCAAATCGTGCGTCCGCACCGGATCGGCGGAAGGATTGGTCGCGAGGGCGGCGGGAAGGCTCACGAGCAGCCGGAGGTGGTGCCGCAGGTCTCGCACTTCATGCACGTACCGCTGCGCACGAGGGTGAAGTTGCCGCACTCGGAACAGTTGTCGCCCTCGTAGCCCTTCATGCGCGCGACCCGAACCGCGCTGGTGCGGGACTCGGTGACTTCCGTCACGCGCGTGGTGACTTCGACTTTCTCAGCCACCGCCGTCTGACTCATGGTGGCGCCGCCGCCGCCCATGCTCGAGACGGCGTTGGTGCTCACGGCATTCGACTGATTCGATGCCGACGGTCCGCGCGCACCGGGCTTGATGAAGTAGAGGTTCGACGAACGGATGAAGCCCTGGCTCACGGTCTTCTCCGCGATCTGCAGCAGCTTCAGCGCCTTCTCACCCTCGCCCATGGCGTCCGGCAGGATGTCGTGCGGCATGGCGTGGGCGAGGTCGTTGCGGCCCAGGTAGGAGATGGCGAGCTCGCGGAAGATGTAGTCGAGGATCGACGTGGCCATCTTCACCGACGAGTTGCCTTCGACCGGACCCGCCGGGTCGAAGCGTGTGAAGGTGAACGCATCGACGTATTCCTCCAGCGGCACGCCGTACTGAAGGCCGATGGAAATGGCGATGGCGAAGTTGTTCATCAGGCTGCGGAACGCCGCGCCTTCCTTGTGCATGTCGATGAAGATCTCGCCGATGTGGCCGTCGTCGTATTCGCCAGTGCGCAGATAGACCTTGTGCCCGCCGACCGTGGCCTTCTGTGTATAACCCTTGCGGCGGTCCGGCATCTTCTGCCGTTCGCGCTGGACCACGCGTTCGATGATGCGTTCGGCGACGATCTCGGCGCGGGCGGCGGCGGGGGCCTGCTGGATCTGTTCGACCACAGGCTCGTCGTCGACCATCTCCTCGTCTTCGAGGATCGAGCTTGCCAGGGGCTGCGACAGCTTGGAGCCGTCGCGATACAGCGCATTGGCCTTAAGGCCGAGCTTCCACGAGGTGATGTAAGCGTTCTTGCAATCGTCGACCGTCGCATTGCCCGGCATGTTGATGGTCTTGGAGATCGCACCGGAAATGAACGGCTGCGCCGCCGCCATCATGCCGATATGGCTGGACGTCGACAGTGAGCGCTTGCCGTCGCGACCGCAGGGGTTGGCGCAATCGAACACCGGCAGGTGTTCGGCCTTCAGGTGCGGGGCGTCCTCCAGCGTCATGGCGCCGCAGACGTAGGTGTTTGCGGCCGCGATGTCGGTGCGACTGAAGCCAAGCGCCTCGAGCATATTGAAGGCCGGGTCCATGAGCTGTTCTTCATCGAAGCCCAGCTTGTCGATGCAGAACTCATCGCCCAGCGTGTAGCGATTGAACACGAACTTGATATCGAAGGCGCCCAACAGCGACGCCTCGACCTTCTGCAGCGCGTCCGGCGTGAAGCCGCGATCCTGCAAGGCCGGCACGTTGATGCCGGGTGCGCCTTTGAGGGTCGCGTGCCCGACCGCATAGGCGCCGATGTCCGCGATCTGGTCCTGGGTGTAGCCCAAGGTCTTGAGGGCCAGCGGCACCATGCGATTGATGATCTTGAAGTAACCGCCGCCGGCGAGCGTCTTGAACTTCACCAGGGCAAAGTCCGGCTCGATGCCGGTGGTGTCGCAATCCATCACCAGGCCGATGGTGCCGGTGGGGGCGATCACGCTGACCTGGGCGTTCCTGTATCCGTGCGCGGTGCCGAGTTCCAGTGCACGGTCCCAGGCGCGCTTCGCCGCGGCGACCACGGCGCTGTCGGGGCAGGCGGCGGCGTCGAGCGGCACCGGCTTGATCGGCAGGGCGTCATAGCCCTCGCGATGACCGTAAGCTGCGCGGCGATGATTGCGGATGACCCGCAGCATGTCGTCACGATTGGCGGGGTAGGTGGGGAATGCGCCCAACTCTTCCGCCATCTCGGCTGACGTGGCGTAGGACTCGCCGGTCATCAGCGCGGTGATGCCGGCGCACAGCGCGCGGCCTTCGTCGCTGTCGTACGAAAGGCCGTTGGACATCAGCAAGGCGCCGAGGTTGGCGTATCCGAGCCCTAGCGTGCGGTAGGCGTAGGAACGTTCGGCGATTTCTTTCGACGGGAACTGCGCCATCAACACGGAGATTTCCAGTGTGATGGTCCACAGGCGCGACGCATGTGCAAATGCCTCCGCGTCGAAGGTGCCGTCGTCTTTCCGGAATGCCATCAAGTTGAGCGAGGCGAGATTGCACGCCGTGTTGTCGAGGAACATGTACTCGGAGCACGGATTGGACGCGTTGATGCGCCCGCCTTGGGGGCAGGTGTGCCAGGCATTGATGGTGGTATCGAACTGCAGGCCCGGGTCCGCGACCTGCCAGGCCGCCTCGCCGATGCTGTCCCAAAGCTGCCTTGCCTTCAAGGTCTTGGCGACGCCGCCGAGGCGGTTCATCAGGTTCCAGTCCGCATCGTCGGCGACGGCCTTCAGGAAGTCGTCCGTGACGCGCACGCTGTTGTTGCCGTTCTGGCCAGAGACGGTGGCGTAGGCTTCGGAATCCCAATCGGTGTCGAACAGCGGCACGTCGATGGAGGCATAGCCTTGGCGCACGAACTGCATCGCGCGCTGGATCATGTTCTCCGGCAATAGCGCTTCCTTCGCGCCCTTCACGGCGCGGCGCAGGGCGCGGTTCTTCTTCACGTCGAAACGGTCTTCGGTATCCGCGCCGTCCCACTCACGCGTGGCGCGCATGATCGCGTTCAGGTGCCGATGGGCGAGGCGCGAGCCGGTCACCATCGCGGCGACCTTGTGTTCTTCGCGCACCTTCCAGTCGATGAACTCTTCGATATCCGGGTGATCGACGTTCAGGATCACCATCTTCGCCGCGCGGCGCGTGGTGCCGCCGGACTTGATGGCGCCGGCGGCGCGGTCGCCGATCTTGAGCCAGCTCATCAGGCCGGAGGACTTGCCGCCGCCGGAGAGTTTTTCGCCTTCGGCGCGGAGCGACGAGAAGTTCGTGCCGGTGCCGGAGCCGTACTTGAACAGGCGCGCTTCGCGCACCCACAGGTCCATGATGCCGCCGTCGTTGACCAGATCGTCGGAGACGGACTGGATGAAACAGGCATGGGGCTGCGGGTGTTCGTAGGAACTCTGCGCGCGCACCAGGGCGCCGCTCTTGAAGTCGACGTAGAAGTGGCCTTGCGAAGGGCCGTCGATGCCATAAGCCCAGTGCAGGCCAGTGTTGAACCACTGCGGCGAATTCGGCGCGGCGATCTGGCGCGCGAGCATGGCCCGCATCTCGTCGAAGTAAGCGCGCGCGTCCACGTCGCTATCGAAGTAGCCGGCTTTCCAGCCCCAATATGCCCAGCAGCCGGCAAGGCGGTCGAACACTTCGCGTGCGTCGGTCTCGCCGACATAGCGCTGTTCCGCCGGAAGGTCGTTGAGTTCGGCGCTCGCGGGCACTTTGCGCCACAGGAAGTCGGGGACGTCCGGCTCAGCAACCGGCACCAGACATGCAGCGATGCCGGCACGGCGGAAGTATTTCTGGGCGAGCACATCGCAAGCGACCTGCGACCAACTCGCCGGGACGGTTACGCCCGCCTGCGTGAAGACCACCGAGCCATCCGGGTTGCGGATCTCGCTCGCCATTTCCCGGAAATCCAGCCCGTCGTAGGGGCCGGTCCCCTTGGTCGTGAACCGTCGCGCTATCCGCATCGCCAAAACTCCTTGAGGCCGCCGAAAAAGGCAGCCGGATCAAGGTCTTAGCCACCACATATGGTATGGTGGCTTCCCCGTGACCCTAGATTATGTGAACGCTCGGCTAAAGGCAAAGGTTAACAACTATATCTTGGGGGTGCCTGGAGGGTGTCCGGCCCTAGCGTGCGGGTGCGAAAATGGTATTGTGCCCAGAGATTTAGCGGAGAACTGCGCGATGACGTTCGGGACCTGGCTCCACACCAAACTTCACGGGGAGCACGTGGGCGAAGATGCTTACGGCAACGTTTACTACAAGTCGAAGCGCGTCCGGTCCGGCGGCCGTGAGGAACGTTGGGTGATCTATAAGGGCGAAGCCGAGGCCTCCAAGGTGCCGCCGGAGTGGCATGGCTGGCTGCATCACACCGTCAACGCCCCACTCGAGACGCCCAAGCAAACGTGGATCAAGCCCCACCAAGCCAACATGACCGGCACCGACAAGGCCTACCTGCCGCCCGGCCACGACCAGCGCGGCGGCGAACGCGCCAAGGCGACCGGCGACTACCAGGCCTGGACGCCGGAATCCTGACCATCCTCCGTGCCCGCCATGTCCCGTACTGAGCGACGCGAGTTCGCGACCGGGGCGGTGGCGACTCTCGTGATCGTCGCCATCCTGATCGGTTCCGCTATGGCCAACCGCCGCCGCACGGAAGGCGCAGCCGGCGCGTTCCAGGTCACGGCGGCGTTCGCGCGCGTGGACGGAATCAATGTCGGCAGTCCGGTGCGCGTCGCGGGCATGGAGATCGGCAAGGTCGCGCGCATGACGCTGGACGACAGCTACCGCGCGGTGCTGACGTTGGAGTTTCCAAAAGCCTTGGATTTGAGCGAAGACAGTTCGGCGGCGATCCAAACCGACGGCTTGTTCGGCAGTAAGTTCGTCGAAGTCCAACCCGGCGGCTCTGACGGTGCGATCAAATCCGGCGGCCGAATTTCCTACGTGCAGGACTCCGTGATTCTCGAAGACCTCATCGCCACCATCGTCGCCCGCGCCAAGACCTTGCGGGGTGAGCCGTGAAACGTAACGCCATCGAGACCGTACTTGGCGGCGTCGTGCTGGTCGTCGCGGCGATGTTCCTGCTGTTTGCCTATTCGACCGCGAATATCCGCTCCGTGAAGGGTTATCAGGTAACCGCCGACTTCTTGAAGGTCGGCGGACTCACGCGCGGCTCGGACGTGCGCGTCAGCGGCATCACCATCGGCACAGTGAGCGACCAGCAACTCGATCCCAAAACCTTCAATGCGCGCGTGACCATGACCATCAAGCCCGACGTTCAACTGCCCACCGATACGGTCGCATCGATCGTGGGCGAGGGGCTGCTGGGCGGCAAATACGTCAACCTGACTCCGGGTCAGGCGAAAGAGCGCATCCCCGCCGGCGGCAAGGTCGCGCAAGCGAAAGACTTCCAGTCCCTCGAAGACATGGTGGGGCAAATTATTTTCCTGGCGACTCAGGATCCTAAGAAGCCGGACGATGCACCGGCAGCGACGCGGGCGTTGCCGGCGGAGTCGCCGCAGTGAAGTTGACCCTGATCGCATTGCTGCTCGCGGGCACATCCGCATTCGCCTCGGACGTACCGACGGATACCGTCGTGCTCGGCGCGCTCGACAAGGTGAGCGGCCGGGTGAATACCATCCGCGGCGGCGTGGGCGAACAGCTCGCCTTCGGCAATCTGCGGATCGTCGCACGCACTTGCCTGACCCATCCGCCGGAGGAGCGCCCGGAGAATTCGGCGTTCCTGGAAATCGCGCAGATGTTGCAGGACAAAAAACAGCCGCCCCAGCAGGTCTTCTCCGGCTGGATGTTTTCCTCCAACCCGGCGGTCTCGGCGATGGACCACCCGGTCTACGACGTGTGGGTGTTGTCCTGCGAGTCCTCCGACAAGAAGGCCTCCAGTTCGCGCTGAGTCGGGGAAGCGCCCCATGTGGCGCTGCGGGCCAGTGCTGCCGCCAGCTCCACGAGATATTCCTTCTGGCTGATCTCGATGGTGCCGAACCGCGCCAGGTGATCGGTGATGAACTGGGTGTCGAGCAGGGTAAAGTCGCCGCGCCGCATCATCGCGACCAACGCCACCAGAGCGGTCTTCGAGGAGTCGGTGACGCGGCTGAACATGCTTTCGCCGAAGAATGCCGAGCCCATCGCCAGGCCGTAAAGACCGCCGGCCAGCTTTCCGTCCTTCCAGACCTCGACGCTGTGCGCCACGCCGGCGTGGTGCAGCTCCGTGAACAGATGCACGATCTGCTCATTGATCCAGGTGTCCGGCCGGACGCGCGTGGTCTCCGCACAGCCTGCCATCACTTCATCGAAGGCTGTATCCACCGTGACGGTGAAAAATCCGCGACGGATGGTCTTCTTGAGGGAGCGGGGGATGTGGAAGCTCTCGAGCGGCAGAACACCGCGGAGTTTCGGTTGGACCCAAAAAACCGTGCGGTCCTCACGGGATTTCGCCATTGGGAACACCCCATAGGCATAGGCCTTGAGGAGCAGTTCCGAGGTGAGTTCGGTGGTCATGAGGGGGCCATCTCCGCGACTGGCCCCCGGCACACTAGATTGTGCGCCGGTTCAATTCGTTGGCGCGCGATCGGACGGAAAACCGGTACCCACTTTTCCTGATCGCGCGCTACTTCTTCGCGAATTCCGCGACGAAGTTCTCGAGCCAGCGGATATCGTAACTGCCGTCGATGATGTCTTGTTCCGCGAGCACGGCCTGATGCAGCGAGATCGTAGTATCGATCCCGTCGATGACATACTCGTGCAAGGCACGGCGCATGCGCATCAAGCATTCGTTGCGGGTGCTCCCCTGGACGATCAGCTTCGCGATCAGACTATCATAGTGCGGCGGGATTTTGAATCCCGCGAACATGCCGGAATCGACGCGCACCCGGCGACCGCCCGGGGCATGATAGCCGGTGATCTTTCCCGGCGAGGGTGCAAAGGTGCGGGGGTTCTCCGCATTGATGCGGCATTCCATCGCCCAGCCCTCGAACGTGACGTCCTTCTGGCTGAACCCGAGTTCGAGCCCGGCGGAGACCCGGATCTGTTCGCGCACTAGGTCGAGGCCCGTGACCATTTCGGTCACCGGATGCTCTACCTGCAGCCGCGTGTTCATCTCGATGAAGTAGAACTTGCCGTCTTCGTACAGGAATTCGACCGTGCCGGCGTTGTAGTAGCCGATCTTGCGCATGGCCGCGCAGACGATCTCGCCGATCTCGTCGCGCTGCTTGGCGTTGAGCGCGGGCGAGGGGGTTTCCTCGAAGATCTTCTGGTGCTTGCGCTGGAGCGAGCAGTCGCGCTCGCCCAGGTGCACGACGTTGCCGTGCTTGTCGCCCAGCACTTGAATCTCGATGTGGCGCGGACGGCCGAGGTACTTCTCCATGTAGACTTCGCCGTTGCCGAAGGCCGCTTTGGCTTCAGTGGTGGCGGTGGAGAACGCCTCGCGGATTTCGGACTCGTTGTTGGCGACCTTCATGCCGCGGCCGCCGCCGCCGGCGGACGCCTTGATCAGCACGGGATAGCCCATCTCGCCGGCCAGTTGGGCCGCCGTGTCCGCGTCCGGTACTGCGCCGTCGGAACCGGGAACCACCGGGATGCCGATGGCTTTCGCGGTCTGCTTGGCGATCACCTTATCGCCCATCATCTTGATGTGCTCAGGCGACGGGCCGATGAATGTAATGCCGTGGTCAGCCACCATCTCGGCGAAGGACGCGTTCTCCGACAGGAAGCCATAGCCGGGATGAATGGCGTCGGCATTGGTGATGGTGGCGGCTGAGATGATGGCCGCCTTGTTCAGGTAGCTGTCGCGGGCCGGCGGCGGACCGATGCAAACGGTTTCATCCGCAAGGCGCACATGCATGGCCTCGGAATCGGCGGTCGAATGGACCGCCACGGTCTTGATGCCCATCTCGCGGCACGCCCGCTGGACGCGGAGGGCGATCTCGCCACGGTTGGCGATGAGGATCTTTTCAAACATCGCTTATTCGATGACGACGAGGACTTCGCCGTATTCCACCGGGGCGCCGTTTTCCACCATGATGCGGACGATCTTGCCGCTGCGCGGCGCCTTGACCGGGTTGAAGGTCTTCATGGCCTCGATCAGGGCGATGGTCTGGCCTTCGCTGATGCTGGCGCCCACGGTGATGAACGGAGCGGCGCCGGGTTCCGGCGAGAGATAAGCCACGCCGACCATGGGTGACTTCACCGCGCCCGGATGACTGGCGGCATCCGCCGGCGTCGCGGGGGCGGCCGGCGCACTTGCCGCGGCGGCGGGCGCGAACGCCATGGCCGTTGGCGCCGCCGACATCACGGTGTGCTGCACGTTGCGGGCGACGCGGATCCGCAGGCCGCCCGACTCATATTCGACCTCGGTGAGGCCGGTTTCGTTCAGCACATCGGCCAATTGCCGTACGAGTTCGCTGTCGATTTTGGTGGTCATCGTCTCTGTAACCTTCTTAGGGGCCGTCCCGGTCGCCACGGGGTCAGCCGCGGAGGATGCGGCATTCGCAGGGGCCGGGCTCTTTGGTTTCTTCACGCTTTTGCCTTCGTCACGAGGTCCGCCATGGCGTCGATCGCCAGCAGATAGCCGTGCGGACCGAGACCGCAGATCACACCGGTCGCGACGGCGCTGATGTAGGAGTGGTGGCGGAAGTCCTCGCGCTTGAAGATGTTCGATATGTGGACTTCGATCACCGGCTGATCGGCCGCCGAGAGCGCATCCATGATCGCGATCGACGTGTGGGTATAGCCGGCTGCATTGATGATGATGCCGTCGCTGTTGCCGCGGGCGGCTTGAATCCAGCCGATGATTTCGCCTTCGGCGTTGCTCTGGCGAAAGTCGATCGTCAGGTCGCGTTCCTTGGCGCGGCCGACGCAGGCGACCTTGATGTCGTCCAGCGTCGCGCGGCCATAGATATGCGGTTCCCGCGCGCCAAGCAGGTTCAGGTTCGGTCCGTTGATGACCAAAATCGTCCGTGCCACGTGTCGTCCCGCCGCCCCAGAGTTCCCGCGGTCTTATAAATGCCGGTCAGGGATATACTAGGGCTTTGGTTAGGGCAACCTTTCCGGCGGCGGATACGACCTTGCGCGTTGACATTGCTGGGTTTTTTGAGGCAGCCGATGGCCCGGCCCGGTTGCATCCCGTCCCCGGCGCCCCCATACTGCCGCCCCATCCCCCGGACAGTCACCGCTCCGCATGACCATTATATTGAACGGCGAAAGCCGACCGCTCACCCAACCGCAAACCGTGGCCGGGCTTTTGGCCGACCTTGGAATCGACCATCGCAAGGTGGCGGTGGAGCGGAACCTGGAAATCGTGCCGAAGTCGGCGTTCGCCTCCACCCAGTTGGGGGAGGGGGACCGGATCGAGATCGTCCACTTCATCGGTGGCGGGAAAGAGGACGCGGTGGAGGAAGATGGCTTTGTCATTTCGGGGCGGAAGTTCACATCCCGCCTGATCGTCGGCACCGGCAAGTACAAGGACTTTCCAGAAACGGCGCTGGCGATTGCAGCCTCGGGCGCGGAGATCGTCACGGTGGCGGTGCGGCGCGTAAACCTGTCGGATCCGTCCCAGCCGATGCTGGTCGATTACGTGGACCCGAAGAAATACACGTTCCTGCCCAACACGGCCGGTTGCTACACGGCGCAAGATGCGGTCCGCACGCTGCGTCTCGCGCGCGAGGCCGGCGGCTGGAATCTGGTGAAGCTCGAAGTCCTGGGCGATCAGAAGACGCTCTACCCCAACATGGTCGAGACGCTCAGCGCCGCCGAAGCCCTGATCAAGGACGGCTTCGAGGTGATGGTGTATTGCAGCGACGATCCGATCATGGCGAAGAAGCTCGAGGACCTGGGCTGTTGCGCCATCATGCCGCTGGGGTCGTTGATCGGGTCGGGCCTGGGAATCCAGAGTCCCGTGAACATCCGTCTGATCGTCGAGCAGTCTAAAGTGCCGGTGCTGGTGGATGCCGGTGTCGGCACCGCGTCGGACGCGGCGGTGGCGATGGAACTCGGCTGCGACGGCGTGCTGATGAATACCGCCATCGCCCATGCCAAGAACCCGATCCTGATGGCCAAGGCGATGAAGGCGGCGGTCGAGGCGGGGCGTCTGTGCTATCTGGCCGGCCGCATGCCGAAGAAGATGTATGCCGATCCGTCGTCACCGCTGGCGGGCTTGATCTAACTAGTTTGCGCGCGATCGGACGGAAAACCGGTAACCACTTTTCCTGATTGCGCGCTCGGCAGGAATTGCCGAGCAACGCGATCCTTGCCGTGCTCCGGCGGCGCCTTCGCGCACTAACCTGCTGAAATTCCACACTTCACGTTTGGCACCTGGATTGCTTCGTCTGGGTGACGCCACCCGTCTGTTTTGCGCGTGGTTCCGATCGGAGAAGTGCGATGAGTCTTCAGGGTACGTTCAACACCGCGGTTCAGGGGATGAACACCGACGCGCATGCGATGTCGGTAATCTCGAGCAATATCGCGAACGTTGCGACCACCGGCTACAAGACCCAGAACACGCACTTCGAGACGATCCTCAATCACGTTCGTCCGAACGAACAGAAATTCCTCAGCGTCAAGGCGGTCGACTGGCGCAACGTCTCGGCCCAAGGGCAGATCGGTACGACCAACCGCACGCTCGACCTCGCGCTGAATGGGCGCGGGTTCATGGTCACGAATACCGAGGCCGACGGCAGCGGCATTTGGCAGTTCACCCGCGACGGCGGCATGTTCGGCAAAGCGACTAACATCGGGACAACGCAGGACCCGGTGCCGGGTGTGCAGCTGATGACCAGCGGCGGCGCGACGCTGTTCGGCTGGCCCGTCAATTCGGACGGTACGTTCACCGAGACCGGAAGCCTGTCATCCTTGAAGCCCGTCAGCTATTCGATGGACGCGGTGCTGCCGGCGAAGCCGACGGAAAATATCAATTTGGCGGCGAACGTGTCGGGCGAGGTCGATGGCCGCCAGACCGTGACGGTGCCGTACATCGATCTGAACGGCAGCTCGCGGACGATCACGATTGGGTTCACGCCGGTGCCGGGGGCGTTGGGTACCGACGGTACGCTGACATCCACCTACGACCTGGATTTCACCGCCTCGACTGGCGAGAACGTCACATCGAACGATGTTCGCACCCAGTTCGGCACCCAGGCGCAGCTCATCGTACCGACGTCCGGGGCGCTGCAATTGAACGTCGGCGATCCGCTGGGCACCGTGCAGCCGATCAATCTCAATCTGTCGCAAATGACGGATTTCAAGGACCAGGGGCAGATCACGGTCCAAAATGTCGACGATGATGGCTATCTCGCGAGCCGTTTGAACAATGCGTATTTCAATTCCGAAGGCGTGCTGATCGGTTCCTACGCCAATGGCGAGGTCAAAAACCTGTTTAAGCTGCCTGTCGCGACGTTTGCGGTCGAGGACAAGCTGTCGGCGATGCCCGGCAACTACTTTGTTCAAACCGAAGAGGCCGGCCAGATGCAAATCCGCGGGCTGGGATCGCAGAGCACCAGCACGGGCGGCACCGCATTCGTGGCGGGTGCCCTGGAGCGATCGACGGTCGATCTTGCGGATCAGTTCTCGCGCATGATCGTCACGCAACGCGCCTACTCGAGCAATGCACAGGTCGTGCGCGCGGCGGACGAAATGACCCAGGCCGTGCGCGATCTGAAGCGCTAGACCGCTTAAGGCTTCGGAACGATCGCCGTTCCAACGGGCGCGAGGCTCAAGCGTGCGAGTTTCAGATGTGCCCAGGCGAAGGGCAGGCCGATGACCGTTACCGCCAGCAGCGCGGCGACGATCAGATGACCGAGCGCCAGCCACCAGCCCGCAAGCACGAACCAGATCACGTTGCCAAAAAAGCTGAGCGGCCCGCTGCCGATATCGTGCACTTCTTGTCCGAACGGCAGCAGGGTGTAGCCGGCGATGCGCAAGGCCGCCGGCGCCCAGGGCAGTCCGACGATCGTGATTGCCATGATCGCCGCGGCGATCAGCCAGCCCACCGCCATGGCGAGGCCGCCGCACAGAAGCCACAGGATGTTGAGGATCAGCGCCATGGCCGTTCCCTATGCCGCGGACTGTTTGCGCAACAATAGCTTTTCGCGGAACACTTCGTAGATCGACACGCCCACGGTGGAGGCGATCTCGCGGGCACTCATCTGGGTTTCCGTGAGCAGGACGCGGATGAACTCGTCGCGTTTGCGGAAAGCGTGCTTGTTCTTACGCGGAACATGGTCGCGCGCCTTCGCGGCTTTCTTCGCGGCCGCGGCGCGTTCCTCTGCGTCCAATCCGCGCTGGATGGCCTCGGCCATGGCCGCGTCGTAGCGGCGTTTCTCCGTATCCATGCGCCCTTGTTCGGCCGCGGCGCTGCCACGGTTGCCGAAGCGGCTATAGGTGCGGCCGGTGCGCGGATCGCCATGGAGGCCGGCGGCGCGCATGGCGGCTGCGCCGAAGTCCGACTTAAACCCGGCGGGGCGGCGCGGTGGGCGCTTGCGCACCGCAGGTTCTTCCGGTTCGGCCATGCCCGCGGCTTCATGCAGCGACATGCCGTGACTGGCGGCCAGACGCGTCGCGGCGGCAAGCGCTGCGTCGCGCTCGCCGGTGAAGGTCGACGAATTGGCGACCTCCAGCAGCTTGCGAAACCGCAGCCGCTCCTTGACAGTAAATTCCTCCACGAACCCAGATCCCGCCGCGCGGCTTACGCCTTGCCGCGCGCCTTTGCGACCATCTCCTTGAGGCGGCTCTTGTCGATGGCGCCCGGCGCGACCGTGTCGCCGATCAGGACCCACGGCGTACCGTTGATATCGAGGTCGCGGCCAAGATCGTGGTTCTTGTCGACGATCTTCATCACGTCGTCGCTCTTCATGTCGGTCTGGAGCTTGGTCATGTCGAGACCGGTATCCTTGGCGATCTTCATGATCGTGTCGTCGGTGAGCTGGCCCTTGTAGCTCATCAGCGCGACATGGAATTCGGAATACTTGCCTTGCTTGACGGAGGCGAGGGCGGCCTTGGAGGCGGTCATGGAACTCGGCCCGAGGATCGGGAATTCCTTCAGGACGAGGCGCACCTTGCCGTCTTCCTTCAGCATCTCCATGACGGCCGGGAACATGCTCTTGCAGTAGCCGCAGTTGTAATCGAAGAACTCCACGAGCGTGACGTCACCCTTGGGGTTGCCGATCACGGTGCCCTCGGCAGATTCCTTGAGCTCCTTGTTCTTGCTGACAAGCGTCTTCTTCTGCTTGTCGGCGCGCTCCTTCTCTTCTTTCGCCTGCAAGGCCTGCACGGCCTCGGAAATCACTTCCGGATTCTCCAGCAGATAGGAGCGGATCAGCGTCTTCATCTCTTCGCGCTGCGCTGGCGTAAAGCTGCTGGCTTTTGGCGCCGCAGCTGGGGTGTCGGCGGCGAACGCCGACGCGCCGAACATGAGTGCGGCCGTCAGGATCAGACGCCCAAGAGGGCGGGAGATGAGCGAAGCCATGGCGATGTCCCTCATTGCTAGCGCCGGCGGCGCTCGATGAATTCTTGAAGCTGGTTCTGGGCCGTGACCCGGATGTCCTGCAGGCGATACCAAGTCGGCGTGTCTTTTTCGAGTAGTTTCTCCGCTTCCTTGCTGTAACGCACCACATCCTGGAATTGGCCCTGGATCAGCGCGCGCTCAGATGCGGCATAGGCAGACAGTCCCGGCTTATCGCTCTGGAGATAGGACTTCGCCAGGAGATCCCACGCCCACGGGTCTTCAGCGTCGTAGCTCAAGGCGGCTTTCAGCGCCTTTTGAGCTTCCTCCGCGTACTCCGGATTGGCTGTCTCCACCATCGCGTGCGACATGGCGACCAGGTTCAGGGGTGCGTTCGGCAGCAGCTTGGTGGACTCGCGATAGGCCGCAACCGAGGCGTCCAGCTTCCCGGTCTCGAACAGCATCTGGCCCTTCAGTTCCCAGAAGTACGGGTCCCTGGGGAAGTCCGCGATGAGGCCATCGATGAGGGGCAGGGCTTTGTCGGTCTGGCCGCGACGGAAATAGGCGACGGAGCGGGCGTAGCGGGCCTCCACACTCTTATCGCTCTCCGGATACTTCTGCAGCGTGGTCAGTTGCGGCTTCAGGAAGGCGAACAGCTTGGCGATCATGCGGCGATGCTGCGCCTCGATCGCCGGATCGAGCGGCTTGTCGGTATAGGGCGAGTTCTTCACCGCGTTCTCCACCACGTCCATGCGCGAACGGGTGAGCGGGTGGGTCATCATGTACGGATCCTGCCGGTCCGTGCTCAGCAGTTCCTGGCCGGACAGGCGCTCGAAAAATTCGTACAGGCCTTTGGGCGACTGCTTGGTGGCATCGAGCGCGGTGATCGCGAATTGGTCGGCGCGGTTTTCCTGGTCGCGGCTAAACGCCAGCAGCGCGCGCAAGGCCGTGCCTTGGCCGCCCATGCCGACCGCCATGCCGACGTCCGCGTTCTTCGCCAGCACGCCGGCGGCGACGCCGAGGAGGGTGGTGAGGAGCGCGATGGTGTTCGCCTTTGCCATGCTGTCGCTGAAGGTGACCGAGTGGCCGCCGACGATGTGGCCGGTCTCGTGGGCCATCACACCGATCACCTCGTTGGAGTTCTTCGCCGCCAACAGCAATCCGGTGTGCAGAAACATCTGATTGCCCTGGGTGACGAAGGCATTGATGCTGCCGTCCTGGATCAGGCGAATTGTGATCGCGTTCGGCTCGAGGTTTCCGGCCTGGAAGACCGGCCGGGCATACATCTGCAGGAGATTCTCGATCTCCGTGTCGCGGATGATATTCAGCCCTTGCGCCAGCGCGGGCGTGGCCGCGCCCAGCAGGACCATGACCACCACGACCGCGCTCATGAAGCTCTCGCGAACGAGCTTGGCTGTAGCGGCGAGGGACGGGGTGTGGGTCATGGGACTCGGGGGGAACGGGGCACACTGAAGCGGTCAAACTACCTTATCCGGGCAGTCCCCCGATACGCGCAAAATTGTGACTGTCGACCCGCATTGGGTTTCAATTTCGTAATTTAATCAGCGTTCTAGACCGCAAGGCACGACCCGCTCCGGTTGCGACGGCGCGCCCGACAAGCGTCAGTACCTTGCATTGCAAGGTATCGTGCGGTATGTAGTAGTGGTTCGGGAGAGATGGCGGTGTCGGAAACAGTCCTCGTTCAGTTGCGCAAAGGCGTCCTCGAGATGTGCGTGCTCGCACTGCTCGCCGATGAGGACGGCTACGCCTACGACATCGCCAGTCACTTGGCCGAGGGCATCGGCATGGGTGAAGGCACGATCTATCCGCTCATGCGGCGGATGCAGACCGACGGCCTGGTGAAAACCTATCTCGCAGAATCATCGAGCGGTCCGCCGCGGAAGTACTACCAGCTCACCAAGGCGGGCCGCGCGGCGCTGGCCGAGCAGATGGGCGAATGGAATGCCTTCACCGCCGCGGTCACCCGCCTGCTCACCCAACGGGGCGGCGCACCGAAATTGAAGGGAGTCGGCACATGACCCGATCGGAATTCCTCGACACCCTGCGGCGGCGCCTTAGCGGCGTGCCGGCCGAAGACGTCGACGATGTCATCGCCGACTATGACGCCCATTTCGCTGATGGGGTCGCCGCCGGACGCAGCGAGGCGGAGATCGCGAGCGCCCTTGGCGATCCGATCCGGCTTGCCCGCGAATTGCGGGCGGAAGCGGGCTTTCGCCGCTGGGAGACGGAGCGCACACCGGCGAATTTCCGCGCTGCGTTGTTCGGCCTGATCGCGCTGCTGGCGGTTGATTTCATTCTGCTGCTGCCGGTGCTGGTATCGCTGTGCTTTGCAGTCCTGATCGCCGGAATTGTCGCGCTGTCGCTGTGCCTGGCGGGCATCGTGCTGATCGTCAATCTGTTCGGTTCCGACCTTCAGGGACTGCACGGGCTCACGCGCACGATGGGCGGGGTCAGCCTGCTCGGGTTCGGAATTGGCGGCGGCGCGCTTCTGTTGCTGCTGCTGGACTGGCTGGTGCGGGCGCTCGGGCACTTCGCACGGCTGCACTACACCCTGTTGAACCAGGCCGACTTGGCTGGGCCCGCACGAGCATAAGGAGGTTGCAATGTCGAAGTTGGGTTGGACGGCTGCTGCCGGATTGAGCGTTGGCTGCGTGGCCTTGGGACTGACGGTGGCGTTAGGGGCCGACGAGTGGAGCCGCTTTCGCTTCGACGACCTGATGGCAATGGGCGCCTGCGAGTCCGATGACACAGGCATCGGCGTGCCCGATGGGTCCGAGAGACGTTGGGCCTGGACGGGTGGCGACACTGTCGTGGTGATGGTGCCGGCAGATGTTCACTATCGCGGCGGCGAGGGTGATGAAGTCATCGTGCGCGGCGCGCCGAGCCTGGTCTCGCGGGTCCGCGTCGGGGACGGGGAAATCTCGATGTGCAAGGGCAATCGCGGCGGCGGGCGTCTTGAGGTGACGCTGCCGGGCCGTCAGTTCCGCAGCATGAGCGTTGCGGGGTCCGCCGACATGACGCTAGAGAATGTGACATCGCCGGACTTGATGCTGGGGATTGCCGGCAGCGGCAACATTCGCGCGCAAGGCACCAGCGAGAATGTGAAGATCAATATCGCCGGTTCGGGCGATGCGCATGTTGCCGACCTCACAGTGAAGAACATGAAGCTCGATATTGCCGGAAGTGGCTCCGCGGAAGCCGCACCGCAAGACAGCCTTGATCTCCGGATTGCGGGCTCGGGAGAGCTAAAGCTCTTGAGCCAGCCGAAAAAGGTCTCCACCAAAATTGCCGGTTCCGGCAAGATCGTTCAGGTCGCCGACGGCACCACAAAACACAGCGACTGATTCGGCGGCGGCGTTATGATGCGCCCGACGAGAGAGGGCGCATCGCGTGAACGATCGGGCGGCAATCGAGGCGGAGGCCGTAAAGGCGCGCTATGAGCGGCGTGCCGGCGACGCGCGCCACGATATCTTCGCGCCCGACGTCATCCTGCGCGGGCAAGCGCGGGAACGGGCCCTCATCTCGTTATTTCAGCATGTCGGCGCTTTGCCGCTCGACGCCAGAAGTGTCCTCGAACTCGGATGCGGCGAAGGGATCATTCTCCTCGGCCTGATCCGTCTCGGCTTCGATCCGGCGAAACTGACCGGACTCGATCTCCGCGAAGAGGCTGTGGACGCGGCGCGTCGCATTCTGCCGGCGTCGGTGAAGCTGATGGCGGGCGATGCGAGCGCGGCGCCCATCGACGGCGCCTTCGATATCGTCACCCAGTCGACCATGTTCAGTTCCATCCTGGACCCGGCAGTGCAGGAGACGGTCGCACGCCGGATGTGGGCCCTGACCAAATCCGGCGGGGCGGTGCTTTGGTATGATCTTGCCTATGACAATCCGCGCAATCCGGATGTGAGGGGGCTGGCCCTGCCGCGCATCCGCGCGCTGTTCCCGGAAGGCGACATGATTGCGCGGCGCGTGACCCTTGCGCCGCCGCTCGCGCGACTGGTCGCGCCGATTCATCCCAGCCTCTACGCGATCTTCGACGCGATCCCGCTGCTGCGGTCTCATCTGTTGTGCTGGATCCGTAAGCCGTGAGGCGTTTTGCAGCGTGCCTTCTGGCGGCGCTGGTGTCGGCCTGCGCCGACGGCTTGCCGCCCATCCGTTTGCAACTCGGTGAGGGCACGCTGCCGCCGGCGCCACATTTCCAGGGCTTGCTTGCGGCTGACGAACCGGAAGCCGTGCTCGCGGCGTCTCAAATCCTGCAGGGCCGCGGCAATGCGGCGGATGCGGCGACGGTCCTGGGTCTGGCGTTGGCGGTGACGCTGCCGGGGCGCGCCGGACTCGGCGGCGGCGGGATTTGCCTCGTGCGCGATGCCAAGACGCGCCATGTGGAAGCGGTGGACTTTCGCGACCTCGGCGGATATGCGCGCGGGTTCGCTGCCCTGCACGCCCGTTACGGCGTGTTGCCTTGGGGGCAGGTGGTCGCACCGGCAGAGAACATGGCGCGCTTTGGCGTGGTGGTGTCGCGGGCCCTCTCAATGGATATCGCCGCAGACGGCGCCGCGCTGATTGCCGATCGCGGCGCGTTCACGGTCTTCACCAATGCCCAGCGCCAATTGCTGCGGGAGGGCGATCTCTTGCTCCAGCCAGATCTCGCGGACGCGCTTGCGCGCCTGCGTGTGCGCGGCGCCGGGGGTAGCGGTCCGGTCCCTGCGTGGCGCGCGCCGTCACGCCGCAGTGAGCGGGGTGTAGAGGTAATCGCCTTCGATGGTGAGGGCGCCGAAGGCGCGGGCACCAGCTTTGTGGTTGGCGATCCCGCGGGCGGTGCGGTGGCCTGCGGCGTCAGTATCGGCGCCGTGTTCGGAACCGGCATTCTCATCGACGGCGGGCTGACCGCGACATCGATGCCGGCAACAAGGGCTGCGATCGTCATCAATGCCGACACCGCCGAACCGCGCGCGGCTCTTGCCACGGCGGGTGCGGACGCGCGCTTTGCCCGCAGCCTCACCGGGGCAATCCCGCTGCGCGCAAATCTGCGCATCGACGGTGCGGACGCGGGCCGCGTGAACGGCTGGAGTTGCGCGCAGGACATCAAACTGAATGGCGCGATGTGTAGCGCGGTCGCCGACCCGGCCGGCGCGGGCTACGCTCTCGCGCTTGTGCCGCCGCCGGGTTAAAGTTCGCCATGACCATCAAGATCGCTGCCCGCGGCCAAGTGCCGCCCTTCATCGTCATGGATGTGATGCGCGATGCCGCCCGTCTCGAGGCGGAAGGCAAGCGCGTGGTGCATCTGGAGGTCGGCCAGCCGTCGACGGGAATCCCGGCTGCTGCTGCGGCCCGCGTGCGCGAGATGATCGGCGTCAATGCCCTGGGTTACACGGTTGCCGGCGGTATCCCCGAATTGCGCGCGCGCATCGCCGCGCACTATCACGACGTCCACGGCGTCTCGGTCGATCCGCGACGCGTGTTCATCACCACCGGCTCATCGGGCGCCTTCATGCTGGCGTTCCTGGCTGCGTTTGCGGCAGGTGACCGCGTGGCGCTGGCGGCGCCGGGCTATCCGGCCTATCGCCACATTCTCACCGCCATCGGCGTGCAGCCGGAGCTGATCGCCGTCGGTGCGGACAGCCGCTATCAGCCGACTGTGGCGCACCTGAAAGCACTCCCGAAGCTGCCGGACGGGCTGATCGTCGCGAGCCCTTCGAACCCGACGGGCACGGTGATTCCGCCGGCGGAGTTCCGTGAACTCCAGACCTTCTGCGATACCCATGGCATTCGCTTGATCTCCGACGAAATCTATCACGGCATCACCTATGGCCAGGCGGTCACCACAGCCGCGGGCGAGGGGACGACCGCCATCGTGGTCAACAGCTTCTCCAAGTACTTCAGCATGACCGGCTGGCGTCTTGGTTGGCTGGTGCTGCCGGAGGATATGCTGCGGCCTCTGGAGTGCCTGGCGCAGAACCTCTTCATCTCGCCGCCGGCGGTGTCGCAATGGGCCGGCGTGTTCGTATTCGATTGTCGCGACGAACTGGAAGCTAACGTTGCGCGCTATGCGGCGAACCGAGCTCTGTTGCTCGATCGCCTGCCTGGCCTTGGCTTCGACAAACTCGCGCCGGCCGATGGCGCGTTCTACATCTATGCCGACGTCGCCCAGTTGACGGACGACGCGCAAGTTTTCTGCCGCCGCATGTTGAACGAAGCCGGTGTGGCCACGACGCCGGGAATCGACTTCGATCCCATCAACGGACGCCACTGCGTGCGCTTCTCCTTCGCCGGCTCTACGCCGGACATGGCTGAGGCGTGCGAGCGCCTTGCGCTCTGGAAGAAATAAAAACGGGCGCTTTTTTAGCGCCCGTTTTTTTACCTACTCAGTCTTTCCCTGATTCCACCAGCCGCGCCGCGGCGGGCCGCTCGGCTCTGACTGTGCCGGCGGTGGCGGCGGCGCGCTTTCCACGACCGGCGCCGGCGGCGGTGGCGGAGGCGGCGGCGCGCTCACGACGACCGGTGCCGGTTTAGGCGCCGGTGGAGGCGGCGGAGGCGGTGCCGCTTCGACAACGGGGGCATAGGCGATCGGTGCCGGTGCGGCCGATGATTGGCTTTCCGGCGCAGCGTCCTTCTTGCCCCACAATTTGCTGAAGAAGCCGCGCTTCTCCGTTTCGTTGGTTGCCGAGGGCACGTCGACTTGCACCGGCTCCGCGGTCTCGTCCGGATGCACGGCCGGTGACGCAGGGTGGGTGCGGTCCGCCGGGAATGGCGTATCCAACTCGCCGACCTGGACGCCGTTGGCGTTGTCTTGATCGCCGAAGGCACCGTTCTCGCCATTGCGACCGCGACGGCGGCGTCCTCCGCGCCGGCCACGTCGACGTCCGCGCCGGGCTTCGCTGTCGCCGCCGCCTTCGCCGTCACGGGCTTCGCCATCCGGCGCCGCACGTTCGGTGCCGCCTTCTACGAAGGCTGCAGGTTCGCTGACTTCCCGGGGCTGTTCGGGAACACGTTCAGGACGCTCGCCCTGGGGACGGTCGCCCTGAACCCGGTCACCTTGAGGCCTCTGGCCGTCGCGTTCGTCGCGACCGCGACGCTTCCGACGGCGGCGTCGACCGCGTCCGCCTTCGCCGTCCTTGCGCTCGCCGCGCTCGCCCCGGTCGCCGTGATCGGGTTTGTCACCGCGATCACCCCGGTCGCCGCGCGCCGCACGGTTCTCGCCGCGCGCACCGGTGTCCTCGGCTTCTTCCTCTTCTTCCTCTTCGATTTCCTCAACCTCTTCCTCGACCTCGACGGTCGGGGCGGGCAGGGCGGCCATCGCATTTTCATCCGGCAGGCGCGGTGTACCCTTCACGCGGTCGATGCGCAGGTTCGGCGCGATCAGCGCCGGATCGCCGAACACGAAGATCTTGATGCCGTACTTTGTCTCGAGGTTGGCCAGCATCTCGCGCTTGTAGTTGAGGAGATACAGCGCCACTTCCGGATGGGTGAAGACGCTCAACTCGCTGGAGCGGCGCCGTCCGCCTTCTTCCTCGATCATGCGCAGCGTGTGGACCGCCGCAGACTCGGTCGAACGGACGAGACCAGTCCCGGCGCAAGCGCTGCAAACCTTGAAGTTGGTCTCGATCAGGCTCGGCCGCAGGCGCTGGCGCGAGAGTTCCAGCAGGCCGAAGTGGCTGATGCGGCCCACTTGGATGCGGGCGCGGTCCGCCTTCAGGGCGTCCTTGAGCTTGCGTTCAACCGCGTGGTTGTTGCGGTTGTCTTCCATGTCGATGAAGTCGATCACGATCAGGCCGGCGAGATCGCGCAGACGCAGCTGGCGCGCGATTTCTTCCGCGGCTTCCATGTTCGTCTTGTAGGCGGTCTCTTCGATGTGCCGTTCGCGCGTGGCGCGGCCGGAGTTCACGTCGATCGCGACGAGGGCTTCGGTCTGGCCGAACACGATCGAGCCGCCGGAACGCAGTTGCACCGATGGGCTGTTGATCGTCTCCATCTGGCTTTCCACCTGGTAGCGGTGGAACAGCGGGGTGATTTCGTCCCTGTAGAGTTGGACCTTCTTCGCGTGGCTGGGCGTCAGCATGCGCATGAAGTCCTTGGCGGTCTTGTAGCCTTCCGCGCCTTCGACCCACACTTCTTCGATATCGCGCGAATAGATGTCGCGGATCGAACGCTTGATCAGGCTGCCTTCCTCGTGGATCAGCGCCGGCGCACGCGACTGCATGGTCACTTCGCGGATGCTGTTCCAAGTGCGCTGCAGGTATTCGTAGTCGCGCTTGATCTCGGCGCGGCTGCGTTCCGCACCGGCGGTGCGCAGGATGACCGCCATGTTCTTCGGCAGTTCCAGATCGCCCACGATCTGCTTCAGACGGCGACGATCCTGCGCGCTGGTGATCTTGCGCGAGACGCCGCCGCCACGGGCGGAGTTCGGCATCAGCACGCAGTAGCGGCCGGCGAGGGACAGGAAGGTGGTGAGCGCGGCGCCCTTATTGCCGCGCTCTTCCTTGACGACCTGCACCAGCATGATCTGCCGGCGCTTGATCACCTCTTGGATCTTGTAGTGGCGCGACGCGACAAAGCGGCGACGATGCTTGTCGTCTTCGCCTTCGTCCTCGTCTTCCGGATCTTCACCGCCGATGGTCTCGACGCCCGGCGCTTTGGCAACCTGAGCCGGGGAGGCTTCGCCCTCGGCCGTTTCGGTGGGAGCGTCGGCGCCGGCCTCGGTTGGCGGCGGGGGCGCGGCATTCTCAATGACGGGCTGTTCGCTTGCTTCAGCGGCTGTGCTCACGCCCTCGGCTTCGGCCGGCGGGGCGACTTCCTCATGTTCGTCTTCATCGTCGGCGGTCTCGTCGCTCGGCGGCGGTGCTGAGATCGCGGGCGGGATGAATGCGAGCGGCAAGGTGTCGTCGTGGGTGCCGTGGTCATGGCCGTCGTCGTGCGCATGGTCATGGTCGTGGCCATGATCATGTCCGTGATCATCCCCATGCTCGTGTCCGTGATCATCAGGATGGTCGTGGTCGTGCCCATGATCATGGTCGCGATCATGTTCCATCGCCGCGGCGCGGTCGGCTTGCGCCTCTTGCTCGATCTGTTCCTGGGTCAGCGGCGGCGCTTCGCCGGCGGCAATCGCAGCGTCACGGGCGGCGCGCTTTTCGCGGCGGCGGCGTTCACGGTTCTCTTCTTCTTCCTCCTGGCGCGCGGCTTCCGCGATCAGGCGTTCGCGGTCGGCGACGGGGATTTGGTAATAGTCAGGATGGATTTCGCCAAATGCCAGGAAGCCGTGGCGATTGCCGCCGTAGTCGACGAAGGCCGCTTGCAGCGAGGGCTCTACCCGGACGACTTTCGCCAGGTAGATGTTGCCCTTGATCTGCTTTTTAGTTGAGGTCTCTACATCGAATTCGTCAAGACGGGTTCCGTCCAGCACCACGACCCGGGTCTCTTCCGGATGCGTGGCATCGATCAGCATTCTCTTCATGTGACTCAGTGCTCCGAGGTGCCGCAGGACGCGCGCGTCCACAAGCCGTCTGTCCGGCGAAAGCCGAGAAACGGCTTTCGCTCTGGAACGGGTTGGGCGCAGCTCTGCGGTTAAGGTTGAAAAGGGTGACGTCAGGCGAGAGGCCCGGCTCACACGACGCGGCGACCACGGTCCGGGGACGCCAACCGACTACCGTCGGTTGTCGCAGCTTGGAGAGTTCCGGAACACTATGGAATGCGGCGGCGGGCACGCCTGGCCTCTTGTCATTCTTGCGCGGGGGATCGGAAAGATCCGGGGGCGCGATGGCGGAACGGCGGACCGTCCCAGGATTTATCGTGGCGGGAGAAGCGATAAGCGCGGCAGCAGGGGCGGGTGCCCCATGCCGGTCGATCATTCGTTCCGCGGCGATGCAGCAAAGATAGCTGCAACACCGTTACAGTCCAACGTGAAATTCCCGCGACAGCGCCTTCAATTGGGCGGGATGGTAACGACTCGGACTTACACTTGCCGCGACTCGGAAAATTATGCTACATTCTAATTAGTTAAGGTATTTTCTAATTTTAGTTGCGGCCAGGGACAATGCGCGGCGGGGATAAGCCGACATCCAGGGGACCCTCAGACCCCGTTGCGGGAACGGACCGGCGCCTCGTGCTGGCTGCCGCCGTCGGTGCCGGCGCCGTGCTTTGGGCGAACTTCGCCCGCGGTGCCACGGCCCAGACCGTCCGCCTTCACGACCACGCCACACATACGCGCCTTGTTGTCGAACTCACGGGGCCGGTCGAGTTCAAGGTTAGGCGCTTCGCAGATCCCTATCGGCTGGCGATCGACATCCCTGGGCTCGAGTGGTCAGGGGATGAGCGCAGTGCCGGAACCGGCCTCATATCCAATGTGCAGTACAGTCGGCAAACCTCTGTTGCGACGTCAATTTTTGTCGATCTCAAGGGGCCGGTGAAAGTCGCGCATGCGTTCGTGCTGCCGGCAACCGGGACCACGCCGACGCGGCTGGTCCTCGACCTGGAGCCCTCCACACGCGAGCTGTTTTTGGCCGGCGCGGAGGCAGTCCCCGCTGCCAAGATCGTCCCGGTGGTCGCGAAGACCAGCAAGATCGAGCCGGCACGGAAGTTCAAGATCGTCGCGATCGATCCCGGCCACGGCGGCATCGATCCCGGCGCCATCGGCTTCAGCGGGATCTATGAAAAAGAGATCACCCTTGCGGCGGCGCGCCAGCTCAAGACCCGTATCGAGGCGACCGGCCGCTACAAGGCCATCCTGACCCGCGGCGACGATTCCTCCGTCGCCCTGCGCCAACGGACCGAAATCGCGCGGCATGGCACCGCGGATCTGTTCATTTCCCTTCACGCGGATTCGATCCGCGACCCAGGCGTGCGTGGCCTGTCTGTGTATACCCTGTCGGAAAGGGCCTCGGACGCAGAAGCCGAGGCCCTCGCCGCCAAGGAAAACCAGGCCGACAGCATCATCGGCATGGACCTGAGCCACGAGAGTGCCGAGGTCCGCAATATTCTGGTCGACCTGGCCCAGCGCGAGAGCCGCAATCTCGCCACCCGTTTTGCCGGCCGCCTGATCGGCGAGCTGCAGCGGGAGGCCCGTCTGCTGTCCAATTCCCACCGGTTCGCTGGTTTCGCGGTCTTGAAGTCGCCTGATATTCCCTCGGTCCTGATCGAGATGGGCTATCTCTCGAACCGGGAAGACGAGGCTGCCCTGAAGAAAGAGGGCTACCGGACCAAGCTGATGACCGCGGTCGTGCGGGGGGTTGATCAATATTTCAACTCCGCCGTTGTCGCCCGAATGTAACAAGCTGGCGGGTCAACGCGTTCTGGCCCCGGAGCGTATTGCCTAGGGGGTGGGGGCGTCTTAAACCCTTGCCGCTACCCGCGGACCAGCCGCATAGGGCTTGCGATGTTGTCGATGTCTCACTGGCGCGTGATCGCCATCGGTCTCTGCGTGGTGCTGTCGGGCATCTTCGTGGTCGGCGCCGGGGTGATCTTCCTCTTCTGGCAGTACGGCCAGGACATGCCGGACTATCGGGCGCTGGCGAATTATGAGCCGCCGGTGATGACCCGCGTCTATGCCGGCGACGGGCGGCTGCTCCAGGAATACGCGGTTGAGAGCCGCTCCTTCGTTCCGATCAACGCCATCCCGAAGCAGGTGATCAACGCCTTCATCGCCTCCGAGGATCAGCGCTTTTATACCCACCCCGGCATCGATCCGGTCGGCTTGCTCCGCGCCTCTGTCGTTGCCGTCGGCGAGAAGCTGTCGGGCAGCGACAAGCGCATCAAAGGGGCGTCGAGCATCACCCAGCAGGTCGCGCAGTTGTTCCTGCTGGGCAAGGAATACAAGTTCACACGCAAGATTAAGGAAGCGATCCTATCCATCCGGATTGAAGAGACTTTAAGCAAGGATCGCATCCTCGAGCTGTACCTCAATCAGATATATCTTGGCGCTCAGTCCTACGGCGTCGCGGCTGCGGCGATGAACTACTTCAACAAGTCGCTCGATGAGCTGACCTTGAGCGAGACGGCCTTCCTCGCGGCGCTCCCGAAAGGCCCCAACAACTACAATCCGGATCGCCACCCCGAAGCCGCGCGCGATCGCCGCGACTACGTGGTCGAGCGCATGCTGGAGGACGGCTACATCACGCGCGCCGATGCCGACGTCGCCCGCAAAGAGGTCATCGCCATCGCGCCGAAGACCGAGGGGCAGGTCGTCTCTGGCGGCGAGTATTTCGCGGAAGAGGTGCGTCGCGAACTGGCCGACCGGTATGGCGACACGGCTCTCTATAAGGGGGGCCTCGCCGTACGGACGTCCCTCGACCCGAAACTCCAAAGCTACGCCGATGCGGTCATGCGCGAGGGCCTGGTCCGCTACGACCGGCGCCATGGCTGGCGCGGTCCCGCTGGCCGTATCGACAGCCTCGCCAAGTTTAAGGATTTTCCGGCGCCCGGCGGCATGCCGGAGAACTGGGAACTGGCCTATGTGGAGGAGGTCGCCCCCGATCACGCCGCGATCGTCCTGAAGAATGGAAAGAAGGGCACCATTCCGCTGCCGGAGCTGACCTGGGCGCGCAAATGGCTGCCCGACCAGCAGCGCGGTGAAGCCGTGACCAAGGCCGGCCAGGTGCTCGCCGTTGGCGACGTGATTATGGTCGGCCGCGACAAGCGCCCCGACGTGAACGATCCCCTCAGCGCTCTCGGCGGCAAGGAGATGCTGGCGGACGGCATCTATGGCCTGCGCCAACTGCCGCAAGTCGAGGGCGCCATCGTGGTGATGGACCCGCACACCGGCCGCGTGTTGGCGCTGACGGGAGGGTTCGCCTATGCGCGCTCCCAGTTCGATCGGGCGGTCCAGGCCCTGCGGCAGCCGGGGTCGGCGTTCAAGCCGTTCGTCTATCTCACGGCGATGGAGAACGGCTACACACCCTCCACCCTGGTGCTCGACGCGCCGTTCGTGATGGAGCAGGGGCCGGGCCTCCCGAAGTGGAAGCCGCATAACTTCGAGGAAGGCGAGTACCTCGGCCTCGCGACCCTGCGCGTGGGGCTTGAGAAGTCGCACAACCTCATGACGGTGCGGCTGGCCCAGGCCGTCACGATGGAGAAGATCGCGGCGACCACAGAGGCCTTCGGCATCTATGACAAGCTCGATCCGTTCCTCGCCAATGCTCTGGGCGCGCAGGATACCACCCCCTTGCGCCTTACCACCGCCTACGCGCAGTTGGTGAACGGCGGACGCAAGCTAACCCCAACGCTGATCGACCGCGTCCAAGATCGCACCGGCAAGACCGTCTACCGTTATGACCAGCGCCAGTGCGCCGATTGCCAGGGCGTGCTTTGGAACGGCCAGGCGCCGCCGGAACTGCCGGACCCCCGCGCGCAGGTCACCGATCCCGCCAGCGCCTACCAGATCGTGCACATGCTGGAAGGCGTGGTCGAGCGCGGCACCGGGACGTCGGTCGCGGTGGTGAAGAAGCCCATCGCCGGCAAAACCGGCACATCGAACGATATCCAGAGTGTTTGGTTCATCGGCTTTACGCCGGACCTGGTGGCGGGCGTTTTCGTCGGCTTCGACGAACCCCGCACGTTGGGCTCGCGCGAGCAGGGTGCGACTGTTGCGGCGCCGATCTTCCGCGACTTCATGCTGCAGGCCCTCAAGGACAAGCCGGCGACGCCGTTTCGCGTGCCGGAAGGCGTCAGCTTCGTGCGCATCAACCACGACACCGGCAAGCCGGCCCAGCCCGGCGACGCCAAGGTGATGCTGGAAGCGTTCAAGACCGGTTCGTCGCCCTACGATCAGCAGACCGTGATGGGCGATGCCGGCACCTTGGATGCCGAGGCGACGATGATCGAGACCAGCACGCCGGCCGCCCCCAGCGCTGGCGGTCTGTACTAGGGTCTTGAGCGCCAGTACCAAGTTGCTTAGATAACCATAGCGTTTCCCGTTCCAGTGAGCACTGCCATGCGTCCCGACATCGAAAACAAGGTTGTTGAGATCAAGCGTTCCCTGGACTTGCTCCGGAGGCATCTTTGACTGGGATCGCGCGCTTTATCGCCTGGACGAACTGAACGCCAAGGCTGAAGACCCCAATCTCTGGAACAATTCCGGTGCCGCGCAGAAGCTGATGCGCGAACGCACCCAACTCGCCAATGCCGTCGAGGGCACCAGGAAGCTCGACCGCGAATTGGACGACGCCATCACCCTCTCCGAAATGGCCGAGGAAGAGAAGGACGAGGCGACGCTGGAGGAAGCGCGGCGCGCCCTCGCGGACGTCTACGAACGCGTCAAAGCGCAGGAGCTGGAAAGCTTGCTGTCCGGCGAAGCCGACGGCAACGACTGCTACCTCGAAATCCATGCCGGCCAGGGTGGCACGGAAGCCCAGGATTGGGCCGAGATGATGGCGCGTATGTACACCCGTTGGGCCGAGAAGAAGGGCTACAAGGTCGAGTATCTGGAAGAGAGTGCCGGCGAAGGCGGGGGGATCAAGTCGGTCACCTTTCGCATCGCCGGCGTTAATGCCTATGGCTGGCTGAAGACCGAGAGCGGTGTCCATCGCCTCGTACGCATCTCGCCGTTCGATTCAAACGCGCGGCGTCACACCAGTTTCTCCTCCGTGTGGGTCTATCCCGTGATCGACGACAGCATCGTCATCGAGATCGACGAGAAGGACTGCCGCATCGACACTTACCGCGCGTCTGGTGCCGGCGGTCAGCACGTCAACAAGACGGACTCCGCCGTGCGCATCACGCACAACCCGACCAACATCGTGGTGCAGTGCCAGAACGAGCGCTCCCAGCACCAAAACCGGGCCAAGGCGTGGGAGATGCTGCGCGCGCGCTTGTACGAGCGGGAGTTGGAGCGGCGTGAGGCGATAGCCGCGCAGACTGAAGCCGCCAAGACCGAGATCGGCTGGGGCCACCAGATCCGCTCTTATGTGCTGCAGCCCTATCAGCTCGTGAAAGACCTCCGCACCGACTTCGAGACCTCGGATACGCAGGGCGTGCTCGACGGCGATCTCGACAAGTTCATGGCCGCCTCGCTCGCCTCCCGCATCAAGACGGGCGGCGACGTGCTCATGCCGTAACGGCGAGCCACGGTTCCAAATAGCCGCTCGGCATGCCGGCTTGTGCGCGCGCCGGAAGATTGAACGGGCCTTTGAGGCCGCCTGCGAAATGCGCTGACAGGATCTCGCGATAGGCGACGTGCGGATCGCGGCTGTCGCGGGCGCAGAGGAACTCGAACCAGCGGATGCCGATGGCGAGATGGCTGATCTCGTCGGTGTAGATCGTATCGAGCACGGCCGCGGTGTCTTCGTCGCCGGCGCGGCGGACCTTAGCCGCTGTTTGTGGGGTGACATCCACGCCGCGCGCTTCGAGGGTGAGGGGCACGAGCACCAGTCGCGCCGCGAGATCGTCCATGGTCTGCATCGCGGCTTCCCACAAGCCGTCGTGGGCCGCGAGATCGCCATAGCTTGCGCCCATCGCATTCAGGCGGCGCGCCAGCATCGCGTAGTGGCGCGCTTCCTCGTCGGCGACGCCGACCCAGTCATCGAGAAACGCGCGGGGCATGTCCTGGCCGAAGCGGGCGATGATATCCCACGCCAGGTCGATGGCATTGAGTTCGATGTGCGCGAGCGCATGGATCAGGGCGATGCGGCCCTTCGGTCCGGTCGAGCGGCGGGGCATCGCGCCGGGTGACAACAGTTCGGGACGGGCCGGGCGGCCGGGTCGCTGCAGCGGCGAGGCGTTGCCGAACACCATATTACCCGCGCGCCAACCGGCAGCGAGAGCGGCTGTCTTCGCGACCTTGGCGTCGGGATCGGCGGCGGCGATGATATCCACCGCCGCCGCGCTGAGGCTAGAGTTCGGCAAGAGCTGCGCTGACGTCGTCGTAATGGGTGGGGACGCTGACGCCGCGCCATTCCTTACGCACGATGCCTTTCTCGTCGATCAGGAAGGTCGAGCGTTGGATGCCCATGTACTTCCGGCCGTACATGTTCTTTTCGACCCAAACGCCGTACTTCTCGCTCACGCCGGTGTTCTCGTCCGAGGCGAGCAGGAAGTTCAGATCGTACTTGGTCTTGAACTTCTGGTGGCTGCCGATGCTGTCCTTCGAGACGCCGATGACCACGGTATTGGCGCTCGCAAGGGCATCCATGCCGTCGCGCAAGGCGCAGGCCTGTGCCGTGCAGCCCGGTGTGTCGTCCTTGGGATAGAAATACAGCAGCACGCGCTGACCGCGGAAGTCGGCGAGCGAGATGCTCTGACCGTGGCCGGTAGGCATTGTGAAAGCCGGAGCGGGCTTTCCGGTAAGGGAACTTGCGCCAGCCGGTGCGGCCTTGGCTGCTTTGGTCGGCTTCTTGACCGGCTTCGGGGCGGCCTTCTTGGCAACCTTCTTCGCCGTCTTTTTCGCACTCTTTTTGACGGGCGCCTTCTTCTTCGCGACGACCTTCTTCTTGGTCACTTTCTTCGCAGACTTCTTTGCTTTCTTCTTCGCCATGGATCACTCCTTCCGATCGCCGATCGTTTGCTGGAATACCTGTGAAACCGCCGCCGCGCGCTGCGCGATCAGCGCCTGCAGTGCCGCAAAATCCGCCACCGCTGCTGCCGCTGCGAGCTTGCGCTGCAATCCCAGCGGCAAGTCACTCGGCGACTCTTCCACCAGCGTCAATCGCAACATGACTTGCAAGCGCAGCCAGAGCAACAGGCCCACCCCGAGAATGTCGCCCGCTTCAGCCGAAAGGGCGCCTTTTTGCACAAGCTTAACAATCGTTTCCGGCGTGCCATCGCGGCCAGTGCGCGCCGGGGCGCCCGTGGCGAGCGTCAGATATTGGAGGATGAATTCCCCATCCACCAATCCGCCTGGGCGGTGCTTTAGGTCCCAAGTGTCCTTGCCGGGATGTTCCTTGCGCATGCGGGCGCGCATTTCTGCAACGTCGTTGCGGAGCGCCGTCTGATCGCGGGGGCGCCTGAGCACATCGTCAAAGACGGCCTCAACCCGGCCACACAGATCCGGCGATCCGACGACGACCCGGGCGCGGGTCAGGGCAAGGTGCTCCCAGGTCCACGCGGTCTCGCGCTGGTACTTGGCGAGGGATTCGAAACTGGAGGCGAGCGGCCCTTGTTCCCCGTCGGGGCGAAGTCGCATGTCGACACTATAGAGCGAACCCTCGCGAGTCAGGAGAGTCAGCGCCGTCACCAGGCGCTGCGTGAAGCGCATGTAGTACATCGGCGCGGAAAGGGACCGAGGTCCGCCGTGGGACATCGCGTCCGCCGGCGCATCGTAGACCAGCACCAAGTCGAGGTCGGAGGTGGGGGTGAGCTCGCGGCTCCCGAGCTTGCCGTAGGCGATCAGGGCAATCTGCCCGTCGGTGATCGTGCCAAACTGGCGCACGAAGTCGGATTCGACGTGCGGCAGCAATCCGGCGAGCACCACGTCCGCCACGTCGGTGAAGTGGCGTGCCCCTTGCTCCGCGGGGATCTGGCCGCGCAAGCACTGCACGCCGATGCGGAATCGCTGATCGTTTGCCCAGCGCCGTCCGATATCAAGCACCGCTTCAAACGACGTCGCGGCGGCAAGGGTGGTTTTCAGATCGGCGGCGAGGTCCGTCTTGTCCTGGATCGCCTCGTAGAACTGCGGCTCCAGCACGAAATCGAGCAACGATGGGTTGCGGGCGAGATGCTCCGCGAGGCGCGGTGCATCGCCCATGATCTCGGCTACAAGGTCGAGCAGCTCGGGATTGGCTTGGAACACGGACAGAAGCTGCACGCCGCTGGGAAGCTCGGCGAGTGTGCGGTCGAAGCGTGTCAATGCGTCATCGGGCTGCGCGGTCTTGCCCAGCGCGATCAGCAGGCCCGGCATGATCTCCGTCATCAGCTGCCGCGCACGCGTGCTGCGCGTCGCGCGGTAGCGGCCGTGGTGCCAGGCGCGCACGGCGGTTCCGACCGCCGACGGATTTTGAAATCCCAGACGGCGCAAGGTCGCCATCGTGTCCGGATCGTCTTCGGTCCCGGTGAAAACCAGATTGCCCTCGATGGCGAGCGACGGCGCATCCTCGAACAGTCCGGCATAGTGGGTTTCGACAACGCGCAGGGCTGATTCCACATCGCGTTCGAACGTCGCGCGATCTGAATAGCCCATGAAGGCGGCGAGATGGATCAACTGGTCGGCGTCGGTCGGCAGGGTTTGAGTCTGCTCGTCTGCGATCATCTGCAAGCGGTGTTCCAACGTCCGCAGATAGCGATAGGTGGCGGCGAGATCGTCGCGTACCGCCGGGGCGACGAAGCCCTTTTCGGTGAGCGCGTCCAGCGCAACCAAGGTCTGCGACGAACGCGTGCCGGGCACGCGGCCGCCCCAGATGAGCTGCTGGGTCTGCACGAAGAACTCAATCTCGCGGATGCCGCCGCGGCCGAGCTTGATGTTGTGGCCGGCCACCTGGATCGTGCCGCCGCCCTTATGGGCATAGATCTGGCGCTTGATCGAGTGGATGTCCTGCAGCGCATAGAAGTCGAGGGACTTGCGCCAGATGAACGGCTGCAGGTCTTTCAAGAAAGCTGCGGCGGCGTCGCTATCGCCGGCGATGAAGCGCGCCTTGATGAGGGCGGCGCGTTCCCAATTCTGGCCGTAGCTCTCGTAGTAGATTTGCGCGGCCTCGCGGCTGACCGCGATGGCGGTCGAGCCGGGATCGGGACGCAGGCGCAAGTCGGTGCGGAAGACATAACCGTCGCCGGTGCGCTCTTGCAGGACCCGCACCAAGTCCTTGGTCAGGTCGACGGCGAACTCCTGGGGCGACTTCTTGCCGATGTAGGGTAAGCGGTCCGGATCGAACATCACGAGCAGGTCGATGTCGGAAGAGTAATTGAGTTCGTGCGCACCGAGCTTGCCGACACCCACCACGACGTAGCCGGAGCCTTCCAGGGCGGAACTCTTCAGGCGGCTCATCGCCACCGCTTGCACGAGCAGGCCGGTGAGCGCTTTGCGCACGCACGCATCGGCGAAGTCGGAGAGGGCCACGACGACCTGATCGACGCTCCATTGGCTCGACAGATCGGCGAGCGCGATCGCCAAGGCGGCGCGGGCTTTGGCGATCCTCAGGGACCGCATGAGGGCAGGAATGTCGCCATCGTCGGGGATGGCGTCGATCATCGTTAACGCCGCATTCACAGCCGCGGCCGCACCATCGGCGGAGAAGATCCGCAGGATGTCGGGATGCGCATCCAGGAGCCGTCCCAAGAAAGGACTGTTGTCGAGAATGCCATCCATCAGGGCGGCGGGCTGCACGCGGGCGCTCGCGACAAATGCGGCATCGGCCGCATCCAACCGCTCCGCGTCTTGCGCCCATTCTTCGCGCAGCCGCTGCGCCCGGACCGGGTCAACCGCGCGTGGCAATGGCGTGTAATGCGGCGTGAACACAGTTACAAAGCGTGTTTCAGGTTGTTGGTCCGGACAGTCCGATATACAAGAACCTCGGTCAAGCGGCCCAGGCCCTGGGCTGCCTCTGCTTCTGGCAGAGCGACGCTGCTGTTCCAATCACTGCCGCAACGGTCAATTCCCGCGGCGCGTACAAGGGAATGCGGATGGCGCAGACGATTGAGGGACACGGTGTCCTCGCGACACGGTATGTTGCCTTCACGCTGCGTGGGGAAGTGTTAACCCACCTGTGAGCGGAACGGAGCCCGCGGCGTTGGCCCAAGGCATGACGAAATTTTGGCTGAGGTCGGTCGAGGCGGTGCTGCTGGCGCTGTTCCTCGTGCTGGCCCTGCTTACCTGGCGCCTGAGCAAAGGGCCGCTGCCGCTCGATCCGCTCGCGCCCTATATAGAGAACGCACTCACCTATATGCAGCCGAACGTGCGGCTGAAGATCGGCCATGCCGCGTTGCAGTGGCAGGACCTGGGCCGACGCCCGGTCCTGACGGTGCGCGACGTACAGGCGCGCGACGCGCGGGGCGTCATCGCCGCCATTCCGCGCATGGAAGTCGAACTCGCGCTGGCCCCGCTGCTGCGCGGCGCGATCGTGCCGGAGCAGATCTCCCTCGCCAACCCGGTCTTGCGGGTGGCGCGTCGTGCCGACGGTACGTTCGCGTTCGGGCTCGCGCCGGCGGATGTAGACCCGACTGCCGATGCGGCTGCCGAACCCACAGCCGAGAACGGCGTGATCGGCAACGTGCTGATCGAAGCGCTCACACATCCCGCCAGCCAGGACAACAGTGCCGGCTATCTCCAGCGCGTTGCTATCACGCATTCGATGCTGGTGGTGCTCGACCAGGCGACCAATCGGCGGTGGATTGTGCCGGACGCGAGCCTGAACCTGGAGCGCTCCGGTGCCGACGTCGCGATCTCCGCGACGCTGCCGGTGGTCGACAACGATCGGCCGTGGACCATCAAAGCCAACGGGCGCTATGTGGCGGCGAGCCGTGCGCTCGATATCTCGTTCGATCTCGACAAGTTCCATCCTTCGGGCATTTCCGAACTGGCCGCACAGTTGCATCCGTTGCGGGCGGTCGACTTGGGGCTCTCTGGCAAGGTCAATATGCGGCTCGCGCTGGCGGCGGAAGGGGCGAAGCTCGAGCAGGTCACGTTCGACATCAAAGGCGGCGAGGGCAATCTCGTCATGCCGGCGCCGGTCAATCGCGCCTATGCGGTGAAGGAGCTCACCATCAAGGGCCGCATCGCCGGCATGCTCGATCAGATCACGCTGGAGACCCTGCGGATCGCGCTTGCGGACGGGACCCAGGCTGGCCCTGTCCTGACCGTCACCGGCAAGGGCGACGATCTCAATACGGCGCCTGCCATCGTGCTCGATATCGGCCTGGAGACCTTGACCCTCGATATGCTCAAGCGCTACTGGCCCACGGGAGCAAAAGAGAACACGCGCCAGTGGATCGTCAAAAATCTCGACGGCGGATCGCTGTCGGAGAGCCGCTTCCACGTCGCGCTCGGCGGGCCGCGGCTTGAGGATCTAGATCTGAGCGACCTTCGCGGCAGTTCGGTCCTGAGCGGAATCGCGGTGACGTATATGAAGCAGATGCCACCGGTGGAGAATACCTCCGCCGTGCTCAGCATCTCGCCCAAGGAAGTGGCGATCGTCCTCTCCGATGGCACTGTCCCTGACGCGCAGAGCGGCAAGGGCATTCGCGTGCGCAATGGCTCCGTGCGTATGACGGAGCTTGGCTCCGACCATGAACGTGCCCACGTCGCGCTCGATCTCGGCGGCGAGTTCGGCGAGGTGATGCGGCTGA
The DNA here is from genome assembly GCA_947476275.1 of Fidelibacterota bacterium. GTDB lineage: Bacteria > Pseudomonadota > Alphaproteobacteria > Rhodospirillales > Rhodospirillaceae > SCTM01. The sequence goes on from CANJPQ010000003.1 coordinate 119,093, forward strand.
TCGACCATGAGCCCCTGGGGTATGCCACAATCATGGGGATCGATCCGAAGACCGTGCGTGGCGATGCGGTGGTCAATCTCGATATTGCCTTTCCACTGATCAACAACCTCAAGCTCGATCAGCTCAGCCTCGCCGTGAAGGCCAAGGTGGACGGCGGCCAGATCCCGTCTGTCGCGTTCGGCCAGCCGCTGACCGATAGCCACTTGTCCATGGTGCTCGACCGCAAAGGCATGGACGTGACGGGCACCGTTGCACTTGCCGGAATCCCGGCCAACCTCACGTGGCGCGAGAACTTCGGCGGCGGCGAATTCCGCAGCCGCTACGATGTGGACGCGACGCTCGATAACAAGCAGCGGCCGTTGGTGTCGCTCACGTCGCCGATCTTCGCCGCGCCGTATGTGGACGGCTTGGTTCATGCCCATGTCGTCTATACGAGCTATCGCGACGGCACTGGGACGATTGAGTCCAGCGCCGACCTCAAGGATGCGGAAGTCGCGATCCGTCAACTCGGCTGGATCAAGCCGCCCGGCGAGAAGGCCCACGCCACCGCATCGGCGACGGTGATGAAGGACCAACTGACCGGGGTGCAGAAGTTCGAGCTGATCGCAGGCGAGGCCATCGCCCTTGCGGGGGCCGCGACATTCGACGGCGACGGCGCGCTGTCGACGTTGAAGATGACGCGGGCCCATGTGAACGACACAACCGTGACCGGCGAAATGGCGCGCGATCAAACCGGCCGCTATCAGGTCGATGTGCGCGGCAAGGCGTTCAACTCGACCTACTTCTGGAAAGAACTGGGCCGGGACGACAACCGCGGCAGCGCGGAGACGCAAGCCAAGACGCCCATGACCGTACGGGCCGCGTTCGATCGTATGTGGCTGGCGAAGGAGGGCGATTTCCAGGACGTCCGCTTGGTCTATAGCCAGGGTCGCGCGGGCATCGAGGACATCGAGCTGGCCACCAACGTCGACGGTGCCGCGCCCTTCACCTTTAGGCTCGGCACGCGAGACGGCAAGCGTAGCTTCCACGGCGAGAGCGCCAACGGCGGCGGCGTGGTGCGCGCGGTCGGCCTGTTCAATGACATCGTCGGCGGCAAGCTGAAGATCGACGGCGACGTGGCGCAGGACGGGTCGATCAAGGGCCGCGCCGATATCGCCGATCTCAAACTGGTGCAGGCGCCGCTGGTGGCGCGACTTCTGTCGGTCGCGGCGCTGACCGGCATTGTCGACGAACTGAACGGCAAGGGGATTTCTTTCAAGCTCCTGCGCGTGCCCTTCACCTATGCGAAATCCACGCTGCAAATCTCAGACGGCGAGATGATCGGCACGTCGCTCGGTCTTACGGGCAAGGGCACCTACAGCTTCGCCGAAAGTCAGATGAACATCGACGGCACCATCGTGCCGGCCTATCGCATCAACAGCCTGATGAGCGGTATTCCACTGCTGGGCACGTTGCTGACCGGTGGCGAGAAGGGCGGGGGCATCATCGCCGCCACCTACAGCTACAAGGGCGATCCGGCAACGGCGCAGCCGAGCGTCAATCCGCTGGCGGCGCTCGCGCCGGGCTTCACGCGCCGCTTCTTCGAGATCTTCAAGAGCAAGCCGCCGCAGTCCGCGGCCACCCCCGACAAGCCGGCGAAGAAGACCGAGCCGGAGCCGAACTAAGGCGACGACTCGTTTTCGACCCATCCACACCTCAATCGCTCCCGCGCATTTACGCGCCAATTACGCGGCAAGATTTTTGCGCTGCTTCAGCCGCGAATTTTCAGATTCACCACCAAAGAACAAACAATGAACATAGCGCGGGCGCGGCGGTTCGTCCACGGTCGCGGTCTGTGCACTTTCGGAGAGGTGCAGGTCCCATCGTCACCCTCGGGCTTGTCGCGAGGGCCCAGGGTTTCTGAGCTCGATATTTGCGGAATCGTCATGCCGTTGCGGCCGTCGAGCGGCCCGCCCTGGGTCCACGGGTCAAGCCCGAGGGCGACGGTATTGGTTAAACCACCCGCACCAAGGCGATGCGCTTTTTGCCGGCGCTGAGTTTGATGACGCCGTCGGTTGCGGCGTCGGTATTCACGGATGCGTTCTCGTCGTCGATCTTTTGATCGTTGAGCTTCGCACCGCCGCCGCGCACGAGGCGGCGGGCTTCGCCGTTGCTGGCGGCGAGGCCGGCGCGGTGGAACAGGGACCAGATCGGCATACCCGCGCCGAATTCCGCGGCGGGAATCTCAACCGTCGGCAGATCGTCGCCGATGCCGCCTTGCTCGAACGTGCGGCGCGCCGTTTCGGCGGCTTCCTCCGCGGCGGCGCGGCCGTGCAGCAGCGCGGTCGCTTCAAGGGCGAGCACTTTCTTGGCGTCGTTGATCTCCGCACCGGCGAGTGCTTCCAGCTTGGCGATCTCGTCGAGCGAGAGGTCCGTGAACAGCTTCAGGAAGCGGCCAACGTCGGCGTCTTCGGTGTTGCGCCAGAACTGGTAGTAGCCGTAGGGCGCAAGGCGCTCAGGCTTCAGCCACACCGCACCCGCAGCGGTCTTGCCCATCTTCGCGCCGGAGGCAGTTGTGATCAGCGGCGAGGTGAAGCCGAACACCTGCGCTTCGCCGATGCGGCGGGCGAGCTCCACGCCTTGCACGATATTGCCCCACTGATCCGATCCGCCCAGCTGCAAGGTGCAGCCGGTGCGCTTGAACAGTTCCAGGAAGTCGTAGCCCTGGAGGATCATGTAGTTGAACTCGAGGAAGGTCAGCGGCTGCTCGCGGTCGAGCCGCATTTTCACGCTGTCCATGGTCAGCATGCGATTGATCGTGAAGTGCCGGCCGACTTCGCGCAGAAATGGGATGTACTGCAGCCCGTCCAGCCAATCGGCGTTGTTCGACAGGATCGCATCCTTTGGGCCCGTGCCGAAGGTGAGGAACCGGTCGAAGATCGTTTGGATCGAGGCGATGTTCGCGTTGATGGTTTCGTCCGTGAGGAGCTGGCGCGATTCTTCCTTGCCGGATGGATCGCCGATCTTGGTGGTGCCGCCGCCCATAAGCGCGATCGGCCGGTGGCCGGTCTTCTGCATCCAGCGCAGCATCATGATCTGCAGCAGGCTGCCGACGTGAAGGGAGTCCGCGGTCGCGTCGAAACCGATGTAACCGGTGACGACGTCCTTCGCGGCTTTGGCGTCCAGCCCCTCCAGGTCCGTGCATTGATGCAGGAACCCGCGGGCGGACAGCGTCTGGACAAGCTCGGAACGGAAGGTCGACATCGCGGCGGCTCGCGGCTTTATATGTTATCTTTGCGGCGGGCGGTGCTTAGCACACCTATCAGCCGGGAGACAAATCAGGCCCATGGAGCGAAACGTGGTCGAGAAAAGTGCCCCTGTGCGTGTCATTGGGCTGATGAGCGGCACCTCCATGGACGGCATTGATGCCGCCTTTTTGGAAACGGACGGCCAGGACGTGGTCCGGGCTGGGGCCGCGGTTTCGATCCCATTCGAAAAGGACTTCCGCCGCCGCCTGGGGGCGTTCGTCGGCAGTGCGCCGGAGCGCGACGCGGTGGACGCGGCCGCCATCGAACAGGAGATGACCGACCTCCATGCGGATGCGGTGCGGTCGCTGACCAAGCAGGTTGGTGCGGTCGATCTGATCGGCTTCCACGGCCAGACCGTTTGGCATCGCCCGGCCCAGCGACAAACGTGGCAGATGGGCGACGGCGCACGCCTCGCCAAGGCGCTGAACGTTCCGGTCGTCTTCGATTTCCGCAGCGAGGATGTGCGCGCCGGTGGGCAGGGCGCACCACTGCTGCCGGTCTATCACGCGGCCCTGGTCGGCGAAGGGGCTCGCGCCGCGGTGCTCAATCTCGGCGGTGTCGGCAATCTGACCTGGGTGGATCGCGCGAGCGGCAGTCTGATCGGCTTCGACACCGGGCCGGGCAATGGTTTGATCGACGACTGGGTGTTCGCGAAGCGCGGCGTGTCCATGGACAGGAACGGCGCGATCGCTGCGGCGGGCCGCGTGAACGATGCTGCGCTGGCGAAGTTGCTCGATCATCCGTACTTCACCGCAGCCGTGCCAAAGTCGCTGGATCGCTTCGCTTTCAGCACGGCGCCGGTGGCGGATCTGTCGGCGGAAGATGGCGCTGCGACGTTGACCGCCTTCACCGCTGCGACGGTGGCGCTGGCGCTGCGGGTGTGTCCGGCGATCCCGGCGAAATTGCTTGTCACAGGCGGCGGCCGGCACAATCCGACGCTGATGCGGGAGCTGAAAGCGCGCGCCGGCGTCGAGGTGGCGCCGGTGGAATCAGTCGGCTGGCAGGGCGATGCCCTGGAAGCGCAAGGCTTCGCCTATATGGCGGTGAGATGCTTGAAGAAGCTGCCGATCACATTTCCCGGCACGACGGGGGTGCGGGCGCCGATGACCGGCGGACGGGTCGTCGCGCCTTAGCCCGCGACGGCCTTGCGCTTACCGATGCCGGTTCCGGTGCCGTGGCCCATGCGGGCATCGAGGTAGGTGCTGACGTCATGGACCATGTCGTCCATGTTGTCCTTGAAGAAGTGGTTGGCGCCCTTCACCAAGTGGTAGTCGATCACGATGTTCTTCTGCAGCTTGAGCTTGTTGGCGAGCTTTTCCACGGCGGGCTCCGGGACCACGTCGTCTTCGGTGCCCTGGAGGATGAGTCCGGAGGACGGGCAGGGGGCCAGGAAGCTGAAGTCGTACATGTTGGCGGGCGGGGCCACCGAAATGAAACCCTCGATTTCGGGACGGCGCATCAGCAGTTGCATGCCGATCCAGGCGCCGAAGGAGAACCCGGCCACCCAGCACGCCGCTGCATTCGGGTTCACGGACTGCAACCAGTCCAGGGCCGAGGCGGCATCGGACAGTTCGCCCAGGCCGTTATCGAACTCGCCTTGCGACCGGCCAACGCCCCGGAAGTTGAAACGCAGGACAGAAAAACCTTTTTTTACAAAGACATAGTACAGGTTGTAGGCAACCTTGTTGTTCATCGTCCCGCCATGCTGCGGGTGCGGATGCAGGATGATCGCGATCGGCGCCCGCGGCGTATCGCTATGGTGATAGCGGCCTTCCAGGCGGCCTTCGGGGCCGGCAAAGATGACTTCGGGCATGGCGGAATCCTTATCGGAACGGAGGCCTTATTTAGGGGAATGGCCCCCAGAGTGCAAAGATAAACGCTTGGATTAAGGGGGCGGCGTGGGTTTCGAAATGAAAAGGGCGAATTGATCCAGATACCGCAATGCACCGTACTCATTAGGGGTATGAGCGGCGAGTGGCCGTCAGAGTGCCCGTTTTGCGGTCAGGTGTTATGCGCGCAGATGAGTTTGGTATGCGCGCACCATATAGGAGAACGGCCGATGCGGAATTCTTCGAAGGCGCGATATGCGGTGGCGGCCTTGGTCGACTTGGCACTGCAACAGTCCCGGCGCCCGACGGCCCTGGCGGACATTGCCAAGCGCCAGGACATTTCAATCTCCTATCTTGAGCAACTGTTCGCCCGTCTGCGGCATGCGGGCTTGATCCGCAGCGTGCGCGGGCCGGGCGGCGGGTATGTGCTGTCACGCGCCGCGATCGACATTTCTGTCGCCGAAATCTGCGCCGCTGTGACGACTGGCGATGAAGCGCCGGTGGAGCCGGGCTCAGGTCCGGTCCAGGCCCGGACGGCCGCGTTGTGGCGCTCGGTCGATACGGAGACCGGCCATGTGCTGCAAGGCATCAGCCTGCAGCAGGTCCTCGACGGCGCGGACGGACAGTCGGTCGCCGCCTAACAACGGTTTCTACCGACCGTGCGCTGCGTGCTAAAAGCGCGCCATGCGTGCGCCCATTTATCTCGACTATAACGCGACCGCGCCATTGCGGCCCGCCGTGCGCGCGCGCGTCGCGGATGCGCTGGACCGCTTCGGCAATCCCTCGTCGATCCATCGCGCCGGGCGGGCGGCGCGCGCCCTGATCGAGGATGCGCGCGAGCGCGTCGCGACCGCGGTGAATGCGGCCCCGGCACAGGTGGTGTTCACCTCGGGCGGCACGGAAGCCAATGGGCTCGCGTTGCGCGGCATTGCCCATAGCGCCGTGATTGCCTGCGGTATCGAACATGTGTCCGTGCTCGCGCACGTCAGCGACGCGAACCGCATCGCGGCGACGCCCGATGGGCGTATCGATCTCGCGGCGCTGGAAGCGAAGCTTGCGGTCACGCCGGATGCGCTGGTGGCGATCATGCTGGCGAACAACGAGACCGGCGCGATTCAACCAGTCACCGAAGTCGTGGCGTTAGCGCGGCAGTTCGGCGCCAAGGTCCACTGCGACGCGGTGCAGGCGCTCGGGAAAATGCCGATCGACCTGAAAACGCTCGGTGTCGATAGCGTCAGCCTGTCGGCGCACAAGATTGGTGGCCTGAAGGGGGCCGGCGCGCTGGTGCTCGCGCCGGGAGTCGAGCCGGCGGCGGAGATGGTCGGCGGCGGTCAAGAGCGCCGGCGTCGCGCCGGCACGGAGAACACCGTGGGCATTGCCGCGTTCGGTGCGGCGGCGGAAGACGTCCCCGCACTATTGCAGGCCATGCCCCAGGTGACGGCCTTGCGCGACCGACTGGAAGCGGCGCTGCACGGTGTCGCGACGTTCGGCACGACGGGTCCACGACTTGGCAACACGGCCTGTTTTGCACTGGCGGGCCAGTCGAGTGAGTCCCGACTCATCGCCCTGGATCTGGCGGGCATCGCGGTCAGCGCCGGGTCTGCCTGTTCCTCGGGTAAGGTGGCGGCCTCCCATGTGCTTCTGGCGATGGGCATTTCGGCGGATCTCGCCAATTGCGCGCTGCGAGTCAGCCTCGGGTGGGAGACGACAGCGGCGGAAATCGATGCGTTTCTCGGGGCCTTTTCGGGTGCGTGGGGGCGTGCCCTGGCGGATACCGCCGGCACCTGATAGGAAGCGCGCGCATGGTCAAAGTGGTTTTCATCGAGCGGAACGGCAACCGGCGCGAACTGGACGCGGCGCCGGACACCACGCTATTGCGCGTGGCGCAAACAGCGGGGCTGGACATGGAAGGCGCCTGCGAAGGCTCCATGGCCTGCTCGACCTGCCATGTGCTGGTGGAGCCGGAGTGGTTCGACAAGCTGCGGGCCGCCAGTGTGGCGGAAGATGACATGCTTGACCTTACCTATGGCGTCGCGCGCACATCGCGGCTCGCCTGTCAGATCATCGTCACGCCGGATATGGACGGACTGACCGTGCGTCTGCCGACCGCCACGCGCAACATGATGGGCTAGGGATCATGACGCGCAACTCTCTTGGGTTCGACAAGCCGCCCTCGGAAACACGCGTGGTTGTCGCCATGTCCGGCGGCGTGGACAGTTCCGTGGTCGCTGCGATGCTGGCGGCTGAAGGATACGACGTGATCGGGCTGACGATGCAGCTCTACGATCACGGCGCCGCCACCAGCAAGAGCAAAGCCTGTTGCGCAGGCCAAGATATTTACGATGCGCGTCGCGTCGCCGACCGGGTCGGCATTCCGCACTACGTTGTCGACTATGAAGGCACCTTCCAGCGCGACGTGATGGAGCGCTTCGCAGATTCCTATGTGAACGGCGAAACGCCGGTGCCTTGCATCCTGTGCAATCAGACCGTGAAGTTCCGCGACCTGCTCAAGGCGGCGCAAGATTTGAAGGCGGATGCGTTGGCCACGGGCCACTACATCCGCCGCGCCGAAGGTCCCAACGGCCCTGAGTTGCGCCGCGCGGTGGATGCTGATCGCGATCAGAGTTACTTCCTGTTCGCCACCACGTCTGCGCAATTGCAGATGCTGCGCTTTCCGCTCGGTGATCTTACCAAGCCGGCGACGCGGGCGCTGGCGCAGACATATGGCCTCGCGGTTGCCGACAAGGCGGACAGCCAAGACATCTGCTTCGTGCCTAACGGCAATTATGCCGACGTGATCGCAAAGCTGCGCCCGGAAGCAGCGGTGGCGGGCGATATCGTGCATTTGGACGGGCGCGTGCTGGGCCGCCACAAGGGCATCATTCATTTTACGGTCGGCCAACGCCGCGGTCTTGGCGTCGGCGGCGAGGTGGAGCCGGTCTACGTCATCCGCATCGTGCCGGAAACAGCGCAGGTGATTGTCGGGCCGAAAGAGGCGCTCATGGAAAGTGCCTTTGCAGTGCATGGCATCAATTGGCTGGCGCAGGGCGCGGGCCCGACGGAAGACGGCATGGCCGTGACGGTGAAGCTACGCAACACGCAGCCGCCGATTCCGGCGCAGGTGTTCGGCGAACCCGGCGGACGCGCGCGCGTGGTACTGACGTCGGCGGAAGCCGCGGTGACGCCCGGTCAGGCGTGCGTGATGTACGATGGCGACCGCGTGCTCGGCGGCGGCTGGATCGAACGTCCGGCCGCGCAGCGCCCGCTCAACCAGCGCCGCGAGGTGGCCGCCCTCGGTGCCTGACTTCAGGTCGCCCGTGCGACGTTCAGGGCCATCAGGCCTTGCGTCGGGACGACGCCCGCGCTGGTCCATCCCGAGGCGGTAAACAGCGCGTCGAATTCCTGCGCGGTGCGCTCCCGGCCACCGACCACCGTCATCATGACAATGTCCAATGTCTTGGCGGGATGCGGTTCCGGGCCCGTCGGCAAAAGCAATTCATACAGGATGAGGCGCGCGCCCTTGGGCGCCGCCCGGCGCAGGTTGGAGAGGATCGCGATTAATTCCGCGTCCGCCCAATCGTGGATGATGTGCGTCATCAGATAGAGATCGGCCTTCGGCATATCGTCCTTGAAGAAGTCGCCGCCGACTTTCGTCACCCGTGCATGATCCGGGGCGTTCGCCACCACGGCGGGCATGTCGAACAGCACGCCGTTGAGTGCGGGATGCGCGTCGAGGATGGCGCGCAGGAAATGCCCGCGGCCGCCGCCGATGTCAGCAATGGTCGCGACGCCGGTGAGATCGAGCGCGGCCAGAAGTAGTGGAATGTCGCCATGGGATTTGGCGGTCATCGCCGCGTCGAATTGCCGGCCCAAGTTGGGATTTTGCGCGTAGTAGGCCCAGACACCATCCGGGAAAACTGTCTCCGCCGCGACCCGGCCCGTGGTGAGGCTGTGCGACAGCGCGGCCAGCGAATCCCAGTTTGTGGGGTCGCCAATCATCGCCGCAAAAGCGCGCATGCTGTGGGGATGATCGCTGCGCAAGAGGGAAGAGGCGGGCGTGTGCCGCCAGCCGGTTGCGGTCAACTCAAACAGACCATGCGTCGCCAGAAGCCGGAGCATCCGGTTAAGTGCATCGGCATTCACCGAAGCTGCGTTTGCGATCTCGGCAACCGGGCGCGGCGTCTCGCCGATATGATCGGCGACGCCCGCGGTCGCGAGCACGTGGAGGCAACGCGATGCGTAGTGCGCGGTCACAACACTGCTGAGCGCGGCGGGTGGCGGCAATTCGCCCGGCGCGCCGTCTGTAAAAACCGACATGGATGACAACCCCCATAGCGAAAAAAGGCGCGTCGTTTCTAGGCGACTTCGGCGGGGCTCACAACGTCAGCGTGGTGACGATTTTTTGCCGTGAGACCTGATGCCACTTTACGGGCGCCGCCGGCCGCTGTGTCCATACCTCATTGGATTTAGAAGGAAATGTGACGACGCTGTATGCGGTCGGGCGGTGAGCCTGACGCGAGTGGCGACCGGCACGCCGCAACGAGCTAGAACCGCACGCGCACCGGCGTGTCGTCGCGCTATGTCTCGATCGACATTCCAGGCTACGACGATCTCGATCGCATCGGCTCCTGGGAAACCATCGACGCTTACGGCCCAGTATGGCTTCATCGGACCCCTTGGCCGACATCGGCACGGACAACGAAGAGGTGCCGCTCTGCGCCAACTGTGACCGCGTCCGCCTCGATCACGTCAACACGCCGCCGATGGATGCGTCGATGCCCGTCAACCCGACGGCGCGGCGGTTGCTGGCGCTACCACATTTCGTTGGCGTCTGCGCCGTAAGCAGTGATCGGTTCCTGGGCGTCGCGCGCGAGGGTCTCGAGCCATGCGAGCAGGCTCGGCAGGAAGACCGCGTCGTGACGCGGGAAGAAGAGGATGTTTCCCATCAACTGCGTACCGGCATCCGTCGCCGGCAATGCGTCCACCGTGATGGCGTACAACTGCGTGCGCCAGTCCTGTTCGGCGAAGGCGTTGGCGGGGCGCAGACAGACGACGCACGCGCCGTAGCCGAGCGCGTTCATGCGAGCTATGGCGGCGGTCACGTCGCTGCGGCGTTGGCCGGAGAAGTGCTCGCCGAATTCGACCATGACAAGGCGCGGCTGCAGGGTCGTGAAATCCAGGCTGTCCAGGATCGCCAGGTCGTGCCCTTCCGCATCGATCTTGATGAAGCCCACGTCCTGCAGCCCTTCGCGGGCGACATAGGCGGACAGGGCGATCGCGGGAACCTCGATGGTGGCGGCGTCGCCTTGGAACGGTGACTGCGAGAGCCCCGACAGCCCCGGCGTATTGGCCAGGTGGAACGTGACGGATTTCCGGCCATCGGTGGACACCGCACTTTTTTCCAAGCGCGCATGTTCGGGGAAGGCGGCCGTGAGGCGCGCGATTTGTTCGTGGCACCGCGGATCCGGTTCGAACATGACGGCGCGCCAGCCTTCTTGGAGCAGCGGGGCGCTCATCGTGCCCATGCACGCGCCCACGTCCAGCAGGGTGCCGGGGCCGCCGGCGCGCAGATACCCGGCGACGATTACCTGCATCATATCGAGATCGCCCCAGAATCCGAGACGCGCGGCGGCCTTGAGGCTCAGCGCGGCGATTCGGTCCGCGATCACGTGCAGCGGCAAGGCGCGCGTTTGGGTCACGCGCGCATTCCAATCTTCGCGCAGGGCCTCGAGGCCCACTGTCAGCTTCGCACCGAAAGCGGCGAGGTCGGTGATCGGCGGGCCTTCGGCGAGGAGAGCTTGCATACGCGCCTTGGCGGCGGCGCGCCGGGCCGGACTCATCCCCAATGTCGCGGCGCGGGCGATGTAGTCGTCATCGCTGGTGGCGATCCAATCGAACAGACCTGCTTCCTCCAGGATCGCGGCGCTGTGCAGGCCGCGCGAGTACAAGCCGGTGCGCGCGACATACGGCAACCCGGCACAGAGGGCGTCGTACATCGAGGTGGCCGCCGAGAACGGGAAGGTATCCAAAAACACATCGGCGAGGCGCATCGTCGCTTGCAGATCGGCCATCGTCGGCACCGCCGGCGCGACCACGATGCGTCCCGGCGAGATGCCCGCCTGCGCGCAGCGTTGGCGCAGCATGTCCGACAGCGCCGCCGCGGGATGCATCCCGCCCCATTTCGAGCCGAATGGCATCAACATCAAATAGCTGTTCGGAACGCGGCGGAGGATCTCGACCCACGCGCTCAAGACGCGCGGGCGCAACTTGTAGAATGTGGCCGAGGAATAGAACAGTACGGCGTCCGCCGGGATGCCGTGGGCGGCACGAGAGACCGGCGTACTCTCTCCGCCGGCCAAGGGCGCGAGATCGTAGCAATTCGTCGAGCCCGGAAGGTAGATCAGGCGCTCGGTGTAGTGATTGGCCGCGTCCTCGGGCTCGTTGAATTGCCCTGTCAGCATGAAATCGACGTTGCGGAGTCCGGTTGTCACCGGCGACGCCAGGTTCGAGATCTGGATACGGGCCAACCGATGAGCCGCGAGAATCGTCGCGACATGCACGCTCGCGGTTACATTGTTCACCACGACCGCGATATCGAGATCGAACGAGCGGATCTGCGCGATCGCCGCATCGACCTGCTCGGGAAGATCAACGACGCGATCGCAAGCGGAGGCGCAGGCTTGCCCGAGAATCCCGGAACGTGCGGTCGCACTGAACAGCAGGACCTCGCAACGGGTGCGGTCGAGGTGTTTCATGTGTGCCGAGAGGTAGGCACCCTCGGGACTGTCGGTCGGCCCCATGGTGACGAAGCCGATGCGCATGCGGTCGCGCAGCGGCACGCGCGGCAGGCATTGATCGACGCCGACGCCGATGCGCGCCGACAGATCCTCCAAGATCCCGGCGCGGGCGTGCATCAACGGACGCAGGTTGGTCTCGCTGAAGTAGCATTGCAGGAAGGCGGTGCCGGACATGAAGGCGTCAATGAGATCGTCGGCGGCCGCGCGCGGTCCACGGATGATGCCGTATAGCTTTTGACAGAGCGCGGTGAGGAAGGCCGCGAGGACGTCGGCGTCCGCGTCGTTTGCCATCAAATCCGGCATCTCGAACGCCAGCGTTGCCCAGATGGGGCGCAAGCCGGGCGGCAGCGCAATCGTGGCATCGATCTCACCGACTTCGCAGGCGTGCCAGCTCAAGAGCAGCGCGGCGAACAGATGCCCGATGGAACCGCCGTGCGCCGCAGCGAGGTGGCGTGCGAAGGCTTCGTCGTCTTCCGGCGTGCGCTGAAAACTTGTCAGACCCACGGCGCGGCGTTGCGCGAACAGATCGTGCAGGATGGGCCCGGACTGTTCCAGCTCGGCGGCGCTGCGGGCGCCGAGTTCGCTGCACACGCGCAATCGCGCGGCGCGCAGCGCGGCCAGGTCATCGCTGGTGATCGAGGCCGCAAACGTCTGGGCGGCGCGCTGGAACGATTGCGCCAGCGCTTCGAGAGTAGGGCAGTCAGGGACCATCAAGAGCAATTCCGCGTTTCGACGGTCACGTATAGCGGCTCGTCGCCGTCCGACAAACCTTCGTCGTGACGCCGCGCGCGACGCTCAAAAAAACACCCCCCGGCGAACGCGGCTGGAGGGTGTGTCTTTTTGTGCTCGCGCAAGAGGGGCTTGAGGCGCGGACCCTCGATCAGGCTATTATAATCAAAGGCTTAGGGGGTTCTGGCCGATTGCCTCTGCGCAATGGCTACAATTAGCGCTTGCACGTTGAGATGCCGATTAACGTGTAGGCCGGACAGAATCCGGCCAAGGCTGTCAGGAGCGGGACGACGCCGATCCAGCCAATCCAGTTCCACCCGGTTGCTGGAAAGCCAAACTGGAGGGCAAACGCAATCAACACCGCGCCCGCGATGACGCGGATGGCTCTATCTATCGTTCCGACGTTCTTGGACATTTTTTGAATCCTACAACTCGTTGAACTGGCCTCACGCTGCGCCTGACGATGGTCGGGCACATTGATCAGCGTCAACGGGTCGCATCATATTGACTTGATCCTGTATATTCATATATATGAAGGTATGAACTTAAAGAAAATGGAAAAGCTGGCGGGAGAGGTCAGCGCACTGTTGAAAAGCCTTTCCCATCCCAAGCGCCTGCTCATTCTGTGCCAGCTTGTGGAGCGGGAGAGGGCGGTTGGCGATCTCGCGGCATTGCTGGATGCGCGGGATGCGGCAATTTCTCAGCAGCTGGCTCTGCTCCGCAAAGATGGGCTGGTGAAGACCCGGCGCGATGGACAGACGATCTTCTATAGCCTCGCACGTGACGACTTGAAGTCTTTGATCGGCTTTCTGTACGAAACTTACTGCAAGCAGACTCCTGTTCCGAGACGCAGACGATGACTCACTTCACCCCCTTCGCTTCACTCTTCGGTGGCGCGCTCATCGGGTTGTCTGCTGTCGCGCTCCTGCTTTTGAACGGGCGCATCGCCGGCATCAGCGGTATCACGGCGGGGTTGTTGTCGCTTTCCGGGCAGGCGCCTGATCGCGGCTGGCGCATCGCGTTCGTCATCGGACTTGTCGTGGCGCCGCTGACCCTGATGCTCATAAGCGGTGAGCGCCCAGGCATCGATTTTATTGCGCCGTTGCCGATCATGCTTCTGGCGGGCTTCATTGTGGGATTTGGCACGGTGCTGGGGAACGGCTGCACAAGCGGTCACGGTGTGTGCGGCATTGCCCGCCTTTCGCCGCGCTCGATAATCGCGACGGCGGTCTTCATGACCACCGGCATCGCCACGACATACGTTGTTCATCACCTTCTCGCTGGAGGCTAAGCCATGGCGCGTATTCTCGGCGGCCTGATCGCCGGTCTGCTCTTCGGCGTCGGCTTGTCGATCTCCGGCATGATCAATCCCGCAAAGGTCATTGGCTTTCTTGATATCTTTGGTGCGTGGGACCCCAGCCTCGCATTTGTGATGCTTGGTGGCGTCGCCGTTACTGCCATTGGCTATCGGACGGTATTGCGTCGAAGCCAGCCGTTATTCGAGCCCGGCTTCATCTTGCCGACGCGTCGCGACATCGATCTCCCCCTGCTCGCGGGAGCGAGCCTCTTCGGCATCGGCTGGGGCCTGGGCGGTTATTGCCCTGGGCCGGCCTTGGCCGGTCTCGGGTTTGGCAACCTCGAAACGCTCGGCTTTGTCGCGGCGATGGTGCTCGGGATGTTTGTCGCCCGTCAAAGCGCGAACGCCCTGTTCAGCACTAAAGTGAAAGCTGGGCGTTCCTCTTAGACTTGTCTGGAACAATTCTTCTCGGTGGCGGCCATGCATATTCAATCTTTCTTCGATCAAGCGACCTTCACGGTGACCTATGTTGTCGCTGATCGGGCCACAAACGCCTGCGCAATCATTGACCCCGTTCTCAATTTTGACGCTGCATCCGGCCGAACTTCATTCGCCTCGGCCGACGCCGTCATCGCCTACGTGCAGGGACAAGGGCTGCACGTCGCGTGGATTCTTGAAACGCATGCCCACGCCGATCATCTGTCGGCTGGGGCACACCTCAAGTCGATCCTGGGTGGTAAGCTCGCCATCGGCGCGCACATCGTTGATGTGCAGAAGATATTCGCCAAAGTGTTCAACCTGAAAGACTCGTTTCGTTCTGACGGTAGCCAGTTCGATACACTTTTTGAGGATGGGGCGACTTTCAATATCGGAAAACTGAACGGGCGCGTGATGCATACGCCTGGTCACACACCCGCGTGCCTGACCTATCTCATCGAGGATGCGGCCTTTGTCGGCGACACGCTGTTCATGCCCGACTACGGCACCGCGCGGGCAGATTTCCCCGGTGGCGACGCACGCACGCTTTATCGCTCGATGCGGCAGATTTTGGCGCTTCCTGAAGAAACGCGAATTTTCACCTGTCACGATTATAAGGCGCCGGGGCGCACGGAAATCGCCTGGGAATCAACAGTCGGCGAACAGCGTCGAAGCAATATCCACGTGCGCGACGCTATAGGAGAAGATGAGTTCGTTGCCATGCGTAATGCGCGCGACAAGACGCTGGACGTCCCGCATCTCATCTTGCCGTCGATACAGGTCAACATCCGGGCGGGTGCGTTGCCGACACCGGAAGACAACGGGGTGTCGTATCTGAAGCTCCCGGTCAACGCGCTCTAGATCCAGACCGTCAGCAACAGAGGTGATCGCCCATGCTGACTGATCTGTTCTCCGTCGCCTCGGGCGTACTCGTGGGGTTGGTGCTCGGTGTTCTTGGCGGTGGCGGCTCGATCTTGGCTGTGCCGCTGCTTCTGTATTTCGTCGGGATCAAAGATCCTCACGTCGCGATCGGCACGAGCGCCGTTGCGGTTTCGGCGAGCGCTCTCGTGAATCTTGTCCTTCACGCCCGCAAAGGAAACATCAAGTGGCCTTGCGCGGTTGCCTTTGCGCTCAGCGGTAGCGTGGGCGCGCTCGTCGGCGCCGCGCTGGGGAAAGCCGTCAATGGACAGAAGCTGCTGCTGGCATTCGCCGCCGCGATGATTGGCGTCGGCATTTCCATGTTGCTCCGCAAGGCCGACGCAGGCGAGGTCGATGTCCGCATCTCGCCGCGTCTCGCCGCCCGCCTGATCCCGACTGGATTTTTCACCGGCATGGCCTCGGGATTTTTCGGGATCGGCGGCGGCTTCCTGATCGTGCCGGGCCTCATCGGCGCCACGAACATGATCATGCTGCATGCTGTAGGCTCGTCGCTTGTCGCGGTGACAGCGTTTGGGGCGGCCACTGCGGCAAGCTATGCGATGTCCGGCCTCGTGCTATGGCATGTGGCCGGCTTGTTCATCCTGGGCGGCCTGGTGGGCGGCCTGCTGGGGCAACGTGTGGCTGCGGCGCTCGCGGACCGGAAAGGAGCGCTCACCACCGTTTTTGCGAGTTTCATCTTTGCCACCGCCGCCTATATTGTATGGAAGTCCATCTGAGGAAAATCGATAACCGGTAACCGCAGGTTATCTGGAGCCCCTCTTTCCGTCACCCAGAGTCACATTATCGCCGCTCCATATACGACTTCATCCAACACGTTTCTCCTACAGCGTGCGGACCACTAGGGTGCGACTCGTGGCACAGGACATCGGTGTCTGGCCGCCGACCGCGTCCGTGATGATTGCGCAGGGAAGCCAAGTGCTGTGCGTCGTGCGCGCGGCACAGGCGCGGGCGAATTTAGGAACTTCAACCTTGGTCGAGTTCATGGCCGAACAGGAGTAGTTGCGGCATGTCTTCTTTTTCCGCTCACAACATTCGCTTCCCTGACGGCACGGTCACGATGCCGAGTCAGGACCACCTTCTGTCGGACGTGCCCTGGTGCCAGGGCGCAAAGCGCGTTTTGACCCTGCTGTACGGGAACGAGATCCGCGGCAAGCAGATCGCCGATCTCGGATGCCTCGAGGGAGGTTATGCCCTTGAGTTCGCGCGCATGGGGTTCGACTCCCTGGGCATCGAGGTGCGGCAATCGAATATCGATAACTGCCTGGAGGTGAAGCGCCGGGCCGGCTTGGCCAACCTCGATTTCGTGAAGGACGACGTGTGGAATATCGCGAAGTACGGGCCATTCGACGTGATCTATTGCTGCGGGCTTCTCTATCACCTCGACCGGCCGCGAGAATTCGTAAAGTTGATGGGCCAACAGGCGCGCGACGCGATCATCGTGAACACGCATTTCGCGCCGTGGGACTGGTATCCGACGTCAGAATTTCAGCTCTCCAAGATCGAGCGACACGAGGACCTGCCGGGGCGCTGGTTCTTGGAACACGACGCGACGAACGACACGGAGCGAGAGAAGCTAAAGTGGGCGTCGTGGGACAACAAACGCAGTTTCTGGCCAACGAAAGAGGCGCTGCTTGAGTCCATCCGGGAGGCTGGGTTCGATCTCGTGTTCGAGCAATTCGATGTGCTTGGCAACATCCTCGCCAACGGAACCAGTGACGCGACCATGCGCAATCATCGCGGCGTTTTTGTCGGCATTCGGACGAGCGCCTTACAGGGGCGCGGTGCCAGCGCGAGCCAGGTGAGTCCTCTTGGCTCATAGCTGCGTTTTAGCGCCGGCGTGCGAGATCCTGGCCGGACAAGAAACAGGGCGGCGACCCTGCGGCCGCCGCCCCGTTCTCTCGTGAACACCCCAGGAACGCCCCGGAGGCTTTAGGTGGTAGCGCGAGAGGGACTTGAACCCCCGACCCCAGGATTATGATTCCCGTGCTCTAACCAGCTGAGCTACCGCGCCGAAATCCGATGCGGGCGAGGGGCCCGCAAGGCCGTGGGTTTTAGGTCCCCGGCGGCGGAAAGTCAAACCCGCGGGAGGGTCGCCTAAGCCCTTGGCGGAGGCGGCGGAAATACCCTGTCCGGGTCCGCTATGGCTGGGCCTTACGCTGCCCGGAGGGGTGCGCCCCCGCCGATAATCCCCTGCAGCAAGTTGGCCAGCGCCGGCAGGAATTCGGCATCGTCGGCCCGGTAAAACAGGATATTGCCGAAGAGTTGTCCCGGCGGGATCTCCGCCGGCAGGGTGCCGATCCCGATTGCGGCCAATTCCGTGCGCCACTCCTGGCGTTTGAAATCGCCCGTGGCGCGCAAGCAGAAGACGCAGGCGGTGTAGCCGTGCGCGCGCATGTGGTGCAGCGCCGCGTCAATCGACTGGCGGGTTTGGCCTTCGAAGTCCTCGCCGTATTCGACCATGACGAGCGTGGGGCGGATCGCCGCGAAGTCGATCGATGTCAGGATCGTCAGGTCATGCCCTTCGGCGTCGATCTTTACGAACCGGATGTCCCCGACATCGCGTGCCCGGAGATAGTCCATCAGGTTGATTGCCGGAACGTCGCGCACGTCCTCGTCAGTGTCGTAGGGCGACACGTTCAGGCCTGACAAGCCCGGCGTCCGCGCGACATGAAAGCGTACGGTTTCCAGGGCCGTCGACACAACGGCTGCTGTGGTCAGGTGTGCGGTGCGCGGGTAGAGGCTGAGTAGCTTCTGAAGTCTCGGCTGGCACCGCGGATCGGGCTCGAACATGTGCGACTGCCACCCGCGTTGCAGCAGGGGAGTGCTGTACGCGCCGAGACAGGCGCCGACGTCGATCATCGTCGCCGCCGGCCCATCCATGAGATAGGGCACGACAATCGTCATCACGATGTCCATGTCGCCCCACTTGCCCATACGATGGCGCGCCTGCTGGGCGAGGGATTCAACGCGACGGGCTAGTGCGGTTTGGTCCGTCGCGTGGAGCGCATCGGCCTTCGCGTTCCACTCTGCGATCACCGCGTCCAGTCCGGCCCGGAAGCGCGGACCGAAGCTGGCTGTATCGACCACCGACAACGTCGTGACGGCGGCAAGGGCGTTCTTCGCGGCGGCGCGCAGATTGGGATCGAGCCCGAGCGCCACGGCGCGGTCGACATAGGCGTCTTCCGTGGTGGTGACCCAATCGCCCAATCCGGATTGTTCGAGGATCGAGGCGCTGTGGCGGCCGCGGGACACCGGCCGGGAACAGGCAACGACTGGCAAGCCAACACGCAGCGGGTCATAGAGTGATGTGGCGCTGGTGAAGGGGTAGGGGTCCAGGAAGATATCCGTGAGTTTCATCAAGGCATGCAAGTCCGCCATCGTCGGCATCGCGCCCGCGACAACGATGCGGTCGGGGCCGACGCCGGCCTCGCGGCATAGCTGATCCAACAGGGCCTTCAATGGTGCTGCGGGGTACGCGCTGCCCCAGAGCGGGCCGAACGGCGTCAATAACAAGACGCTGCCGGGCACGCGCTTGAGAACGTCGATCCAGCGGCGCAGGAGTGCGGGGTGCAGCTTGTAGAAGTTTGCCGACGAGTAGTAGACGACTGCATCGGCCGGCAGCGAGAGGCTCGCGCGTGTCGGTGACACGGTCTGCGCTGCGGCCTGCAGAAGGTAGTCGAGCGCATAGCAGCTGGCCGATCCGGACAGAAGAAGCAGGCGCTCGGAATAGTGATCGTCCGTGCCGGCCGGCTCGTTCGCGACGGCGGAGATCATGTAGTCGACGCTGCGGAATCCTGTGGTGATCGGGGATGCGAGGTTCGTCATCTGAACCCGCGCCACGCGATGGGCGATCATGGACGTCACGGCGTGGGACCGCGCCGTGACGTTGTTCACGAAGATCGCGATATCGAGATCGTCGCCGCGAAGTTGCTGGATCGCGCCCATCACCGAAGGCTGAAGCTGGATCGCGCTGTCGGCGCTGGCGTTGCAGAGCGCGTTGATCGCGGCGGTTGACGGGGCCAGGCGATAGTGGCGGATCTCCAGGTTCTCGCGCGGAAGATGCTCCATGAACGCGGCGAGGTATGCGGTCTCGACGTTGTCCTCCGCCGGGCCGAGGGAGATGAATCCGATGCGCGGGCGTGCCGAAAAGCGGCGCAGCGGTCGGCCCTGATCGACACCCAGCGCCATCCCACCGACGATCTCTTCGATGACCATCGCCCGGGCCACCATCAGCGGGCGCAAATTCATTTCGTTGAAGTACACCTGAACGAAGGCGGAGCTTTTCGCGACGATGGCGGTGAGTTCCTGACTCTGCAGGGCCCCGACCCAGGGCGGATTGCGGAGGGTCAGGAAGACTTCTTGCAGGAAGCGCGCCAGGATTTCCGAGCCGTTGTCGTAGGCAAACATCGCCGGCATATCGAGCGCCAGCTGCAGCCACAGCGCGCGCAAGCTGTCGTGCAGTTGGCCGCGACGAGGAAGCCCGACCTCGCACGGATGCCACGCCAGCATGAGTGCGGCGATGAAATAGAGTTGGGTGCCTGCGCCGTCCTGCTTCAGTACGGTGCGGCACTTCTGAAAAAGCGATTCTTCCTCAGCCGTCCTGCGGTAGCACTGCAGATGCGCCCGGTTGATCGCGACGTAGACTGCCGTAAGCCGCGCGATCGAGATGTCGACTTCGCGCGCCGTGCCGGTGAGGATTGTGACGACCTGCACGCGGAGCGCGCGGGCCGTCTCCAGATTCAGCGGTTGTTGGTTGCAGGCGTTTTCAAGCGCGGCAGCAAGCTTGTCCAACGCGTCCGTAGACGTCATCCGCTGCGGTCCCGAAGCCGACATTCGCATCCGGGACGCAGGCCCGAAGCGCGATGCGTTTTAGGTCCGCAGGCGTGGAAAGTCAAACCGCTCCGGCCGCTTTAAGCCTTTGGCGGCAGAGGGAAGAATCCGCTCGTCCGGCGGATATATTCAACGTAGTCCGGCCGCGTCTTCGACAGCTTGCGCTCCAGCGTTGGGGCGCCGCTCCACTTCATCAGCGTCCACGTCAGCAGAAGCGGGCCGGGGATCGCGAACAGGCCGGCCGTAGTCTCCGCGGCGATCAGATACAGACCCCACCAGGCGCAGGCATCGCCGAAGTAGTTCGGATGGCGCGTGTAGCGCCACAGGCCGGTGTTGAGCACCTTGCCCTTGTTGGCCGGATCCTTGCGGAACTGGGTGAGCTGCCAGTCGCCGACCGTCTCGAACAGGATGCCGACGGCGGCGAGCACGATACCTGCATAGGCCAGGGAGCCGAGAGCCACCGGTTCCGCATCGACCTGGCCAAGCTGCACCGGCAGAGCGACAAGCCACAGCATCGGCGCTTGCGTCAGGAAGACTTTGGTCAGGCTGGCGCTGGCAAAGCTTTGGCCCTTGTCGGCGGCCTTCTGGAGCATGCGCACATAGCGTGGGTCCGGACCGTGGGTGCGCCAACGCCAGAACAAGTAAATCCCGAGGCGCAAACCCCAGATGCCGGCGACAATCACCAGCGCCAGCTTGCGGTCGGGCGCGCCGGAGGTCTGGAAATAGGTGATGACACCGACCAAGGCGAGGCCGATCGCCCAGAAGGTATCCATGATGGTGACGTCGCGGATGACGAGGCAAAACGCCCACAGCGCCAGCACACAGGCGAGCGCGAAGATGAAATTGGTGACGAGCAGCGTTGCGATAGCCATGAGAGCGTCTCCCCTTAGCGGCCCGTGCTGATGGTCGATAGGCCCAGCAGTTTTGCCATTTGCCGCTCGAGACCTTTCGGATCGCGGGCGAGGGAGGCGCGCACCTCAACCGCCATCACATCCGTGTCGACTTCGTCGATGGCGCGGCGGATCGCTTTCAGGCCAACAGCAGCAATATCCTCGGGCCGCTCTTTCTTGCCCTGCACGTGCGTGGCCATCCGGGTGTCGACGGAGCCGACGATCAGGGCGCAGACGTGCACGCCCTTGAGGGCCAGTTCCGCGCGCAGGCACATGCTGGCGGCGCGCGCGGCAAACTTCGACGGACTATAGCCGCCCATCACCGGCGACGCGGCAATGCCGCCGGCCGAGAGCACGTTGACGACGGAGCCTTCGCCGGCGGCGATCATGGCGGGGGCGAAGGCGCGTGTCATGGCCACCACGCCGAAGTAATTGATCTCCATTTCGTCGCGGGCCGCGCTCATGTCCGGCGCGTTCATGAGCGTGACGTTATGGAACATGCCGGCATTGTTCACGAGGATGCGCACGTCGCCGCACGCTTTCGCCGCGGCGTCGATCTGATCCTGCTTGGTGACATCGAGTTTGATTGCGACGGTGCGTGCAGGGTCTTCCGCGACCAAGTGCGCCGCGGCGGCGGGATCGCGACTGCCGACATAAACCTTCGATGCCCCCGCATCGCGCAAGGCGCGCACGAACGCTTCACCGATACCGCGATTGCCGCCCGTCACGAGTGCCGCTTTGCCCTTCGGGTCGAGACCGAGTGTCTGTGCCATAGCTGCAATCACGATCCTGTGTTTCCGACCTTCGGGCGCCGGCCGACTTATAAGTCTGGTTATGCAAGTGACAAAACTTACGCTCGCCGTGCTGTGGCCCGCAAGACACTTGCATGCAAAAACGTCCGTCTTTTCGCAGTGCACAATGAGTCAGTCCAGTTATGCCAGTTGCATTGATGCATCTGCGGACATAACCTTGGTCTCGGGATGAAAGTGACGTGTCTGCGTCATGTCTTGGGAGGGACAATCATGCAATCGAACAATAAGCTGCTTTACACGACGTCCGTGCTCGCCATTGCAATCGGCATGAGCATCGCGCTGCCGGCTTCAGCGCAACAACAATCCGCGCCACAACAGAGTGCCCAGGCCGGCGGTCTTGAGACCATCGTCGTCACCGCACAGAAGCGCGAAGAAAATCTGCAGATCGCGCCGTTGGCCGTTACCGCGTTGACGGGAGCGACCCTGCAAAAGGATCGTATCCTCTCGCTCGAAGACCTTGGTCACAGCGTGACCGGACTGTCTTTCACCGCGACATCGCCGCAGGCGCAGGAACTCAACATCCGCGGCGTGACCAACACGCGCCTCACGTCGCCCACCGCCGACCAATCGGTCAGTACCTTCGTCGACGAAGTCTATGTCGGACGGTCCGGAACTCTGAATACGAACTTTTATGATATTGAGCGGGTCGAAGTTATTCGCGGGCCGCAAGGTGTGCTGCTTGGGAAGAACGTCGCGGGCGGCGCGATTAGCGTCATTTCCTCGAAGCCGCAGTTCACTAACTCCGGCAGCGTCACTGGAACGATCGGTAACTATGGCTTGCATCAGGGCCAGGGCTACTTGACCGGTGGGCTGACCGACGGTCTCGCGGGTCGTATTTCATTCCAAGTCATCGATCACACCGGCTATGCGCGCGACCTTGCGCACAATGTCGACCTCGAGGATTTGCGTTCGGTTCAGTTGCGCGGCCAGCTTCGGTATGAGCCGAGTGGCTCCGACTTCAGAGCAAATCTTCTGGTGGAGTTTTCGCGTGATGATTCCAACGGCATCAACCGCGTGCCTGTGACGGCCACGGGTAAGGCCGCCGGTCCGGATGCTTGGACGAAGGCGCGGAACTTGATCATCGCGCAGTATCTGCCGAAGCTGACGATCCGGCAGAGCTTCCCTACTTGGCCGCTGTTTGCAGGCACCGCCATTCCGACTCCCCAAGATCTCTACCATCGCGGCTGGAACGGCGTGCTCAAACTGGAGAAGGATGTTCTGCCAGACGTGACGCTGTCGAGCATCACGGGTTACCGCTGGGGAAATGCCAACACTTGGTACGACCAGTCGGGTATCGGGCCGACAAACCCTTACAACGTCGATGCGCCCTTGCTGTTCTCTGAGCCGGTGTACTTCACCGAAAAGATCGCTCAGATCACGGAGGAAGCGCGACTCACCTCCAACTACGGCAAGGACAGCCTGTTCGACTGGATCTTGGGCGCCTTCTACCTCAAGAGCCGCGTCAGCCAATACAATCGGTATTGGGGTGAAACAAAGTATCTCCCCACGCTGAGCGGCGAATCCAACTGGGACGACAAGGGCAAGACGGAAAGCTACGCTGCCTTCGCCAAGGTCGGTTTCAAGATCATCGACGACGTCAAGATCGACGCCGGCGTGCGCTATACGCACGACAAGAAGTATGGCGTGCAGATCGGCAAGGCGATTTCGCGCGGTAGCCGCTTCGATCCCAACGACACTGCGGCGCTCACGCCTCTCGGACTGCCGCCGGGGACGAATATCTTCAATGCGCCGTATAGTGCGAGCTGGTCGAAGGTGACACCGCAGTTCACCGCGAACTACACGCCGACGGAAGATTTGATGGCGTACGCCACCGTCTCGTTTGGCTTCAAGGGCGGCGGCTTCCAGAACAGCGCGACAAATGCCGGCGGTGCATCGGCTGCCTATAACCCTGAATCCGTCACCAACTACGAAGTCGGCTTTAAGTGGGAAACCCTCAATCGGACGCTCCGCTGGAATACGGCGGTATTCAACGAGGAATATAAGAATCTGCAGGTTCAGCAGACCCTCGGATCGTGTCTGTGCAACGTCATCGGAAACGCCGCTTCTGCGACCATCCGCGGCTTCGAGACCGAACTTCAGTACGCTCCAGTACATTGGTTTAGTGCGTCGGTGTCGGCTAGCTATGTCGATCCCAAGTACAACACCTTTGTTGACAGCACCGGCGCGGTCTACACCGGCAACACCATGCAGCGTACGCCAAAGGTAATGATCACCGCTGGCGCAGAGTTCACGACTGACTTCCTCAGCTATGCGGACGCCTTGAAGATTCGCGTCAACTACAAGCATCAGGGCAAGATGTTCTGGACACCGGACAACTTCAATATGGAGGCCGGCTACGGCTTGCTCGACGGGCGGGTCACGTTCTCGCCGGAAGACAAGCCCTGGGCGATCTCTATCTGGGGTAAGAACATCACCGCCAAGGATTACCGCACCAGCATCATCGCGATCTTAGGCACGGAGATTTCGTCCTTCGGCGCGCCGCGGACCTTCGGTGCGGATCTTTCTGTGAAGTTCTAACCGTCATTCGACCACATCGGATTGGCTGAGTGGGTTTCCCACTCAGCCAATCTCATTTCAGGGACACGAGGAAAGACTATGGTCCCCCAAAGCGGCTTGTCCGATCGCGTGATCATCGTGACTGGCGCGGGCAAGGGGCTTGGGCGGGCCTATGCACTCCAGCTTGCCGCGGCCGGCGCCGCCGTGGTGGTGAACAACCGCTGGAGCGACCGTAAGCAACCATCGAGTGCCGATGCCGTCGCCGCCGAAATCCGCGCCGCAGGCGGCCGGGCCGTGACGTCCTACGCCCCCGCGGAAGACCCGTCCTCCGGCGACGACATGGTGCGTCTTGCGCTGGACGCGTTCGGACGGCTCGATGGCGTGATCGCCAATGCCGGCGTGCCGGAAGCTGCGTCCTTCGGGCGTCAGACCCTGGAAGAATTCCACGGCGTATTCGACATCAACTTCCTCGGCACGCTGCACGTGTTGCATGCGGCGTGGAAGGTCATGGTTGCGCAGAAGTACGGGCGCGTGGTGGTGAGCACCTCGTCGGCCGGTTTGCACGGCAACCGCGGCATGCCGGCGTATTCTGCGTCCAAGGCGGCGTTGATCGGTTTGATGCACGCCCTTGCGCTGGAAGGCGAGCGCGCCGATCTAAAGGCGAACGCCATTGCCCCTTATGCGGCGACGCCGATGACCGACAAATACATCACGCCCGACCTGGCCAAACGCATGGCACCGGAAGCAGTCGCGCCACTGGCGGCCTGGTTGATGAGTGAAGCGTGCAATCTCACTGGGCAGACGTTCGTCGCCGGGTCCGGCAGTGTCCGCTGCGCCTGGATGGTCGAGGGTACGTCCTATCCCCTCGGCGACGATGCGGGGGCGGCGTCACAGGCGGCAGCCGGAAAGGCGCCACCGGGCACGTTCGCGCATGCTAACGATGCATTTCAACATTTCCTGAGCCAAGCGGCAGGTTGAAGCCATGAAGATCACCCGCCAATCGCCCGTGCGCCGTTCGTTGCGGCCGAGCAATTTGCCCTATCTTTCCGGTGCGTGGACGCCGGTCGCCGACGAGGTTGATGCGGAAGACCTTGAGGTCGTCAGCGGCGCGATCCCGCAGGATCTCGACGGCACGTATTTCCGCAACGCGCAGAATCAATTGCATGAGCCGGCGGGACGGTTCCATCCGTTCGACGGCGACGGCATGATTCATGCGATCACCTTCCGCGACGGCAAGGCGCGCTATCGCAACCGCTGGGTCCGCACCCAAGGCTTCAACGAAGAGCAAGTGGCGGGACGCTCGCTGTTTGGGGGGCTGATGGAGCCGCCGGGCCTGGCGCAACGGCGCACGCGCTGTGTCTACCCGGGGCTGAAAGACGCCTCGTCCACCGATGTGGTGGTGCACGCCGGCAAGGTGCTCTCGACGTATTATCAGTGCGGCGAAGCCTATCGGCTCGATCCGGACACACTTGAAACGCTGGGCATCGATGCGTGGACGCCGCTCGATGGCGTGTCTGCGCACCCGAAGGTCGATGAGCACACCGGCGAGCTGTTGTTCTTCAACTACTCGCTGCGCGCACCCTATATGCACTACGGCGTGGTCGATAAGACCAATCACCTGGTGCACTACATTCCCGTGGAACTGCCGGGGCCGCGTCTGCCCCACGACATGACGTTCACGCAGAACTACGCGATCATGGCGGACCTGCCGGTGTTCTGGGATCCGGAGCTCTTGAAGAAAGACGTCTACGCGGTGCGCTTCTTCAAGAAGCAGAACACGCGTTTTGCGATCGTGCCGCGCCGCGGCAGCCCCGATCAGATCAAGTGGTTCGAGGCCGCGCCGACCTACGTGCTGCATTGGCTAAACGCCTATGAGGATGGCGATGAAATTGTCCTCGACGGCTACTTCCAATCGAATCCGACGCCGCGGCCGCTGCCCGACGTACCGCCCGAACACGGGCACATGATGGCCTTCCTTGACCTGCATTCCCTGGAAGCGCGGTTGCATCGCTGGCGCTTCAATATGAAGACCGGTGAGACCAAGGAACAACGCATCGCCGAGGACATTGCCGAGTTCGGCATGATCAACCAACGCTACGCCGGGCGGCCGTATCGCTACGCCTATAGTGCGTTGGGCAAGAAGGGCATGTTCCTGTTCACCGGCCTGGTGAAGCACGACGTGCAGACCGGCCAGAGTTGGCAGATCGATCTGCCGGCGGACGAGTACGGCAGCGAATCCCCGTTCGCGCCGCGCGTCGGCGCTAAGGACGAGGACGACGGCTACCTCGTCACCTACACCATCAACGAGGCGACCAGTCGGTCCGAATGCCTGGTGGTCGACGCCAAGACGATGACGGAGGTGTGCCGCGTCGCGCTGCCGCACAAGCTGTGCAGCGGCACGCACTCCTGCTGGGCAAGCCGCGAGTTTATCGAGAAGGGCGTGGTCGCCTAGATCGCCTTCCGGTCGATCAGCTTATCGACATACGCCGGGACCGCTTCGCCGTTCTTCATGCGGCCCGCAAGGGCTGAGTCGCAGTAGTCGCGCCACTTGGCAATCTTGTCGCCGCGGAATTCCAGGATGCCCATGTAGGGCACGGCCACACGCCCACCGGTCGTGGTGCTGTATTCGTCGACGCCTTCGACCACGATCTTGTTGTCCTTCTGGAACGCGTCAAACACGCGCCAGCGAACTTCGGCGATTGAGCTGCCGAACTTCTCCAGAAACTTCCGTGCCGCGTCCTTGCCGCTCAGCGGCGGCAGGCCAACGAGGTAGTGCCACTCGAAGTCGTCGGTGACTTTCGCAAGCACAGCATCGATGTCTTTCTTCTTCCAAGCGGCGATCAGGGAATGATAGGTGGCGAGATGGTCGGTCATGGGGGTTGCTCCGGTGGTGCAGGAGGCAATAACGGGTGAAAGGGCGGCAGCGGCGGCAAGCGTGCCGAGATTGCGGCGCGGTAGCAGAGGCATGCGGTTGCTCCTTAAGGCACGATGACGGCGGGATCGGGCGTGTCGGCGTAGAGACGGCTCACGTCGGCGGCGCGGCGCTCGATCACGATGCGCCGGTTGATCGTGCCCTTGTCGGACATTTCATGAGCATTGCTGCTGGGCGGGTCCGTCAGGAACAGGCAGCGCGCGATGCGCGTCGACAGAGACGGGTTCGCTGCATTGTGGGCCCGCAAACGCTCCGTCACAAAGTCGCGGAATTTCTGGGATTGCAGCAGCTCCGCGACGTCGGCTTTGGCGTCCGCGCCCATCGCTGTGCGTAAGCCTTGCGGGTTCGGCCATGCGAGGATGGCGAGGTTGGGCATGCTGTCGCCACAGATGACAAGGTCGAGGCAGGCGGGGTTGAAGGCCTTCAGCAGGCTCTCGCGCAGGTGCCCGCCGTAGACCCACGCCCCGCTGGAGAGCTTGAACTCCTCCGCCAGACGCCCGGCGAAGGCGAGTCCCTTGGTGGGATCGGCGTCATCGTGGAAACGGGCGAGATCGCCGAGCTTATAGAAGCCTTCGTCGTCGAAGATTTCCTTGCCCTGCTGCAGGTAGCCCGGCGTCACCATCGGGCCCTTCACACGCACTTCGTAACGGTCGTCGTGGGGGACGAGCTTCACCGTCGCGCCCGGCACCGGCAAGCCGACGCCGATTTGGTCGGTCTCGAAGTGGATCACCATGAAGGAGGAGGTGGCTTCGGTCGCGCCGTAGCCGGACGTCATCATGATGCGCCGACCCAGGGTCTTGACCGCCGCGCCCTGGATCTTGTCGTAGACATGCTGCGGCAGACCCGCGCCGCCATAGAGCAGCAGGCGCATCTTGCTGAAGAAGGTTTCACGCAGTTTGTCGTCGCGCTCCAGCGCATCGCCCAGCATGGCGTAGGACAGCGGCACCGTGCCCCAATAGCTCACCGGAATTTCGCGCAAGTTGCGGATGGTCTCATCGAACAAGCCGGGCATGGGTTTGCCGTCATCGATGTAGAGCGTGCCCCCGTAGACCAGCACGGCGCGCAAGCCAAACGCGCCGGCGGCATGGCTCCACGGCAGCCAGTCGACCAGGTGCTCGTGCCAGCCGGCGGACTTGCCGACGGCCTGGTAGCACTGCACGACGTTCGAGGTGAGCATGCGTTGGGTCAGCACGACTGCCTTGGGCAGGCCGGTGGACCCCGACGTGAGCATGTAGGACGCCGGCGCATCAGGATCGACGGCGGCAATCGATTTCTCTACCGCATCCGTCACCGGTGTCTTGAGAAGATCGGCATAAGCCACCGCGGGACGCGACAACTTCGTCGGATCGGCGGTGACGATCACGGCATCGCCGAAGTCGACTTTCTCCAGCGCGTCCTTCGCCGCATCCGCATTCTCGGCAAACACGACGGCGGGCTTGGTCAGGTTGACCACATGGCGCAAACGACCGAAGTCACCGCCGAGGGCCGCGTATTGCGGGCTGATCGGCGCGGCCGGTACACCCGCAGCCCAGGCGCCGTAAGTCATCACACCGTGTGCCACGGTGTTGGCCGAGAGGATCAGCACCGCGCGCCCCGGCGCGATCTTGCGATTCAGCAGCCACTGGGCGACGGCATCGGCTTCCCGCTTTACTTGCGCGTAGCTGGCATACTTCCAGCTGCGGTCAGCGCCTTCGCGGCGGGCGAGGTAGGGTTTGTCGCCCAAAGCCTTGGCCTGGCGCGTCAGTTCCGCTGCCATATTGGCCGCGTAAGGGTCGAGCGGTACGCGGGTGGTCAGAATGATAGTGCCATCGGTCCGCCGTTCGACGTTGAGATCGATCGGCATCATTTCGGTTTCGCGGAAAGGCGCGGTGCGCACCGCAGCGATATCGATCTCAGTCGCGCTGGACATGAACAGTTCCGTTTTTGCGGGGAGTGCGTTCGTTTATGCAAGTAAAGCCTGGGCGGTCATCGGGTGCAAGCGGCGCTACGGCTTGGGTGCGGTGCAACATTCACTTGAGCGTTGCGCCACAGTCAGTCGTGTTATGCAAGCATTGCTGCCATAGGCGGAAAGTTGTTACATTTGCGCATCCTGGGAGGGAGCGCGTCGCGTGGGGAAGACCGTCGGCACAGCGCGTGCGCGTGCGTCCGGCGCATCGCAACGCCGCGGCGCCAAGCGCGCCAGTCAACTGGTGCGCACCAACTCCGTCACCCGTGCGCTCAACATCATCGGCGATCGCTGGACGCTGCTGATCCTCTACTGCGCCTTCATGGGCAGCCAGCGTTTCGCTGAATTCCAACGCACCACCGGTATGGCGCGGAGCTTGCTGGCGGATCGCCTGAAGCGGTTGGTCAAGGCCGGTCTGATCCGCCGCCAGCTCTATCAACGGCGACCGGCGCGCTATGCAAACCATCTCACCGAGATGGGCGCGGACCTGTATGACGCGGCCATGATGATCGTCGCGTGGGAAAAGCATTGGCATTTCGACGCGAAGACCGAGGCGCACAACTTGCGGCACAGCGTCTGCGGCAAGAAGTTTACGCCCGACCTGCGCTGTTCCCATTGCAAAAAGATCGTGACGGCGCGCGACGTGACGCTCAAGGAAGGGCCGGGGGCGGGGCTCGAACGGCGCCTCGGGCCGCGCGCGCAGCGGCGCTCGACCGTGAAATCGCAGCGGGGCGCAAACCAGCCGCCGATGCTCGATCGGGCAATCGAATTGCTCGGTGACCGCTGGACGTCGCACGTGGTCGCCGCGGCGTTCTACGGGCACCGGCGTTTCAACGAGTTTCAGGATGCGCTGCGCATCGCATCGAACCTGTTGTCGGAACGTCTCGCCCGCGTGGTGGAACTGGGAATCCTCGAGAAGGTGAAATACCAATCCCGGCCGGCGCGGTTCGAGTACCGCCTGACGGATTGTGGTCATGACGTCTTTCCGCTCATCCTGGAATTGATGCGCTGGGGCGACCGGTGGCTCGATAAGGGCAAGGGCCCACCGGAAATCCTTGTTCACCTGCCGTGTAAGCGCCCGTTGGGCCCGGTGATGACCTGCGACAAATGCGGGGAGAAGGTGACCCCGGATGAGGTGGAGCGGTCGCCGGAAAGCCGACGGAAAGCCGCTGGAAGTCACTTGCATAAGTGAACTGTTGTTCCTAGTCTACGGCCTGGAACACCAGGGCCCGCTATGCCGCATGCACCCAACGAGGTTCTGATTTTCGACGCCGTGCGCACGCCGCGCGGCAAAGGGCGTGAGGGCGGCGGGCTTGCGAGCATCGCGCCGCAGGATCTTGCCAAAGGCCTGATCGATGCGCTGGAGCGGCGCAACGGCCCGGTGGCGCGGGCGCCGGATCATTTCATTCTGGGCTGCGTCGGACAGGTCGGTGCGCAGGGCGGCCACATCGGTCTGGTGGTCAAACTCCACGCCGGTTTGGCGGAGGCCACCTCCGCCTGGTCGCTCAACAACTATTGCACCTCGGGCCTCAGCGCGGTGTCGGCCGCGGTCGACAAGGTCGCCGCGGGCAATGCGGACATCGTGCTCGCCGGCGGCATGGAAAGCATGTCGCGGGTGCCGTTTCTGGCGGACAACGCCGCCTATTACATGGACCCGACGTTCTCCGCCTCGTTGAATTACATCCCGGTCGCCCTGTCGGCCGATGTGCTGGCCCACCAGGAAAAGGTCGGGCGTGCGGAATTGGACGATGTGGCATTGCACTCCCACCTCAAGGCCGGCGCGGCGATCGCGCAAGGCGCGGCGCAGCAGTCGCTGATCCCGGTCACGGACGCAGAGGGGAAAGTCATCCTCACGAAGGACGAATATGTCCGTCCGCAAACCACGCTCGATACGCTGGCGCGCTATGGCGTGGCGTTTGAGGATCTCGGCAAGGCCTATGCGAGCGTTCTGAAGAAAGCCATCGGTACGGATACGATCAAGCATGTGCACGCAGTCGTGCACGCGCCTGGCGTCGCGGATGGTGCGGCGCTTGCCCTTGTCGGCAATGCCGCGGCCGGCGCGAAGCTTGGCCTGAGAGCGCGCGCACGCGTGATCGCGGCGGCGGAAGCGGGCGGGGATCCGGTGCTGGGTCTCACAGCGGGCCGCACAGCGATGGATAAGGTGCTCACCAAAGCGGGGCTGACGCTGAAGGACATCGACGTCATCGAGTATATGGAAGCGTTCTCCGTCGTGCCGGCGCTGCTCTATCGCGATCATCCGGACGTGAGGGAGAAAACCAATCTTTACGGCGGCCATGTCGCGCGCGGCCACGCCTTAGGCGCGACCGGTGGCGTGCTGCTGTCGCAACTCATCGACGCGCTGGAAACCCAAGGTGCCAAGCGCGGAATGGTGGTGACGTTTGCCGCATCCGGGATCGGCTCGGCGATGATCATCGAGCGGGTGTAAGGAGGGATATGATGACGGCGAAACTGATCAATCGCGTCCAATCCACAGTTCCGTCGAACGATCATCCGTATATGAACGGGCCCTGGACGCCCAACATGGACGAGTACGACGCCTCAGACTTGGAGGTGATCGGCAAGGTTCCCGACGATATCGACGGCGTCTATGTCCGCAACACCGAGAACCCGGTGCACGCCCCTATCGGCCGATATCATCCGTTCGACGGCGACGGGATGGTCCACTCCATGCGGTTCCACAACGGCACCGCGACGTATCGCAATCGCTTCGTGCGCACCCGCGGTTTTATCGCGGAGCAAGAGGCGGGGCATGCGCTATGGGCGGGCCTGATGGAAGACCCGCGCAAGGGCTTGCGGCCCGGCGGCTGCGCACAAGGCGGCCTGAAGGATTCCTCATCGACCGACGTGGTGGTCCACGCGGGCCAAATTCTCTCCACGTTCTATCAATGCGGCGAGGGCTATCGCCTCGATCCTTACACGCTTGAGCAGAACGGCTGCGCGAGTTGGGTGCCAATCGACGGCATCTCCGCCCACTGCAAGGTGGACGAGTCCAACGGTGAACTGCTGTTCTTCAACTACTCGAAGCATCCGCCCTACATGCATTACGGCGTGGTCGATAAGTCAGACCGTCTTGTGCACATGATCCCTGTGCCGTTGCCGGGGCCGCGCTTGCCGCACGACATGGCGTTTACCCAGAATTACGCCATCCTGAACGACCTCCCGTTGTTCTGGGACGAGGAACTTCTGAAGAAGGGCATCCACGTCGTGCGCTTCCATGCGCATCTGCCGACCCGCTTCGCCATCGTGCCGCGCCGGGGCAAGACCGAAGACATCAAATGGTTCGAGGCGGCGCCTACTTACGTTCTGCATTGGTTGAACGCGTATGAGGAGGGCGATGAGATCGTCCTCGACGGCTACTTCGAGGAAGATCCGCAGCCCAAGTCACGCACCGATGCGCCGGCGGGCTACGAGCGTATGATGGCGTACCTGGATCAGGAATTGTTGAAGCCGCGCCTGCATCGCTGGCGGTTCAACCTCAAGACCGGCAAGACCACCGAGAAACATCTCGACCCTCGCGATCTCGAATTCGGCATGTTCAATCAGCAGTATGCGGGGCGGAAGTATCGCTATGCCTACAGCACGATTCCGAAGCCCGGCTGGTTCCTCTTCACGGGCCTGGTAAAGCACGATCTCGACACCGGCACCTCCACGCAGTTCGATTTCGGGCCGGACCGGTACGGCAGCGAAGCGCCGTTCGCGCCGCGCCTGGGCGCGAAGGACGAGGATGACGGCTACCTGATCAGCTACATTACCGATATGAAGACCAATCGCTCGGAATGCGCGGTGATCGACGCCAAGAACATCGCGGCGGGGCCGGTCTGCCGGATTTTCCTGCCGCACCGCATTTCCAGCGGGACCCATGCCACCTGGGCGAGCGCTGCGGACATCGAAGCCGGGCGCAACGCGGTCGCGGCGCGCATGATGCGCGAAGCGGCGGAGTAGGGGATTACGCGATGGGCATGCTGCTCAAGATCATACAGTTCTACGCGCGCTTCACGCTGAGCTTTACGGCTGTGGGCTATTGGTGGCGATCGCTGTTCTGGGACAAGACGCCGCCGAACTTCACCGGCCAGGTGTGGCTGGTGACCGGCGCCTCGGGCGGTTTGGGTCGCGCAATCGTGCTGAAGGCGGCGCGTCACGGGGCGGTGGTGCTGGCCGCCGCCCGCAGCGCGGCAAAGCTCGACGCCCTTGTTAAGGAAGCGCCGGCGGGAACGGTGATCCCATTGCCGACCGATCTCGCGTTACAGCGCGACACGGAAGCGCTGGCCGCCAAGCTCATCCTGGACGGACGCAAGATCGACGTGCTGGTGAACAACGTCGGCATCCTTAACAACAATTTTGCGCTGACCGCGGAAGGCCGCGAAGAGTCCTTCGCCACCAACATCCTCAATCATTTTCTGCTGACCGAGCGCCTGATCGAGAAGGAGGCGTTGCGTCCCGAGTCAGTGGTCGTGAACATGTCGTCCGGCGGCATGTACAATGCGCCGCTGATGGTCAAGTTGATGAACGTGACCGACCCGGCGAAGTATCGTGGCGTGTTCGCCTACGCGGTTCACAAGCGCGGCCAGGTCGAACTCACGAAATACTGGCAGGAGAAGTACGGCCCGCGCGGCATGCATTTTTACGTCATGCATCCGGGCTGGGCGGAAACCGCGGGCGTGCAGCGCTCGCTGCCGAATTTCTACAAGATCCTGAACCTGATCCTGCGCAATGGCGATCAGGGGACCGATACGGCGATCTGGCTTGCGGCCACCAAGCCGGCCTGCCCGCCGGGCACGTTCTGGTTCGACCGCGCGCCGCGCGAGGAACACGCCTATGAGGCGACGAAGGTCACGAAAGACACGCCGGCAGGGCTCGCGGAGTATCTGCGCGGCGAGTTGGCGAAGGCCTAGCCGCGTCCCACCACAAAGCTGACAGTGGTTGTCGCACTTCCGCCGATGTTCAGGGTCGCCATGCGTGTGGCGCCTTCGATCTGATATCCGCCGGCTTTGCCGCTGATCTGCTTGGCGCAATCCAGCAGCATGCGCACGCCGGTCGCCCCGACCGGATGGCCGAGGCCGATGAGGCCGCCGCTGGCATTGATCGGAATTTTTCCGTCAGCCGCGATGGTGCCTTCTTCCACGGCTTTCCAGCTTTCGCCCGGCGCGGTGATGCCGAAGTGGTCGATCGCCATGTATTCCGTGGACGTGAAGCAATCATGGGTTTCGATGCCGCTGATCTGCTCGACGCCTGAGATGCCGGCGCGCTTGAACGCGTCCAATATGGTGCCGCGCACATGCGGGAACACGTATGGTTGATCCTTGCTGGCCGCGATCTTGGGCGCGTAAGCAATGGTGTTCGTGCGATGGCCCCAGCCCTGTATCCGGGGCAGGTCTTCCAGCTTCAGGCCGTGTTTCTTGGCATAGGCCGCAGCTTTCTCCTGGCTTGCCAGGAAGACGACGGCGGCCCCGTCGCTCACTTGGCCGCAGTCGTGCTTGCGCATGCGGCCTTCGATCACCGGATTGGCTTCGTCGTCCTCGGAGAAACTGAGGGCGTCCAGTGTCCACGCGCGGGTTTGCGCATTGGGATTGCGCCGCGCGTTGGCGAAATTGATCTGTGCGATCCCGGCCAAATGTTCACGCTTCAAGCCGAAGCGGCTATCGTACTCTTTCGCCACTTCGGAGAACATGTGCGGCCAGGGATAGCGCACATCCAGGCACTCATGACCGGCCCACATGGCCGTCGGCCCGATATTCGCGGCGGCCTGATCGCCCGGCACATTGCGCATCACCTCGATACCCAGCACCGCGGCAAGCCCATAACGACCGGCTTCGATCTCCGCCGATGCACCGAGGGCGGCGAGGGAGCCCGAGGCGCAGGCGCCTTCGTGACGTCCGGCGGGAATCCCGGTCAGCTTCGGATCGGCCGCCGCGAAGAACCCGCCAAGGTGTCCCTGGTTGCAGAAGATTTCCGATGCGAAATTGCCGACATGCGCGGTTTCGATCTCGGATGCGTCGAGCTTGGTCTCGGCCAGACCGCCGTCGAGCGTGTCCTTGAAAAGATCAAAAATCTCTTTGCCTTCGCGCGCCCAGTTGCGCTTGAAGTCGGTCTGGTATCCGCCGAGGATATAGACGGGCGACGCCATGGCAGCCTCCTGATCGGGGAAACGGGCGCGAGGCCAGTTGGCCAAGGATAGGAATGACGGTTCGTATTTGCAAGTCTGGCGGCGGCCGGATGGGAGTAGGTCTGTGCAGCTAAGCCGTGAACACCTGATCGGAACCTGGCGGTTCGATGAATGGACCATCGAACGGGACGGGCGGGTGACCCGCCCCATGCAGCCCGATCCGGACGGCATGATCATCTACACGCCCAACGGGGTCATGTCCGCGGCAATGTATGCCGGCGGGCGGGCGTCCTTTCCCAGCGCCGATATCAAAAAGCAGCCCGATTCCGCCAAAGCTGCGGCCTTCGACAGCTATTTCCACTACGCGGGAACCTGGCGCATTGTCGGCGAGACGGTGGTTCACCAGGTCACAAGCGCCTTGAATCCGAACATGGTGGGCACCGAGCAGGTGCGGCATGTGGATCTGGACGGCGACCGGTTGACGTTGAGCGTCACGGAAACCCTAGAGGGCGGCGGCAGCCGCCATCACCGTCTCGTGTGGCGGCGCTTCAACCCGGCCGCTTGAGGCGGGACGGGCTCTCGTCTAGTCTCGATTTGCAACCGAGGGGCTGGGAGGCCCACGCGTGCAAACCACGACCCCCGAGACCATTGCCGAATACACCGCCAAGGGCTGGTTCACCGACCGGACCCTGACGCACATCTTCGATGAGGCGGCGGCGGACGCACCGGGTGTGACGGCCCTGGTCGATGCTCCGAACCGGCCGGACTTTGCGTACGGCGATCAACGTCGGCTGACCTATGCGGAGGTGGCCGCTGAGGTGAAGCGCGTCGGTGGCGCGTTGCAGCGGGTCGGCGTTGCGCAAGGCGACCGGGTGCTGGTGCAGCTGCCGAATATCGTCGAACTGCCAATCCTGTATCTCGCACTCGCGCGCATCGGCGCGATTATCAGCCCGGTACCGATGCAGTATGGGCGCCATGAACTGACCCACATCCTCGGCGTGCTGAAACCGAAGCTGTTCATCTCGCTCACGCGCTTCAAAGGCGAGGACATCGCGGCGAAGCATCATGCGGCATTTCCCGATCTGCCGATGGCGGCATTCGGGCCGCCGACGCAGGGCGTGACGGATCTGGCGGCGGAGATGGCGGCTGCCAGCGATGCGGCGGCGGCGACGCTGTCGGGCAACGACATCTTCACAATCTGCTGGACATCGGGCACGACCGGCCGGCCCAAGGGTGTGCCGCGCAGCTACAATCATTGGATCAGCCAGAGCGCCGGTATGCAAGACGGCGTGCGGCTCAAGCGGCACGACGTGCTGCTCAATCCGTTCCCATTCGTGAACATGGCGGCCATCAGCGGATTTCTGTTCGTGTGGCTCTACGCGCGCGGCACGTTGGTGCAGCATCATCCGTTCGAGCTGCCGGTGATGCTGAAGCAGCTGCACGAAGAGAAGGTGGCCTATACCGTCGTGCCGCCCGCGGCGTTGAACATGCTGCTGCAAAAGAAAGAGATGCTGGCGGCATTCGACCTGTCGGCGCTGCACACCATCTGTTCCGGCGGTGCGCCACTCTCACCGTGGATGGTCAAGGGCTACAAAGACCTCTTGAACATCGACGTGGTGAATACCTTCGGCTCCAATGAGGGCGTGGCGCTGATCACCTCCGGCCGCGAGGTGCCAGATCCGGAACAGCGCGCCTTGTTCTTCCCGCGCTTCGGCGTGCCGGGTGTGGAATGGGCGAACCGCATCTCGGCGCGCATCCGCACGAAGTTGGTGGATCCGACCACCGGCAAGGTCGCGGCCAAGGCGGGCGACACCGGCGAACTTCTGGTGAAGGGCCCCAACGTGTTCGACGGCTATCTGGACTCGCCGGAAGACAATGCGCAGGTGTTCGACGAGGAGGGCTATTTCCGCTCCGGCGATCTTCTGGAGATCGCGGGCGAGGGCGAGCACCCGCGCTTCTATCGCTTCATCGGGCGCTGCAAGGACATCATCATTCGCGGCGGCATGAACATCTCACCGGAAGAGATCGATGCGCTGCTGATGACCCACCCGAAAGTCGCCGAAGCTGCGTCCTTCGCCATGCCCGATGCCGTGCTGGGCGAGCGCGTGTGCATGGCCGCGGCGGCAAAGCCCGGCCAGGAGATCACGCTCGACGAGATCAAGGCGCATTTGAAAGCGCAGGACGTGGCCATCTTCAAATGGCCGGAACGGCTGATCGCGGTGCAAACGCTACCGCGCAACGCGCTCGGCAAGGTGCTGCGCGCCGAACTCAAGAAACTGCTCTAACAACGGGAGACGTCGATGAAGATGATGCTGTTGAGCCTCGCCGCTATGGCGCTATCGGCTGCCCCGGCGATGGCCGCCGCCGCGCCGAAAACACCGGAAGTGAAAGCGGCGATGGAGATGGTCGACGCCTGGAACAAGCTCGACCTGGACCGCATCGTGAATGACTTCACCGAAGACGGCGTCCTGCATTCCGTGATGATCGAGCCCATCAAGGGCCGAGACGCGATCAAGAAGCAACTCGCGCCGCTGATCGCCGGATCAACGCGCATCGAGTTGCAAATCAAGAACATCGCCCAGGTCGGCAAGACCGTGTTCCTGGAACGCGTCGACGACTTCGACTTCAAGGGCCGCCACGGCGCCGTGCCGGTGGTCGGCGTAATGGAGATAGAAAACGGCAAAGTGAAGGTGTGGCGCGAATACTACGACCGCGCCGAACTCCTCACCGCGCTCGGCATGATGCCCGAGAAGAAGAACTAAAACCGCGCGTAAGACAGGTCGTTCTTGTCCTTGCGGCCCATGACCATCTTTGGGTCGCCGGGCTTGAACATGCCCAGGCACCAGGTTTCGCTGGACGCGATGTCGTGGTTCCAGTCGAACGCCATCTTGCGGTGGGCGATCTTCCAGACTCCGTCGCGATTCTCGAAGCGGTCGACAAGGCGGCCGCCGGTGAAGGTATCGTAGGGCGTCCCGTCCTTCGCGAAGCGTGCGAACGTCAGGACGTAGCTCTCGACGTAGGCTCTCGTGCCTTGCAGGTCGATCGACACATTGCAGATGTAGTGGGCCATGGTGCCCATCTTGGCGATGCGGCCGACGGCGCCTTCGATATAGGCCATCGCCGGGCCGACATAGGTGCTGCCGTGTTCCTCGATGGCGTCTTCGTGGTAGCAGGACTTGAGCAGATCGCCGTCGGCCCGATCAACACCGCGGCCATAGCGCATCAAGGTGTCGTGGATCTCCTGCTTCGCGAGCATGGCGTCGATCTTCTCTTCGCGAGTCATCACACAAGATCCTTTCTGAATACGGGTGGAAGCGGAAAACGGTAAAGGCCGGCGGGCGCGGCTACGACATGGGGGATCGCGTTCACCACCATGCCGGCGACGCCGTATTGCGCGGCGCGGGTCTTCATGTCGGTATCGGTCTGCTCGACCAGATCCATCCGGAGGTCAAGGCCGGGCTTGCCGCGCACCTTGATCTCCCAGTGATGGAAGTCCGCAAAGCCAGGCACGTCCGCGCCCATGATCCAGTTCACCGAAAGGGTAATCACGCGCTTGCCCTTGGCCACGCCGTGGAAGCGCCAGTTTGTGGCCGCCACCGTGCCTTGCTTGATCACCCCGGCAGCCGCGGCGATGTCCTTCGGCGCCAGGACGACTTCATGATCGGGCTCGATGCTGTCGAGCTTCAAATTGAGACTGTCGGCCAAAGACCCGACTGATTGCCGGTACATATCGTTGAACATCAGGGCGAAGGGGCCGTTCTTGAGATCGACCTTCTCCGGCGGCGATCCCATGGCCATGACGTCGAACACATAGTTCGCGTTCGGCATATCGAAACAATCGTAGACCTCGCGGATCGTCACGCCTTCGAACTCCAGGCACAGGCCGGTGAGGACTGTGGCCAAGCGTTCGGCGATGAAGCCCGGATTGATCCCGGTGCCGCACAGTGTCGCATTGCCCTTGCGCGCGCTGGCTTCAAGCGACGCCGCGGACGCAGCGCCCAGCGCTTGGGGATGGAAGTAGTTGTTGATCGAGATGACGTTCTTGCCGCTCTCCAGCAGCCGCTTTACGTCCGCGTCGTGCGCGTTATAGGGCATCTGCAGGAGTGGACAGTGGAGAACCACATCCGCATCCAGCGCAAGAATCTCATCGATCGACTTGGTCGCCTTTACGCCGGTGGGCGCGCGCCGGGCGATGTCGCCTGCATCCTTGCCGACCTTCTTGTCGCTGTAGACATACAGGCCCACAAGTTCGAGGTCGGGATGGTCGATCACCGCGCGCAGGGTGGTCTTGCCCATGGCCCCTGTCGCCCACTGGATGACCTTGATGGTCATGGCTTGGGGGCGGGCTTGGTGACGCGCGGATCCTTCATCTCGAAATATTCGCGCATCTTTGCGATCTTCCCGTCGGCGCCGAATTCGTAAACGCCCATATAGGAATGCGATACCTTCTCGCCGGTGGCCGCGATGACGTATTCCTCCGCACCCTCGCACATGAGGATGTTGCCGTTCTCGGTGAAGCGATCCACCCACCACTTGCTGTCGCGGGAGGTTTCCCAATGACGATCGAGGAAGCGTGCGACCCATTCCCGCGAGTTAAACGGGCGCGCGTTGACGTGCATCTTGTATTCGACGTCGTCGGCGAGGGAGTTCAAGAAGCCTTCGCGATCGCGCCGATTGGCCGCGTCGATCACCTTCTGAAGTTGCGTCATCAAGGTGCCCATAGCGGCCTCACTTTTGCTCAGCCGCGACGGGCGGCTTCAGGTTGGCCGGCTCGTAATAGTCGCGCAGCTTGGCGATTTTGCCGTCGCGCAGTTCGGCGACTTGCATGAAGGGCTGGGGGATCACGCGGTCATGGACCGGGTCGTAGAGTTCCTCGAATCCTTCGACCATGAGCAGGTCGCCGTTTTCAGCGGAATTCTTGACCTGCCATTGGCGCTGTTCGAACGCGGCGCCGTAGTTGGCCAGGAACTTGCGCATCTTCTCCTTGCCCTGCACGGGCTTGGAGCCGATGTGCCAGTGGTACTCGATGTCGTCGGTGAGATGGCTCAGGAAGGCGTCCACATCGCGCTTCTTCCAGCTCGCGATCAAAGACGTCATCACGTCGAGATTCTTGCCCATGGCGGCGCTCCACGACAGGGTATGATCGAAACGCTATGGCGTTCCGGGTTGGTATGTCAATGCAAGCTAGAACCGTTAGAATGCCCTTGACCCTGCATTGCGGGGCAAATTAGGTTCGAGAATGCAAGTCAAGCCCGCCGGATCGCGCGGGAGGGGCCAAGGGAGGAACACGTGAGCCTGCCGACCGGTCTTCGCGAACGCCTGCGCCTGCCGGCGATTGCCGCGCCTATGTTCCTGGTCTCAGGCCCGGATCTCGTCATGGCGGCCTGCAAGGCCGGGATCGTGGGCGCATTTCCGGCGCTCAACGCCCGCACGCTCGACGTCCTTGAGTCCTGGCTCGCCCAGTTCAGCAAGACTATTCCCAAAGATGGGCCGCCCTGGGCCATGAACATCATGGCGCACCGCACATCTGCGCGGATGCAGGACGAAGTCGATTTGGCTGTGAAGTACAAGGTGCCGATCGTGATCACGGCGCTGGGCAGTCCCAAGGCGGTCGTGGATCAGATCAAGGCCTACGGTGGGCTGGTGTTCGCCGACGTGGTTTCCTTGAGTTTCGCGCAGAAAGCGGCCGCGGCCGGTGTCGACGGATTGGTGCTGGTTGGCGCAGGTGCTGGTGGACATACCGGCGCCATCGCGGGCTTCGCCTTTGTGCCCGCGGTGCGCGAATTCTTCAAAGGGACGATTGTCTTGGGCGGCGGCATCGGTACCGGCCAGGCCATCCGCGCGGCGGAGATTCTCGGCGCGGATTTGGCGTATCTCGGCACGCGTTTCATCGCCAGCCAGGAAAGCATGGCCGTGCCGGGCTATAAGCAGATGCTGATCGATGCGAATGCCGAAGACATCATCCCCTCCGCGGCGCTCACCGGCGTCACGGCAAACTGGCTGCGTCGAAGCTTGATTGCCGCGGGTTACGATCCCAAAGCGATGCCGGAGAAGCCGGCCGTGAACCTCGGGGCGGACGAGGCAACCGCCAAGAAGTGGCGCGATGTGTGGTCGGCCGGCCAGGGCGTCGGCGCGGTCCGCGAGATCGAGCCGATGGCGGCGATTATCGAGAAGCTTGCTTCCGAGTATCGCGCGGTCGCTTAGGCTTCCTGACGGCGGATTGGCGCACAGCGCGTCCCACCGCGACCGCTTCCAGCTTTAGCGGCTCCTTGCAGGCACCGCACACGACCATCGATCCGAGACGATGGCCGCAAGGTTTGTGCTTCACAACCACCGGCGGGCCTTTCGGATCGCCAAGCCATTTGTCGCCCCAGAACATCAGGCTGAGCGAGTGCTGATAGGTGTCGATGCCCTTCTTCGTCAGCCAGTATTCGTAACGCGGTGGCACCAAATCATAGAGGCGTCGCTCAACGATGCCGTTGGATTCCAAGGCGCGCAGCCGGTCGGTGAGAATATTGGTCGCAATACCGAGGTAGGCTTGGATGCCGTCGAAGCGGTGAATGCCGAAGTATTGGGTCGAGATCACCAGCGCTGTCCAGCGGTCGCCGGTGATGTCAACGACCTCGAAATTTATTTCGCCTTCCGCGTCGTTGCGCTTCCGGTGCATGCGCTGCACCGGTACGCGCTCGTGGCCAGCACCTGGTCCCTCGGCATATCTGCAATCTCCCAGCGTGACGCGCGCGCGGCACTTCTCGCACTGCATATCGGGGATCATGGCTTGGTTGCAGCTGGTGTGGGTGAGGGCCGTCGCCATGCCGGGGCTGACCATGCCCCATTTCACGCCCCATCCCCAGGCGAGCATCACGGAATCGAACAGGCCTTTGCCGCGCGGCGTGAGATGATAATCCTGCCGCGCCATGCCGTCTTTGAGAGGGCGTTGCTCGAGGATGCCGTTCTTGACCAAACCGCGCAGCCGATTGGCGAGCGTGCTGCGGGCCATGCCGCACTTGGTATAGAACTCGCCGAATTGGGTCGTGCCGAAGAACGCCTCGCGGATGATGAGCTGACTCCAGCGATCCCCCAACGCATTGAGAGCGCGGTGCACGGAGTTGCGCGGCAGGGTCTTGGTCGCCATGTCAGCGCAGCTTTTCGCGCTTCAGCGTCATGCCGGCGGCTTCCCGGTCCCAGGTGTCGGCGGTGATGCCTTGCGCGCGCAGGTCCGATTTCTGGATCTTGTTCGTCGGCGTCTTTGGCAGTTCCGCTTCGATCCGGACGTAGCGCGGCACCATGAAGTGCGCCATGCGCGGGGTCAGATATTTGATCAGCGCGACCGGATCGATGGTGTCGCCCGGTTTGGGCGCGACGGCGATCATCACTTCGTCCTCGCCGGCGGGGCTGGCCACCGCGTAGGCGGCGACCTCGCGCACGGCCGGAAAGCTGGCGATTTCCATTTCGACTTCGAGGGAGGAGATGTTCTCGCCGCGGCGGCGGATGGAATCCTTCTTGCGGTCGACGAAGAAGTAGTTGTTGTCGCCGTCGCGGTACATCAGGTCGCCGGAGTGGAACCAACCGTTGCGCAGCGCCTGCGCGGTCGCCTCGGGATTGCCGTAGTAACCGGTGAACTGGTCCCACATGCGATCGCTGCGGCAGATGAACTCGCCGATCGTACCGACCGGGACTTCCATGTCGTGATCGTCGACAATCCGGCACTGCACGCCGACACGCGGCTTGCCGAGACTGCGGTCCACGGTTTCATTGATGTTCGTGATCAGCGGCCCCGACAGCTCCGTCATGTTGAAGCCGGAGAGATGGCTGAAACCGTAGCGTTTGCCCAGCGCCACCGTGTCGGCGTTGATCGGCATCAACGTCACCATGCGCAGCGGATTGTCCGCGTCGTCCGGCTTGGGCTCGTTCTTGGACAGGAATACGGTCATTGCGCCGATCAGGCCGCTGACGACCGAAGCGTTGGAGGCGCGCACCTGATTCCAGAACTCGCGGGTGTTGAAGCCGTCGTAGAGCGAGATGGATGCGCCGACGCTGACTGCGGACATGAAGCTCGCCGTGCCGCCGACGTGGTACATCGGCAGATTGATCATCATCGTGTCGCTGCCGTTGATGTAGCCGTAGGTCGCCTGCGCGGTGGCAAAGAGATGCAGATAGGTGACCTGCACGGCCTTTGACGGGCCGGTGGTGCCGGACGTGAAGATGATTGCCTGGATGTCCCAGAGTTGCGGTTCGTACGCACGATCCGGTTCGCCCGGCTGATCCAATACGCTGTCGGGCTCCACCTTGACGGCCAGGCGTACGTTGTCGGCGGTCTGGCCTTCAACGATGACGTGGGTGAGGTGGGTGAGGTTGATATCGATCAGGCGCTCCGCCAGTTGCGGATGGCAGATCATCACCTTGGCGCGGGACGTGTTGAGGACATGCTCGAGCAACCGGCCGCGGTAGCTCTGATTGATCGGCACGAAGATCGCCCCGGCGTAATTCGCGCCCAGCCAAATCCTCACGATCGACGCGTTGTTGGGCAGCCAGGCAAGCACCGTATCGCCTGGCGTCACGCCGCGCGCCTGCAGCGCTGCGGCGGTGCGCAGGCCGATCTCCCGGGCCTGCGCCCACGTCCAGCGTTGGCCGTCCTCGAAACGGATGAATTCCTTGTCGGGATGCTGTGCGGCATAACGGTCGATCAGGCATGGCATCACGCAGTCTTCGCGTGCTGGCATGTTCGGATCGAACCACGGCGGATGTTGCGTCATCGCATTCTCCCGCCGCGAACCTTAAGGTCCATAAATGCAAGCTTCAAACAAAAACGCCGGCCCCAGATGGGACCGGCGTCTTTGTCAGCGATGTCCGCGGCTTTAGCGGATGCGGAAGCCAAAGCTCACGCCCGGCTCAACGTAGTAAGCCGGCGGGGGCGGGTAGTAGCGCGGCCCGTCGTAGACCGGGTTCGCGTAATACTGACGCTCACGCCAGCGCGCCTCACGCCACCGTTCGGCTTGGATGCGGCGCCACCGCTCACGCTCCCACGCGCGGTGATCGCCGCGGTCGCGATCCCAGCGGTGCTCGCGCCAGCCATCGGCCTTGGCCGGGGTGGCGGTGAAGACGGTCGTGCCGGCCACGACTGCAAAAGCGCCCAGTGCCACCGCGGCGAAACGGGCCTTCTTCAGACGATCGATCAAACCACTCATGATGTCCTCCTTGGGCGAAACCCACGTCAGCGTCATGAAAGAGTAAACACCTGCAGTGTGGCCGGATCCGCGGGATCCTGTGGCGACCGTGGGGCAGAACCGAGGTATTTGGCCCCTAAATGGGGCAAATGATACGTGCCGGTCGTGACGCGGCCGCATGTCCCGTTCGACCGCAGGTTTTGCAAATTGATGGACAGCTACCTATTTCGCTGCCAAAAAATGGGTACAACTGTTGCGATTGATGAGAATCGGTCTATGTTTCGACTCGA
The DNA here is from genome assembly GCA_947476275.1 of Fidelibacterota bacterium. Taxonomy (GTDB): domain Bacteria; phylum Pseudomonadota; class Alphaproteobacteria; order Rhodospirillales; family Rhodospirillaceae; genus SCTM01. The sequence goes on from CANJPQ010000003.1 coordinate 163,955, forward strand.
TATGGCAAGCGGTTTTGAGCCGCGGCTTGGGGGCGGGGCATCGTGAAGCTGGATCGTGAGAAGCTTGCCGACATCGAAATTTTTGTCGGCGACCCCAACGAGCAGGTGCGTGACAGCCTTCGCTCCATAATGCGAGCTGAGGGGATGCGGCGCATCAACACCTTCGGCCGCGCTGAAGACCTTATTGAGGCGCTGAAGAAGGCGCCCCCTGATCTTCTGCTCCTGTCCGACGATTTCGACGACAAGGAAAAAGAGAAGGAAATCAAGGACCGGGTTTTCACCATGGTCCGAGACATCCGGCATTTCCGTCTCGGCATCAATCCGTTCATCCTGATCACGATGCTGATCGCGCAAGACAACGACACCGGCATCAAGAAGGCCGTGGGCTCGGGCTCCGATGACGTGCTGATCAAGCCCTTGTCGCCCGGGAAGCTGTTGGAACGTATCGGCCACCTCACGTTCAATCGTTTGCCCTTCATTGCCACCACCGATTACGTCGGGCCGGAGCGCCGCCGCCAAGGCGACCGCCCCTCGATGATCCCGCGCCTGGATGTGGTGAACACGCTCAAGGACAAGGTTGAAGGCAAGCGTCCATCGACCGTGCAGCTGACGCGGTCCATCAATATGGCGATGCGCGAAGTGCAGATTGCGCAACTCGACAGCTTCCACCTCAAGGTCGCTTATGCCTGCAATGTGGTCGTCAAGTCCGTGCAGGAGAAGGATCTGAATGCCGACCGGGTCAAGCAGTTCAATTTCCTGGTGCAGGTGATCGAAGATGCAGCGCAGCATGCCAAGCGATTGCGGCGCGATGCGCTGGTCGAGGCATGGACCGCATTGATCGCGAACGCGCGCGAGATCGAAAAGACCTTCAGCCTCGAGGGCGGCGACATCGCCACGTTGCAGGCGTTCCCCAAGCTGTTCGAAGCCACGAAGACTAACATCCCGGTGGAAGAGGCGGCGCCGGTTGCTACGAGCACAGACACCGCTGCCGCGCCCGCGGCCTAATCGCCGCTCCGGCGGCGCAATCCCTATTGCGTGATCTCGTCGAGGTCCACGCCGCTGCGGACGTTGTCGAGCGTCAGGAGCGCAAGGGCGACGATACACATGGGCGGTACGACGGCGAGGGTGAAGGCCCATTGCCAGCCAATGGCCTTGATCGCCCAGGCGACGCCGACGGGGAAGGTGGCCATGCCCAGGTTAAGGGCACAAGAGCCGGCAATCCCAATCGCGGTTGCGCGCACCCGGGTGGGGAATATCTCCGCCTGCATCGCGCCCATAACCGCGGCATTGCCGAAGAAGAACGCGGCCATCAGCGCGAACCAGATTGCATCGCCGGTTGGGCTTGAGGGAATCCACATCAGGCCGGCGACGGCGAGGGAGCCGAGCACGCACCAGATGATGCAGGTATTGCGCCGCGTGATGACGAACTCCGATATGAAAGATGCGGCAACATAGCCGACAAGGCCCACGCCGTAGGAACTGCCGACGATCGATGTGGCTTGCTCAAGCGAGTAGCCGCGGAACTCTTGGAAGTAGCTCGGCAGCAAGAACGCCGTGCCGGCATAGGCGCCGCCGAACAGGAAGAAGCACAGGAAGCAAATCAAGGTCTTGTGCCGCAGGTGCGGCGCGAAAATCTCGCCGATGCGCTCGCCGAGCGGTCGCAGATCGGTCTGCTGCGCGGCTTTGAACCGGGCGCTCTCGGGCAGCGTGCGGGCGAGGACCATGGCGACCGGGATCACCAGCAACGCCGGCATGAAGATGTAGCGCCAGCCGAACGTGGTCAGCATCGGCGCGACAAAGAGTGAGGCGACGAACCAGCCGAGCGGGAATCCGCAGTTCAGCAGACCCAGCAGCAGGCCGCGGCCATTGGGCGGCGCGGTTTCTGCCGTGTAGGCCTGCGTGATCGGCGAGAGGCCGTTGCTGAATCCTGCCGACAGCATGCGCAGGAGGGTGAGGGTCACGAGCCCGGTCACGAATGCGTGCAAACCGACGATGAGCGCGGAGACGCCCAGGCACACCGCGAACATGGTCTTGCGGCCGTATCGATCCGTCAGCACGCCGATCACAGCGCTCGCGAAGGCCGCGAAGAAAAACGAGGCCGACAGCACCCAGCCGACATCATCGATGCCCGCGCCAAATTCCGTGCGGATCCCCGGAATGGCATAGCCGAACAGGGACTGGTCCATGTTCGCCAGCGTCCACCCCAGCAGACAGGTGACGAAAACGAGCAATGCGGTCCCGCGAATGCCCTTCAGTGCGGCGGCAATCGTCATGCAATCCCCCGGAGTCCTCTTCAAGCATAACGCATCGCTGCGCTGCGGACGGCTTTTTCTTCTCCCGGGGAACCTTGTCCGGAGAGCGTCGTTCTATAGACGACTAAAATAGTATAGAATACGCCGAGCCGGGGTCGTGCCATTCGCCAAAGGGGGAGACAGTGGGGCCCTCACCAAGCAGGAGTGTGCGCCATGACCGGACAGCGCTACGTGATCGAACTCGAAGGCGAGCCCGCCGGGATCGTCGTCGGCGAACGTACGGGATTTCGCTTCTACGCGGTGCAGTCGCACTTCTCGTGCCTGGAGCAGCGTGTGTTCCGCTCGCCCGGACAGGCGGAGCACGCGTGCCGGGAACTGGCCGAAGACGACGAGCCTCAGTTCCCTGCCGCTATGGACTTCTCGTTCGGCGCCGCGAAGGCGCATGCGCCATGAGCCAGATGCATGATCCCCTCTGGCAGCGCTGGTTGGCGCATACATTGCACGGCGCCAGCCTTGGGCCAGTCCCGCAGCAGGCGCCAAGGACGCCCCGCGTGGCACAGGTGCCCTTCCAGCCTTCGGCGGAGGACATCGACGCCGTGAAGTGGGAGAGCGGGCTGCCGCACGGCTTTCCTTTTCCCTGGATGTAGGGGCTTTCCATGCGCATGGACATCGAACGCGTATTTCTGAGGGTGGAAGCCCGCCGGGCACGGCAAATCGCGCACGCCGCCGGGTTGCGATGTCCCCTCGGCTGTTCGGCCGTCCTGGCCAACGACACCCCGATTCTCGAGAAATGGGACGAACTCCTGCTGGAGCAGTGGCGCGTCCGGCACGGGCTGGCAGATCCCGTATACGAGGCCGACGTGCCGATGTCTGAAGCCGCGGCCTGCGGTGTCGGCGGTTAGTACCATCTGCCCTTAAGCGTCGCAGTCGCGTATGGTGCTTCCGTGAATTGCTCACGGGACGCAGATGCTGACTCAACGGACAAAATATGCCCTGCGCGCGATGCTTCTCTTGGCCGCGCAGCCCAAAGACGGATTGATGCTCGTCGGCGACATCGCCGATACCCGTAAAATTCCCCGGAAATTCCTCGAGCAGATCCTGCTCGAACTCAAGAGTCATGGGCTTCTTACGTCTGTGCGCGGCAAGCACGGCGGCTACAAGCTGGCACGCCCGGCCGAGAAGATCACTTACGGTGAAATCATCCGCATCACCGATGGCGCGCTGGCGCCGATCGCGTGTGCCAGCCTCGCGTTCTATCGAAAGTGCGACGACTGCGAGGACGAAAAGTCCTGCGCGATCCGCAAGACGATGCGGGCCGTGCGCGATTCCATGGCCGCGATCCTCGATACCGTGAGTTTGGCAGACGGTGCCGGCCGCGAAAAACGGCGCCGCTAGTACGCGTAGAGAATTCGTTCGCAGGCTTCCCCAAACGCGAAAAATATTCCTCTCGGATTAACTCTACCGAAAAGGTAGGGATAAAGGACCGCGCAAAGCGGCCGCAAACCCGCCATCTTCACCTTGTCGCCGAATCGACGACGATCAGGGAAGGAGACTTGGCCCGTGCGTGTCCGCATTGCAAAGCCAGACGACAACACTCTCGCGCACGTCCTTGCGATTTGCGCGTTCACACTGATTGCGTCGATTGTTCTGGGCTTCGGCCGTCCCGCCGATGTCCACGCCAGCCGTCCCGCCGACCGCGCAGTTCAAGTCGCGGTCGGTTCCTAACCGCCATTCCACGATAGTGAGAGTTTCTCAAATGAAGACTTTTTCCGCATTTCTGTTGGCCGGCGTGGCGACGATTGCCTTGGCCGGGTCCGCGCTCGCCGATCCGCGCGACGATAAGATCAAGGCGCTTGAAGCCAAACTCGACGCGCTTGCCGGCGAGCTCAAGGAATTGAAGGCCGACAAGGCCACTGAGTCGCAGAAGGTCGAGGCGCAAATCATCGACTTGAAGCGCAATGCCACTGCGCAATACGTCGACGTGCAGAAGCAGCGTGACGAGGACGTGAAGGTAACGCTGGCCAACGGCCGTCCGACCTTCGCTTCCGCGGACGGTAAGTTCTCCGCCTCCCTGCGTTCGCTGGTCCAGTACGACACCGCGTATTATTCGCAGGACAACCGTGCACGTTCCGGCACCGACCTTTCCAGCAGCTCGGTATTCCGCCGCGCACGCGTCGGTGTGGAAGGAAAGGTGTTCGGCGACTGGTCCTACAGCTTTATCTACGATCTCGGCGGCTCGGGCGCGGAAGGCTCGACGGTCAGCAATTTCTATGTCCAGTACGACGGCTTCAAAAACGTCAAGTTCCGGACCGGCGCCTATGCAACGCCGGGCGGTATTGAAGATCAGACCAGCGCGGGCGATTTGATCTTCTTGGAACGCGCTGCAGCGCCAGACTTGGCGCGCAGCATCGCCGGCGCAGACGGCCGCAAGAACTTCCTGAGCGTGTTCTCAAGCGGTGACAACTATTACGCCGCGCTCTCGTGGAGCGGCGCGAAAGCGGGCGATGCCGCGGTGTTCGATGGGCAACAGGCCGCCGTTGGGTTTGTGGCCTTCCGTCCCTATAGCGACCCGGATTCCAACATTGTCGTTTCCGCGAACGGCACATACGTTTTCAAGGTCGCCGACACGGCAGCGAGCCTCGGTGCGACCGGGACGTCGCCAATCAACTACCAAGCCCGTTTGGAAAGCGTTGTCGACGGCACGCGCCTGATCGGCACCGGCAACATCAATGCCACCAAGGCGAAGATCTGGGGCACGGAAGTCGCCGGGAATTGGAAGAACCTTTACGCGCAGGCCGGCTACTTTGGCTTCTCGCTCGATCGTCGCGCCAGCACGTTGCCTAACCCCAATTTCGACGGGTGGTACGTACAGGGCACGTGGATCCTGACCGGCGAGACCCGGCGCTATAATACCGCGTCCGCGACCTATGGGTCGCCACGTCCCGACAAGCCGTTCAGCTTGAAAAACGGCGGCATCGGCGCATGGGAGCTCGCGGCGCGCTATAGCGTGCTCGACCTCAACTACAATCCCGGGGTATTGGGATCGACCGTCCCGGCGGCCCTGGGCGGTATCCGCGGCGGCAAGCAGAAGACCGCGACGGCCGGTTTGAACTGGTACCCCAACAACGCCGTGCGCTTCTTGTTCAACTATGAGCGCGCGGATATCCACCGGCTCGCGACCGTGGCGCCGTTCGGCGAAATCGGTCAGTCGGTCGACGTGCTCACCGCCCGTGCCCAGCTGCAGTTTTAGTTTACGTCTCGCGTCATCTCTCTCATCCGCAACCCGGAGACTCCGATGAAAACGAAGTCGATTTTGGCAGCCCTGGCGATCGCCGCGATGGCCGCCTTGCCCCAGGCGGCGAGCGCGAAGGACATCTCGTTGCTCAACGTCTCTTACGATCCGACCCGCGAACTCTATAAGGAGATCAACGTCGCGTTCGCAAAGCAGTGGAAGGACAAGACCGGCGATACGGTCACCATCCAACAGTCCCATGGCGGCTCGGGCAAGCAGGCCCGTTCGGTGATCGACGGCCTGAAGGCCGACGTCGTCACTCTTGCTTTGGCTTATGACGTGGACTCGCTCTACGACAACGGCAAGCTGATCCCGCTGGAATGGCAGAAGCGCCTGCCTCAGAACGCAGCGCCCTACACATCGACGATCGTGTTCCTGGTACGCAAGGGCAACCCGTGGAAGATCAAGGATTGGGACGACCTGGTGAAGCCGGGTATCTCGGTCATCACGCCGAACCCGAAGACCTCCGGCGGCGCGCGCTGGAACTACCTCGCGGCCTGGGCCTACGCCTTGCACAAAAACAACAACGACGACGCCAAGGCGAAGGACTTCGTGAAGAAGCTCTTCAAGAACGTGCCGGTCCTGGACACCGGCGCGCGCGGTTCGACCACGACCTTCGCCCAGCGCGGGCTCGGTGACGTGTTGATCGCCTGGGAGAACGAAGCCTACCTGTCGCTCGCCGAATTCGGCGCCGACAAGTTCGACGTGATCGTTCCCACCGAGAGCATCCTGGCCGAGCCGACCGTGTCCATCGTCGACAAGGTCGTGGACAGCAAAGGCACGCGTCAGGTCGCGGAAGCGTACCTGAACTTCCTCTACACGCCTGAGGCGCAGAAGATCATCGCCAAGAACTTCTATCGTCCGCGCGATGCGGCCGCCTCATCCGCTGCGACGGTGAAGTTGCCTGAGCTGACGCTCTTCACCATCGACGAACAGTTCGGCGGCTGGAGGAAAGCCCAGAAGACCCACTTCGACGACGGCGGCACGTTCGACGACATCTACAAGCCTTAAGGGACCAACCTAAGGCTGGTATGGGGGCCGGAAGCCGTTCATTCCGGCCCCCGTGCTGTCGATCCCTTCTCCTGACCCAGGTTTGGGGAGAAGAAAAATCTCTCTAGGCGGCGGCGTCTGGAATAACGTTGATCGGTAAATTGCTCGGAACGCTCCCGGCTGGGAGTGAAAGAGTGATGATGACACCCAAAGGCATGCAAATCCGCCGTCTCGACATCGACGCCGAAGAGCCCCATACCTTGGGTCCTGGCCGAGCACGGACGTCCCGTCCGGCCCTAACAGTCGTACCCAGCCAGGTCGTGTCGGAAATGTCTCCCGAGTCTGACAAGCCGACAGGCCACGCGAAGCCGCGTCGCAGCACGTGGCGCACGCCCAGCGCGCTGCCGGGCTTTGGCCCGACCATGGGCTTCACGCTCTTGTATCTGGGTATTCTGGTCCTGCTGCCTTTGGCGGCCTTGATCATCAAAGCCAGCGGCGGCACGTGGGCGCAGTTCTGGGCAACCGCAACCGCGCCGCGCGCGCTGGCGGCCTACCAACTGAGTTTCGGCGCCGCCCTGATTGCGGCGGTCGTCAATCTCGTATTCGGCGTGCTCGTCGCCTGGGTGCTGGTGCGCTACGAATTTCCTTTCAAGCGCCTGGTTGACGGCTTGGTCGATTTGCCGTTTGCCCTGCCGACGGCGGTGGCCGGCATCGCGCTGGCGACTCTCTACAGCCCGAAGGGCTGGATCGGGCAGTTTCTCGATCAGTTTGGCATCAAGGCCGCGTATACAGAGACGGGCGTCACCCTGGCGCTCATCTTCATCGGCTTGCCGTTCGTGGTGCGCACCGTGCAGCCGGTGCTGCAGGATATCGATCCGGAATTGGAAGAGGCCGCCGCGAGCCTCGGCGCCAAGCCGTGGCAGACCTTCGTGCGCGTCATCGGTCCGGCGATCATGCCGGCTGCTCTCACCGGTTTCGCCTTGGCCTTTGCCCGCGCCGTGGGCGAGTACGGGTCGGTGATCTTCATTGCCGGCAATATCCCGATGAAGTCGGAGATCGCGCCGCTGCTGATCATCATCAAGCTCGAGCAATACGATTACCGCGGCGCCGCCGTGATCGGCGTGGTGATGCTCGCGGCATCCTTCCTGCTGCTGCTCGGGATCAATCTGATTCAGCGCTGGGCGCGGACCCGGCAAGGGGAGATTTGACCATGTCCGCTCCCCGCCGCCGCAACAGCATTGGTGCTGGTCCCGGCATGCGCGCCGCGCTCATTGGCGTGTCGCTCCTATTCATGGCGGTCTTCCTTGTGCTGCCGCTGCTGAGCGTATTCACCGAAGCCTTGCGCGGCGGCTTTGGAAAATACTTCGCGGCAATCCTTGATGCGGATGCTATCGCAGCGCTGAGGTTGACGTTGCTGGTCGCGCTCATCGCCGTGCCGCTCAACATGGTCTTCGGCGTTGCCGCCTCCTGGGCCATCGCCAAGTTCGACTTCTGGGGAAAGAGTCTGTTGATCACGTTGATCGATCTGCCGTTCTCGGTTTCACCGGTGATCTCTGGCTTGATCTACGTGCTGCTGTTCGGCGCGCAAGGCTTGCTCGGGCCGTGGCTGCAAGCCCACGACATCCAGGTGATCTTCGCCGTTCCGGGCATCGTACTGGCGACCGTGTTCGTGACCTTCCCGTTTGTGGCGCGCGAACTGATTCCGCTGATGCAGGAGCAGGGGACGGAAGCCGAAGAAGCCGCCCGTTCGCTCGGCGCCAACGGCTGGCAGATGTTTACCCGCGTTACCCTGCCCAACATCAAGTGGGGCCTGCTGTACGGCGTGTTGCTATGCAATGCCCGCGCGATGGGAGAGTTCGGGGCGGTGTCGGTGGTCTCGGGTCACATCCGCGGCCTTACCACGACGATGCCGCTGCATGTCGAGATCCTCTACAACGAATACAACTTCATTGCGGCGTTTGCGGTCGCGTCGCTGCTCGCCTTCCTCGCGCTCGTCACCCTGGTCGTGAAAAGCGCGTTGGAGTGGGGCGATCGGCAGAACCCCGACGAAGTGCGCGTCGCAGGAGCGACTCTATGACCATCGAAATTCGCAATATCGAAAAGCGGTTCGGCAAGTTCGCTGCCGTCAACGATGTCTCCCTGAAGGTCGAGCGCGGAGAGCTGGTCGCGCTGCTGGGTCCGTCCGGCTCGGGCAAGACGACACTGTTGCGCGTGATTGCCGGCCTTGAGTTCCCGGATGCGGGCCAAGTGCTGTTCGACGGCGAGGACGCCGGTGACCGCGATGTGGCACGCCGCCGCGTGGGCTTCGTGTTCCAGCATTACGCGTTGTTCCGGCACATGACTGTGTTCGAGAACGTCGCCTTCGGTCTGCGCGTCATGAGCCGCGCGAAGCGGCCGCCAGAGAACGTGATCGCGGAAAAGGTCACGTCACTCTTGCGCCTCGTGCAGCTTGAGCCGATGGCCGCTCGCTATCCGTCCCAGCTGTCCGGCGGGCAGCGCCAGCGCATCGCGCTTGCGCGTGCACTGGCCATCGAGCCGCGGGTGCTGCTGCTGGACGAACCGTTCGGCGCGCTGGATGCCAAGGTGCGCAAGGAGCTGCGCCGCTGGCTGCGCGGCCTGCACGATGAAATGGGGTTCACCAGCCTGTTCGTCACGCACGACCAAGAAGAAGCGCTGGAACTCGCAGACCGCGTGGTCGTGATGAACCAGGGCAAGATCGAACAGATCGGCACGCCGCAGGAAGTTTACGACACGCCGGCGACACCGTTCGTCTACGAGTTCCTCGGCAACGTGAACCGGGTGGCCTGCACCATCGTCAATGGCCGGGTGAACCTTTGGGGCAGCGACTTCGCCGTCGAGGTCGCCGAGAGCGGTCAACGGGAAGGCTTTGCTTACCTGCGTCCCCATGACATCGAGCTTGGTGGGGAGGGCGCGCGCGCCCACGCTCAGGTGCGCCACGTTTCATCCACCGGCCCGATCGCCCGTGTGGAATTGGCGTTCGATGGCCTGGCGACCCCGATCGAGGCCGAACTGTCTCGTCAGCGTCTGGAGCAATTGGCGCTGCGGCCGGGCCAGCAGGTTCCCGTCCTGGCCCGAAGTGCGCGGATTTTTGCCGCAGGGGCAGGCGTTTAAGCCTTCCGAGGTGAGAGAATAAAGTTCTCTCCGGGAGCTGTTATTCGCCAAGAAAGTCTCCGGAACGGGGAGATTTACCCCGCCTGCCGCCCCGCAGATTAGAAGTCCGGGGGAGGCGCACCTATACCTCCCGCCAGTGCAAATGCCCTCCCGGGACCGAGCCATGGCCAACGTCGTTCCGCTTTTCGATTCAAAGACTCCCGCTGCCCAGGCGACGGGGAAGGTCATTCTTGTCGGCGCCGGGCCGGGCGATCCGGGCCTGCTGACCCGCAAGGCGTTCGCTGCGCTCACCACAGCCGACATCCTGTTTTACGACGATCTTGTTTCCGCAGAGATCCTGGCTGAAGTACCGCCGTCCGTGCGCCGCGTGTACGTCGGCAAGCCGAACGGTGCGGCCAAGATTACCCAGGAAGAAATTATTTCTCTCTTGGCCGATGCGGCGCGCACATACGCGCACGTCGTGCGCTTGAAGGGCGGCGATCCGCTGATCTTCGGGCGCGGCGGCGAAGAGATCGAGGGGCTGCGCCTCGAAGGAATCTCCGTGGACGTCATTCCCGGCATCACGGCGGCCCAGGGTGCGGCCAGCACCACGCACATTCCGCTCACGCACCGCGATCACTCCGCGCAGATTGCCTACGTCACGGCCGTGCGCCGCGACGGCGCGCTCGCGGATTTCCGCAATCTGGCGGGCGAGGGGAAGACGCTCGTGGTTTATATGGGGCTCGGCAAGGCGGCAGAGATCTCCGCGGCGCTGAAGGACGATGGCATTCCAGGCGATTTCCCAGTCGCGATCGTCGAGAACGCGACCCGTCCAGGCGAGCGCCGCTTCGTCACAACGGTCGACCAGATGGCCGCACTCGTCGCCGCCAAAGTTGTCCGGAGCCCCGCGCTCTTGCTGATCGGCAAGGTGGCGACCGCGGCGTCCGCCCGCGTCCATACCGAAGACACTGCCGTGACACACGGCGAATTCAACTGGGTACATTTTGCTCATGGCTGACGAGAACACACAGGTCATCGAGCCGTCCGAGATCAGCGCGCATCGCCGGTCCAACAAGGCGGCCGGCGGCAAGATCGCGACCGGAAACCGCTTGCGGGACGGCGTGGTGATCTACCTCGCCGCAAACGGCGAATGGACGACCGACGTCGATCAGGCGCGGCGGGAAACCACCGCCGACGGCGAGGCCGCGCTGAAGGGCGCGCTCGACGCCGCCTTCAAGGCGAACTACCTGATCGACGCGGCGGTGATCGATACCGTGCCATCCGACACCAAGCCCGCGCGCTTGCGCGAGCAGATCCGAGCTGTGGGCCCGACCGTGCGCCCCGACCTCGCGCGCCGCGCTAACTGGTAAGAGCCATGTATATCTACGACAAATTCGACCAGACCATCGTCCGCGAGCGCGTCGCGGAATTCCGCGGCCAGGTGCAGCGCCGCCTTGCCGGGGAACTGAGCGAAGACCAGTTCCGTCCGCTGCGGCTGATGAATGGGCTGTACCTGCAGCTCCATGCCTACATGCTGCGCGTTGCAATCCCCTACGGCACGATGTCCTCGGCGCAGCTGAAGAAACTCGCCTACATCGCGCAGACGTACGATCGTGGGTATGGGCATTTCACAACTCGCCAGAACATCCAATACAACTGGATCAAGCTCGAGCAGGTGCCGGACCTTCTAAACGATCTGGCGGAGGTGCAGTTGCACGGAATCCAGACCTCGGGCAACTGCATCCGCAACGTCACCGCCGATCAGTTCTCCGGCGTCGCGGGCGATGAGATCGAAGACCCGCGCATCGTGTCGGAAGCCGTGCGCCAGTGGTCGACGTTCCATCCCGAATTCTCGTTCCTGCCGCGCAAGTTCAAGATCGCGGTCAATGGTGCGGCGCGCGACCGCGCGGCCATCCAGTTCCACGACATCGGCATCCAGGTGGTGCGCGGACCCGAAGGCGACGTCGGCTATGCGATCTACGCCGGCGGCGGCATGGGCCGTACGCCCGTCGTGGCGCCGCTGATCCGCGCGTTCCTGCCGAAGGCGGAGCTGCTGTCGTATCTGGAGGCGATCCTGCGGGTCTATAACCGCCACGGCCGCCGCGACAACATCTACAAGGCGCGCATCAAGATCCTCGTGCGTGAGATCGGCGCGGAAGAGTTCACCCGTCAGGTCGAAGCCGAGTGGGCGCTGCTGCGCAATGAAGGCGTGAACTTGCCGGAGGCGGAGATGAGCCGTATCCAGAAGTTCTTCGCGCCCCCGCCGTACGAAAAGATCGCTGCTCCGGTCGTGGCGTTCGAGCAGGCCCGCGCCTCCAACCCCGCGTTCGCCCGTTGGGTCGAGACCAACGTGCATACCCACAAGGTGCCGGGCTATGGCGTGGTGACCATCTCCCTCAAGCCGGTCGGCGGCATCCCTGGCGATGCCACCGCCGAACAGATGTCCCAGATCGCGGACCTGGCGGAAAAGTATTCGTTCGCCGAAGTGCGCGTGACGCACGTGCAGAATCTGGTGCTGCCGAACGTCAAGCAGGCCGATCTGTTCGCCGTCTGGCAGCAGCTCGGCAAGATCGGGTTCGCCGATGCCAACCTCGGCCTGATCGGCGATATCATTGCCTGCCCGGGCCTCGACTATTGCGCGCTTGCGAACGCGCGTTCGATCCCGGTCGCGCAGCAGATCAGCGAGCGGTTCCGGACTCCGGAGCGCATGAAGGAAATCGGCCCGCTGCAGATCAAGATCTCCGGTTGCATCAATGCTTGCGGCCATCACCACGCGGGCCATATCGGCATCCTGGGTGTCGAGCGCGCGGGCGAAGAGCTTTATCAGATCACCCTCGGCGGCGCGGGCGACGAGACCGCCTCCATCGGCGAGTTGCTCGGTCCGGGCTTCAAGGGCGATCAGGTTGTCGATGCGGTTGAGAAGATCGTGAACACCTACATTGAATTGCGTCAGCCCGGCGAAGAGTTCCTCGCGGCCTATCGCCGCGTCGGAAAAGCGCCCTTCAAGGAGCGCCTCTATGCCAGTGCTTAGCATCGCCGTCGGCAGCGATCCGGCACCCATCAACGACAACTGGGTGCGTCTCGCGGACGGCGCTGCGCCGAATGCGACGGACCGGGTGATCGTGCCGTTCGCACGCCTCAAGGGCGGCGACAATCAGATCTTCGGTGCGGCGGCTGTCGGCGTGGAATTGGGCGGCGCGGATCAGGTCGAAGACCTGAAGCCGTGGCTCGACCGCCTCAGCATCGTTGTGCTGCGTTTCGCTACCTTCAAGGACGGCCGCCTGTTCACGTCCGCGCGCATGTTGCGCCAGCGGTTGGGCTTCAAGGGCGACGTGCGGGCGGCGGGTGACTTCCTTCCGGACCAGACCGCGTTCCTGCTGCGCACCGGCGTCAGCAGCCTTGAGGTGTCCGACACGTTCCCGGTGGACGCAGCCGCCAGTTCCGCGCGCGCCTATTCAGTGCGCTATCAACATGCGGTGGACGGCCTGCCCGCCGCGTACGACGAACGGCACGCCCCATGAATGCACTCGCTCAGATTCCGGAGTTGAAGGACCTCCAACAGCGTTATGTCGATGCGACGCCGTCGGAATTGATCGCGGCGATGGTGCGCACCGAGTTCCCGGGGCAGATCGCGCTGGTGTCGTCCTTCGGCACGGAGTCCGCGGTGCTGTTGCATCTCGCCGCGCAAGTCGACACGGCGTTGCCGGTGGTGTTCCTCGATACCGGCAAGATCTTCGGCGAGACACGGCGGTATCGCGATCAACTCATCGCGCGCCTGGGGCTCACCAACGTAACCACCGTAACGCCCGACGCCGCCGCCTTGGCGGCGCGCGATCCCAAGGGCGTGCTGTGGTCGCAGGATGCCAATGCCTGCTGCAACGTGCGCAAGGTCGAGCCTCTCGACCGCGCGCTTGCGTCCTATCGCGCCTGGTTCACGGGCCGCAAGGCCTTCCAGACCAGCGACCGCGCTAAGCTGCCGAAGGTCGAATTCGCCGACGGCAAATTCAAGGTGAACCCGCTGGTCGGCATGAGCAAGCAGGCCCTCAGCGACTATTTCGAGGCGCACGATTTGCCGCACCACCCGCTCGAAGCGGAAGGCTACTTCAGCATCGGTTGCATGCCGTGCACGGATCGCGTCGCGCCGGGCGAAGACCCGCGCAGCGGTCGCTGGCGCGGCCAGGACAAGGTTGAGTGCGGCATCCACGTCGCCAAAGGAGCGGCAGCATGAGCTTTTCACGCAAGCCGCGGGTTGAAGCCGGAACGACGAGCGCGCCTGCGGACGTGTTTGGGTACGACGCTTTCTTCAATCACGCCCTCGACGGCCTGAAAGGTGCCGGCAACTATCGCCACTTCGCGCGGCTCGAGCGCCTGCCGGGACAGTTCCCGCGGGCACTGTTGCACAGCGACGGCGCGGTGCGCGAAGTCACCGTATGGTGCTCGAACGATTACCTCGGCATGAGCCAACATCCCACGGTAGAAGCCGCCATGGTGGAAGCCGGGCACACGTCCGGCGCCGGCGCCGGCGGGACGCGTAACATCAGCGGCACTCATCAGGTCCATGCGGCACTGGAGGCCGAACTCGCCGCCCTGCATCGTAAGGACGCAGCACTGCTGTTCACGTCAGGCTACATCGCAAACCAAGGTGCCCTGGCGACGCTGGCCTCGCGGCTGCCCAATTGCATCGTCTTGTCGGATGCCAAGAACCACGCCTCCATGATCGCGGGCCTGCGCCAGTCGGGCGCGGAGAAGTTGATCTTCCGCCACAACGATGTCGCGCATCTCGCCGAACTCCTGGCGGCCCTGCCGCGGGAACGGCCCAAACTAATTGCGGTTGAGTCCGTGTACTCCATGGATGGAACCATTGCCGATTTGCGCAGCATCGCGGCCCTCGCAAAAGAATACGGCGCGCTGACCTACGTTGACGAAGTGCATGCGGTTGGCCTCTACGGCGTCCGCGGCGGCGGGATCATCGACGCCTTGGGTCTTCACGACCAGATCGACATCGTGCAGGCCACGCTCGCCAAGGCCTTCGGCGTGATGGGCGGGTATGTCGCGGCGTCTGCCGCCACCATCGATTTCCTGCGCAGCTTCTCCGCTGAATTCATTTTCACGACGTCCTTGTCGCCAGTGCTGGTGGCTGCGGCGTTGTCCTCCGTGCGCCACGTCGCGACCGCGACCGACCTGCGCATTCGGCACCAGACGCAGGTCGCCAAACTCAAGAAAGCTTTGGCGGCGGCGCGCATTCCCGTACTCGCGACCGACACGCACATCGTTCCGGTGATCATCGGCGATGCAAAGCGCTGCAAGGCGGTGTGCGACGGCCTGCGCGACAACCACAACATTTATGTCCAGCCGATCAACTTTCCAACCGTGCCGCGCGGCACTGAGCGTCTGCGTCTGACGCCGTCGCCGCTGCACACGGATGCACAAATCGCCGCCCTCGTTACGGCGCTCACAACGGAACTGGCGCGCCATGGCGTTCCTCAAGCGTAGTCTGCCGCGCCTCAGGCTCGGCACCCGCGGCAGTCGGCTCGCCCTGATTCAGGCGGCGCTGGTGCGCGACGCGGTGTGCGCTACGGTCCCGGACATCGCCGACAAGATTGAATTCGTGACGTTCACGACACCCGGCGACACGGACCGTGCCCACCCGCTCGAGCGTCTGAACGCGGCGCAGGGCGGGCGCGGGGTGTTCTCAGACGTGCTCGATGCAGCCGTGCTGGCGGGCGAGATCGATCTGGCCGTCCATTCCGTGAAGGATGTGCCGGCGCTGCTGGCGCCTGGGTTGACCCTGGCCGCGACATTGGAACGCGCCGATCCGCGCGAGGCGTTCATTTCCTTCCGCCACAAGCGCCTGGCCGATGTGCCGCCAACCGCGCGTTTCGGCTCTGCCTCTCTGCGCCGCTCGGCCCTGTTGCGCGCGCTCCAGCCGCAGGCCACGTTCGCGCTGCTGCGCGGCAATGTC
This sequence comes from Fidelibacterota bacterium, assembly GCA_947476275.1. Classification (GTDB taxonomy): domain Bacteria; phylum Pseudomonadota; class Alphaproteobacteria; order Rhodospirillales; family Rhodospirillaceae; genus SCTM01. The sequence goes on from CANJPQ010000003.1 coordinate 179,562, forward strand.
GAGGAGCGCCTCGCCACCTTGCGCGCGTCCGATCTCGACGGCACCATTTTGGCGGTCGCGGGGCTGTCGCGCCTCAACCGCACCGACGTCATCGCGGAAATTCTCGCGCCCGACGTCCTGATGCCGGATCCGGGGCAGGGGGCCATCGGCATCGTCACCGCGTCCGACAATCTGCGCCTGCGGCGTTTGCTGGCCGGGGTGGATCACGTCGTCACCCACGCGGCGGTGGATGCGGAGCGCGCAACCCTGGCGACGGTCGGCGCACACTTGGCCGTCGGCGCCCTGGCGCGGCTCGAAGGCGATCACCTCGTGCTCAATGCGGTGCTCGCGCCCGGTGACAATCGTCCGCTGATGCGTGGGCGTATCGACGGGCCGGTCTCCCACGCGGAATCCCTCGGCCGCATCCTCGGCCTTCAGCTCAAGACCGGCCTGGACCTTCAGGCCGCGGCATGATTCTCGACACGCGGCCCGCGGTGTACCGCGCCCGCACGGCCGCGGCCTATGGCGACGCCGCACCTATCGTGCATTGGCCGATCCAGACGCCGCGCGCAATTGGGGCGTGGCCCGACCCAACAGCGTTCGATGCGATCCTGTTCACCAGCCAGCTGGCCGTGGGGTTCCTGCCGCCGGGATGGGAACGCCATAAGGCCTTCGCCGTGGGCGAGGGCACCGCTGAGGCCCTCAAAGGGCGCGGATTCGCGACAGTCATCCAGACCGGTCTCACCGGCGCGGAGATGGTCGCGGCGCTGAAATCCGCCGATTTCCGCCGTGGGTTCTATCCGTCCGCCGCCAAAGTAAGCGTGGACCTTGCCTGCGCCTTTCCGGAAAAGGTAGAACGCCGGGCCGTCTACGAGATGGTCGCGGAGGACCATGTGCCCGACGCCATCGTTGCCCAGATCACAGGCCCCCAGAATCCGGACAAAAGGGTGATCGCGCCGCTGTTCAGCCGCGCGAGTGCCGCTGTGCTCGCGCGCCTCGTTGCGAACATAGATGCGACGTTCGATGCCGTCGGCATCAGCGCCGCAGTGTTCGAGACGCCCGGGCCGTGGCGCACCAAGATTGTCGCGGCGGCCCCGACACTCGACGCGATTGCGACCGAAGTCCGCCGCTTGGTGCGGGCATGAGCGGCTATCCCCATATCCGTCCTCGCCGTTTGCGCTCCGCGCCGTGGGTGCGCAACCTGGTGCGCGAGACCGTGATCTCGCCGGCGGATTTCATCCAACCGCTGTTTGTGGTGGAGGGCTCCGGCATCCAGCGCCCGATACCCGCATTGCCGGGCGTCGATCATCTGGCGATCGATCGGGTGGTCGATGTCGCCAAAGCCGCGCACGGCCTGGGCATTCCCGCCATCGCCCTCTTCCCGGTGATCGCGCCGGAGCTGAAAACGCCGGACGGTAAGATCGCACTCGATCCCGACGGTCTTGTGCCGCGCTGCGTGCGCGCGGTGAAAGCCGCCGTGCCGGAGATCGGCATCATGTGCGACGTTGCACTCGATCCCTACACCGACCACGGCCACGACGGTCTGTTCGTCGACGGCGACGTCGTCAACGATGCGACAGTCGAGGTATTGGTCCGCCAGGCATTGACGCTGGCTGAGGCCGGCTGCGATGTGGTCGCGCCGTCGGACATGATGGACGGCCGCATCGGTGCGATCCGCGCCGCCCTTGAGCAGGGAGGCTACGTCAACACGCTGATCCTGTCTTACGCCGTGAAGTACGCGTCGGTGTTCTACGGTCCATTCCGCGCCGCTGTCGGCTCCGCAAGCGCATTGGGTGTGAAGGGCAAACACACCTATCAGATGGACGGCGCCAACGTGATCGAGGCGCTGAAGGAAGTCGAACTCGATGTCGCCGAGGGCGCGGACATGGTCATGGTCAAGCCGGGCATGCCTTACCTCGACGTGATCGCGGCGGTGAAAGCGCGGGTGAACGTCCCGGTGCTGGCGTATCAAGTCAGCGGCGAATACGCGATGCTTGCCGCCGGCGCCGCGGCCGGGGCGTTCGACTTCCTCGGCGTGCTGCGCGAGAGCATGATCTCCTTCAAGCGCGCCGGCGCGAGTGCCATCCTCACCTACGGCGCTTTGCAGTTGGCGCGCGAGCTACCGCATGGACGATAAAAGAGGGGACGCAAGCCAGCGGCCCACCCCGCACTATCCGTTGATGCTCGACCTGACGGCAGAGACGATCTTCGTCATCGGCGCAGGTCATGAGCTCGGGATTCGTTTGCAGACGCTGAAGGACTATCGGGCGGGGCGGGTACACGTGTTCGCTGCCGACCCAAGCGCCGAAGCCCGCGCCCTTGCCGGCGACAAGCTGATCGATCGCTGGCCTTCGCTGGAGGACTTTGCCTCCCTGCGTCCGCGCATTGCATTCATCGCCGACGTTGCGGATGCGGATGCAGCACGCTGGCGCGGCCTTGCAAAGCAGCACGGTGCGCTTGTCCATGTGCAGGATCGCATTCCGCTGTGCGACTTCCATTTGCCGGCGATCTTGCGGCGGGGCTCGCTGCAAATCACCGTCTCCACAGACGGCGCCGCGGCGGGCCTGTCGCGCCTGTTGCGCAACTACATTGGCGAGAACGTGTTCGGTCCTGAATGGGAAGCCCGCGTCGACGAGGTTTCCGCGGCGCGCATCCAATGGAAGAAGGAAGGCCTCACCATGGGCGTGCTCGGCCAGGCCATTGCGAAAATGCTGAAGGATCGCGGCTGGTTGAAGTAGGCGTGCGTGAGGCGACATCTGCCCGACACGCCAACGATAGCCGCATTCGCCTAAACCTTGCGGGCGCGCATTAACCATTACCGTTACTTTACGATTCCATTTGTGATCGCTGCAGGAGCGCTTCGCACTAGCTCCCGACACCCAGGTCGGGCAGTGTGGCGACACTTACGGGCCTGCGGCGTGCAGCTGGCGGGCCCGCCCCGAACCGCAATTGAGTGCCGGTAACATCTCCCCCCACATCGCGATGCTGCCGACAGGTTCTCTCATCCGCTGCGTTTCCCTCGCTTGCGCGCTTGCTCTCGGCTTGGCGCCCGCGCTGATTGCGAGCGGGGCTGCCCAGGCAGCGGCTGGGCCGAAGCCTGCGAAGAACATTTCGCCAGACGATCCGGGCTTGAAGGAAATCACGCCGGAGGCGATCGCCGCTGTGCAGGCCGACTGCCGCACGCGGCCATATTCGATGCTGCTGACGATACGCAACGTCAAGGATGCAAAAGGTATCTTCACCATCGATGTGCAGCCCGACGACCCTGCGCGGTGGTTGCAGAAGGGCAGCAAGATTGGCCGCTATCGCGCTCTGCCCGAAAAGGGCGAGGTCGACGTCTGCATTCCGGTCGAGAAAGCAGGCTCCTACGCGCTTGCGCTCTATCAGGACAAAGACGTCAACTTTCAGATGAACAAGAATTTCCTGGGCTTGCCGTCGGAGCCCTATGCGGTGTCGCGCGACCCGGCGATGAACTTCGGCATGCCGGATATCGAGGATTCCCTGGTCGTGGTGAAGGGCCCCCTGACGCCGGTCCGGGCAACGCTACACAACTAAACGCCTTTTCTGGCCGGGTCTTTCATTGGCCCCCCGAATCTCCTACGGTGGCGCGCATTTTTCACCGTACGAGTTCCCGCAATGCTTGACGCGCCAACCTCCGCCGCGCCCGCTCCGGGTACGGCCTATCCCCATCTTTTCTCCCCGTTCTCCAAGGGGGCGCTAAATCTCCGCAACCGTGTGGTGTTTGCGGCGATGTCGACGCGTTACGCCGAGAAGGGGATGATCACGCAACGGTTGATCGACTTCCACGTCAACCGTGCGAAGGGCGGCGTCTCCATGTCGATCACGGAGCCGCTGGCGATGCTGCGGCGCCAAGAGTCCAACCACAGCAAGGTCGCCGTGCAGCGGAAGGAGAATTTCGATCTCCTGCGCCGGTGGTCCGACGAGATGGAGAAGCACGGCGGGCATATCCTCGGGCAGATCCAGGACCCGGGCCGCGGTCGTCATGAGCAGGGCCGCAACATGTCGGCGATCGGCGCCTCCGCGCTGCCGGACGACATCAGCTGGACCGTGCCGCACGTGCTGACCACCTTCGAAGTCGAAGAGATCATCGAGGAATTCACAGCATCCGCAAAGGTTCTGAAGGACGCGGGCTGGGCGGGCGTTGAAGTCTCATCCGGGCATGGCCACATCTTCCACCAATTCCTCGCGCGCTGGTCCAACATCCGCGAGGACAAATACGGCGGCGACATCGAAGGGCGCGCCCGCTTGCTGACGGATCTGATCAAATCGGTGCGGTCGGCCTGCGGCAAAGATTTCATCGTCGGCGTGAAACTGCCGGGCGAAGATGGCATGCCCAACAGCATCGACCTGGACGAGGCGGAGCGCATCACCCGCGTGGTCGCCGCCACGGGTGTGCCGGACTATCTGACCTGGTGCTGGGGCACCCATAGCGACACGCTCTATTGGCACCTGCCGGACCTGCACGGTCCGCGCACGCCATTCATGGACAAGATCAAGCGCCTCGGCGCGGCGGCCAACGGAATCCCGTTTGGCTCCTTGGGACTCATCACCGATCCCAACGAAGGTGAGCGCATTGTGCGCGAAGGCTTCGGCGACCTGGTGATGATGGGCCGTCCCCTGGTGACGGACCCGGCCTGGGCCATCAAAGCGCAGCAGGGGCGTGAAGCGCAAATCCGCTACTGCGTCTCGTGCAACACCTGCTGGCACATCATCATCGCCGGCGGCCAGATCCAGTGCGACAACAACCCGCGCGTCGGCGCTCCCGACGAGGCGGATTGGAAGCCGCCGCAGGCTGCGAAGAAAAAGAAAGTCGTTGTCGTCGGCGCCGGCATCGCCGGCATGGAAGCGGCCTGGGTCGCCGCCGCCCGCGGACATGACGTCACCGTGTTCGGCGCCGGTCCTGAGCCCGGCGGCAAGGCGCGCATTCATGCGCTGATGCGCGGGGCGGAGAACCAGAGCAGCATCTACGACTATCAGCGTCTCTCGGCGGAACGCTACGGCGCGAAGATCGAGATGGGCGTGAAGGCGACCGCCGAGCAGATCTTGGCGCTCAAGCCGGACGCGGTCATTCTGGCCACCGGCGCCACGCCGACCTGGCCGCGCTTCCTGCCCGAGGAATACAAGGGCGAGGGCGTCTTCCTCGACGTGCGCGAGGTCACCCAGATGTTGCACGACTATCCGGCCAAGCAGGAAGGCACCGCGGTGATCTACGATCAGGATCACGGCGCCATGACCTACAACGTCGCGGAACTTTTGACGGAGCGCTTCGATCGCGTCGTGATCATCACACCGCGCGACCGCATCGCCAACGATGAGCCCCTGGCGAACCGCCAGGAAATCTACGACCGCCTCTACAAGAAGGGCGTGGAACTGGTCACGTCCTGCGACCCGTTGCCGACATCGGATTTCGAGAACGGCGCGATCACCTACGCCAACGTCTATAGCGGCAAGACCGGCACCATCGACAACGTGATGCTGTTCACCTATGCCACGCCGCGGGTGCCGAACGACGAACTCGCGGAGCCATTGCGCGACGCCGGCGTCGAGCTCCACCTCATCGGCGACGCCTACGCCCCGCGCTTCGTGGTGACCGCTACCGCCGAGGGCTACAAGGTCGGCAACACGATTTAGCGCTCACCTAAAAACCCCTCCCCACAAGGGGAGGGAAACGAAGCTCATCCCGACCGGGGCGCAATCTAGTTGACGTCCAGCACCATACTGTCCCGCGCGACGATCACACCGTCCCATGCGTTCCGCGCCTCGTCTTCGAGCCGCGCCATGAAAGCATCGTCGTGATCCGGGTCGTGGTGGAAGAGCGCCAGGCGCTTGGCGTTGGCCGCCTTGCAGAGACGAACGCCTTCCTGCCAGGTTGAATGGCCCCAGCCGACCTTGGACGGGAATTCCTCATCCGTGAAGGTGGCGTTGTAGATGACGAGGTCGGCGTCTTTGATAAGTCCCAGCACATTCTGGTCGGGCTTGCCGGGAACGTGCTCCGTGTCAGTGACGTAGCAAACCGACTTTCCGCCCGCCTCGATGCGGTACCCTGTGGCACCGTTCTGATGGTTCAGGGCGGCGGTCCGGATGACAACACCGGGCGCGACGTCGGTGAGGACATCGCCAACCTCGAAATCTTCATACGAGGTCGTGTCCTTGGCATACCAATTTTTGAGCGGGTGAGGGTAGGTCGGACCCGGCGCATAGGCATTGGCCAAGATCGCGCCCACGCCCCCTCTGTCCGCCAGACCACCGGCGAGCACACGCACGCGCCAACCCTCGGTCTGGATCGGCGCAAAGAACGACAATCCGATGATGTGATCCCAGTGGCAGTGCGACAGCAGGACGACGGCAGATCGCGTTTGGCGGCGAAGATATGCTTCGCCGCAGAATCGGATGCCGGTCCCGGCATCGAAGATCAGCGACGTGTCGCCCAAGGCAATCTCAACGCAACTTGTATTGCCGCCGTAGATGACATGATTCGGTGTCGGGAAACTGCCGCGCACCCCCCAGAACGTGACGCTCATCGTGGCGGCGCTCTTGGGCTCGGCGGAATCCCCCGGGGTGCTCAGCGTCGCTTGCAGGGTGTTCCAGTTCGCATAGCCAAGCGTGCGCGCGAGCGCTTCGTAGGCGTGGGTCTGCTTGAGATCGATGCCGGCGGCAGACAAAAAATCCCTGAGGCGGGTCGCCGCCTTTTTGGCGCCCGCCGCGGATAGATCAATCGTGACCATAGATCCCAATGCTCCATCAGACGGCGACGCCGCGAGATGGCTCCATTGTCTCACCTGACCGTCCCTGGACTTGGGGCTGCGCAGGATGAAGCATCGTTGCAGCTTTGCCTTACCCTGACGGGCGGAGCCGGACCGGCGCTGCATGCCAACGGCAACAATAGCACAAGCATGTCTTCGGGAAAGGGACGCTAAACGCCGGGCTCGCGGAGCCATTGCGCAACGCCGGCGTCGAGCTCCACCTCATCGGCGACGCCTACGCCCCGCGCTTCGTGGTGACCGCGACGGCCGAAGGGTACAAAGTCGGCAACACGATTTAGCGCTCGCGGCTGTCGTCCTCGGGCTTGACCCGAGGACCTAGGGCAAAAAGTGCAGTGGTGTTTGTAATCCTGGACCCTCGGGTCAAGCCCGAGGGTGACCGAAAAAATTACCCCGCGTTCCACCCCGCAGCGTTCCGCAAGCGGATGCCGCTGGCGTGGAGCGTCGTATCCCAGAGCGAGCGCAGCGGCGTAAGGCTCTCCACTGCGCGCAAGTCCACGTCTTGCGCCTTCAGGGCGGTCGCGAAATCCGTGATGCGTTCATTGGCGATCGGTATAACGACCTTGCGCGAGACCCACATGCCCGCGTCCCCCAAGTCGTCGAAATCGTCATCGCGGAATTCGTAGCGGTATAGCACGCCTCGCGTTAGACGATCCAACCACGCTGCCTCGACATAAGCCGTCATGCGGGCCGTGTTATCCCGGGCCCACGCGGCGCGGTCGTCCGCGGAGGTCGTGGCCGTCGGCCATACCAGGATGCGCGGACACTCTCGCGGGAACAGGTACATCGCCTGATGCGCTTCATCTATCGCCCAAACCAAGGGGCCATTCAGCCATTCCATTCCGGCAGTACGTGGCGCAGGCGTATCCACCGGCCGTGGCACGAACGCCGCTATGTGTGGATCGTCGCTAAAATGGAAGAGGCGCATTCTAATAAGGGTGGCTAGTGGTTGGTCACAATGGTTAACGCCAAAAACGACAGCAGCGTGAGTCCCGGCTCCCGGCTAAAATGAGTCCATCATGACCGTCAACGCCATCGCTGCTGCGAACCTTCTCCCGCGTAAATCCCGCGTATTTACGCGGAAACCGCCGCGCCTAGTTCGGCGATGCAGCATGAGGCGTTTACCGTCATCTGCAACGCTGCGGTGTCTACAGCACCGGCTCGATAGCCGCAGTCTGTACGGGCTTAGATCAACATCCAAATTCGCCGCGCTTAATCAGATGTTAACAGACCCACATCATGCTTCCCTCGGGACTCTGTAGGGTCCAAAAAGGGTTGGCTGTGTCTAAGCTCTCATCTTCGCTGCGCCCCGTACTGCTCGCGACCCTCTCCATGACGGTCGCGCTGTCGGGCTGCGCCGCGGGCGGATTGGGCATGAAGAAAAGCAGCAATGGCGGGGGCGCTGCGCCGAAGATGGCGGCCGCATCTGCCGAAGATCCGATGCTCGCCGCGCCGCCGGCGACGATGGAAGGTAACGGCTCGCAGCGCGTCCCCCTCGGCCAGTTGGCAAGTAATGCCCAGACCGCGCCGTCCGCCCCGGTCCCAGCCGGGAACGGCCCGGTGATGCTCGTGCCGCCGCCGTCCGCCGGCAGCACGGTCGACCCCATGGCCGCCCCGCCGCCGCCCAGCGTTGTCGCTGCGGCAAAACCCACACCTGCGCCGACGCCCGCGCCTGCACCCACACCCACACCGGCGCCCGCAATGACCGCGCCCAAGGTCGTAGAGGCTGCGCCCGGGGTGCTCACCGCGGCCCCGCAGCCTGAGACCCTCGCCAAAATGGCGAAGGCCGCGCCGGCCAAAGCCACGGCTGCAAAAGCTGAACCATCGAATCCCGAGCCTGCAAAGGTAGAGGTCGCCAAGGCCGAGCCGCCGAAGGCGGAGATGCCGATCGCTTCAAAGGCCGCGACCGCTGCCTCCGCCCCGCGGGTCGATAGCAATCTCGATCTGACGCGCGGTCTGGGCGGGCCAGCCGCGTCGACGGCGTCGCCGCAGATGAAGCTGACCATTCCGCCGAAGGGATCGCGGCCCATGCCGTCGGATCAGGGCGATACGGTGGTGATCTCCTCCGCCAACACCCTGCCGGTGCGCGACACGCGCGAATTCATTCCTGCGATGGTTGCGTCCAACACCACCCCGATGCTCGCGATGGCGGGGATGCCGTCTGCTAAGGATGCGCCCGGCGGGATGACGTCGCGTCCGCTGTCCGCGGCCGAGAAAAACGTCGCCCAGCGCTTTGAAGTGCTGAAGCTGCTGCTCGATCAAGGTCTCATCACCCCGGAAGAGTATGCGCGCCACCGCGGCTCGAATGTCGGCGCCCTATTGCCGTATTCGCACGAACCGGGCGCGGTCGGTCTGGAACGTCCCGTGCCGAGCGGCGATGCGCTCGTGGCGCGTCTTGAAGCCTTGCGCCGGTCTTTGGAAGTGCGCGCGATCTCCGCCAAGCAGCACGCCATGGAACGCAGCATGATCATCAATGCGCTGCTGCCCGACGCGCCCACTGACCGGATGAACCAGATGCCGCCGCCGGAAGACGTCATGCAGGCGGCCACGATGATCAGCCATCTGCAGACCCTGCGGTCACGCAACCTCGTGTCGTCGGAAGAGTTCGATCGCGAGAAGCGGGCGGTGGAGCAGGCGCTGCGCACCGGCACGAGCAATCCGCAGGCGGTTGCCAAAGGGGATGCGGGGCCGGCCAAGGCGCCGGCCGCCGCCAAGAAGGTTGATGCTGCCGCCAAAGCCGAAGCGGATGCCGCTGCTGCCGCCGACGAGCTGACGGCGCCAGTGCCTGGCCCCGTGTTGCACTTGGCGTCGTTCCGCTCCCAGGACGCGGCCAAAAAGGCCTGGGCCGATGCCCTCGACCACAACAAGACACTGCTCGGACAGGTCAAGCCGGTGATCCGCCGCATCGACCTCGGGCCGGAACGCGGGGTGTTCTATCGCTTGATGGCTGGCCCGTATACCAGCCTGGCGGCCGCCGAAACGGCGTGTCAGGCCCTCAAGCAGAACAACCAGTTCTGCCGCGCCAGCGCCGACGGCAGCTAAGGTTCATCCAGGAACGCCCGTGCGTCCTTCGCGGTCGCCTCCGGCGCTTCATGGACGGCCATGTGACCGACGCCGGGATAGACGATCAACTTCACTGCGGGCGCATGGTCTAGCATCTTCGTGAACTCCTTCGCCTGGTCGACCGTCACGACCGGGTTCTTCTCGCCCCACATCACCAGCACCGGCGCCTTGACCTCGCGGATCTTGGCCTCGATATCGCCGGAGACGTATTGGCGCGTGCGGGTGATCTCCGCCTTGCGCTGTCCCTCGCGGCGCATCAGTTCCCACCACTGATCGATCAGTTCCGGCTTGATCTTGCTCTTGTCGCCGAAGCCGTTTTCCAAAAGCTTCTGGAAGACGATGCGCGGCGTGATCACCTGCGCGATGTCGACCCAGCCGGGCAGGGGTGGCGGCGTGGTGCGACCGCGCACGCGCGGATTGAGGGCGCCCGGCGAGAGCAGGATCATCTTCTCGACCTGGTCCGGATGTGCTGCGGCATAGTGGATGGCGATCGTGCCCCCCATGGAGGTGCCGCCGATAGACATCTTCTCCACGCCCATCGCCGTGGCGAACTTCTCGGTCAGGGCGACAGTGCGCTCCAACGTGTAGTCATTCGACGGATCAGGTCCGGTCAGGCCGTGGCTGGTCATGTCGAAGCGCAGCACGCGATACTTGTCCTTCAGCGCGGCCGCCCACGGGTCCCAGGCGAGCAGGCTGTCGAAGTGCGCATGGATCAACAGCACCACGGGGCCGTCTTTCGGCCCTTCGTCGCGGTAGTGCACACGGACCCCGTCCAGCGCCAGATACTTGGATTCGGCGTTGCCGTACTTGGCTTCCAATTCGGCAGCTGGGATATCCCGGTCCATCCACGCGGTGATGCCGAAGACACCGATCAGCAGCAGGATCAGCGCAAGGACGAGATAGCCGAGGCCCTTGAGGAGTCTCATTCTGTCTTCGCTCCCGGCAGGGTGCAGACCAGCAGCTTCTCCTCGGTGATCGAGCCGAGGATCATCTTGTTCTTGTAGACCGCCGCGACGCTGCCGGCGGAGAACTGCTCGCCCTCGTTCAGGTACACCTCCGTCACTTTCGGAGCAGCGCTGGCGGGATCCTCGATATGTAAGATCTGGGTCGGGGCCGGCGCGCCGGCCGCGAAGTGCTTCGCCAGCGCGAGTGTGTTGGCGTGGGCCGCCACCCACAGGGAGCCATCCGGCGCGACGTCAATGTTGTCGGGACCGCCGGCTAAGGGAATGACGCGCACGGGCGTCAGGCTCCCGCCGGCCGCATCGCGCCCATACACCTGAATGCGCTTCGCGGCAGTCTCAGCGACCCACACGGTGCTGCCGTCCGCGCTCACGGCGATGCCGCCGGCGCCCGTCATATCCACGACGGCCGGCATACCCTTGTCGCCGTTGTAGTAGGCGAGGGTGGAGAGTTGGCGCCCGAGCATCATCTCGGTTGCGCGATCGAAGCCGTTCTTGGCGCCGGAATCGTTCGCGACGTAAAACTGGTTCGGCCCCACCGCGGCGAGATCGTTCGGTTTGACGAACAGCGTGTCGCGCACGGTCGCGGCATGCTTCCACTTGCCGTCCTCGGTCGCGTCGAAAATCTCGATCGTGTGCGGCTTGTTGTGCGGATGGCTGATGACGAACAGCTTCTTGGCGCCGTCCGGACCGACATAGAGTGACATGCCGTGGGGGTGGAGATCCGACGGGCCACTCTCCAATGCCGGTTCAACGGTCCAGGTGTCTGCCTTCAGATCAATTCGTTCGATAGCCCCGTCCAGCTCGGGATTGCGCATCAGGCTCTTGCGGTCCAGGACGGAGAGGTAGGCGAACCCCGCCGCGTGATCGATGACAATGTCTTCCGAACTGCCTTTGGCGAGTGCAAGGCTGGTGCAAGTGCCTTCGAAATGCGGATGGAGTTCGGTGAACTGTCCGCTATCGACCAGGAACTTGCCGATGCCCACGACCGCCAATCCCACGACCAGTCCGACCAGCAAGCCGATGGTTTTCAGGATACGCTTCATTCCAGCCCCCCAGATCCGTGCCGACACTGTCGGCTGGGGCCAGAATAGCCGCACCTGAATAGATCCTGCACACCGCTGGGCGGATGAAGGGCTTGCCTTTCCCCCCGGTACCAAACATCATGCTCGCATAACGTTTGGGGGATGTCCGCGTGCGCCGATACACCTGCGTTCTGCTCGACCGTGACGGGTCCCGTTTCGAGGGCTCCACCTACATTGCCGACGACGATGCCACGGCCCAGCGCCTGGCGATGGAGATGCGCCAGCGCTTCCGCGCCGCGAGTCATGAATTGTGGGAGGACGAGCGCCCGGTCCGTGCCTCTTTGGTGCCCCGCCGCGCTTAGATGAGGCGCGACGCGCGTCTCCCTAGGTGACGACGCCCTGCGACTTGAGCTTCTCTTCCGACAAGTCGTAGTTCCACAGAAAAAGGCAGCTGGTGATTGCGCCGGTGATGGGCGCGAGACCGATGCAGATGTACAGCGCCGTGATGGCGCTGGCCGGCTGCTCCACGGCTGTGCCGGTGCTCTGGACATAGCCCATCGCGCCCAGGAACGTCCCGAGGATTGTCACCCCCAGCGCGAACGCCACCTTCTCGATGGTGGTGTAGATGCCGGAGAAGATGCCTTCCCGCCGCATACCCGTCCGGCGGTAATCGTATTCCATCGTGTCCGGCAACATCGAAGCGGCCAGCAGCAACTGGCCCGAGGCACCCGCCCCGGTGAAGAACATCCGCGTGTACGTGATGAACAGAGGCTCTGTGGGTCCGCTGAACAGCCACGTGGACATGCAGACGCCGTACATCGATGCCGCGATCATGTAGGCGTTGCGCTTGCCGATGCGCCGGCTGACCTTGATCCACACCGGGATCATGAGCAGGGTGCATGCGGTCTGAATCAGCGTGAGATTGCCCAGCACCGTGTCGGATGCCTTCAGGACGCGCAGCGTGAAGAATGCCAGCGTTGCCTGCACGACCGAGAGGCTCATGAGCTGGCACAGCTTCGTCCCCATGAGCATGACGAACGGCTTGTTGTCCCAGGCGAGCTTGAACTGCTGCCACACGGGGAGATGGACTCCCTCGTGCCGGTTTGCGAAGCGGGCGCGCTTGGTGAGGAAGAAGCAACCAAGGCAGGCAATCAAGGTCATGGCGCCAAGCGTCCATCCCATCACATCGTAGCCGGTACGTTTTTCGGGACCCGGATAGGCCGCGAGGATCGTGGGTCCAAGCCAGCCGCCCAGGGATTGGCCGATCGAAACGCCGAAGACGCGGAACGACATGAGATAGGACCGCCCGTGATAGTCGTCGGTCATCTCCGCCGGCATGGCGAGATAGGGCACGTTGAAGGTGGCGTATGCGCCCGCGAACAGGATGAGGGCCACGCCCATGTAGATCGTCGACGATGTCGGGTCGAGCTGGGGCACGTTGAACATAATCACCATGACCGAGCCACACAGCAGGCCGCCGCCGAGCAGAAACGGCCGCCGCCGGCCGATTTTGGTCTTGGTCCGGTCGCTGATTCCGCCGATCACGGGGTCCATGCAGGCATCGAAGACCTTCGACGCACCGATCAGCAGTCCGCCGACGGCCGCTGCGATCCCGAGCTGGTCGGTCATAAACCGCAGGATCAGGATGTTCGTGGAATTGAACATGATGGCGATGCCCAGGGTCCCCAGACCCCACCCGATGCACAGCATGAGGGGCAACCGGCCCGTTTTACGGTCCGTGGCAGTCGCTTCAGTCACACAATCCCCCGCATCAAAATCCGAGTCCGGATACGGCCATAAAGGCCCGGACCGGGAAAGCCTCAGCGCAGGGATGATCCCACCCAATGGGCGGGAATCGCCATCACAGATTGGCGAACACGGTTTTAGTCTCGAAATACAGGTCCAGGGCCTCTTTGCCGAACTCCCGGCCCCAGCCGGATTGCTTGAACCCGCCAAATGGCGCGTTATTCCCTGCTGGACCATGGTGATTGATGCCGACGGTCCCGGCGCGGATGCGCGCCGCCAGCTTGTGCGCGACCGAGACGTTTTGCGTCCACACGCTGCCGACCAGGCCGTAGTCCGTATCGTTGGCGAGGCGGGCGATGGCATCGACGTCGTCGGTGTCGAACATCTGGGCGGTCGTGACGGGACCAAAGATCTCGTCGCGCACGATTTTCATTTTCGGATTGGCGTGCGCGAACACCGTCGGTTCCATGAAGTAGCCTTTCCCGGGTAGGCGCTTGCCACCGGTGACGAGCGTGGCACCCTCGTCCCGTCCGCTGGCGACGTATCCCTGAACGCGTTCCAACTGTTCTGACGAGATGAGCGGGCCCAGGTTGGTCGTGGGATCGAGGCCGGGACCGATCTTCATCCCCGAGGCGATCTTCGCCATCCCGTCCATCACAGAGTCGAAAATCGTCTTGTGCACAAACAGGCGGCTCGAGCACATGCAGTTCTGCCCTTGTAGGAAGAACGACGAATACACCGCGCTCGGGATCGCCTTGGCGAGGTCCGCGTCGGGCATGATGATGAACGGCGACTTGCCGCCGAGTTCCAGCGATACCTTTTTCAGATTGCCGGCCGCCGCTTTGAGGATCAGGCGGCCGACCTCGGTCGAACCCGTGAAGGCCACTTTGTCGACCAGCGGGTGCGCGGTGAGGGCAGCGCCCGCAGCCTCGCCTGTGCCGGTGACGATGTTCACAACGCCGTCCGGAATGCCTGCCTGCTGCACGAGTTCGCCGAGGATGAGCGCCGTGAGGGGCGATTGCTCCGCCGGCTTCAGCACCACGGTGCAGCCGGCGGCGAGCGCAGGCGCGAGCTTCATGGTCGCCATGCCGAGAGGATAGTTCCAAGGCGTGATCTGCCCGACCACACCGATCGGTTCTTTGCGGGTGTAGGTCAGCGTCTCCGCGCCCGGCATGCGCGGGTCCGGTGCAATCACGTCGCCGGTGATCTTGGTGGGCCAGCCGGCGTAGTAGCGCAGCGTGGCGGCCGCCAGGGGCACCGCCAACTTGCCGGCGGGATTGAGCGCCATGCCGTTGTCCAGAACCTCCACCTCCGTCAGCCGGGGGCCATTGGCCTCGATCAGGTCGGCGAGTTTCCAGAGGAGCTTGCCGCGTTCGGATGCCGCCATGCGCGTCCACTTGCCGTCGTCGAAGGCGCGCCGCGCGGCTTTTACGGCCGCGTCGATGTCGGCCGCACCGCCGGCGGGCACGGTGGCGATCTTTTCCTCGGTCGCGGGGTTGAACACGTCGAGGGTTTCGCCGGATGCGGCGTTGACCCATGCACCGTCGATCAGCATGCGACGCGGGGCCTGCAGAAATTTGATGGTTTCCGGATTCAGCGGTGGCAGCGCATTCACGGCAGGGACCTCCTGGATGAGTCACAGAGTCCTAAGCGCTGGGGCGAGGCGGAGCAACCCGGCGCTGCCAGGCGGTGGCCACGGAGCGGTGGATTTCGGCCGCGTTAAAGGGCTAGTGTTTGCTGGCATAAGGACGGAGAGGGCTGCCATGAAGCGTATGCTGCTGATCGCCGCCGTAACGCTCATACCCGCCGCTGCTTCGGCGCAAGCCACCCTCGCCATCAGCCAAGCCAGTTGGGGCTATGCGGGCGAGCGCAAGAACGTCAAGGACGACGTGGCGAAGTTGTGCGACGGCAAGGCATCTTGCAAGTTCAAGGTCGCCAACGAGACTTTTACGTCGGGTGAACCGCAAGATCCGTCGCCGGGCAATCCCAAAGGTCTGATCGTGCGCTGGAAGTGCGGTGACGCCGACGGCCGCGACCAGTTTCCGCAGAACAAGGACGCGGAACTGAAGTGTAAGTGAGCTAAACGTAATAGCCCGCGCGAAACGGATGGGCTAGCCTCGCGACATCGCTCCGAGGAGATCCGCCATGGACAACACGCGTCTCGCCACCATCCTCTCCATCGCCGCACTCGCGATTGCGGTCGTCGCCTTCGTCCAGGGGCGCGGGCAAAAGGTGCCCGAGGCCTACGTGCCCGGCCTGGGCGAAATCATGACCCTCCAGCAGATGCGGCACGCCAAACTTGCGCTCGCCGGAGGCATGGCGAATTGGCAACTGGCGGACTATGAAACCGACGAACTCAACGAAGGGTTCGAAGACATGGTCAAGTTCCACCCGACCCATGAAAAGGTGCCGAAGCCGCTCACGGAACTGGTGCCGCAGTATGTGGACGGGCCGGTCAAGGACCTGCGCGCGGCCATCGAAGCGAAGGATACCGCGAAGTTCGACGCCGCGTTCGATGCGCTCACGGCGGGATGTAACGGCTGCCACGAGGCCGCGAACTTCAAGTTTAACCGTGTCATCCGCCCGACCGCGCCGCCGGTGCCGAACCAGGACTTCCGCCCGAACTAGGCGTGCTGTCTAGCGCAAGGGCGGCTTTAGGAATTTCAAGCATCAGGATTAGTCGAGATGGGCCTTGAGCCGGCCGAGACTCTAGAACGTCAACTAGCTCCGGAATTCTCCGAGGCTGAGGTTGCGTTCTATAGTTCAGAGAGCGCTCGCTTCTGGACTCAAGAAATTCAAACGATAGATGTTGCCTTTCGCGGTAATGTTCGACAGCGCTTGTGGCACTACACCTCTCTTCCTGCATTTCATAGCGTCGTGAGCGGACGTAATGTGCGTCTAACCAACGTCCGCTTCATGAATGATGCAACGGAATTGGAGTACGGATTTTATCTGCTTACTTCAATAGTTGAAGAGAACCCAGCCGAGTTACAAGGCGCCCCCACACTTAAGCGGGATCTTGAGGCTGTAATTGACAGGTTCAAGACGCGGGGCCTTTTGTTCGATTTTTACGTTGCTTGCTTTTGTGAGAGTCCAGATCTGTTGCCCCAGTGGACGATTTATGGCCATCAAGGTGGCGGAGTAGCTGTTGAATTCGACATGTATCGATTTATCAATGACTACGCCGCCTTCGGCGACATAGCTCATTTGCCGCCCAATGATCCGGGAGCGCAGGGGAAGGGAATTTCGATTCGGAAAGTGGAATACAATGAATCTAAGCAAAGGGAAGCAATAAGGGGGCTGTTGCGTACATTTCGCGACAGTCGAGAAAGGGCTGATATAGAGCTTCCCACGCTTGCGCCAGAAAAACGTGATGACCTGTGCCAGTCAGTACTTATGGCGAATATTGAGAACTTGCTGCCGCTTCTCAAGCACCCGACACTAAGCCATGAATCGGAATGGCGCGTTATAGCTTCGCTTGGAAACTATGTTGAATCTCATCGACCTTTCTTTAGGTCGAAGGAGGCGGACGTGATCCCATACCTTGAAATGAGGAGAGCTGGGCATTCAGGAGAATCTCTTCCCATCACTTCAGTAAGGGTAGCTCGCTCAGGTACGCAGGGATTTGAGCGTGGAATGAGAGCGTGTTCCCTCATTCTAGCAGCCAACGGACACCGGGATATTGAGCCAACGCCGTTTACTTATGTTCTTCGACGATAGGCGTCTTTATGTCAGACGCAAAATGTATGTAACTAGCGCAGGGGCGGCGCGTACAACAGGCCGCCCTGGGTCCACAGCGCATTCGGTCCGCGCTCGAGCTTGAGCGGGCTGTCCGCGCCCAAGTGCCGTGCAAAGAGTTCCCCATAGTTGCCGCCCGCCCGGATCGCGTTCGCGGCCCAGCGTTCATTGAGCCCCAGCGCTTTGCCGTTGCCCGCGCTCTCACCGATGAGGCGGCGCACGTCAGGGTCCGGGTCGCGCCTGCGTGACCCTATATTCCCGGCCGTCACATTCATTTCTTCCGCGGCGATCAGCGCGTAGATCGTCCATCGCACCACGGCGGCGAACTGTACATCCTCGGCACGCGTCAGGAGCGCGAGGGGCTCCTTCGACAAGGTCTGCGGCAGGATCGCGAGGTCCCGACGTCCCGCGCGCTCCGCAGCGAGTTGCGAGAGGTCGCCGGCCAGAGCTTCGCAGGCGCCGTCGGCGAAAGCTTTTGCCGCCGCCTCGAAGGTGGGGTGGGGGACCGTCGTGAGTTCCAGCTTGTTCAGACTGAAGTGGCGTACGAGCGCTTCGGCGGCTTCGGACGACGCCCGCACACAGATCGGACGGCGCGCAAGGGCCGCCGGGTCCTGCACCGCGCTCTCCGTTCTCACCATCACGGTGGTGCGGTCATAGAATACCACCGGACTGAAGAGCAGGCCGAGGCCGGCATCCCGCTGGAGGGTGACGGTGAGCCGCCGTGCGACCAAATCGAGCGATGCATCGCTCTTGAACTGGTTGACGGCATCCGCCGGAACGAAGGCGACTTTCTCACCGTCGCCGAAGATCGCCGCTGCGATCGCGCGGCACAGGTCCGGCTCGAAACCGATGGCGCGGCCGGACGTGTTGAAGCTGGTGAACCCAGCCACGCGCGCGACCACGCCGCACGTAACGTGCCCGCGCGCGCGAATGGCGGCGAGGCGGGTGTCCGCCGCGGCCGGGAGTGAGAAGCAGGCCGCGGCGCCGAGGATCAGCGCGGCGACGGTGAATCTACTCCTCGGCGCTCTTCTTCTTGAGGTAGGCAAGCACGGCCTTACGGTCTTCTTCCTTCGGCAAGCCGATGAAGGCCATCTTGTTGCCGGGCAGGAACGATTTCGGGCTGGAAAGCCACTCGTCGATCTTGGCTTCGTCCCACACAATGCCCGACTTCTTCACCGCTTCGGAATACTGAAAATCCGGTTCCGTGCCTGCCTTGCGGCCGAAGACGCCCCACAAGTTGGGGCCGGTCATGTTGCCGGCATCCTTTTCCACGCTGTGGCAGGAGCGGCATTTCAGGAACACACGCTTGCCGGCATCCAGCAAGGCGGCATCTTGCGCCCATGCGGGGGTGGCGAAAGCAAAGGCCAGTACGGCAATCGAAAAACGGGTCATCAGTCCTATTCCTGTGCGGCCCCGCCGCGAATGGTGTTCGACGTGATACCTGCGTCATCGGGGAGTGGGGGCAGGCCCAGCGCTTTCTCGTAAGCGCCGGCATTCTTGGCACGGGCTGGTGACAATTTTGTGGCCCCGGTGACGGCGACGGGCGCGGCTTTGGCGTTGGCCTTGCGGTCGCGCCAGCTATTTTTCGCATAGTAGGCGCCCAGATCCTTCACTTTGTCCTTGTCCGGGAAAAGGACGCCCGCGGCCCCGCCATAGCCGCCAGACTGGCCGGCATTGCGCGGGCCGTACCAGATCGCCCGGTCGCGGGTGATCGACAGCATGGGGATATCCGTGCGTTCCGGGGTCGGGTAGATCGTGAACTTTTTGGACTTCTGATCGAACATCACGATGTGGTTGTCGGTCGCGACCCAGACGTTGTCGCCGTCATCGACGTCGGAGTCATAGGGATTGGTATTGGAAATCGGGATCTTATAACCCACTGACTCGCCGCTGTTCGGATCGACGCGATAAAGCGCACCGTTCTGCATGGCGCGGCTGCCCCACGTGGCTGTCCACATGAAGTTCTTCGAGTCCGCAGTCACGCGCCGGATATTCGAAGTGTTCTCCGGCGTCACGCGATAGTGGCGGAACTCTTCCGTCTTGGGATCGAAGCTGCTGATGCCGTTGCTGTGATACTCGGCAAACCAGACCTTATCGTTGTGATCGAGCGAGATGCCGTAGGGGCGGCTGCGGATCACCGGCACATCCCACCACGTGACCTTGTCGGTCTTGCGATCCCACTTCGCGATCCCGCCGCCTGTGAGCGTCGAGCCCCAAAGATCGCCCTTGGAATCGAACACCATGGAGCTGATCGGGATCGGGCGGCCGTTGGTGCCGCCTTCGAACTTGTACTCGTCATGCTTCTTGATGCGCGGATCGTAGTGCCGCCACCCGCCGTACCAGATCGTGTCGTCGATATCGACGGCGAGATACTCGCCGCCGCCGTGCCCCTTGTGGTCCGTGAAGGTTCCGGTGCGCGGATTCACTTCGACCAGGCTTTGCGCTCCGCGGTCCATGATCCAGACGTTGCCCTTGCTGTCGAAATCGCTCGTGTGAACGAAGCGATCGTCGTCGCCAGGCGTGTTGGGGAAGCGATATTCGACGTATTGCGCTTTTGCGAGGGCGGCGTCATCCAACGCAGGCTCGTCGACTTGCAGCACGGCGCGAGGTGTGGAGTCCTCGCCGAAGTTTTCGGTAATGTAGTTGATGAGAATGTCACGGTCCGCGTCCGACAGAAGCTTTGAATCGAACATCGACGCCTTGCCGCGCGCATTGAAGGCGACACCCTTGGCCATTCGATCGATGGTGATCGCCCAGCCGGCCTTGTCGTGCGCGGGACGTCCGCCGGGATAGGTGCGCACCACGTTGTAGGGATAGAGCTGCACCGTGTGGCAACCGAAGCAGATGTTTTCCAGCAACTCGCGCCCGCGACCCTTCGGATACACCTTGTCGTAGGGTTCGATCTTCGCGTCGGGGTATGGCATCCCGCCCACGTAGGTGGGCGCGATGGTGGTGTCCTTCAAGCTGAAGTCGGCTGTGGCCGTCTTGCCGGCCGCGACTTCGATTTTCACGGTCTGCTGGGGCAGGGACCAGTTCAGCTGGCCGACAGTCCCGCGCAGGGAGATTTCATAGTGGCCGGGAAACATATTCACGGCCCGGTAGGCGCCCTTCACGACGTAGACCATGTAGCCGACGTTCTTGTCGGTATTCAGGGCGTAGACGGTGAGCTGACCGACAGGCTTGGCCACGGTGACCGTGCCCGACAGGTTGCCCATGCCGGGGATTTGATCGGCCAGGGTCGGGCCTGAGGCAAGCACCACACTCGCGATGAATGCGCGCACAAAGTGGTGAAGAGTCCGCATGTTATCCACCTGGAACAGCCGGAAAAGAGGCCGAGACTGTGCCCAACTTCAGGCTGCGCCACAAGGCAAGCGGGGCGAATTCCGGCATAAAGTTCGGCTGGTGAAACCCAGTCCGGCTGGCATCGGGGTGCGTGATCCTCTACATCTTTCGTGACATGGAAATACGTGTTCGAAAAAGTGTGGCAGCGTGCGGGGTGTTTGCTTGCGCCATCTTATTGTGGGCAAGCGCGGGTCCGTCGCGCGCCGACGGCGACGATTATTTTGTCAGTGAACTGTTCAACCCGGACGGATCGCCGATCTCGCAAGGCGGGTTTGCCGGGATCGTGAAGGACGCGTCTGGAAAGTTGGTGAAGGACGCCACGATCAAGATCGCGCTGAAGGTCGAAACCGGCCAGGGCGCTTTCCCGATCGCCTACAACGCATACACCAACGAACTCGGCCGCTATCGCAGTCTCGATCCCAAGGGCGTGGTCGCGGATTTCCTCGCGATCGATGTGGAGATCGATCCCAAGGCCGTCGATGTTACGGCGACCAAGGACGGCTACGAAATGACGCGGCGGTTCGTGCGCGGGCGTCCCAAGTCGGGCGGCTTCTACGAGATCGATTTCGTGCTCAAGCAGAAGCCTTGATCTTCTCGGGCCGGGCCAGGGACACGATCACCGCCGTGATCAGCGCCAGCGGCAGGGAGAGGATGGTCGGGAACTGATAAGGGAAGATTGGTGCATCGAAGTGCAGCACCGCAGTCCAGATCCCCGGTCCCGTCACCAGCGCCACCACCGCCGCGATCAGGCCTGCGCTGCCGCCGATCACCGCACCGGCGGTCGTGAGCGGCTTCCAGAACAGGGCCAGGATCAGCACCGGGAAGGTGGCGCTCGCCGCCACGGACATCGCGAAGGTCGCGAGGATGTTCACGTTCATGTGCTGGAACATCACGCTGAGGCCGATGCACACCGCGCCGAACAGGAAGGCGCCGATGCGGGAGACGCGGATTTCCTCCTTCTCCGTCACCGGGGTCTCGCGCAGGGCGGTGTAGAGGTCGTGAGACACCGCCGCCGCTGCGGCGAGGGTGAGGCCCGACACCACCGCAAGGATGGTGCAGAACGCCACGGCTGCAATCACCCCCAGCAGTAGGTCGCCGCCGAGCGCATGGGCGAGGTTGAGCGCGGCCATGTTGCCGCCGCCCTTCATCTGGCCGTTCACCATGTAGGTCGGATCGTTGGTCAGCAGCGCGATGGTGCCGTACCCGACGATGATCATGAGGAACGAGAAAAAGCCGATGATGGTGGTGGCCACAAAGGCCGACTTGCGGGCCTGCTTGACGTCCGGGACCGTGAAGAATCGCATCAGCACGTGCGGCAGGCCGGGGGGGCCGAACACTTGCGTAAGGGCGAGGGAGACGGCCGTGCCGATGCCGTCGATCAGCCCGATCGGCCCCATGATCTTTGCACCCTGCGGGTGGTTGGCGATGGCCGCCTCGAAAAGTGCATTCAGGCTGAAGTCGAAACGCTTCAGGACGAGCACGGCCATCAAGATGACGGCGAGCACCAGAAGGCTCGCTTTGATGATCTGCACCCAGGTGGTTGCGACCATGCCGCCGAACACCACGTAGATGATCATCAGCGCACCGACCAACAGCGCCGCCCAGATGAAGTCGAGACCCAGCAGCAGGTTGACCAGCAGTCCGGCGCCGACCATCTGCGCGATCATGTAGAACACGAGGATGCTCAAAGTCGCGCATGCCGCATAGATGCGGATCGGCTTGTTGCGCAAGCGCACGGCCAGCACGTCGGTGAGCGTATAGCGTCCCAGCGTGCGCATGCGCTCCGCCAGGATGTAGAGCAGTACGGGCCAGCCGACGATGGCGCTGATGCCATAGGCGAAGCCGTCGTATCCCGACCCGAAGTAAAGACCGGCAACGCCGAGGAAGGCCGCCGCAGACAGGAAGTCGCCCGCCAGCGCGAGGCCGTTCTGCGTGCCGGAGATGGAACTGCCGGCGGCGTAGAACTCTGCCCGCGACTTCACGCGGCGCGACGCCCAGGCCGTGATGCCGAGCGTGATCGCGATGAATACCAGGAAGACGGCGAAGGCGGCGGTGTTCATGTGGGTTCGCCGCTTTCAGGCAGGAGGAAAGTGTAGATCGCGCCACAGGCGACGATGAAGACGAGCAGAAGCGAGCCCACCAATAACCCGACCGAAAAACGGCCATCGCCGACCGGCTGCGCCAATGCTTCCGGATTGAACGCGCCGAGCACCAGCAGAATCAGGTAGGTGAGTCCGGTGATCGCGGCGACGCTCAGTCCGAAGCGCCGCCGGGTGCCGGTGTCTTGTCGGCCGCTCATGCTTCCTCCTTCACGTGCGCAAACACGCGATCAAATTTTCGATGCTGTGGGCGCGCGGCAGCGCATTGATTTCCCGATCCAGCGCTTCAATCTGCCCAGCATCCAATACCCGTCCGGCCAGTGCACGGAATTTCGCCGGCAAGACGTCCGGGGCGAACGGATTGTCATGGCCTCCGGGCGGACGGTCGCACGCGGCTGTCAATCTTTGACCGGACTTCAAGATGATCTCGACGCGGGCCGGGCGGACCTCCGGCACCTGGGCGGTGTAAGCGGGGTCCTCTTTCACGGTGGTGCGCAAGGCCAGCGCGCGCACGTCCGGATCATGCACCGTGGAGTCTTCATAGGCTTCGATGCCGTTCGTGCCATGCAGCACGCGCACGGCGACGTTGTAAGGGATCGAGTGCTTCGCGGCGAATCCATTGGCGGGGCTTTGCCAGTGCAGGCGAATCGCCGGATCGTAGGTCCACACCACGATATGATCGATGTCGTCGACCGCCAGCGTCTTGCCGCCCGTCGCGGCACAGGCGGCTTCGATCGGCGCGTGATTCCAACGGCTGCACGCGTGCACCTTGAAGTAATTTCGCAGGATCAGCCATTCGCGGCCGAGGGTCTCCGTCAGCTGCGACGCATCGAAGCGTTCGCCGAGGATTTTGCCGTAGACAACCTCCAGGGCGTCCGGTTCTGCGGTCAGGCCCGCGCCCGCCAGCCGCGCGGCAAGGATGCCGTTGGCGTTCGTGAGGCCGGACACGACGTTGCGGACGTGGGCGCCGGCGTTCGCCGCCGTTTGCGAGGAGGCCAACGTCATGCCGGCCGCCATCAGGATCGCGACGGAGATGTCCTGCGCCGACAGACCCAGCAGTTTTGCCGCCGCGGCCCCGGCGCCGGTGATCGCGTGGGTGCCGAACGGATGCACCGCATCGCGCAGCCGTGTCGCGCGGCCGACGCGGGCGGCGACTTCATATCCGGCGATGAAGGCGGTCAGCGTTTCTGCACCCGAGGCGCCGATTTCCTCCGCCACGGCGAGCGTCGCGGGAAGGATATGCGCTGCCGGATGATTGATGGTGAGGGGATGGCCTTCGTCCATCTCCAGGCTGACGCCGGCGGTGCCGTTCACAGTGGCGGCATACTCCGCGGTACTGCGACGGCCGGTCGCGATCACCGTCACCGGACCGACCGGCGCCAACGCCTGCATCTTGCGGATTTCAGGAAGGTTCGTGCCACCGAGCAGCGCGCCGAGGGAATCCCGCACCGTGATCAGCGCGTGATCGACGACGGTCTGGGGAATGTCGGCCAGCGTGAGCCCGTGGACGAAACCGCCAAACGCGCCGGCCGACGTCACGACTCAGCGCACTTGTAATGCGGCGGCGCGCCCGGCCAAGCGTCCGAACACCGTGGCGGGCAGCAAGCCATTGCCGGCGAGATAGCCCCAATTCGATGGGCCGGAAATCCCGCGCGCGGCGCCGCCCCCGGCGAACAGATTGGGCAGGGCGCTTTTGTCGGCGCGCAACACGCGTCCGTCCTTGTCGACCGTCATGCCACCTTGGGTGTGGAAGAGGGCGCCGGACACTTTTACGGCTTTATACGGCGGCGTCAGCGGCTTGCCGATGGAGAAGTCGCGGCCGAAGGAATCTTTGCCCTCGCCGCGATTGAACGCATCGACATCCGCGACCGTCGCCTTGAGTGCATCGGGCAAGCCGGTGATTCTCACCAGTTCTTCCGCTGTCTCGGCGTGGCGGATGCAGTCTGCCTTGATGGCGTCTTGGTAGTCGTCGAATTCCTTCATCGCATCGTGGATACGCTGATCGAAGATGCTCCAGGCGAAACGCCCGGGCTGCGCGACGATGTCGGTCGCCTGCTCCGAATAGCCGCGCGCCTCGTTGGAGAAGCGTTTGCCCTCGGCGTTCACCTGGAACCCGCCCAGGATGATATGCGCCCACAGGATCGGCACACCCTGGCCATAGGCGAGCCCGCCGTGGCCCTGGAAGGAGTGGATGTCGGCGATGTCAGCGCCAAGCGCGCGACCCCAGCGGATCGCGTCGCCCTTATTGCCGGGGTGGCCGAAGAAGGTCGCTTCCATGATCTCCGGTATATATTCCTGAAGCATCTCCCGGCTTCCGGCGAAGCCGCAGCAGGCAAGGATTGCGGTATCGCAGCCTATGTCCTCGGTGGTGCCGTCGGGGCGTGTAATGCGCGCGCCGTGAACACGGCCGGTCTCGTCGGCGAACAGGTGCGTGGTCGGTGCGTCGGTGATGATGTCGATCGAATTGCGCTCGATCGCCTGATGCAGGGCGCCCATCAGTTCGCCGCCGGTGCGATTGGGCGTGCCGTGCATGCGCTTGGCGCTGTGTCCCGGGTACTGGAAGGAATCCACCACGGACAGCGGAACGCCGTGCACGTCGGCGAGCCATTCGACCGTCGGCGCGCCTTCCCGGGCGAGATGCAGTGCCATGTCCGGATCGGTCTGGCCTTTGGTCTTCTTCATGATGTCGGCGGCGAACTGCTCTGGGCTGTCGCTGAGGCCTTTCTCCCGCATGAATCGGCTGTCGGGGGCGGGGATCAGGCCGGTGGACATGGCGGTCGTACCGAGCGCCGACGCATCGCGCTCCAACACCAGAACCTCGGCGCCGTTCTCCTTCGCGGAAAGGGCGGCGCAAAGGCCGCAGCCGCCGCCGCCGATAACGAGCACGGGCACGCTGCCGCCGAAATCGGCGGCGTCGAGGGGAAGGATACCGGAGGGGCTATTTTGTGACATGGCGCAGCAAATGCCGATTTCGGCTTGATCGCAACCCGAAACCGAAGGTCTAGTTCACTAGCTCGCTAAGCGAACATATTGGGGTTCAGGGTCATGGCCAAAGTGGCGTTCATCGGCCTCGGCGTGATGGGGTTTCCCATGGCCGGGCATCTCGCGGCCAAGGGATATCAGGTCACGGTCTACAATCGCAATCCGGCCCGGTCGGAAGCCTGGGTCAAGCAGTACGGTCACGCCGCCGCCGCGACACCGCGCCAAGCCTGCCACGGCGCCGCCGTTGCGTTTTCCTGTGTCGGCGACGATGCGGATGTAAATTCCGTGATCTGCGGCGACGACGGCATGTTGGCGGGCCTGGAACCGGGCAGTTGCATCGTTGATCACACGACCGCATCCGCGGAGTGTGCCCGGGCGATGCAGAGAGAGACCGCAGGTCTGGGTATTGGGTTCGTGGATGCACCTGTATCGGGCGGCCAAGCCGGCGCGACGAACGGCGCGCTCACGATCATGTGCGGCGGCAAACAGACCGACTACGACAAGGCCGAGCCGGTGATGCTGGCCTACGCAAAAGCCTGTAAGCGCATGGGCGACAGCGGCGCCGGGCAACTCGCGAAGATGGTGAACCAGATCCTGATCGCCGGCCTGGTGCAGGGTCTAGCCGAGGGTATGTCGTTCGGGCTCAAGGCCGGCCTGCCGATGGAAGAGGTCATCGCCGTGATCGGCAAGGGTGCGGCGCAATCCTGGCAACTCGACAACCGCGGCAAGACAATGTGTGAGGGCAAGTTCGACTTCGGCTTTGCCGTCGACTGGATGCGCAAGGATTTACGCATCTGTCTGGACGAGGCGCGGCGCAACGGCGCGCAGTTGCCGGTCACCGCCTTGGTCGATCAGTTCTACGCCGCCGTGCAGACCAACGGCGGCGGCCGCTGGGATACGTCGAGCCTCATGACGCTGCTGCCGCGATAACCATGTCTCACGTCGCCTTTGTTTCTCTACTGGTACGAGACTACGACGACGCGATCGCATATTTCACCCAACTGCTCGGGTTCACGCTCATCAGCGACACGCCGGTCCCCGAGGAGCCGGACAAGCGCTGGGTGCTGGTGGCGCCATCGGGTGCGCGGGAAACCCGCATTCTCCTCATGAAGCCGACCAACCTGGAGCAGCAGGCGCGCATTAGGGACCAGACGGGCGGCCGCGTCGCGTTCTTTCTCCACACGGACGATTTCCGCCGCGACTACATGGCGTTCCGTGATCGCGGCGTCATGTTCCTCGAGGAGCCGCGCATCGAGAGTTACGGCATGGTCGCGGTGTTCCAGGATTTGTACGGCAACAAATGGGATCTGTTGGAACTGAAGCCCGAGGAGCGGCGATGACTGAAACACAATCCTCGATCAGCGCCTGGGGCGAGGAGACATTCGGGCCGGTGGCATCGCCATCGGTCCTGGTCGAGCGCGCGCGGGTGGAGTTCGATGAACTCGCCGAGGCGGTTGGCCAGATGGATAATGCTGCCGTGGGCCACGAGATCGCCGATATCCTGATCCTGCTCTATCGCGTCGCGACCCTGCACGGGTGCGATGTCGACGAGATGGTGCAGGCTAAGATGCGCATCAATCGCGGCCGGGAATGGGTCCGCGCCGGTGACGGTACCGGCCGCCACGTGAAGCGCTAGGCGGCACAGTTTCTGCAGTTGCGCGCGGCGGCGGGCGCGGGAAGGATCGCCGCAAAGCACGGAGCGAGCCATGGCCCTGGACCTGAGACCGAATTGCGAATGGTGCGATAAGGATTTGCCGCCGCAGGCGACGGAGGCGCGCATCTGCTCCTATGAATGCACCTTCTGTGCCGATTGCGTAGAGAAGCGCCTGCGCAACGTCTGTCCGAACTGCGGCGGCGGCTTTGTGTGTCGCCCGATCCGCCCGGCGACCGAATGGCGCCCTGGCCTGTCCGTCGCTAAACGCCCGCCCTCCGCAAAGCGCGTACACCTGTCCTACAGCCACGAGGATATAGCGGCGCACGCCACCCGGATCGCGCACATACCGCCCGAGCAGCGCTAGTCTCTCACCGGTCGTACGGCCTTGCTCTGACGCGGAAGTCCTCGGGCGATTGCAGCCTCGTCAGCGGGACGCTGCCGGCGAGTTTTGTTATCGACCGCGCCGGCTAACCGCAGCCCGCCAAGGCGGTCGCATTTATTCAAGCGCGCTACCAGAAAATCTCGCGACGCTGGCGGCCGAAGAACACGGGGCTGCAGCGTCGGCAAACGCAATGCCGGAATCCTTCGGCAATAGCGACCGATGCGAATAGGTTAGACGCAACTATACAGGGTGTATGTATTATACTACCATCAAAGAGAGTATTTCGAAATCAGTTGGACAATATAGGCACATCGAATTTCTGAACCGGAAAAACGCCAATGATTCGCTGCCTCTCCTTCGCTGTCGCGCTTGCCGCATTCATTTCCGTTACTAGGGTCAGGACTCATTGATCATAGCCAGAAGATGACTGTAGCGGCGAGACAAATGGCCGACATGAATGTGTGGGCGCATCGGTCGTAACGTGTGTGGATGCGGCGCCAGTCTCTGATCCTGCCGAACATGTTCTCGATCCGATGGCGTTGGCGGTAGAGCAGCTGGTCGTGATCGATCTGTGTTTTCCGATTTGATTTCGATGGGATGCACGGAGTGATGCCGCGTTCGGAAAGCGCCTGACGGAACCAGTCGGCGTCATAG